>JANWHW010000010.1 GCA_025450195.1 Solirubrobacterales bacterium | reverse complement strand
TCAGTCCCAGTGTGGCTGATCGTCCTCTCAGACCAGCTACCCATCGTTGCCTTGGTAGGCCGTTACCCCACCAACAAGCTAATGGGCCGCGAGCCCCTCCCAATGCGGAGGCCGAAGCTTCCTTTAGCGAACAGGCTTAAACCTGTGCGCCACATTCGGTATTAGCCCGAGTTTCCTCGGGTTGTCCCAATCATCGGGGTAGGTTACTCACGTGTTACTCACCCGTTCGCGGCTCTGCCCCAGAGCAAGCTCTGGTTCGTCGCGCCACTTGCATGTGTTAAGCACGCCGCCAGCGTTCGTCCTGAGCCAGGATCAAACTCTCCGTGAAGATACTTCTCTACAGAGAGTGTCATGCCTGGCAAAATTGCAAATCGCCGGGTACACATACTCGGCGACCGGCATGACGGGTAAATCAGACCACTCGGCACGCTGACGTGACCGAGTGGATCGGGCTCAAACAACCCACGAACACGAATGTCCGCGGGGTGCACGCTGCTCAGTTTTCAAAGACCGCTGCGCCGTCCGTGGCGGGACTCGCCACTCTTCACGCATGGGCTAGGCACCGGGCCTCGCCCAGAGGGACCGGGGAGTATAGCGCTGCGGCAGCGGTTTGCCTAGCCGTCAGGCTTGATCCGCTTAAAGCGGCGCTTGCCCACCTGGACCACCTTGCCGAAGAGCGCCTCCGGCTCCAGATCCCAGGCGTCGGCAGGCAGGGCCTCGCCGTCGATCTTTACCGCGCCCTGCTCGATCAGGCGACGGGCCTCACTGGAGCTCTCACCGAAAACCCTGGCGATCAGCAGCGGCATGTGGACCTGTTTGCCGTTGGCGCTGTAGGGATGTAGATCGATCTCCTCTACGTCGTCAGGGACGCCCTTGAACACGTGGATCTGGTTGAAGCGATGCTCCGCGTCCTCCCCAGCCCCCGCCCCGTGGTAGCGATCGGCGATCCTCCGCCCCAGCTCCCGCTTTGCCTCGTTGGGCGCTCCAGACGGCAACTCAGCGCCGAGCAGCAGCCGGTAGTACTCGGGCATTGCCTCATCGGGAATGCTCATCAAGCGGCCGAACATCTCCTCCGCGGGGTCTGTGACGCCGACGTAGTTGTCCAACGACTTACTCATCTTCTGAGTGCCATCGATTCCAACCAGGATCGGCATCGTCAAGATCGACTGAGGCTTCTGGCCATAGGCGGATTGGATGTCACGGCCGAAGAGCAGGTTGAACTTCTGATCGGTCCCCCCGATCTCGACGTCGGCTTTCACCGCCACCGAGTCATACCCCTGCAGCAGGGGATAGAGCAGCTCCAAAGCCGCGATCGGCGCATTGGCTGAAAGTCGCTTCTGGAAGTCGTCGCGCTCGAGCAACCGAGCCACTGTGGTCTGGGCAAGCAGCCCCAGTAAAACCTCGGGCTCCATCCGCAGCCACTCGCTGTTGAAGCGAACCTCGGTGCGCTCTCGGTCGAGAACCTTGAAAGCCTGCTCTTGGTAGGTCGAGGCATTGGCGGCAATCTCCTCGGCAGAGGGAAGCGGCCGCTGGGTCGAACGACCGCTGGGATCGCCAACCTGAGCGGTGAAGTCGCCGACGATCAGCACAACCGTGTGGCCGGCCTCTTGAAATTCGCGCAGCTTCTCCAGCACGACCGTGTGGCCGAGGTGGATATCGGAGGTGGTCGGATCGATCCCCAGCTTGACGCGCAGCAGTCGGTCGCCTTTCAGCTGCTGGTCGAGCAGGCCCTCCGGCAACACCTCTACCGCGTTACGCGTCAGATCCAGCATGGCTTGCCCGCTCGACTGCTCATGGCGCAATGCTAGACTGCCGCCTTCGCTCGGCGGATCTATCTGCGCCTATGCGAGTCTCGATGGCGGCCGTTGGAACAAAGCCCCGCCGGCCGGGCGGCGCGGTTCCGCCCCCTGGCCCACCCCCCCCGCCAGACCGGGGTTCCAAGCCACGCCTGAAGAAGCTTCGGATTCTGTTCGTGCTGCTGGGCTTGAGCGTCTTGGCCATGGTCTCGACGGTCTTCGGAATGATGATGGCGGTCTCCCAGGACCTACCGGCCATCTACAACTTCGCCCAGTACAAGGCGTCGAAGAACAGCGAGGTATTCGACGCCAACGGCGAGCCGATCGGCACACTGACGAGCAACCAAAACAAGATCCTGCTCAACTCGGGCCAGATCTCACCGAACATCAAGAACGCGGTGGTCTCAATCGAGGACGCTCGCTTCTACGAGCACGAGGGCGTCGACTTCCAGGGCATCGGCCGCGCTCTGGTCAAGGACATCATGAGCCAGAGTGCTGCGCAGGGTGGCTCGACCATCACCGAGCAGTTCGTCAAGAACGCGCTCGCCGCACAAGAGAGCCGCACCCTCTTCCAGAAGTTCCGGGAGGCCGCGCTCGCCTACCGGCTGGAGCGTCACTGGAGCAAGGACAAGATCCTCACCCAGTACCTCAACACGATCTATTTCGGCGAGGGCGCCTACGGAATCGAGGCCGCGGCCCGCACCTTCTTCGGCGAGGCCCATCCTGGGTGCGGTACTCCAACGGACCCCTGTGCCGCGGTGCTGGAGCCCTGGGAGGCCGCGACCCTGGCCGGGGTCATCGCCTCTCCATCCGCCTATGACCCGAAGTTCTATCCCGAAAACTCCCTCGCCCGCCGCAATCTGGTGCTGGAAAAGATGTACGAACAGGGCTACATCACTCAGACCCAGTTCGAAGAAGGGACCACCCAGGCCCTGCCGGCCCCCGATGACATCGAGCCGCCTCGACTGGAATCGGAAGCTCCCTATTTCACCTCCTGGCTGCGCCAGCAGCTGGTTGACCGCTACGGCGCGGCCAAGACCTTCTTCGGCGGGCTGAAAGTCAAGTCGACCCTCGACCTGCGGCTGCAGGGGGCAGCCGAGGAAGTGGTCAACTCCTATCTCGGCAGCCTCGGCCCCACCTCGGCCTTGGTCGTCATTGACAATCGCAATGCCGCAATCAAGGCAATGGTCGCGGGACCTGATTTCGAAGAAAAGCCCTTCAACTTGGCGACCCTTGGTCACCGTCAACCCGGCTCCTCGATCAAGCCGATCATCCTGACGACGGCGCTAGAGCAAGGGATCTCGCCGGAAACGGTCTACGAATCTGGGCCACAGGTCTTTTACTTCGGCAAGAAAGGCCAGGAAGTGTTTGAGGTCAACAACTACGAGGACAGCTACCTCGGCTCGGCTTCGCTGGCCACGGCCACCACCTACTCCGACAACTCCGTCTACGCGCAGGTTGGGCTGGAAAGCATCAAAGGCGGCACTCGCGCGATCGCCCGCACGGCGCACAAACTGGGTGTCCAGACCCATCTCTCGACCAACCCGGCGATGGTGCTCGGCGGCCTCAAGGAAGGCGTGACCCCCTTGGAGTGGACCTACGCCTTCTCGACCCTCGCCAACGACGGCGATCGAGTCAGCGGCACACTGGCCCCGATTCCCGGCGATAGCCCCGTCGCCTATACCGAAGTCACCGACAAGGACAACGAGCTGATCAAGGACGGCGACAACGACTCGATCCACACCCAAGTGATCCCAGCCGGTGTTGCCGAAGAAGCGAAGTCGATTCTCAGCTCGGTAGTCACCAGCGGCACCGGGACCAAGGCAAACATCGGAGATTCTTCGCAATGGGGCAAGACGGGGACGACCGAGAACAACGGGGATGCTTGGTTTTGTGGAGCGACAGAAGAGGTCACCGCCTGTGTATGGGTCGGTTACGCCGATACGACGACTCCGATGACGACAGAGTTCGAAGGCGGGCCAGTGGACGGCGGCACCTTCCCAGCGCTGATCTGGGCTGGGGTGATCTCGGCTTGGGAGGACATTCAGAGCGAACGAGCGCTGGAAAAGGAGAGTGAGGAAGAGGGCGATTCCTCCGATTCCACCTACGCCCCCTCCACTCCGTCCTATTCGGAACCGAGCACGGAATCCTCAGCGCCTGAAACCGAATCGGCTGCCCCAACCGAACCCGAATCCAGCGCACCGGCGCCGGAAGAAGCGACGGCACCGGAATCCGGTGGTGTCAGCGGCGGCACCGGCGGTGCCGCCGCCCCCGGTTAGCCGCCCCCGAAATCAAACGCCGCCTGACGCTGATTTTGATTTGGGCCGCGGTCGGGAGACGAAGCGGCTGCCGGCGAGGCAGAAGCGCCACGGATTCTCCACCGCCTTGGTGATCCCGACACGGGGCCCGGTGACGATCTTCCCGCTCCAGCCCTGCTCGCGAGGCAGCATCAGGAATGGCTCCTCCGCCAAATCGGCACCGTTGGCGTCGAGGCCTACGCCCAGCGCCTCGGTCAGCTTCCCGGGGCCCGAGCAGAGCTCAACATCGGCCTGCCTGCCTCGTCTAGCCCGCATCTCCTCCAGCCCTGCCGTCGGCTCCATTGCCCTGATCAACACCGCCGCCGCCTGACCATCGGGCTCGGAGACGGCATTCAGCAGGCTATGAATGCCGTAAGAGAGATAGACGTAGGCCCGGCCTGGAGGGCCGAAGAGGACCTCGGTGCGGTCCGTGAGCCCAACGTAGGCGTGACAGGCGGGGTCGTCGCGCTCGTAGCTCTCCGTCTCGACGATCGTCCCGCCGCAGCCATCGTGAAAGAGGCGACACCCGATCAGGTCCTGGGCCACGACATGGACAGAGCGCGCGAAGAAACCGGCGTCCAGCCTCTGCTCGGAGGCCGCCGGCGCCGCGCCGGGGCTCACGAGTCGCGCTCGTCCCGCACTCGCTCCTTAACGGCGCCGAGCGTCTCGTGGGCAAACGCGATCTGGTTGGCCAGGGCCTCAGAGCCCGTGCCGCCCTCTATCCGCTTCGACTCGAGCCAGCTGTCCCTCTTCAGGAGGTCGTAGAAGGAGTCGTCGAGATGCTCCGAGCTCTTCTGCAGCTCCTCGGGCGTCAACTCGGACAGGGCCTTGCCCTGCGCGAGGGCGTCGCGAACCAGCCCACCGACAATTCCGTGCGCCTCCCTGAAGGGAACGCCCTTGCGAACCAGCAGGTCGGCCACCTCGGTCGCCGCCAGCACCTCGTCGCCGGAGGCCTCCTCGAGCCGCTCGCGGTCGAACTCGATCCCCTCCAGCATCCCCTCTGTCGCTTCGAGGCAAAGCTCCACCGTGTCGATCGCGTCGAAGAGCGGCTCCTTGTCCTCCTGCATGTCCTTGCCGTAGGTGAGCGGCAGCGCATGCATCGTCCCCAGCAGCGCCGCATAGGAGGCACCGACCCGTGGGCTCTTCGCCCGCAGCAGCTCGGCCGAGTCGGGATTCTTCTTCTGGGGCATGATGCTCGACCCCGAGGAGAACGACTCGTCGAGCTCGCAGAAACCAAACTCGCTGCTCGACCAAATAACGATCTCGGAGCCAAACCGGGAGAGGTGCATCGCGCAGGTCGAAGCCGCCGCAAGGTAGTCGAGGACGAAGTCCCGGTTGGAGGCCCCGTCGATCGAGTTGGGGCTGACGTGTTCGAAGCCGAGATCGTCGGCGACGGCGCGCCTGTCGATCTCCCAGTTGACGCCCGCCAGAGCACCCGAGCCGAGCGGCATCACCGAGGCGCTGTCGAGCGCGAACTGGAAGCGCAGAACGTCCCGCGCCAGCATCCAGAAGTAGGCCAGCAGATGGTGGCCGAGGTAGACGGGCTGGGCGCGCTGTAGATGGGTGTAGCCGGGCATCGGCCAATCGCGATGGCGCTCAGCCAGCTCCAGCAGCCGTTCCATAGTCGCGCCGGCGAGCTCGATCGCCTGCAGGGAGTGCACCTGCACGACCATCGCTACATCGGTGGCGACCTGGTCGTTGCGGGAGCGACCGGTGTGCAGCTTGCCAGCCAGCGGCCCGATCTCCTCGCCGAGCAGCCGCTCGATCGCCATGTGAATGTCCTCGTCGGAGTCGTCGAATTGGAAGCCGTGCGCTCCCATCCGGGCGCGAACCTGCTCGAGGCCTGTATCGATCTTCGCCAGCTCATCGTCGTCGAGCACCCCGATCGCACAAAGACCGCGGGCGTGGGCCTGGGACTGGTCGATGTCGTACGGCGCCAGGCGCCAATCGAACTCGATCGAGCGATTGAGCCGCCAGAAGCGCGGGTCCGGGTCTTTGCGGAAACGAGACATGGAAGCTGGCGATTATCCCTGGTCGAGCGCCGTTGCCAACTCTTTGCAGACACGAGCAACCTGGGACTCGGTCATCGAGGTGAAGAAAGGCAGCGCGAGGGAGCGAGCCGAGGCCTCTTCGGCCACCGGGAACTGGCCCTCTCGGTAGCCAAGCTCGCGCAGGTGCGGGAAAAGGTGGATACAGGGCAGGTAAGCCTTGCTGGCGATGCCGCGTTCGCCGAGGCGCGCAATCGTCGCGTCGCGGTCGACCTCGCGCGGTAGGCGAACGATGTAAACGAACCAGCTGCGCAACTCCTCGCCACGCCCGGCGACCGGCGCCTCCAGGCCCTCGACGGCGTCCAGGCCTTCCTCGTAGAGCGCCGCCACGCGCGAGCGCTGCGTCAGCATCGCATCGAGCTTTTCGGTTTGGGCGACACCAATCGCGGCAGCCACGTCAGAGAGCCTGTAGTTAAAGCCCAGTCGACCGTGGTCGAGCCAGCCCATATCGGCCGCGCGGCCCTGGTTGCGCTCTGAGCGCAGTCGCTCGGCGGCCTCACCGTCGGACGGGATGATCATTCCCCCCTCCCCCGTCGTCATCTGCTTGTTCGCATAGAAGGCGAAGGTGGCGAGGTTGCCGCGAGAACCCACCTTTCGGGCATCGGCGTCGACCGCTCCGACAGCCTCGCAGGCGTCCTCGAGCACGCCGAGGCCATGGGCCTTCGCCAGCGCCTCGAGCTCGGGCATTGCGGCCGGGTAACCAAAGATGTGGACCGGCAGCATGCCGACGGTTCGCTCGCCCACCGCCTCCGCCGCGGTGGAGGGATCCAGGTTGAGGGTGTCGGGGTCGATATCGCAAAAGATCGGACGAACGCCCTCGTAGAGGAGGCAATTGGCTGAGGCGACGAAGCTGAAGGGGCTGGTCAGGACCTCGTCGCCGCTGCCCCAGCCGAGGGCTCGCACCCCGAGGTGCAAAGCAGCGGTGCCGCTGGAGACCGCGACTGCGTCCTCCACTCCCAGCCAGGCGGCGAACTCGCGCTCGAAGCGCTCGCCCATCGGCCCCAGTGAGAGCCGGCCCGAACGCAGCACCTCGAGCACCAGATCCTCCTCGCGGCGCCCAAGCTCCGGTTTCGCAAGCGGTATTGATTCTTCGGTCATCACAAATTTCGCGCTTCGCTCGCTGCGTGCATCACCATATTTCGACGCTTGCTCGCTCCGCGCTCAGGCATAAATGATTTCGCTTCGCTTGCAGCACGGAGAATCAGATATAGACGCTTGCTCGCTCCGCTCATCGGGGCTGAAACGCGTACTCCAGCGAGTCCACCAGGGCCTCCCATGAGGCCTCGATGATGTTCTCCGAGACCCCTATGGTCCCCCACTCCCGATCCCGATTGGAGGAGTCGAGCAGAACGCGCGTGATCGCGCCGGTGCCGTGGCTCTCGTCGAGAATGCGCACCTTGTAGTTGGTCAGCTCGATATCGCCGAGGTGTGGGTAGCGGTCGGCGATTGCGGCCCGCAGCGCCCGATCCAGTGCGTTGACGGGGCCGTTGCCCTCGGCGACCCGCACGTATCGCTCGCCATCCACCTCGACCTTGATAGTCGCCTCGGTTTCCACCTCGCCGTCAGCCCTCTTCTCCGTGGTCACGCGGAAGCTCTCCAGCTTGAACAGCGGGGCGTAGCTGCCTGCCTCCTGCCTCAGAAGCAACTCAAACGATGCCTGCGCGGCCTCGTAGTGATAGCCGCGGTGCTCCCGCTCCTTCAGCCGCTCGACCGCCCGCACGGCGGCCTCATCGTCCAGCTCCAAGCCCGCCTGCTGTGCCTGCGCGCGAATCGTTGCCTTGCCTGACAGCTCCGAGGCGAGGATCTCCCGGTCGTTGCCGACCTGCGCCGGATCGAGGTGCTCAAACGTGCTGGCGTCCGCCGCCACTCCGGCCGCGTGCATTCCGGCCTTGTGGGCGAAGGCATTGCGGCCGACGTATGCCTGGTCGGGATCCGGCGTCATGTTGCAGAGCTCGTCGAGGTAATGGGCAGTCGGAGCGAGGTTCGCGAGCTGCTCCTGGGAGACGACCCCGAAGCCCATCTTCAGCTGCAGCGCCGGCAGGATCGAGGCGAGGTTGGCGTTGCCGCAACGCTCGCCGTAGCCGTTAACCGTGCCCTGCACAAGACGCGCTCCGGCTTCCACCGCCGCAAGAGAGTTGGCAACCGCGCACTCGGCGTCGTTGTGGGTGTGAATGCCTATCTCGACCCCATCGCCAACCGCGGCGACGGCGGCGGCGGTCGCCTCGCCGACGAAGCTCGGCAGGCTGCCTCCGTTGGTGTCGCAGAGGGTGACGTTCTCAGCGCCCGCCTCGGCGGCGGTGCGCACACACTCCAGCGCAAAGTTGGAGTCGTCGCGGTAGCCGTCGAAGAAGTGCTCGGCATCGAAGATCGTCCGCTTGCCCTCCCCACGGCAGAAAGCGATCGAGTCGCGAATCATCGCCAGGTTCTCCTCCTCGGGGACGCGTATCACCTTCTCGAGGTGCAGCCTCCAGCTCTTTCCAACCAAGCAAACCACGGGAGCGAAAGAGCCAACCAGCGTCTCAAGGGCCGGGTCTTCGGCCGCCGCGACCCCGCTGCGCCTCGTCATCCCGAAGGCAGCGATCGTCGCGTTCTCCAGCTCCAGCTCGGCGAGGCGCTCGAAGAGCTCTGCTTCCTTTGGGTTAGAGCTTGGGAAGCCGGCCTCGATGAACTGGACGCCGAGCGCATCCAGGGCGAGAACGACCTTCAGCTTCTCGCCGACCGAGAGCGACATGCCGTGGCCGCCCATGCCGTCGCGCAAGGTGGTGTCGTAAAGCTTCACCTGTTCCATTTGATGCCTTTCGATTCGGGGGATCGGGGGTTGGGCCTGCAAATCAAGCCCTTTTGCACGGCATCGCCGTGCCAGCCGCTAGGCGGCTGTGGTAATTCGCCCGATTGCCTCGAAAGAAACGTGCATCAGGAGCTCACCTTACTCGGTTGGTCCGCCTCGGCAGGAACCTCAACCGGATCGAGCCACTCCAGGTACTCCTCGGCTCGACCGTGTAGGGCGTCCTCGAACTTCGCCTGGATCACGCGAGTTATCTCTCCGGGCTCTCCAACCGGGTGGTCATCCACCTCGCGCACCGGCACCAGCTCGGCAGCGGTGCCGGTCAGGAAGATCTCCTCTGCCATGTACAGCTCCGAACGGGCGACGTCCCTCTCGACCACGGTGTAGCCGAGGTCGCGGGCAATCTGGATCACCGACTTGCGGCTGATGCCGTCGAGGATCGAGGCGACATGCGGTGGGGTGACAATCTCGCCGTCGCGCACCAGGAAGATGTTCTCGCCCGATCCCTCGCAGACGAAGCCGCGCTCGTCGAGCAGGATCGCCTCTTCGTAGCCAGCGTTTGCCGACTCGGTCTTGGCGAGGATCGAGTTCAAGTACTGCCCGGAGGCCTTGGCGTGCGGGATCAGCCCACCCGGCCCTATCCGTCTCCAGCTCGACACCTTGGCCCTGATGCCCTTCTGCTTGCCCTCATCCCCCAGGTAGGAGCCCCAGGGCCAAACCGCGACGATCACCTCGATCGGGGCGCTCTTCGCGTAGAGGCCCATCTCGCCGTAGCCGCGGAAGGCAAGCGGGCGGATGTAGCAGGCGTGCAACCCATTGCGACGGATCAGCTCGCGGGTCGCCTCGGCGATCTCCTCGACCGAATACGGAAGCTCCAGGTAATAGAGCTCGGCTGACTTCTCCAGCCGGTTGAGATGGTCCTTATGACGGAAGACCGCGGGGCCCCGCTCCGTCTCATAGCAGCGGATTCCCTCGAAGACGCCGGTCCCGTAGTGCAGCCCGTGGCTGAGCACATGGACCTTCGCCTCGTCCCAGGGGACGAAACTCCCGTTATGCCAAATTAGTTCAGCCTGCTCCATGTTGGGGAAGTATGCCCGATGGGGACAAGGGCTTCGAGCCCTCCGCCCGAAATGGGAAGCGACACCCGAGAGGAGAAAGATGACCACCCGACTTCGCAACAAGCTCACCTATTCGAACGTAATCTCCAGCCTGGCGCTGTTCGCCGCGCTCGGCGGCGTTGCCGTCGCTGCCGGCCTGCCAAAGAACAGCGTTGGCCCCAAGCAGCTGAAGACGAACGCGGTGACAGCGATCAAGCTGAAGAAAGGCGCCGTGACCAGCCCGAAGATCGCTCATGGCGCGGTGATCTCCGGCAAGCTCGGAGCAAACGCTGTTAGCTCGGGCAACCTGGGCAATGGCGTCGTGACTTCGGCCAAGCTGGCAACAAGCTCGGTGATCGCCTCGACGATCAAAAATGGCGTGATCACCACCAACAAGCTCGACAACGAAGCCGTGACCACCGCGAAGCTCGGCAAAGGCTCCGTGACGGCAGCGAAGCTGAGTGACGAAGTCGGCCCGATGCTGGGAACGCTGAAAAGCGGCCAAACCCTGCGCGGCGTCTTCGATGTCGGTGCGTCGGCGAAAGACCCTGGCAACCTCGCTCGCGGCAGCATCAGCTTCCCGTTTCCGCTGCTGAATGCGGCAACCGCAACAGTTCTTAAGAAAGGCGAAACCAGCGCCAACTGCTCGGGATTGAGCGGTGGCAACGGGCAAACCCCGCAGGCGACCGCGGGTAATCTCTGTGTCTACATCACTGAAGAAGGCAACCTGGACGCGACGACGCCGCTCGCCGTCGAGAACAACACTCGCCTTGGCGTTGGGCTTGTAGCAAAAGCGGACGAAGAAGGCGACTACTTCGCCTTTGGCCAGTGGGCGGTGACCGCGCCCTAGGGCCTAAGCAGCAAGCTCTTTGAGCACTACTTCGGTCATCTCTTCGGTTCCGACCGTGGCCTCTCCCCCGACCGCCAGGTCCAGGGTGCGGAGGCCGCGGTCGAGGACCGCATCAACCGCGGCCTCGATGCGAGCAGCGTCCTCCGGGCGGTCTAGGCCGTGACGAAGCATCATCGCCACTGAGAGAAATGTGGCAAGAGGGTTTGCGATCCCCTGGCCGGCGATGTCGGGAGCCGAGCCGTGGACCGGCTCGAAGAGGCCCGGCGCACCCTCGACGCCGAGGCTCGCCGAAGGCAGCATCCCCAATGACCCCGTCAGCATTGCCGACTCGTCGCTGAGGATGTCCCCAAAGAGGTTCTCGGTGACGATTACGTCGAAGTCGGCCGGCCTTGAGACCAGCTGCATTGCGGCGTTGTCGACCAACAGGTGATCCAGCGCGACATCGGGGTAGTCGGGGGCGATCCGGCCCACGACCTCCCGCCAGAGACGCGACGTCTCAAGCACGTTGGCCTTGTCGACCGAGGTGACGCGGGGCTTCCGCCCAGAGCCCTCAGCGCGTCGCTGAGAGGCCTCGAATGCGGTGCGGGCGATCCGCTCGATCTCCCCAACCGAGTACTCGCAGTTGTCGTGAGCACGATCGCCGTCGCGGCCGGAGTCGCCGAAGTAGATGCCGCCGGTCAACTCACGCACGACGAGCAGGTCGGTGCCGGCGATCCGCTCCTCGCGCAGAGGGCTCGAGCCCACAAGCGCCGGGCTCGGCCGCACCGGACGCAGGTTGGCGTAGAGGCCCATGCCCTTGCGCAGGCCGAGCAGGCCCTGCTCGGGGCGTGGCGCGTCAGGGTCTGTCGTGTCCCATTTGGGGCCACCGACCGCGCCAAGCAGGACCGCATCCGAGGCGCGACAGGCGGCGAGCACCTCATCGGTGAGGGCGACGCCGTGGGCGTCAATCGAGCAGCCGCCGAGCAGGTGCTCCTCGAACTCGAACTCGCCTAGGGATTCCAGCAGGCGCTGCGCGGCCCCAACTATCTCTGGGCCGATTCCGTCGCCGGGCAGCACGACTATGTGAGGAGTAGGGCTCATGAATCAATTCCGCGCTTTGCTCACGGCGCAGAGAATCAGATTTCGATGCTTGTTCGCTCCGCGCTCAGGGATAAATTTCGCGCTTCGTTCGCTGCGCGCATCACCATATTTCGACGCTTGCTCACTCCGCGCTCAGGGCCTCGATGTTGAGGCGGACGTAGTCGAGGGTCAACGGCTCGGGGGAAAGCGCCAGCACTGCTTCGGCGAACGGTCGCCGCAGCTCCTCCGGCAATCTGCTCAGGTGTGGGCCGAGGGTGACCGTCATCGTGAACCGCAACGGGTCGGGCGGCGTCACGGGCTTCGGCTCGAGCCAGCAGCGGGCCTCCTCGAAGCCGGCGTCGCGCAGCCTCTGCTCGGTCTCCTCCGGCCCAGCAAAGTTCCACATCACCTCCATACCCTCGAAGTAGGAAATGAACTCCGGCCGCGTTACCACCGCCACAATCGCCTCGGCATGCTTGGCGACGTTGCCACGACCGCCGCATTGCGCGACCAGCCGGCCCCCGGGCCGCAACACGGCGCGCAACCGCCGGAAGAGCAGGTCGTGGTCCTGGATCCAATGGAAGGTCGCGGTCGAGAAGACAAGATCGACCCGCTCGTCGAGCTCAAGGGCGGAGAGGTCCGCGACCACATAGGTGGGCTCCTCCCCTAGCCGCTCACGCGCCTTGGCGATCATCGCCTCGGAGCCGTCGACGGCCACCAGGCGCCCGCCCGGAATGCGCTTCATCAACTCAGCGGTCACCCGGCCCGAGCCGCACCCGGCATCGAGCACCGTTTCTCCATCCCGCAGCTCAAGCCGCTCGAGCACCCCCATCCCCCACTCGAATTGAGGGTCGGAGATCGCGTCGTAGGTATCGGCATCCCACTCGCGGGGGCCGGTGTTGATCGCCTCGGACATGAGCGTCGCTCAGAGCGCCGTCGTGACGGGGCCGAGTGCGCCAGCGCCGGATTGCTCAAAAGCGTCGATCGCCCCGCCGTTCTCGAGCGTGAGGCCGATGTCGTCGAGCCCATTGCGCAGCCGATGCTTGATGTCGTGCTCAATCGTGAACTCGAAGACACCCGCCGCGCAGTTCACGGTCTCGTCGTCGACGTCGATTCGCGCCTCGCCCGCCTCGGCGACAGCGCGGCAGTGCTCCTCGTCGAGGATCACGGGCAGCAAGCCGATCTTCGTGCAGTTGGAGTAGAAGATGTCGGCGAAGGACGGGGCGACGATCGCCTGGAAACCAAAGTCCTCAAGCGCCCAGGGAGCGTGCTCGCGAGAAGACCCGCAGCCGAAGTTCGCGCCGGTGACCAGGATCGGGTTCGGCTCCAGCTCGATCTCCCCGTCGCGGATCCAGTCGTAGAAGAGGAACTCGCCGAAGCCGGTGCGCTCGACCCGCTTCAGGAATTGCTTGGGGATGATCTGGTCGGTATCCACATCGGCGCGGTCGAGCACCGACACCTTGCCTTCGATTACGTCAATCGGCCTCATCTCAGCTCCAATCCCTGATGTCGACGAAGTGCCCCTCGATCGCCGCTGCCGCGGCCATCCTCGGGCTGACCAAATGCGTGCGCCCACCCTTGCCCTGACGGCCCTCGAAATTTCGATTCGAGGTGGACGCGCAGCGCTCGCCCTCCATCAACGTGTCGGGGTTCATCCCCAGGCACATCGAACAGCCGGCCTCACGCCATTCGAAGCCGGCGGCGCGGAAGACCTCATGCAGGCCCTCGGCCTCAGCGGCCGCCTTCACCTGCTGGGAGCCGGGGACGACCATGGCTCGCACCGAGCTCGCGACCTTGCGCCCGTCGACGATATCCGCGGCCTCGCGCAGGTCCTCGATCCTCGAGTTGGTGCAGGAGCCAATGAAAACACGTTCGGGGGCAACCTCGGTCATCGGCGTACCCGGCTTTAGGCCCATATAGGTCAGAGCGCGCTCGGCCGACTCGCGGTCGGCGGGCGACTCCATGGCCGCTGGATCGGGGACGCGGTCGGTGACCTCGATCACCATCCCCGGGGTCGTGCCCCAGGTGACCATCGGCGAGATGGCAGAGGCGTCGATATCGACCTCGGTGTCGAAGCTGGCGCCAGCGTCTGTTGGAAGCTCGCGCCAGCGGGCCAGGGCGTCATCGAAATCAGCGGGAGCGGCGGGACGCCCTCGCACCCACTCGAAGGTGGTCTCATCGGGGGCGATCATGCCGGCGCGACCGCCGGCCTCGATCGTCATGTTGCAGATCGTCATCCGGCCGGGCATCTCGAGCGCCTCGATCGCGGGGCCGGCGTACTCGACGGCGTGCCCCGTCATCCCACCGGTGCCGAGGCGACCGATCGTGGCCAGGATCAAGTCCTTGGGGGTTACCCCCGCCCCAAGCTCGCCCGAGTAGGTGATCCGCATCGTCTTCGGCCGCTTCTGGACCAAGCACTGGGTCGCCAGCACATGCTCGACCTCGGAAGTGCCGATGCCAAAGGCCAGCGCCCCGAAGGCGCCATGGGTCGAGGTGTGGCTGTCCCCGCAGACGATCGTCATCCCCGGCTGGGTAGCGCCCAGCTCTGGCCCGATCACATGCACGATCCCCTGTCGGTCGGAGCCCAGCGAGTAGAGCGGGATGTCGAACTCCTCGCAGTTGCGCTCCAGCGTTTCCACCTGAACTCGCGAGAGCTCATCGGCAATCAGGCGCGCTGCCATGGTGCCATCGGTCGGCGTGTTGTGATCGGCCGTGGCAAGCGTCTTGTCGGGGCGACGCACGGGGCGGTTGGCCATGCGCAGGCCGTCGAAGGCCTGTGGCGAGGTGACCTCGTGGACCAGGTGGAGGTCGATGTAGATCAGCCCATCGGCAACCTCGTGGGCCTCCCAGATCTTGTCGAACATGGTCTTCATCAGCTCCGCCTCCTCTGCTCTCGCTCGCTCGCACTCATGTTCACCGGTGATCTGCTCCCTCGCTCCCGCGTCAGGGGCGGCTAGCTCCTCCTCAAGCCGGCTGCAATTACCGCTAGAAAGCGGGTCGGGTCGTCGCCATCATTCTCGAAATGATGGGGCAGGTCGGCGTCGAAGGTGACGCTGTCTCCCTCCGCAAGGTCGTAGCGCATTCCCTCGATGAAGAGGGCAAGGCTCCCCTCCAGGACAACCGCGGTCTCACGACTCCCGGGCTCGTGCATCGGCGGATCGGCGGGGCCACCGGTCGTCGCTCCTGGCTTCAGCGTGTGCACTGAGACATCGGCGCGCTGACCAGGCAGAGGCGGGGTCAGCTCCTCGAAGCGATGGCCGCCGCGCTCGTAGCGCCGTCGCTCCCCCACCCGGCTCACCGCGACGTGTTCGCCCTCATCGAGCCGCAGCAGCTGCGACAGGGTCAAGTCAAGGCCGGCGGCGATCTTGGTGGCAACCGCGAGCGTAGGGCTCGTCTCCCCTCGCTCGACCTGCGAGAGCATCGGCGCGCTTACCCCTGTCCGCTCAGCCAGATCCCGCAGCGAGAGGCTCATCGCGTCCCGCAACGCTTTGATGCGCGGGCCAACCGAGGCCGACGAACCCAGGTACTTGGTGCTTTTGGCAGTCGTCTCAGCGGCAATAGGCATGGCGCGTACGTTATCACAGACGTTTGTATTATCAAGAAGCCCGTTCGTTTGCGTTTATTGAGCAAGCAGCGCCCGTAGATCGGCTGCAATTTCGCCCGGGATCTCATGCAGGTGCCGCCATGTGATTCGGGTCCCCCTATAGCCAGCAGCGGCGAGGCGGCGATCTCGATCGCGGTCGTCCTCAAATGCCATCCGGGTGCCATGGGTGGCGTAGCCATCCAGCTCGACGATCACTCGCTGATCCACCCAGAGGCAGTCGACCTGAAAGCGCCGAGCACCCAGCATCAGCCAGGCATTGAGTCGGGGCCGCGGTAAACCGGCACTACTTAGGAAAGCCAAGAAACGTGCCTCCAGCTCCTCGCGGGTGACGCCGATTGGCAACTCGCGCCGTCGTCGCAGACACTCGCGGATCGTGCCGGCGCCTCGGCGGCGCGGATAGCGAGCCAGGAGGTCTTCTAGCGAGAGGCCGTCAGACAGCTGTAGGCGTTCCGACTCGCGCATCGAGTGCTCGACGACATCCAGCGACGAAACGGCCGCGAGGTCGAAGAGCATTCGCGGGACTGTGGTTACTGGGATTCCCCTCCTGGCCGTCACCTCATCGGTCGGCAGCACCGAAAAGTGTCGATGAATGCCGCCGGGGGAGCGACTCTTCGTTTGAGTCGTCACCTCAATCCCACGAGCCGGCCGGCTTCGAATACCCCAAAGCGCTGCAGCGGAGCGGTGGCTCAGAACCGCGCCGTCGCCACAGGCCAAGACGGCTGCCATCCATCGACCCTCTCGCGAAACCACCCGGTGCCCCACTGCATACACGCCCAGGTGCAAACGATGAAGGCGCTCTAGACGAAGCCGACGATCTATTGCGCTCGGTCCAAGCCCAATTTTGCGAACAAGCTGGACCCGTGCGACCACCCCGTACTGTCGGCCAGCAAGCTCGGCAATCAGGGCATCTGGCCCACGAGTCTGCAATAGGCGTCGCATATCGACGTTGAATGCAGATTCGTCGGGCATCCGCCGAGGTTGGCGGCGCGGCGAACACCTGTGGTGCGCTCTCTGCGCCGGGTCCGAGCCGCAACGGGCACAGAACGGTGCAGCTGCGGGGGGACGCAGGACTGGAGGACTCGAAAGCGTTAGGAGGTCTGTCTTAGGGGCCGGGGGTGCGTTCTATGGCGGCCTCGGCGGTTGCCGCCTCAGCCTCGCGAACCGCGGCGCCCTCGAGGGCGTTGGAGAGGGCCCGCACGTAGGCGCGTGCCGATGCCTCGAGGATGTCCGTCGCGACTCCCTGGCCAGTCGCCAGGCGGCCCGCAACCCGCAGCATCACGGTCACCTCGCCGAGGGCGTCCTCCCCCCCGGTCACAGCCTCGACCGTGTACTGGCGCAGCTCGCACTCGGTGTCGACTGCCTTCTGGATCGCGTGGAAGATCGCGTCCACCGGACCGTCTCCGCTCGACTCGCCCACCGACTCCTTGCCGGAAGGAAGCTTCACGGCAACCCTCGCCAGCGGCTCGCGCCGGGAGCCGGCCTCGACCTCGAACCAGGCCAGCTCGTGTGCGTTCTCGCGCTCGCGCATCTCGTCGGAGACGATCGCCTCCAGGTCGAGTGCGGTCACCTGCTTCTTGCGGTCGGCGATCTCCTTGAAGCGCTTGAAGGCGGCGTTGAGCGCGTTGCCCTCGACCTTGAACCCCAGCTGTTCCAACGCGTCGCGCAGCGCGTGGCGGCCTGAGTGCTTGCCGAGCACGATCGAGTTGGACTCGAGGCCCACCTCGGTCGCGTCCATGATCTCGTAGGTGGTGCGCTCCTTCAGAACGCCGTCTTGATGGATGCCGGACTCATGGGCGAAGGCGTTGCGCCCGACGACCGCCTTGTTGGGCTGCACGGGGTAGCCGGTCAGGCGCGAGACCATGCGGCTGGTCCGGGCCAGCTCACGGGTATTTACGCCTGTGATCAAGCCATGGGCGTCCTCGCGGGTCTGGATCAGCATCACGATCTCCTCCAGTGAGCAGTTGCCGGCTCGCTCGCCGATCCCGTTGACCGCACACTCGACCTGCCGGGCACCGGCCAGAACGCCGGCATAGGAGTTGGCGACCGCCAAGCCAAGGTCGTCGTGGCAGTGCACCGAGGTCTCGACGTCTCGCAACCCCGGGACCAGCTCATAGAGGCGGCGGAAGTACTCGGCGTACTCCTCGGGGGTCGTGTAGCCGACCGTGTCGGGGATGTTGACGACGGTGGCGCCCTCCTCGACCGCGATCGCGCAGACTTCAGCTGTGAACTCGACGTCGGCCCGAGTCGCGTCCATCGGCGAGAACTCGACATCCTCGCAGTAGGACTTGGCCAGGACCACCGCGGCACGTGCCTGCCCCTTGACGTCCTCACGATCGGTCTGCAGCTGGTGCTCGATGTGGATGTCGGAGGTCGAGATGAAGGTGTGGATGCGAGGGCTCTGCGACTCGCGGATCGCCCCCCAGGCGGCATCGATATCGGCCTTGTGGGTACGGGCCAGGCCGCAGATGACCGGCCCCTCGACGCTACGAGAGATCGCCTCGACCGCCTCGAAATCGCCCGGCGAGGTGATCGGGAAGCCCGCCTCGATCACATCGACGCCGAGCCGCGCCAGCTGCTGGGCGATCTCGACCTTCTCGGCCGTGTTGAGCGAGATGCCGGGCGACTGCTCGCCGTCGCGCAGCGTCGTATCGAAGATGTGGACGCGGTTTGCGTCTTTTGCTGACTCCATCTGACTTACCTCCTTCTCCAACTGCCCTGAATGACCTTGTCTCTCGCGGCTACGCGCCGCCCAGCGCTATTCCCCCCGAAGGGGGAGGAGAAGGAGAAGCGCGAGGCTGTCGAGCCGGGGCGTCATTCGCATCCCAGCTTAGCGCACGCCCAGCGAGTTGGCTCCTTTGGATTGGCTCGGGAACTGGCGAATGGAATCGTTTCCAGGCCCAGTTCGAAGCACATCGTTGCCGGGGCCACGCACCAAGATGTCGTTGCCGGAGTTGGCAAGCAGCACATCGTTGCCTGGCCCTCCGCTAAGGAAGTCGTCGCCACTGCCACCTATGAGCCGGTCGGTGCCGGGCCCACCGGCGAGCTTGTCGGGGCCGCCGCCGCCGCGCATGTAGTCGTTCCCAGAGCCGGCCCGTATCGTCACCGGGAGGCTGATGTTCGCCGCAGCCCAAACTTTGTCGTCGCCACTGCCCGCGTTCACTTCAAAGCTGCTGATGAACGGTGCTTCGCAGACCAACTCGTTCATGTTCTCTGCGGGGTGGACGCAAACCGATGTGCCGACATCCAGCGGGACACTCGAATCGATCACGTAGCTGTGCCCATCTGGGGTGAGCCAGATATTGATCATGTTCGGTTCAGCCCCACCAACCAGCAGGATGTTGAAGGACCTAGTCTGGGAATGCGCGAAGCCGGGCGCGTTCAGCGCCAGGATCGCAGCTGAGATAAGAAGGATCTTCTTCATCGCCTAGCCGTCCCCGCCGCTCTTCGGTCGGAGCGTCTATGAGGGAAACAGCACAACCTTGCCGACGTTGCGCCGCTGTGCGATGAATTCATGGGCTTCACCCGCGCGCTCAAACGAAAAGGTCTCGGCGACGATCGGATCCAGAAGCCCTTTCTCGAGATCCTCCAGCAGCGGGTCAGCGAGGCGATCGAGGTTGCCCTCCTGATCCCACCACTTGAGCATGTTGAGCCCAAAGATGCCCTTGTTCTCGTTCATGACCGCCAAGCTCTTCCACCAGGGAATCGTTGCCAGAGGCATCGACACGAGCCCCTTCAAAGCCGCGGAAATATCGCGCTTTCCTTCCTTGCTGGCCTCTGAGAGGCCGTACATGACCAAGCGACCGCCGGGGCGAAGCAGTCGGTAGTCCTTGCGGAACGAGGTTGGCCCGAGGGCATCGATGACCAGGTCGACCCCCTCCCCGTCCGTGATGCGCATCGTCTCCTGCTCGAAGTCAAGAGATCGATAGTCGATCGCGTGCTGAACGCCCTGGGCTCGAATCGCGTCGTGCTTGGAGGCCGAGGCGGTGCCAAAGATCTCGGCGCCGATGTTGCGCGCCATTTGGGTGGCAGAAATCCCCACGCCCCCGGCCGCCGCGTGAATGAGGATGCGATCGCCCGCTCGCAGGCTTCCCATGACGACCAAGGCCGCATAGGCGGTGCTGTAGTTCACGGGAAAGGCGGCGCCCTGCTCGAAGCTGAGCCGATCCGGCAGCGGCCACACCTGCGCCTCTGGGACGGAGATCAACTCGGCCTGCCCGCCGAAGCGAGTGCCGGCCGTTACGCGATCCCCGGGCTTATAGGCGGTCACCCCGTCCCCAACCGACTCGACCTCCCCGGCGACCTCGTAGCCAAGTACGCATGGTGGCTTGGGGGCATCTGGATACAGCCCTACGCGCGCCATCGTGTCGGCGAAGTTGATCCCGGCGGCCTTCACGGCGACCCGGACTTCCCCGGGCCCAACCTGTGGATCGGGGCGCTCTTGAACCTGCAGGACATCGGGCCCACCAGTGCCAGTCTGGACGACGGCCTTCATCGCAGTGCTCGCGCCCTCAGCTGCATCGGAGAACCCTATCTCCGATTCATATCTACTAAGAGCCTGCTTCAGAATGAGGGCGAGTTCGGAGAGGTCGATGACCAAGCGGGCCGGTCATGACACGGCCTCCGTGTCCGCTAACCGCTAGAGATCAACCGAGCGGCCGATCGAAAACCCGTCGAGCTCGAGGATCCTCCCGATCGTCTCCTCCTTGACCGGGGCGTCGGTGGTGAGCGCCATCACCGCTCGCTCGCCATCGGCCTGTGCGCCGACCGCCGCGGAGACGATGTTCACACCCTGCTCTCCAAATATCGTCCCGACCCTGCCGATCATCCCCGGCCGGTCCGCATAGCGGAAGATCGCCAGGTGATCGGCAAATGGGAGGTAGAAGCTCTCACCCCAGACCGAGACAAGGTAGGGCTCATTCCGCGGCCCCACCCCGGTACCCGAAACCTCGACCGCGTCCTCCCCAGACCCAAGCCGCACGGTCACCAGCTCGGTGAAGTCGCCGGTGCCGGTGTCCTTGGTCTCGGTCAACTCGATGCCCCGCTCCTCTGCCATCTGCGGCGCGTTGACCAAGTTGACCGGCTCCTCGGTGTGGCCGGAGAGAACCCCAGCCAGCACCGCGATACCCAACAGGCGGGTGTCGTGCGAGGCGATGCGGCCCCGGAACTCCGCGGTGATCCTCTCCACCGGCCCCTCGCCGAGGCCCTGCGCGAGCCGGCCGAGCTTTTCGCACAGCGGGACGAAGGGCGCGAGCGCCTCCATCTCCTCCGGCCTCACCGCCGCGATGTTGACCGCATTCGTTACCACCCCACCGGTGAGGGCGGCAGTGACCTGCTCGGCGGTGACGACTCCAGCGCGATCCTGGGCCTCCGCGGTTGACGCGCCGAGATGAGGGGTGACGACAACCTCGGGGCGAGCGAAGATCGGGTGCTCGGTGAAGGGCTCCGACGGGAAGACGTCGAGCGCCGCGCCCCCGATCTTGCCCGACTCGAGCCCGGCGAGGAGGGCATCGAGATCGACCAGCTCCCCGCGGGCGCAGTTGACGACGCGGCCGCCGTCCTTCATCGCCGCGATCGCGTCCGCGTCGATCAGATCGATCGTCTCCGGCGTCTTCGGAACGTGCAGGGTGACCACGTCGACCTGCGAGAGCAGCTCCTCGACGCTGCCGACGCCCTCGACGCCGAGCTCGCGGAAGCGCTCGGCGGAGACGAACTTGTCGAAGGCGACCACGTCCATCTCAAAGCTCTGGGCGCGCTTGGCGACGAGCTGGCCGATTCGGCCGAAGCCGACTACCCCAAGCGTCTTTCCGTACAGCTCGGCGCCCTTGAACTTGGCACGATCCCAGCGACCCTCCATCAGGGTGCCGTGCGCCTGTGGGACGTTGCGGAAAAGGGCGAGCATCAGCGCCAGCGTGTGCTCGGCGGCGGCAACCGAGTTCGACTCGGGCGCGTTGGCGACAATGATGCCGCGGCGCGTCGCGGCGGTGATGTCGACGTTGTCGACACCGGTGCCGGCGCGGCCGATCACCTTGAGGTTGTCGGCCCGCTCGATCAGCTCGGCGGTCAGCTTCGTCGCCGAGCGGATCAGGATCGCGTCGTAGTTGGCAATCGCATCGCCCAGCTCCTCATCGCTCATCTCGAGCCCGAGGTCGACGTCGAAGTTCTCGCGCAGCAAGTTGACCCCCGAGTCGGCGATCTTCTCCTTTACCAGGACCTTCATCGGCGCGCCTCCTCGACGTTCTCGACAATCCAGTCGATGCACGCGGTGAGAGCTTCGACGTCGGCGGGCTCGACCGCGGGGAACATGCCGACGCGGAGTTGGTTGCGGCCCAGCTTCCGGTAGGGCTCAACGTCGACGATCCCATTGGCCCGCAAGGTGGCCGCCACCTGGGCCGCGTCCACGGAGTCGTCGAAGTCGATCGTGCCGACGACCAGCGAGCGCTTCGCAGGCTCAGCCACAAACGGCGACGCGAAATCGCTGCGCTCCGCCCAGCCATAGAGATGCCCAGACGATTCGGTCGTGCGCCCCACGCACCAGGCAAGGCCGCCGCCGGCCAGCATCCACTCGATCTGGTCGGCGAGAAGCAGCAGGGTCGCCACAGCCGGCGTGTTGTAGGTCTGGTCCTTGAGGGAGTTCTCCAGGGCGACCCGCAGCGAGAGGAAGGCCGGCTGCCAGCGTCCGCCGGCCTCGTCTAGCTCCTCGATGCGCTGGATCGCGGCCGGGCTGAGCAGCGCCAGCCAAAGGCCGCCGTCGGCGCCGAACGTCTTCTGAGGAGCGAAGTAATAGGCATCGGCCTGGCTGACGTCCACCGGCAGCCCTCCGGCGCCCGAGGTGGCGTCGATCAGGACGAGTGCCTCACCGGCGCCATCTGGGCGCCTTACGTCAACCATCACCCCGGTCGAGGTCTCGTTGTGCGCCCAGGCAATCGCGTCGGCATCCGGGTCGGCCACCGGCTCCGGGGCATCGCCCGGCGGGGCCTCGAGGACGATCGGGTCGGCGAGGAAGGGCGCCGCCGCAGTCGCCTTCGCGAACTTCTGGGAGAACTCGCCATAGGTGAGGTGCAGTGCCCGGTCCCGCACGAGCCAGGCCGCCGCGGACTCCCAGAACGCCGTCGTCCCGCCGTTGCCCAGCGCCACCTCATACCCCTCCGGAAGCTGGAAGATCTCATCGAGGCCGGCGCGGATGCGCCCGACCAAGTCCTTCACCGGCGCTTGGCGGTGCGAGGTGCCCATCACCTTCGCCGCGTCGGCGAGCGCGGCCAGGGCCTCGGGGCGGACCTTCGAGGGCCCGCAGCCAAACCGCCCGTCGGCGGGCTTCAGCTCGGTGGGAATCTGGATGGCGGTCGAGGGAGGCACGGGACGCGACAGGTTATTAGGCTGCCCGGCATGAGCGAGACCACAGAGAAATCAGTGACCAAGGGTGACGGCTACGCGGTGGCCAACCTCTCCGACCTCGGTGAGGGCTACGGCTTTCGCAAGATCCGCAAGGACCTTGGCGTGACGGCCTTCGGCGCCAACGCGATCGTCATTCCCCCCTCCTATGAGACCGGCCGCCATCTCCACGAGGAGCAGGAGGAGCTGTACTTCCTGCACAGCGGCAGGATCGCGATCGAGTTCGGCGATGGCTCAACCCATGAGCTCGAGCCGGGCGGCCTGGCTTGGGTCGACGCCCCAACGGTGCGCAAGATCCGCAACCTCAGCGACTCCGAGGACGCCGTCTACGTGGTGGTCGGCGGCAAGGACGGCTACGTAGGACGCGACGGCAAACTGCCACCGGGCGAGGAGAGTCGCTTCGGCGACAACGCCCCTCCCGGCGCCTGATCTGCGCCAGAAGTTCTGAGGACAAGCAGATCGGCGGACGCAGGGAGGACGCCGAATGAGCGCACTAGCCGTGCGTGAGTGAGGCGCCCGGACCGAGGACTTCGATATGCGCCGTGCTCAGAACTTCTGGTCGATCCAGGGCATCATGTCGCGGAGGTCTTTGCCGACCTCCTCGGTCGGATGCCCGACGCCCTCCTCGCGCATGCGAGCCAGGTTCTCTCCGCCCGCCCGGTTCTCGGCGATCCACTCCTTGGCAAACTCGCCCGACTGGATCTCGCTGAGAATCTCTTTCATCGCCGCACGGGACTCCTCGCCGATCACGCGCTTGCCGCGCGTCATGTCGCCGTACTCGGCGGTGTTCGAGATCGAGTAGCGCATCCCCTGGATGCCCTTCTCATACATGAGGTCGGCGATCAGCTTCAGCTCGTGCAGGCACTCGAAGTAAGCGAGGCGAGGGTCATAGCCGGCCTCGACCAGTGTCTCGAAGCCCGCTCGCACCAGCTCGCTGGCGCCGCCGCAGAGGACAGCCTGCTCGCCGAAGAGGTCGGTCTCGCACTCGTCCTTGAAGGTGGTCTCGATGATCGCCGCGCGGCCGCCACCGATCCCGGCGGCGTAGGCGAGGACGAGGGCGGGGGCCTCGCCGCCGGCGTCCTGGTGGACGGCCATTAGACAGGGCACCCCATGACCTTCCTCGTACTGGCGGCGAACCAGGTGGCCTGGGCCCTTGGGCGCGACCATGCCGACGTCGACCCCGGGCGGAGGCAGGATCTGCTCGAAGTGGATCGAGAACCCGTGCGCGAAGAGGAGCAGGTTGCCCTCGGCGATCCCATCGGAGATCTCGGTGTCCCACACCTCAGCCTGTTTCTCGTCAGGGAGCAACACCATCACGATGTCGCCGCGGCTGGCCGCTTCGGCGATGTCGAGTACCTCGAGCCCGGCCTCTTCGGCCTTGGGGCGACTGGAGGAATCGGGGCGCAGGCCGACTACCACCTCGACACCGGAGTCCTTCAGATTGAGTGCGTGGGCGTGTCCCTGAGAGCCGTATCCAAGGATCGCGACGGTCTTGCCCTCGAGCTTCGAAAGGTCGGCGTCCTTGTCGTAGAAGATGTCGTCGGTTTTCATAGCGGTCGCGCGTCGCTCGCTCGCGAAGAATCAGGTATGCACGCTTCGCTCGCTCCGCGCTCCGCCGCGACTCTAACGCAGGGCCCGCCTGAGGAGCTTGCCCGACGGGGTACGCGGCAACGCCGCAGCCAGCTCGACGCGCTTGGGCACCTTGAAGCCGGCCAGGGCCTCGGAGCAATGGCGGCGCAACTCGTCCGGAGTGGCCTCCGAATCGTCCTCCAGGACGACCACCGCCGTGACTGCCTGCTGCCACTCGGGGTCCTCGCGGCCGACCACCGCGGCGTCGGCTACGGCTGGATGCCGCATGAGCACCTGCTCGACTTCGGCCGGAATCACGTTCTCTCCCCCGCTGACGATCATGTCGTCGATGCGGTCTTCCACGTAGAGGAAGCCTTCGTCATCGATCCGGCCAAGATCTCCCGTGTGCAGCCAGCCGTCGGCGTCGACCCGGCCAGGCGCAACGGTGGGACCCTGGACGAGGATCTCGCCGTCCTGAATTCGCAGGTGGGTCGTCAGCAACGGTCGGCCGGCCGAGCCAAGCTTCCGTCGTGCGTCGGCGGGCGCCAGGGTCGTCACCTGCGAGCAGGCCTCGGTGAGGCCATAGGTTTGAACGACGGTGGCACCTCGGCCGATCGCCTCTTCGAGCGGCTCCTTGGGGACCGGCCCTCCCCCGACCAGGATGGCGCGGGGGCCCGAGAGGTCTGCGTCGGCCTCAAGCAGGCGCGTCAGCATCGTCGTCACCAAAGAGACGATCGTGATCCCCTCGCCCTCCAGCGAGCTCGCCACACGATCGACGTCAAAGCCGTCGTGGAGCACCGCTGTGGTGCCATATACGACAGAGCGCATCACGATCCCAAGCCCCGAGATATGGCTCAGGGGCAAACAACAAAGCCAGCGGTCCTCCGGCTCCACCCCGATGTTGAACGCGGACCCGACCGCGCTCCAGAGGAAGTTGCCGTAGCTCAGGCCGATCGGCTCGGGCGCACCGCTGCTGCCGCTGGTCAGCACTCGGCAGCAGATGGCATCCATGTCGTGCTCGCCCAGCAGCGGCAGGTCGGCCTCGGTTTGAGTCAGCTGCCCCGGGTCCTCGAGCTCGATAGACGGCTCCTCGGCGGCCAGCACCACCGCCCGCTCCTCGGCGGTCAGGTGTGGGCCCAGGGGCAGCAATGCCGCCCCAACCTTCATCAGCGCATGCACCAGTACGACCTGCTCCCGGCGAGGCTGCATCGTCAGCGCCGCCGTCGAGCCACGCCGCACACCGTGGGCCGCGAGTCGGCGCGCCACCCAGGTTGCCTCCGCCTCGAGCTCGGCGTAGCTGACCTCGGTGCCGTCCGCGATCAGCGCGGTGCGGTCAGGGCAGCTTTGAGATCTCTGGGCAAGCCAGTCGTCGAGCTTCATCGGAGAGATATCGTGCCCATCATGCCCCAACGCCACAAGGAAGCTCCGCCCGAAGACGATCTCTACGCGCCGATCGAGTGGCACGCAGCCGCCGAGTACGGTGATATCCGCTACGAGAAGGCAGGCGGGATCGCCAAGATCACGATCGACCGCCCAGAGGTGCGAAATGCCTTCCGGCCTCAAACGCTGGCCGAGCTCCGCGAGGCCTTCGGCCGGGCCCGGGACGATCTGGAGGTCGGCGCGATCATCTTCACCGGGGCGGGTGGCGAGGCGTTCTGCTCGGGCGGCGACCAACGCATCCGCGGCGACGACGGCTACATCGGCGATGACGACGTTGCCCAGCAGGGAGTCGGGCGCCTCGATGTCGGCGACCTCCATGTCCAGATCCGGCGGCTGCCGAAGCCGGTGGTGGCGATGGTCGCCGGCTATGCCGTCGGCGGAGGCCACATCCTGCACCTGGTCTGCGACATGACGATCGCCGCCGACAACGCCCGCTTCGGCCAGACGGGCCCCCGGGTGGGGAGCTTTGACGGAGGCTTTGGGGCGAGCCTGCTCGCCCGCAACATTGGGGTCAAGCGAGCGAAGGAGGTCTGGTTCCTCTGCAGGCTCTACGACGCCGAGGAGGCGCTTCGGATGGGCCTCGTCAACACGGTCGTGCCACTGGAGGAGCTGGAGCGGGAGACGGTTGCTTGGTGCCGCGAGATGCTCCATCTCTCACCGCTGGCACTGAGGTTGTTGAAGTCGAGCTTCAACGCCGAAGAGGACGGCCTCACCGGGCTTCAGCAGCTCTCCCACGACGCGACGCTGCTTTTCTACATGTCCGAGGAGGGACAGGAGGGCCGAAACGCCTATCAGGAAGGTCGCAAGCCGGACTTCTCCAAGTACCCGAAACGACCATGAGGATCTGGCTGATGGCGGCGCGGGTGCGAACGCTGCCTGCGGCCATCGCTCCTGTGCTCGTGGGCACCGCCGCGGCCGTGGAATGGGTAGGCGAGCTGCCGCGGGTCGGCGCCTTCCTTGCCGCACTCGCCGGCTCGATCTTCATCCAGATCGGGACGAATCTGGCAAACGACTACTCGGATGCGAAGCGAGGGGCAGACACCGCCGACCGGCTTGGCCCGGTGCGGGTGACATCGGCAGGCCTCGTGACGCCCCAGCGGGTCCTCGTCGCGACCTGGATCGCTTTTGGGATCGCCGTCGCCTGCGGCCTCTATCTCGCCGCGGTCGCCGGCATCGTCATCCTCCTGATCGGCGCCGTCTCGATCGCGGCGGGAGTCCTCTACACGGGCGGCCCACGCCCCTACGGCTACGCGGGCTTGGGAGAGGTCTTCGTCTTCCTCTTCTTCGGGCTGGTTGCCGTCAACGGCTCCTACTACGTGCAGGTCGAGCAGGTCGATGCCCTGCCGCTTGGGCTTTCGATCTCGATCGGCTTCCTGGCGACGGCGATCCTGGTCGTCAACAACGTCCGCGACCTCGAGACCGATCGGCGAGCGGGCAAGATGACCCTGGCGGTGCGGATGGGCCGGCGCAACGCGGTTTCGCTCTACCGCATCCTCGTGCTCGGCGCCTACCTCGTGCTGCCGATCGCATTGGTGGCCGGAGACGGAAGCCTGCTGCCGCTGATTGGCCTCCTCTCCCTGCCGATGGCGATCGGTCCGCTGCGCACGATGTCGAACCGCACCGACGGGCCGGCGCTGAACACGGCTCTGGCCGCAACCGGCGCTCTGCTGGGCGCATTCAGCCTGCTTGTCTCGCTCGGCCTGCTGCTCGCCAGCTAACGCCGCCGGTGCGCTTTCACGGACGAATCTGCTTTTAGCGTCGAATAGCGACGCTTAAAGCAGATTCGTTTGGGAGAAGGCTGCGATGCTTCCCGTATGCGTATCGCCTCGGTCGAGGTCGTCCCCTACGCGCTTCCCTTTCGCGAGCCGTACGTGACCGCACGTGGCCGGCTGGAGCAGCGCGAGATGGTGCTGCTGCGGCTGCGAGACGATGAGGGCCTGATGGGCATCGGCGAAGCCGTGCCGCTCTCTCTCCGCGGTGGGACGGCACTGGTGGGAGTGGTCGAAGAGCTGAAAGCCCTGGAGGCTCGAGACTCGCTTGAGGAGGCGACGCTGCGCAGCACCGCCGTCACCCTCTCTCCCCCGGCCCGCTGCGCGGCGCTGACCGCACTGCTCGACCTGCGAGGCAGAAGGGCAAGCGCCGAGCATGGCAATACTCCCCCCGGCCCGCCCCAGCCGGTTCGGTGCAATGCCACCCTCGTCGCGGATGAGCCGAGCGCGGTAGCGGCCGATGCTCTGCGCTGGGCCGAGGATGGGTTCTCCACCTTCAAGCTGAAGCTCGGGGTCGGCGACGACGTCGGCCAGGTCCGCGCGGTTCGCGACGCGGTCGGCGCCGAGCCGCGAATCCGCGTCGACGTAAATGGCGTTTGGGATCTGGAGACCGCGAAGGAGAGGCTTGCGGCACTGGAGCCCTTCGACATCGAGCTGGCTGAGCAGCCCGTGACGACCCTCGAAGAAGCGGCGGTGCTGGCGGAGTCGACGTCGATCTCGATCGCCGCCGACGAGAGCGTCGAGAGCCGAGCCGACGCAGAACGTGCGGTCGCGATCAACGCCTGCGAATTGGCGGGCCTGAAGCTGTCGAAGGTCGGAGGGCCCGAGGAGGCGATCGAGATCGCCGAGGTCATCCCCTCCTATCTCTCCAGCGCCCTCGACGGTCCAGTCGGCATCGCCGCGGCAGCACAGGTCGCACAGACACTGAGCGAGGCGTCGAGCGGAGGCCCTGGACTGGCCCACGGCCTCGCCACCGACCGCCTTTTCGCATCCACCATCGCCACCGTCGAGTGCGAGCTGAAGGGCGGCATGCTCTACCCACCCGAGGGACCGGGGCTCGGGGTTGAGATCGACGAGGATGCGCTTCAGGCGCACCGGCTCTAGCCTGCGAGTCGAGTTTGGTTGCGCTATAGGCGACCAAAGCGCCCATCGACCGCGTGGACCCCACCAATTCCAACACAGCGCTTGCCTCCGCCTTCGTCGAGGAGCTGGCCCGTTGTGGCCTAGGCCATGCCGTGATCTCTCCGGGGTCGCGCTCGACGCCGCTGGCCTTAGCGCTTTGGCGCCAGCCTGAGATCGACGTCACGGTGATCGTCGACGAGCGCTCCGCCGCCTTCTTCGCGCTCGGCGCCGCCCAGGCAAGCGGCACACCGGTCGCGATCCTTTGCACGTCTGGCACCGCAGCGGCCAACTATTTCCCGGCCATCGTCGAGGCCGATGAGTCCGCGATCCCCCTGATCGCGCTGACGGCCGACCGCCCGCCCGAGCTGCGGGGGATTGGTGCGGGCCAGGCGATCGACCAGCTGAAGATGTACGGCTCTTCGGTGCGCTGGTTCTGCGAGGTGGGAACCCATGAGGCCGACGACGACGGCCTCCTCCACTACCGCTCGACCGCGTGCCGGGCATTCGCCGCCGCTCGCGGCGAGCCCCGCCCGGGACCGGTGCACTTGAACTTGGCATGGCGCGAGCCGCTGGCGCCCGTGCCAATCGCGAACGCCGTCAGCGCAACGGACGCACTCGCCCTGAACGGGCGAGACGGCCGGCCTCTCACGGCAATCACGCCCTATGACTCCGAGCCCTCGCAGTTCCTGCTCGACGAGGTCGCGAAACACATCGACGAGGCGCGCGCGGGAGTGATCGTCGCCGGGCGCCAGCTCGACCTCGAGCTGCGAGGGCCGCTCGCCCACCTCGCCGAGGCAGCCGGATTCCCGATCCTCGCCGAGCCGACATCGCAGATCCGCTGTGGCCCTCACGATCGCTCACACGTGATCTCCGCCTACGACCTGTTGTTGAGGGACGAGCAATTTGCCGACCGCCTGCGTCCCGACCTGGTGCTGCGCTTTGGCGACATGCCCACGAGCAAGCCGCTGCGATCCTGGCTCGCCTCCTCCGGTGCCGACCAGATCGTCATCGATCCCTTCGGTGGCTGGAACGAGCCAACCCGCAGGGCGGCGGCACTGCTCCGCGCCGATCCAACCGAGCTGGCCGCCGGCTGGGCGGCACGGGTCGGGCGGGGCGATCGCGAGACCGCCGTCACCTGGATCGAGGCCGAGAGCGCCGCGCGCGAGGCAATCGCGGCAGAGCTGGGTGGTGCGAGCCCGATCACCGAGCCGGCCCTGCACTTCGCCCTCGGCGAGGCCCATCGCGACGGCGACCTCGTCTACACCGCCTCGAGCATGCCGATCCGCGACCAGGAGGCGTTCCTGCCGGCTGCGCAAACCGACGCGCTCTTCCTCTGCAATCGCGGCGCCAACGGGATCGACGGGCTGATCTCCTCCGGCATCGGCGCCGCGCGCGCTACGGGCAGGCCGGCGACGATCCTCACCGGCGACCTCGGCCTCCTGCACGACATCGGCGGGCTCGCCGCCCTGCGCGACGTATCGACCCCGGTCCGTATCGTGGTCATCGACAACGACGGTGGCGGCATCTTCCACTTCCTCCCCCAGGCCGGAGCTCTGGCAGAGGCTGAGTTCGAGGCCTTGCTCGGCACTCCGCGTAGCGTCAACGCCGAGCGGGCGGCCGCCCTCTTCGACCTTCCCCACCGCCGTCTCGCCGGGCTCGACGAGCTGCCAGATGCCCTGGCCGCCGGCACCGGGCTGATCGAGGTCACGGTCGACCGCCAGGCCAACGTCGACCTGCACCGCCGCCTCGCTAGCTCAGCAGTGGAAGCAGCGCGCCGAGCTTGATCTCGGTCTCCTCGAGCTCGACGGCCGGATCGGAGCCGGCGACGACGCCGACCCCGGCGTAGAGATGCGCCTCCCGGTCGCGCAATAGAGCGCTCCGCAACGCGACGCAGAACTCACCGTCTTCGGTGGCGTCCATCCAGCCGACCGGGGCGGCGTACCAGCCTCGGTCCATCTTCTCCAGCTCGAGGATCGCCTCCCTCGCGACCGGCCAGGGCTCACCCCCGACCGCCGGCGTGGGATGCATCAGGCCGGCCAACTCGACCGCAGAGCGCGGTTCCGCCAGTTGGGCGATCACCGGCGTCGCCAGGTGCTGGATGTTTGCCACCTTGATCACCTCGGGCTCGGCGGCCGCCTCGACCCAGACCGCGTGCGGGCGCAGGGCACGAACGATGCGCTCGGTGACGATGTGCTGCTCGCGGCGGTTCTTGTCGCTGTGCAGCAGCTGCTCGCCGAGGTGGTCATCCACCGCCGGGTCGGAGCTGCGCCGGGTCGAGCCGGCGAGCGCGACGGTCGAGACGCTGGCGCCGGAGCGCCGGAGGAGCAGCTCCGGGCTGGCCCCGAGGAATGCCCCCTCCGTGGTGCCGCAGCAGAAACAAAAGCAGGATGGAAACTGCTCGCGCAGGGCGCCGAAGACGGGCGCCGGCTCGTGCGCCGAGCCCGCGGTGACGAGAACCTCGCGGGCGAGTACGACCTTGCTCAGCTCGCCGCCGCCGATTCGCTCGGTCGCCCCGGCGACCGTCAGTTCGAAGTCGCCGGGCGGATGGACGCTGCGTATCTCCGAGCGAGCGGTGAGATGGGGGTCGAGCATCGGCAGCGACTCGGGGCGCAGACCGGCGAGCCTGGCTGCGACTACATCGACGCACCCGGCGGCATCTTCCCCCGGCCTGACGACCGCATTGGCGGTGAGGAACGTTTCTCCCTCCGCCCGGCAGATCGAGATCTCGGGCAGGACCATCGAGGCTGGCGCGAAGGAGGACCAGGTGGATGAACCGGCTCCCTCGGGGTCGAAGGCAAAGCCACCCGCCCAGACCACGCCCGCACCGGCCGGCAGGCCGGGCGGCTCGCTGCTTAGGACTTCCGAGCCAAGTCGGTGGCACTCGCGGGCAACATCGGCGAAGCGAGCATCGCCGCGGGCGGCGGCCTCGTGGGAAACACCAAGGGTCGCAAGGGCAAAGCCGCGATCGGGCTGCTCCCAGCAGAACCAATGATCCGATGCAAGGCGCGAAGCGAAGACGACAGCGCAGGGGTCGATCTCCTCAACTCGCGCCGTGACGCTGACAAGGGTCCTCCGGCCTCGCTCTACCGCCCGCTCGACGTTGTCGCGCAGGTCGGTGAGGAGGCTTTCAGTCGCCGCCCCGAGCAATCGCTATCTCGCCGGTGCGAACCATCTCGATCAGCCCGTGGGGCCGGAGCATCCGCTCGAATGCCTCGATCTTGTCGGCGGAGCCGGTGACCTCGATCGTCATCGTGCGTCGCGAGACGTCGATGACCTTCGCGCGAAAGATCTCGGCGAACTGAATGATCTCGGCGCGGCTCTCGACAGACGAGGAGACCTTGAACATCGCCATCTCCCGAGCGACCGTTTCCTCAGGCTCCATGTCGCGGATCTTCAGGACGTTGACCAGCTTGTGAAGCTGCTTAGTCACCTGGTCGATCGGGTGAACCGCGCCATCGAGCGTCAGCGTGATCCGCGAGATGCTCGGATCGTCGGTGGGGCCCACCGCGAGCGTGTCGATGTTGAAGCCGCGTCGCGAGAAGAGGCCCGCGATGCGGGCGAGGACGCCCGGCTTGTTCTCAACCAGGATCGAGAGGATGTGTTTGCGCCCGCTCAACTGCCCCGGCACGTGCAGGTCTTCGAGTTTCACCAGTTGTGGAGTTCCGGCCTCCATCAGCTCACCATCTTCGGGTCCTCGACCATGTCACGGGCCGCTTGGCCCGGCGGGATCATCGGGTAGCAGTTCTCCTCCTGGGTGACTCGCACGTCGAGCAGCACCGGCCCGTCGGTCTCCAGCGCTGTGGCCATCGTTTCCTCGAGGTCGGCGGAGTCCTCACAGCGGATGCCGGTCGCGCCGAAGGCCTCGGCGAGCTTCACCCAGTCGGGGCTCGGGCCCATCGCCACAGCGCTGTAGCGACGGTCCCAGAAGAGCTCCTGCCACTGGCGAACCATGCCCATGTAGCCGTTGTTCATCAGGAAGACCTTGACGGGGATCTCTTCGGAGACGCAGGTGGCCAGCTCCTGGCAGTTCATGATCAGGCTGCCATCGCCGGCAAGGCAGACGACGTCGTCGTCAGGGCAGGCGACCTTGGCGCCAACAGCGGCAGGCAAGCCGAAGCCCATGGTGCCCAGGCCGCCGGAGTTGATCCAGCGGCGCGGCTTCTCGAAGCCGTAGTACTGCGCTGCCCACATCTGATGCTGGCCGACATCGGAGGTGACGATCGCATCGCCCTTCGTGGCTCGGTGCATCGCCTCGATCATGAACTGCGGCTTGATCTCACTGTCCTTGGCGGGCTCGTAGTGCAGAGGGTGCTCGTCCTGCCACCCGGTGAGCTGCTTCCACCAGGCATCGAGGCGGGAAGGATCGGTCTGCAACGCCCGGTACTCCCGGGTCAACTCGGGCAGGACCAGCTTTGCGTCGCCGACGATCGGGATGTGTGCGCCAACGTTCTTGGAGATCTCGGCCGGATCGATATCGAGATGGATGATCTTCGCGTGAGGGGCGAACTCGGCGAGCTTGCCCGTGATCCTGTCGTCGAAGCGGGCGCCGATCGCGACGATCAGGTCGGCGTTGTCCATTGCCCAGTTAGCGGTGACCGTGCCGTGCATCCCCAACATGCCGAGCCATTGCTCGTGCGAAGCCGGGAAGGAGCCCAAGCCCATCAGTGTCGACGTGACGGGGAAGCGGTCCGAGGTGGCAAACTCGCGCAGCTCCTCAGAGGCGTTGGCGTTGACCACCCCGCCACCGGTGTAGAGGATCGGCCGGCGCGCGTTGGCAAGCGCCTTGGCGGCGATCCTGACCTGCTTCAGGTTCCCTCCCGAAGCGGGTTTGTAGCCGGCCAGCTCAACCGGCTCGGTGCGCGGCGCGTAGTCGATATCTGCTCTGGAGAGGTCCTGCGGCACGTCGAGCAGGACCGGCCCCGGCCTTCCGGTCGAGGCGACGTGGAATGCCTCATGGACGTACTCGGGGATCTGGCGCGGGTCGGTGACCTGGAAGGAGTGCTTGACGAAGGGAAGGGTGGCGCCGAGGATGTCGGCCTCCTGGAAGCCGTCGGTGCCGATCAGCTCGGTCCTCACCTGACCGGTCACGAACACGGTCGGGACCGAATCCATCATCGCGTCGGCGATCGCCGTCACCAGGTTGGTCGCGCCAGGCCCAGACGTCGCGAAGGCAACGCCGACCCGGCCGGAGGCCTTGGCGTATCCCTCGGCTGCATGACCGCCACCCTGCTCATGCCGCACCTGGATGTGGCGGAAATCGGCGTCGACGAGCGCGTCGTAGGTGGGGAGGTTGGCTCCCCCGGGGATGCCGAAGATATGTTCGACCCCCTCGGCCTTGAGGCTTTCCATCAATGCGTCCGCGGCTCTCATCGCACGGCCTCGCGTTTCGCTCGCTGCGCAAACTGGACCAGAAAACGTATGGGGGCTCGCTCCGCACTCATAGGACCAGCGATGCTACCAGCGGGCCTATGCCTGGCCAGCAGGGGATTTGACGGGATTCCAACGGGTGTGCGGATCGATCGAGCTCTCGATCACCCGCTTCTTGTGGCGCTCGATCAGATGGATCATCGACTCGACCAGCTCCTCGCCGAGCAGAGTCGGCTCCAACCCAAGGTCAAGCAGCTTGGTGTGGATGGCGTTGTAGTAGTGCTCTTCCTTCTCCACCCGCGGGTTCTCGACGTGCTGGACCTCGACCGAGAAGCCGAGGTGCTCGCCGGCATGCTTGACCAGTTGCGCCAGCTCGAGCACCGAGAACTGCTCGGTGAACTGGTTGAAGACCCGGAACTCGCCGCGCTCGGCCGGGTTGATCATCGCCAGTTCCACACAGGCGAGCGTGTCGCGGATGTTGAGGAAGCCGCGAATCTGCTTGCCGGCGCCGTAGACGGTCAGCGGGTGGCCGATCACCGCCTGTAGGCAGAAGCGGTTGAGGACTGTGCCAAAGATCTCGTCGTAGTCGAAGCGATTGATCAGTCGCTCGTCCTGCGCCGTCTCATCGGTCTCGATCCCATAGACGACCCCCTGGTTCAGGTCGGTCGCGCGCAGGCCCCAGGTACGGCAGGCGAAATGGATGTTGGTCGAGTCGTGGACCTTGGAGCAGTGGTAAAGCGAGGCGGGGAGCTTTGGGAAGGGCAGGGTGTCCTTTCGCCCCTTGTGCTCGATCTCGATGTAGCCCTCCTCGATGTCGATCTCGGGCTGGCCGTACTCCCCCATCGTGCCGAGCTTGACCAGGTGACAGTCGGGGACGTGATCGCGGATCGCGAAGAGCAGGTTGAGGTTGCCGATCACGTTTGCGTGCTGGGTCTCGACCGCCTTCTCGCGAGAGGCCATCGAGTAGGGCGCCGAGGCCTGCTGGCCGTAGTGCACAACGGCTTCCGGGCGTGTCTCGGCGACCACCTCTTCGAGGAAGTCCCCATCCTCGATGGCCCCGAGATAGCTTTGGATCTCCTTGCCTGAGACCTCATGCCAAGCCGCGATCCGTTCGTCCAGATCGCGGATCGGGGTCAGCGAGTCGGTGCCCTGTTCACGATGCCAGCGGCGGCGAGAGAAGTTGTCGACGACCGCAACCTCGTGTCCGCGAGCCGAGAACCTCAGAGCAGTCGGCCAGCCCAGGTAACCGTCGCCCCCAAGGATGAGAACGCGCATAGGTCGCGGCAGGGTAGCGGAGACCGGCCTCCTGACGGCCCTCGCCACGGACATACACTCCCGCCGTGAGGGAGCGCTTCCAGAGTGCCTGTGGTGGGCGCGGGCCAGCGCTCCTGCTGGCTGTGGTCTTCGCCCTCGGGCTGGGGCTGCGCCTCGACTGCGCCATCCGGGCCCCCCAAGAGCCGGTAGACGATGCCCGCGCTTACTCGCGTATCGCCCACTCGCTATACGAGGGCGAAGGTTTCACGCAGGGCACGGGACCGGACACGCGGCATCTGCAGTCGGCGTCGAATTACACCCCGGGCCTGCCCCTGCTGACTGCCGGCATCTACGAGCTGCGGCGCGCGCCCGACGAAGAGACGGCCCGAATCGTCCTGGCGCTGCTCAGCTCGCTCGCCATTCCCCTTGCATTCTTCCTCGGCAAGCGCCTCGGTGGGCCGAGCGCCGGCCTGCTCGCGGCAGTGCCGACCGCGATCTATCCGGTGCTGCTCGAGTACAGCGGCATGCTGATGACCGAGCCGGTGGGCACAGCACTGCTCGCGGCGACGATCCTCGCCTTCCTCTGGGCCACTGACAAAGCGCCGCCTCCTCAGCCACCCCCGGACGCGAAGCGGAGGAGGTGGCGACCTGATTCCCAACGTCCGGGGGCGGCTTGGTGCTTGGCCGGCCTGCTACTGGGGGCGATGGCGATGCTGCGGCCGGAGTACGCGATCCTGATCGTGGTGCTGCCGGGGATTGCCCTGCTGCGGTTGCGCCACGGGGAGGGCACGCAGTGGAGGAGGCTTGCCCCGGCGGCGCTGATGGCGGCCTGCGCCTGCCTCGTCATCCTGCCCTGGACGATTCGCAACTTCGTTGTCTTCGATCGCTTCGTGCCGCTCTCGACCGGAGGAGGGCAGGTCCTCTACCAGGGCAGCTACGTGCCGGCGGGGCCCGACCCCGAACGGATGGGCCCGGTGTTCTTGGACCGGCATCCCTGGATTCGCCGCGAGCTCGCCCCCCAGCCGGGACCGATCTACCGCGGCCAGGCAGTCGCTCTGCTCGCCGAACGCCTCCATCCCGGCGAGGACACCGACACCGCGCTGAGAGGGATGGCGCTGGACGCTTACGCGGACACCGCGACAGAGGAGCCGCTGAGGCTGACGGGGTTCCTCGCCGGCAAGGTCTGGCTGGCCTGGACCAGCCCGGCCCGCGGCGTGATGCGGGCGCCCCTCTGGCGCGCCCTGCAGCTGGCGCTCCTGCTCGCAGCGGCCGTCGGCCTCGTCGTCGGCCTCCTGCGCCGCAGCTTCGAGGCCATCGTGCTCGGCGCGCTGTTCCTTGCGGTGACGTTGGTCCAGGCGACCTTCATCGCCTCCCCCCGCCGCACCCTGATGCTCTTGCCTGAGATCTCAGCGCTGGCCGGCCTCGGACTGACGTGGGCCATCGCCCGGGCACGCAGGGGTAGCCTGCCGCCGTGAACGCGATCTCCACCTGGGCCCGCGCCCTCCCCGAACGACACGGCCGCACGACCCTGATCCTCTTAGTGGCGATCCTCGCTCTCGGCTTTGGCCTGAGGGCCTACCGCGTGGTGGAGCCGCTGGCAACCCCCGGGGACGACGCTCGGGCCTACTTCGCACTGTCCAAGGCGCTTTACGACGAAGGCAGCTACGGAGGGGAAGACTTTCGGGATGCGAGCGACTGGTCTCCGGGCGCTCCACTCATCTATGCCACCGCCTTCTATGCGACGGGCGGCGCCCGGGAAGGGACGGCGCGAATCGTCGAGCTCCTGGCCGGACTGGGGGCAATCCTCGTCGTCTATCTGCTCGGGAGGCGAATCAACTGCCGGCCCGCCGGCCTGATCGCCGCCTTCGGCGTCGCCGTCTACCCGCCCTTCATCCATTCCACCGGCGCCCTGTTCAGCGAGCCCCCCGCAATCTTCATGCTGCCGGCGGCAGTCCTGGCCTTCTTGTGGGCAATAAATCAAGCGGCACCTCCTCCGCTCTCGCGAATGCCTGAAGAATCGGATACGGACAGGCATTCGCTTCCGCGTCCGGGGGTGCCTTGGCGGTTGCTCTTGCCTGGGTTTCTGTTTGGCCTGACGGCGCTGATCAGGCCGGAGTACCTGTTCGTCGGAGTGGCGTTTGCCGTCCTCGCCGCGATCAAGCTGCTGCGCGAGAGCGGCTGGCAGCGGGGGCTCGCAGCCGCCGCTGCCCTGCTCGGCGCTCTCCTGCTGACCATTGCTCCCTGGACGATCCACAATCAGGTCGTTCTCGACCGCACGGTGCCGATCTCCACAGGCGGCGGCAAGGCGCTCTACGTCGGCACCTTCCTCCCCGCCGACGGCGAGTATCAGCGCGTCAAGGCGCGGCTGGTGGAGCGCTACCAGGGCCGCAGCCTCGAGCCGGGCTCTGCGGCGCTCGATCGCGTCGATCCGACGCCGCTGTTCGACCGCGTGGCTGCGCGTTATCCCGATCTGCCACGGGACTCGGCGCTCGGGAAGATTGGTAAGCAGAACCTCTCCGAGCACTTCGGCGAGGACCCGATCGGCTACAGCGCGATGACCGTCCGCAAGGTATGGCGAATGTGGAGCGCCGGGGTTGGGGAAGCGATGAGCGGCTCTCCAGGGCGGGTCATTCAGGTCCTGATCGTGCTGTTGGGAATCGTCGGACTGGGAGTGCTCTTTGGGCGCCGGCGCTGGTGGGAGCTGATCGCGATGGCGACGCCAATCGTGCTCGTCACCGCGATCGGCGCGCTCTCGCTGGCGGCCCCTCGCCGCAACGAGGCCCTGATGACACTCATCTTTCCCCTGGCGGGTACAGCCCTGGCCTGGGCTGCGGCAGCCCTATCCTCCCTGCGATCGCGGAGCGAGCAAGCGTGACTGCCTGGTTCTTCGCGCCGCGAGCGAAGCGGAGCCTTGATTCTTCATGGTCCCTCTAGCCAACATCCTCCCCTCAGAACTGACCGCGCTCCGCGCGGCGGGGCTTATCTTCGCCGTCGCGGTGATCGCTTTCGCGATCCTGCGGCGCCGCACGCTGCGAAACGTCGACGTGCTGATCCTGCTGTTCGCCGGCCTCGGGCTGGCGATCGTCTCCGGAACCGAAATCACCGACGCCATCCTCTCGGCCTTTTCGTTCGAGCAAGGTAACGGCGGCCGCATCCTCGGCCTCGCCGTCTTCTCGATCTTCGTCCTCTTCCTGCTCACCCTGCGAGCGCTGTCCCAGGCGGGGCGGAATGCGCGTCAGCTGTCCGCGGCATTGGAGGGGCTCGCCTGGGAGGAGTTCAGGCAGACGGGCCTACCGGAGCGCTTCAAGGGAAAGATTGCGATCCTCGTCCCCGCCTACAACGAGGCGGAGAGCATCGGCCACGTGCTGAACCTGATGCCGACCGAGGTCTGCGGGGTCGGGACCGCGGTGCTGGTTGTCGATGACGGCTCTCGGGATGGAACAGCCGACGTTGCCGCCGAGCACGGCGCGATGGTCGCCCGACACGTGATCAACCGGGGCGGTGGCGCTGCCCTGCGCACCGGCTACAGGCTGATGGCCGAATCGGGCGCGGAGATCGTCGTCACCCTCGACGCGGACGGACAGCATCTTCCGTCGGAGATGATCCGCCTGGTCAAGCCCGTGCTCGACGGCGAGGTCGATGTCGCCCACGGCTCGCGGATCCTCGGCGAGGCCGACCGCAACCAGTTCTCCCGCGAGCTCGGGATCGTCTTCTTCAATCGCCTCGTCTCATTCATCACTCGCACCCATGTCACCGACTGCTCCAACGGTTATCGCGCGGTCCGCACCACGGTCCTGCCCCAGCTCATCCTCCGCCAAGAGCAGTTCCACACCTCCGAGTTCTTGATCGAGGCGATCAAGCGAGGGATCCCGGCCAAGGAGGTCCCGGTGACCGTCGCCCAGCGATTGCACGGTCACTCCAAGAAGCCGGCAGTCGTCCGCTACGGCCTCGGCTTCGCCAACGCGATCGTCCGCACCTGGCTTAGATGACAAGCGCCGCCTCCTCTGCCGCCCCCGGACGCGAAGCGGCGGCTGCAACCTGATACCCACGTCCGAGGACGGCTAGCGCACCCCGGGGTGGCGGACCTCAGCTGGGTCGGGCAGGTAGAGGTCGGTGCCGCAGCGGGGGCAGACCTGGACGTAGAGCTTCACGGCCTTGCCGCAGGCGGGGCATTGACGTTCCGGTTCGTCCTTCTCGGATCGATAGAGAATCACCGCGATCAGCCCCAGCGGTGGCAGCAGACCTCCGATCAGGAACCAGAGCCAGAACGAGCTGCCCTTGCCGCGGCCGATTATCGCGGTCGCGAGGCCGAAGAAGAAGGCGATGGGGACGTACTCGAATCCCATTTGCTCATTGTCTCTTCCAGCGGCCTCGGATGCCCGATCGACCCCAGCTCGGAGAGATCGCGGCGGAACGGAAGGCTCGCGGTCCAGTCGCTTACGGCTCGCGCCTTTCGAGCGACGCCCGGAATCTGGCTCATGTGGTAGGTCCGGGCCAGCCACCAGGCGGGGAAGCCGCGGAAGGTTCGCGAGCCGATTCGCCCCACGGCCTTGTAGCGGCCGAGGTTCACGAAAGAGGCTTTGCTCCGGTAATCGAACCGCCGTGGCGTTCCCACGCCAAGCTCAGCGGCGATGTTCTGGGCAACTACCGGGCCTTGCCGCACCGCATGCTGGGCGGTCGGCGGGCAGTCGCCTCCGCGTGGATCGGGAGCCGCGGCGCAATCGCCGATCGCCCAGACCGACTCCATTCCACGCACCCTGAGGTGCTCATCGACGGTGACGCGACCGCGCTCGTCGAGCGGCACCGAGAGTTGGCGCAGGCTTGGGTGCGGAGCGACGCCGGCGGTCCAGACCACCGTCCGGGTGGGCAGAGTCTCTCCAGTCGAGATCCGGGCGCTGTCAGCCTGGACCTCCTCAAGGGTGGTGCCAAGCCGGATGTCGATGCCGCGACCGCGCAGCTCGTGCAGCGCGTAGTCGGCCAGCTTCGCGTCGATCTCGGGCAGCACCCTGTCCGCCGCCTCGACCAGCACCCAGCGCATCCCGTGCAAACGGGCACGTGGGTAGCTGTCGATCGCATCAGCCGCGAAGTCCTGAAGCTCAGCGAGCGCCTCCAGCCCCGCGTAGCCGCCGCCGACGAAAACGTAGGTGAGCAGCTCGTCGCGCCGGGCCGGGTCATCGGTGGCGTTGGCAGCCTCCAGGGTCTCGATCACATGGTTGCGAAGCCAGATCGCATCGGCGAGGCTCTTGAAGCCGATCGCGTGCTCGTTGAGGCCCGGCACCGGCAGCACCCGCGAGACCGAGCCGAGCGCAAGCAGGAGCTGGTCATAGGGCAGCTCCTCGGACTCGCCGTCCCGAGTTCGCAGCCGGACCGTTCGCGCGACGGGATCGTGAGCATCGATCGTGCCCAGCCGCAGGTAGGTCCGCTTGAGGATCTCGCGCAATGGCGTGACCACGTGCCGCGGCTCCAGCGTCCCGGCCGCTGCCTCGGGCAGAAACGGCGTGTAAAGCATGAAGTTGACGTCGTTGACGAGAGTCAGGCGGGCCGATTGCCGGGGCATGATCCGCTCCAACTCCCGCGCAGCCATCGCCCCACCAAAACCACCACCCGCGATGACGACGTTCCAGGCCATATCGTCACGGTAGCACTTTGTAACAACTTGTTACAAAGTGCTAGAACGGGGGGTTATCCCCTTGACACAGGGTATGGGGTAGGCTCAATGAAATGCGGGAGTGGGCAAAGGCGAATGGCGGACCCGTGGGCGTAGTCGTTTTAGGCCTACTGGTGGCCCTTCCGAATGCATGGGTCGGAGGCGCAGTCGCGCTTTTCGGAGTTTTGTGGTGGATATTCAGCCGTGACCGCGTGCAGCGGTGGCTGCCCTTTGAGTGGAGGGGCTTCGGTTCCCCTACCCGCCGCGGACTGGACGCCAGTTACATCGCGGACAGGGAGATAAGACTGGCCGACCTTTTCTCCACCGACCAAGCCGTCATAACGGGCAAGACGTTTGAGCGATGCATTTTCACCGGCCCCGGGGTTGTCGGCTTTATCGAATCCCGGATCGTGTCTCCGGCTTTCGATGTAGGAGGCTTGACTCCCGATGCGCTGTTATGGGAGGTCGAGGAAGAACGCTGGGTAGTGGGCGGCGTTGCGTTCCAAGATTGCGTGCTGCGCGACTGCAAATTTCGCGGCTGCGGGATTGCTGGGACGAAAGATTTCCTAGATCAGGCGAGACAGGAAATGAAAGAAAATCGGCGCTAATGCTGGCCGTGTACCAACTCCGCATACGGCAGAGTCTCGCCCTCGATCATCCGCAGCAGCGTGTCGCGGAACAGGAAGGCGTTATCGCGGTTGTTGAACCGAAAGGCCATCTCGTCCAGGTAGGCCGGAAGGTGCTTGGCCGAAAGCTGGTGGTAGGTGCCGACCACAGACCGCTTGAACAGGCTCCATACGCCCTCAATGGTGTTCGTGTGGACGATGCCGCGCACCCACTCTTCGCGTCCATGATCGACCTTGCGGTGTTTTGTGTTCCAGTCGGTCATCTCGCCCCAGCTGCGGTCGGAGTCCGTGAAGATGAACTCTGCCTTGTCGTCAACGGAGTCCTTGACGAATCCTCGGTAGGAGGTTTTCGACTCTCGGCCCGGTCCTTTGCGAACCTCAAGGCGAACCTCACCGCCGCGCTCAATTGCGCCGAGGACCATCGACTTCCGAGCGCGGCCAGAGCGGTCCCGTTCGTTCTTCCGGTGCCGACCGCCGATCCAAGTCTCGTCAATCTCCACGATGCCTTTAAGCGGCACGGGGGAGCCTTCCTCCATCGCAGACCGAACGCGATGGCCGAGGTACCAGGCGGTCTTGTAGGAGACGCCCAGCGTTCGCTGGAGCTGCTTGGCGCTAATCCCCTTCTTCGACTCCCCGATCAGATAGATGGCAAGGAACCATTTCCAAAGAGGAAGATGAGAGTCATGGAAGACCGTCCCTGCCTTGACCGAGAACTGGTATCGGCATGAAATCTCGTTGCACTCATGCTGCTTTCGCTTCTCGATCCACGAAACGGAGTCGAAGCCGCAGCGCGGGCAGCGGACCCCATCGGGCCAGCGCAGGTCTTCCAGATATTCACGGCACTTGTCCTCGGAGCGGAACTGCTCAATCAACTGGGGGAGGTTCATAGCCATGCCTCGCCGCAAGAAGAAAGCCCGCGAGCTGACTGATGAAGAGACAATGAAGAAATTGTTCCCCAAAAAGGTTCGCGAGGAAGCAAAGAAAACCGCTTTGGATAGCCAGAAACTTTCATCTAAGAAGGACTCTAGCTGAATGAATACCCTGTGTCAAGGGGATAACCCCCCTAGAACGCACTTGCAGGGCGTTCGTTGCGGCCGCAAGCCACGCCCGGCTCGACGGATCTGCAATTGCCGTCGCATATCGACGCTTAGAGCAGACTCGACGATGGGAAGAGTGTCTGCTGGCCTATTCCCTGGCTATTTCACAGACGCGTACGAAGTCATGGCATCAATCACCCAGCTGCTCGAGGATTAGGCGGTTGACCTCGCCGCCGTCGGCGCGGCCCTTGGTCTCCTTCATCACCGCGCCGACGATCGCGCCGATCGCCTTCTGGTTGCCGGCCTTTATCTGCTCCGCTGCCTCTGGGTTGGCCTCCACCGCCGCGGCAACGATCGACTCCAGCTCTCCGGCGTCGGAAATCTGGGCCAGGCCCTCCCGCTCGACGATGGCGGCTGGGTCCCCACCCTCGACTACCAGGGCCGCCAGCACCGCCTTGCCGCTGCCGTGCGAAATCTTCTTCTCAGTGACCATCAAGACCAGCGCGGCCAGGTCCTCGGCCGAGACTGTCGGATCGGCGAAATCCTCTTCATCCCCCCGTTGGCGCAGTGTCGCCGTCAGGTCCCCAGTGATCCAGTTGGCCACGACCCGCGGCTCGACGCCGCCACCGCCGGGGCCCACTTCCGCACCCGCAACTCGGCAGGCCTCCTCGAAATAGCCGCCCAACCCAGGATCGCTCGCTAGAAACTTCGCCGGCTCGGCCTCCAATCCCATCTGCTCTTCGTAGCGCTCGATCCTCGCCGCCGGAAGCTCAGGCAGGGACTCGCGCGCCTCGCGCAGCATCTCCTCAGTCGGCGCCAATGGCACTAAGTCGGGCTCGGGGAAGTAACGGTAGTCGTGCGCCTCCTCCTTCGAGCGCAACGAGGTGAGCGTCCCGTCGCTCGGGTCGAAGTGCAGCGTCTCCTGCTCCACCGTCCCCCCCGCCTCGATCAGCTCCCGCTGGCGCTGCAACTCTGCTTCGACCCCACGTTCGAGGAAGCGGAAGCTGTTCATGTTCTTCAGCTCTGTCTTCGTCCCCAGCTCCTCGCTGCCCGACGGCCGCACCGAGACGTTGGCGTCGACGCGCAGGCTGCCCTCCTCCATATTCACATCGGAAACGTCGAGCTGGCGAACCGTCTCCCGCAGAAGCCGCGCCCACTCTGCCGCTTCGGCGGCTGAACGCAGATCGGGCTCGGTGACGACCTCGACCAGCGGCGTCCCGCCGCGGTTGAAATCGACCAGCGATGCCCCGGAGCCGTGGATGCGCCCGGAATCGCCGACGTGGATCATCTTCGCGGCGTCCTCCTCGAGGTGAGCACGGTGGATTCGTATGTCGCCGAGGCGCCCGTCGACGGCAAGCGGAATGTCGTACTGGCTGATCTGGTAGGCCTTCGGGTTATCGGGGTAGAAGTAGTTCTTGCGGTGAAAGATCGAGCGCGGCGCGATTTCGCACTCCAGTGCCATGCCGATCTTCAGCGCATAGCGGATCGCTTCCTCATTGGGGACCGGCAGCACCCCGGGGTGGGCAAGGCATACCGGGCAGGTGTGCACGTTCGGCTCGTCTCCAAAGGAGAGCTCGCAGCCGCAGAACATCTTGGTCCGGGTTGAGAGCTGGACATGGATCTCCAGCCCGATCACGGCTTCCAGCTCAGAGCTCATCCGAAAACCCCGCGTGTGTGGCTTCCCCCAGCGTCAGTCATTGCTCCCCGGCTTTGTGTCCCGGCATCAGTCGTCGCCCCCCGGCTTTGCGTCGAAGCCGATCCCCTGCTCCAGCGCGTAGGCCGCATCGAGCAGCCGCTGCTCGGCAAAGGCCGGAGCGGCGATCTGAAAGCCGACTGGAAGCCGCGGTCCACCGCCCTCGGGCGTGGCTAGACCCGCCGGGATCGAGATTGCCGGGATGCCGGCAAGCGGCATCGGCACCGTGAAGAAGTCGTTCATGTACATCGCCAGGGGGTCATCCGTCTTCTCGCCGAGCTTGAAGGCAACCGAGGGCGAGGTCGGCGTGACGACAAAGTCGAACTGAGCAAAGGCGGCGTCGAAGTCGGCGGCAATCTTGGTGCGGACCTTTTGGGCGCGCCCGTAGTAGGCCTCGTAGTAGCCGGAGGAGAGCGCGTAGGTGCCAAGCATGATGCGACGCTTCACCTCGTCGCCGAAGCCCTCGGCACGGGTCGACTCATACATCTCGATCAGATCGCCACCGCCCTCGACTCGCATTCCATAGCGGACGCCGTCATAGCGAGCGAGGTTCGAGGACGCCTCGGCCGGCGCGATCACGTAGTAAGCGGAGATGCCGTGCTCGGCGTGCGGCAGCGGCACCTCGGAGATCTCCCCGCCGAGCCGCTCGATCGTCTTCAGCGTCTCCTCGAACACCGTGCGTACGCCGGGTTCGATCGCATCGTGGGCAAGCTCGGCCGGCACCGCAAAGCGCACTCCCTCCAGACCTTCCCGGCTGGGCAGCTCCACTCCGCCCTCGATCCCAACCGAAGTGGAATCGCAGGGGTCCCGGCCCTCCATGGCGCCCAGCAGCAGCGCCGCATCAGTGACATCGCGGGTGAGTGGGCCGCACTGGTCAAGCGAGGAGGCAAAGGCGATCATCCCGTAGCGAGAGATCGCGCCATAGGTCGGCTTCATGCCAACGATCCCGCAAAGGGACGCCGGCTGGCGGATCGAGCCGCCGGTGTCGGTGCCGATCGCACATGGCGCGAGCCCACCGGCGACAACAGCCGCGGAGCCGCCGGAGGACCCGCCCGGGACCCTCCCCCGGTCCCACGGGTTGAGCACCGGGCCATAGGCGGAGTTCTCGTTCGAGGAGCCCATCGCGAACTCGTCCATGTTCGTCTTGCCAAGCACACCGGCACCGGCCTCCCGCAGATGCCGTACGGCAGTAGAGGTGTAGGGAGGCACGTAGGCCTCGAGAATCCGCGATCCCGCTGTCGTCGGCATGCCCTCGGTGCAGAAGATGTCCTTGACCGCCACCGGGACCCCGGCCAACGGCCCCTCGGCACCAACGCCGTCCTCAGCTCGCCAGAGGTAGGCATTCAAGTCATCGGTGGCGGCTGCCATGCGCCATGCTTCGAAGTACTCGTCCGGGGCGATCTCTCCATTCGCTATCCCCCGCGCCGCCTGGGCGACGGTCAGCTCGAGCAGCTCGCTCATCACTGCGCGTCGGCCTGCGGCGAGGGCACCCTGAACGCGCCGTCAGCGGGATCGGGCGCCCGATCGAGCATGGCCTCTTTCGGCCAGCTCGGTCTTGGCTCATCCGGCCTCAGCACGTTCTCCAGGCTGACCACATGGGTTGTCGGCTCGACCCCATCCAAGTCGAGCTCCCCGATCCGATCGACGTGGGCAAGGACCCCCGACAGCTCCCCCGCCATCCGCTCCACATCTTCATCTGACAGCCGCAGGCGGGCCAATCGCGCCACGTGCAGGACCTGCTCCCGATCTATCACCGGCGAGATTCTAGTGCCGGGTCGGGCAACGTCGCCCGCCTATGGCGCCGCCCTCAAACCCCGGGACCGGGTGGCGGAGGCGGCGAACCCGGCGGCGGAGGCGGAGGGCCAGGCTGCGGCGGTGGTGGAGGTGGCGTGCCGACCTGAGGCGGAGGCGGCGGTGGCGTGCCCGCCTGTGGTGGGGGTGGAGGTGGCGAACCCGGCGGCGGTGGCGGAGGGCCAGGCTGTGGTGGTGGCGGCGAGCCGACCGGAGGAGGAGGAGGAGGAGGAGGAGGCGTACCGCCGCTGTGCCCGCCGCCCGCACCAGATGCACCAGAAAGGCTGTCGGCCGCGTCGGCAAAGGAGGTCCCCTCCTCCTGCATAGTCAGGTACCCGCCTAGCCCCACGCAGGCTGCGGCGATCAGGCCCAGCCAGACGCCAAGCTCCCTGTCCAGGTCATGGGGAGGGCTGATGATGTAAATGAGGATCAGGATTGCCGAAAGGCCGCCCAACACAGCGGTGATCACGCTTAGCGAGATCGGCACCCGCGCCATTCCGCTGCCGAACAGAGCAAGCGAGATCCCAGCGAACGCAGTGAACACGAGGATGATGTTCACCCAATCGCTGTAGGCATCGAATGCATCCAATCCCTTGGTGTCGATCCCAAGCGCTTCTACATCTGGGAATCCGAACCAAGCGAACAGGAACATGATCAGGATTAGGGCCAAGCCGGCGGCGCCGGCAACCTGCTCACCCGTACTGAGACGGTCATTCATGCGGTCTCCTCTATGGGGCCTATGGAACCTGCCTGACCCTACACCCGCGCTCGGGCGGCAGCCAGAGTATTGACGAGCAACATCGCAATGGTCATCGGCCCCACCCCGCCCGGCACCGGCGTGATCGCCGCCGCAACCTCCGAGGCCGGCTCGAAATCGACGTCGCCGCAGAGGCCGTCCTCGGTGCGGTTCATGCCGACATCGATCACCACCGCGCCAGGCTTGACCGCATCGGCGCCGAGCAGCCGCGGCGCCCCGGCGGCCGCGACCAGAACGTCGGCCCGACTGCAGACGCCAGCCAGATCACGGGTTCGCGAGTGACAGACAGTCACCGTGGCGTTCGCCCCCAGCAGCAGGCGGGCGACCGGCACCCCCACCAGCTTCGAGCGACCAACCACAACCGCCTCGGCGCCTTCGAGCGCTACCCCCTCCTGCCTGAGCAGCTCCATCACCCCCGCCGGGGTGCATGGCACCAATCCCGGTGTGCCGTGGGCGAGCAGCCCGGCATTTGCCGGCGTCAAGCCATCAACGTCCTTGATCGGATCGATCGCGGCGACAACGCGGTCGGGATCGACCCCCGGAGGCAGGGGGAGCTGCACGAGGATGCCGTCGACATCCTCGCTCTCGCTGAGCTCGGCGACCAGTTCAAGGACCGCGTCCTCGCTCGCCTCGGCGGGAAGATCGTGGTGAACGGACCCCATGCCAACCTCGGCGCAGGCCTTGTGCTTGTTGCGAATGTAGATCTGAGATGCAGGGTCCTCCCCGACGATCACGGTCGCGAGGACCGGGGCGCGGCCAATCTCCTTCTCGAAGCCGACAACCTCATCGGCGACGCGTTGGCGCACCGCGGCGGCCACCGCTTTGCCGTCGATAATCCGTGCAGCCAAAGGACTAGCGCTTCCTGATCGGAGCGAAGTCCGCCATCAGCTTTCGCTCCGAGCCGTCCTCCGCGAAGCGAACGACAACGACCCCGCCCGGCTCGACCGCCGTTACGACTCCATCGCCGAAGCTGGCGTGGACGATGTCGTCTCCGGTGCGAAGCTCCAGAGTGAGCCCTGGATCGAGGGGCTGGCCTGTCTCGGACTGGCCCGCGGCCTGCCAGCCGGTCTGGCGCCCCGCCTCGCTCTCGTGTCGCTTGGTCAGCTCCTCCGGCAACTCACCCGCGAAGCGAGTCGGGAAGTTATGCGAGGTCCTCCCGAACAGGCGCCGCTGCCGAGCCCAGGTCATGTAGAGCCGTTTCCGGGCGCGGGTCATGCCGACGTAACAGAGGCGTCTCTCCTCCTCTTCGCTTCCCTCTTCCAGCGCCCGCATATGCGGAAAGGCCCCGTCCTCGCAGCCGACGATGAAGACCGTGTCGTACTCGAGGCCCTTGGCGTTGTGGAGCGTCATCAGCGTGATCACGGACTCGTCTCGAATCTCGTCCTGCTGGGTGTAGAGAGAGATCTGCTGGAGAAACTCTTCCAGCGGAGACAGCTCATCCTCGCCCTCGAGCTGGCGGTTGCTGTCGAACTCAGCAGCCATCCCAACCAGCTCCTGAAGGTTCTCCGTCCGCCCCTCGGCCTCGATCGTCCGCTCAGCTTCAAGCGCTTCCAGGTAACCGGTCTCGTGCAGGATCGCCTCCAAGAGCTCCGCCACCGAGGCGGACTCGGCGCGCGCGCGCAGGCCTTCCATCGTCTCGTGGAACCTCGAGACGGTCTTGATCGCCGCAGCACCCAGACCCGGCACCTCCTCGGCACACCCGGCAACGTCCCAGATGGTCGACCCTGTCGTGTTTGCATGCGACGCCAGTCTGGCCTGGCTCGTCCTGCCGATCCCCCGTCGGGGTGAGTTCACGACACGCCCGAAGGAGACCTGATCGGCAGGGTTGGCGATCAGGCTGAGATAGGCAACCGCGTCCTTGATCTCGGCGCGCTCGTAGAACTTGGTGCCGCCGATCACCTGGTAGGGCAACTCAAAGCGGACCAGAGTGTCCTCGAGCACACGGCTCATCGCGTTGGTTCGGTAGAAGACCGCGATGTCCTCGCGCCGCACCTCCTCCTCAGAGCTCAGGCGCTCGATCTCCCCGGCAACCCAGCGCGCCTCCTCATGCTCGTCGGACAGCTCTGAGAGCTGGACGGGCTCACCGCCGGTCGTTTCGGTCCAGAGTCGCTTTGGCCGCCGGTCGCGGTTGTGTTCGACAACGGCGTTGGCGGCGGAGAGGATCGTCTGCGTGGAGCGGTAGTTCTGCTCGAGCTTCACCACCGCCGCTTCGGGGAAATCGCGGTCGAAATCGAGGATGTTGCGGATGTCGGCATGACGAAAGCCGTAGATCGACTGGTCCTCGTCTCCGACGACCATCAGATCGCCGTGCGCGCCGGCCAGCAGCTGCAGGAGCCTGTACTGAGCGTGATTCGTGTCCTGGTACTCGTCGACCAGCACATGGCGGAAAGTCTGGCTCCAGCGCTCGCGCACCTCGGCGAATTGCTCCATCATCCGCACCGTGCAGACGAGGAGGTCGTCGAAATCCATCGCGTTCGCGGAGACCATCCTCTCTTCGTAGAGCTCATAGATCTTGGCTACAACTTCCTCAAAGGGCCCGCTCTGCGCCCCGGCGTAGGCAGCAGCATCGGTCAGCTGGTTCTTCGCGCCGGAGATCTGGGCGCGAATCGCCCGTGCGGGAAAGCGTTTGGGGTCGACTTCCATCTCGTTGGCGCAGCGTTTGATCATGCGCAGCGAATCGGCCTCGTCATAGATCGTGAAGCTGCGTCCATAGCCGAGGTGCTCAGCATGGACCCGCAGCATTCGCGCACAGGCCGAGTGGAACGTCGTCAGCCACATTGCCCGCGCCGAGCCACCGACCAGGTCTTCGACCCGCTCCCGCATCTCAGTCGCGGCTCGGTTCGTAAATGTGATCGCCAAGATTTCCCCTGGACGCGCCTCGCCGGTCGCGAGCAGGTAGGCGATGCGATGGGTTAGGACGCGGGTCTTGCCCGACCCCGCCCCCGCAACGACCAGAAGCGGGCCGGCGCCGTGTCGAACAGCCTCTCGCTGAGGGTCGTTGAGACCGGCCAGAAGCCTCTCCGCGCGGTCGACGCCGACCTCGGTAGGCGCCCCCTCGAACGGGGGGTAGCCATCGGATGCGGTCTCTGACTCGGCCTGTAAAGCCACCCGCCGAGCATAGCCAGGGGCTCGGCGGGCGACTCCAGAGCTACTGCTTACTCGCAGGCTTTCAGCCGCCGGCCGAAGACCGGCCGGTGCGCGGCTGCAGCTCAGGCGTCTCCGCGGCGGTCCCCTCCCCGCTGCCATCGAGCTCGGCAAGGCGCCTCTCGAGCTCGACAATTCGCTCCGAGAGGGCCTTGATCGCGTCGGCGATCGGGTCGGGCAGGTGAATCCAGTCGGCGTCGGGGCCCTCGACCCGCCTGCCTTCTACCTTGACCGGGTGGCCGGGGTTGCCGACGACTGTCGCACCGGGCGGGACGTCCTCGATGACGACGGTATTGGCGCCGATCTTCGCGCCGTCGCCAACCGCGATAGGCCCGAGCAGCTTGGCACCGGAGCCAACCGTGACGTTGTCGCCCAGCGTCGGGTGGCGCTTGCCAGGCTGAAGACCGGTTCCGCCGAGGGTCACGCCCTGGTAAAGCGTCACCCTCTCCCCCACTTCAGCGGTCTCGCCGATCACCACACCGGAGCCATGGTCGATGAAGAACTCGCCGCCGATCGCCGCCGCCGGATGGATCTCGATTCCGGTCACCGCTCGCGACAGGTAGGCAATCGCCCTCGGGGCCAACGGCACCCCTGCCTCATCGAGGGCGTGGGCAACGCGATGGGCCAAGAGCGCCTGCACCCCGGCCCAGCTCGCGAGGATCTCGAACGTCGACACCCCCCGAGCGGCAGGGTCGCGATCGCGTGCGGTCGCCACATCGGATCGAATCTCCTGTGCGACTCGCCTCAGCACCACCGCCACCCCCGGACGCGGGAGAGAGGGCCTGTCCATATCTGATTCTTCAGGCCCTCGCGGAAGCAGAGGAGGTGGTGGCTATGAATCACGGTGCAAAGAAGGGTAGGGACATGTACCGCTCGCCCGAATCGCAGACGATCGTCACCACCCGCTTCCCCGCCAGCTCCGGGCGTGCGGCGATCTCCAGCGCGGCCTTGATGTTCGCGCCGGCGGAGATGCCCGCGAGGATGCCCTCCTCACGGAGAACCAGGCGAGCCATCTCCAGCGCATCCTCGTCGGAGACGGCGATCGTCTCGTCGATCACCGAGCGATCCAGAACGTCGGGCACGTAGCCCGCGCCTATTCCCTGAATCTTGTGGGGGCCAGGAGCCCCGCCCGAGAGGACCGGGGAGCTAGCCGGCTCGACCGCGACGATGAGCGAGTCGGGGCTTCGCTCGCGCAGCACGCCCCCGACCCCGGTGATCGTGCCGCCGGTGCCCACACCGGCCACGAACGCTCCGACCTGGCCATCGGTGTCGCGCCAAATCTCCTCTGCGGTGGTGCGGCGATGCACATCGGGATTCGCGGGGTTTGAGAACTGCTGAGGCATGAAGGCTTTGCGTTGCTCGCGAATCTCTTCCGCCAGGGCGATCGCCTCGCCCATCCCCCCCAGTGAGGGCGTCTCCCGCACCTCGGCGCCATAGGCTCGAAGCAGCTTGGCGCGCTCGCGGCTCATGCCTTCCGGCAGGGTCAGGATCAGCTCATAACCGCGCGCCGCGCAAACCATCGCCAAGGCAATGCCGGTGTTGCCGCTGGTCGGCTCGACGATCACCGAGCGTCCCGGCTTGACCAACCCCTCCTCTTCGGCGGCGTCGATCATCGCCACCCCGATCCGGTCCTTGACCGAACCACCGGGATTGAAGTACTCGAGCTTCACGCAAACCTCCGCCCCAAGGCCCTCGCCAAGACGCTGCAAGGCAACGAGCGGCGTGTCGCCGACCACAGCCGACGCTTCGAAGCCGATCCGCATCAGATCCAGTACATCCCGGCGCCGGCCTCCTCGGCCTCCCGTCGGGCCACTTCGGCAATGGTGGTCTGACCGAACACTTTCCGCAGGGCGCCAACGCCCTCGGCCCAAATCCCTCCCGCCTCATCGGCCTCCTGGCCAACCTTGCCGTCCAGGGTCTGGACAACCTCGAGCACGGTGATTTCTTCGGCGGGGCGAGAGAGCGTGTAGCCGCCCCGCATTCCGCGCTGGCTGACCAGCAGCCCGCCCCTTCTCAGGGTCGAGAAAAGCTGCTCCAGGAACTGCTCTGGAATCCCGCGCCGCTCCGCAAGCTCCTTGATCGGGACAGGCCGCTCTCCGGAGCGAGCCAGCTCTGCCATGGCCACCACGGCGTAGCGAGACTTCGACGTAACCGAGATCACTCGACCTTTCTACCGCACCACCGGACCAGGCTGGGCTAGGATCGGTTCTTGGGCTCCAGATTTCCAACGGAGCCTCCCGCGAACCCCAGTAGATCGGAAGCAGGTCTGACCGAGCGCCCACAATGTCTTGTGATCGACGGCCATCCGGTCGTTCGCGTGGGTGTGCGCGATGCTCTTGGGGATGATTTCCAGGTCCATGAGAGCGAGACCAGAGAGGAAGGCATCGAGCTAGTTCGCGACGTGGGCTTTGACGTTGCGATCGTCGACCTCCGCAGGCAGGAAGGGCTCGATGGAGCCCTCGGAGGCACAGAGGCCATTCAAGCCTTGCGCAAGACCGAACCCGGGCTGGGGATCGTTGCCCATGGCGACAGGGCAGAGCGGCACATCGCGGCCGCCGCCATGCAGGCAGGGGCCACGGCCTACATATCGCGCACCGCCCGTGCCGAGGAGTTGCGCCGGGCGACGCAGGCCGCACTCGCCCACGAAAGCTTCATCGACCCAGCGGTCCCCCCCAAAGGCAGCCGTGGCAAGCTGACAAAGCGGCAGCGAGAGATCCTTCAGCTCCTGGCCAACGGCGGCTCGACCAGCGTCGCCGCACGTGAACTCGGTCTCAGCGAGGAAACCGTGAAGACCCACACCAAGAACGCTCTCGGGCGGCTCGGCGCCAAGAACCGCACCCACGCCGTAGCGATAGCCCTTCGCGAGTCACTGGTTGAGTAAGCCCTAAGCCGGCCCCGGAAGCAGAAGCGAGGGCCAGTCCATATCTGTCCTGGTCCCAGCCAGAGCCGAGGAGGCGGCGCCTGATCTAAATCCAACCGCGATCGCGGGCGGTGAGGACTGCCTGGGCGCGGTCGACCGCGCCGATCTTGCCGTAGACGTTATGCAAGTGGGTGCGAATGGTCGAAACCGAGAGCTGCATTTCTCCGGCGATCTGCTTGTAGACCATGCCCTCGGAGAGGAACTTGAGCACATCCAGCTCGCGCGTCGAGAGAGGGCAGGGCTCGCTGATCCTCTGGCCGTCCTCTCGGGGGTAGGGGAAGTCGTAGAGGAGCTCGCGCACACCATCGGGGTCAAGCCCGCATCGCTTCGAAACCGTGCGCAGCCGATCCGGTGTCACAGCCTCACCTTGCGCGTAGTGACCGACCATGTCCGCGGTGGCCACCATCGCAGCCAGCCCATCCGCATCCTCCGCATGGTGGCGCTCGATCGCCACGGCGATCCGTTGAGGGACGTTCCAACGTCGCGCCAGCACACCCCCGACCAGCGCGTGGTCGATGCCGAGCAGCTCGCGTTCGCTGCGAACACGCTGCTCGGGCGTCTTGCCGACGGCGTCGAAGTAGACCTTGTGACCAGGGTGCAGCTTGGAGATCACCAGACGGCCGATGTCGTGCAGGAGCGCCGCCACGGAGAGCTCGTCGCGGTCCTCCCAGCCAACCGCTTGCCCGATCTGCTCTGCTGCGCGCTGGGTCACCAGTGCGTGCACCCGGAACCGCTCCGGTTTCAGCTCCCAGCCGCCGTTGGGCTCGAAGAAGTCGAAAACCGGCGTGGTGCCGGCAACCGCCAGAACTCCAGACGGCTTCAGGATCTCGATCGCCTCGGGCACGCTCCCAACGCCACCCGAGGGGGTGGAGCGGTTGGCAATTCGCAGCACGGCGATCGTCAAGGCGACGTCGGACTCGATTGCCTCGACCAGCTCACCGACGCGTGGGTTGTCGGCGGTCGCCGCCTGCATTACTCGAGCACGGGACTCGAGTAGGGCCGGAAAGCGCTCTACCGCCTCGAACGCGGCGGCAAGACGAACGCCGGGCGCGGGTACGCCTTCGTCCTTGCCCCGAACGGTATGGGCTTTGACCTTCCCGTTTGTTTGTGTCTGCGTAGCCGCCATAGATGGATGGCCTTCCGCGAAAGGCATCGGCAAAAGAGGACGTTCGGTTTAGTCACAACATCCTCAGTAGTGAGGTGCCCTCACTTCTCACGCTCGACACAGTGGTTGCAAAGCCCATTCGACAGTCGAAAGAGCCGCAGGCACAGCTACGGATCAGGGAGCTAAAGGCGAGCTATCGCCGCGTCGATCCGCGCCAGCGACTCGTCGCGCCCGAGCACAGCTACGGATTCGAAAATCCCAGGTGAGATCGTGCTGCCGGTAATCGCGACCCGGATCGATTGGTAGAGCCTGCCCGGCTTGACCTCGAAGCGCTCGGGGAGCGGCGTCAGGGCCTCCTCGACGGTGCGTGCGTCGAACTCATCGATCCCGGCAAGCACCTCTCTGGCCGCGCCCAGAAGAGCCCCCGCATCCTCCTTCATGACCTTTCGCCAGCTCTTCTCGTCCTCGACCGGAGGCTCGAATATGAAGCGAATCAGCGGCCAGACCTCGGCCAGCGTCTGTGCCTTCTCCTGGGCGATCTCACAAGCCGCGCGCAGCCGCTCGTCGACCTCTCGGCCGAGGTACGAGGCCACCGCTGCGGTGTACTCATCGAGTGACATCTCACGCATGTAGCGACCGTTGATCCAGCGCAGCTTCTTCTCGTCGAAGATCGCCGCGGCTCGCCCAACGTCCTCGATCCGGAAGCGCTCAACCAGCTCCTCTGTCGACATCAGCGTCGCGTCATCGTCGGCGCCCCAGCCGAGCAGCGCAAGATAGTTCCGAACCGCGGCCGGCAGGTAACCGGCATCGCGCAGCTCCTGCACAGAGGCGGCTCCGTGGCGCTTCGAGAGCTTGCGCCCGTCGGGCCCGTGTAGGAGCGGCAGGTGCGCGTAGCGAGGTGGCGCGTGTCCGAGCGCCGCCAGTACGAGCAGCTGCTTGGGGGTGTTGGAGAGGTGATCGTCGCCTCTTACAACATGGGTGATCTCCATCTCGGCGTCGTCGACGGCGACCGCGAAATTGTAGAGGACGGAATCGTCGCCGCGGGCGATCACGAAATCGTCGTAGCTCCGGTTTGGAAAGCTGACCGGCCCACGGATCAAGTCCTCGACCACGGTCTCCCCCTCGTCGGGAACGCGCAGCCGCACCGCCGCCCCAGGCTCATCGGTCGGCTCGCCCCGGTAACCACGATCGGCGCCGTGCTCCTGCTTCCAAGCCTCGACCTCCTTCGCGGTGGCCGAATCGCGGTAGGCGGCCCCCGAATCGAGCAGCCTCTTCAAGGCCTCCCCATGGCGCTCCGAGCGAGATGCCTGGGAAACGGGGCCCTCGTCCCAACTCAGCTCCAGCCAGCGCATCGCGTCGAGGATCTGCTCGACGTTCTCCTCGGTGGAACGCTCGCGATCGGTGTCCTCGATCCGCAGCACGAGCTCGCCACCGGAGTGGCGGGTCGCGAGCCAGTTGTAGAGCGCTGTCCTCGCGCCGCCGATGTGCAGGGCGCCGGTCGGCGAGGGAGCAAACCTGAGACGAATCGGAGGGTCCTCGGCCATCATGGTCGGCGCGCAGTGTTCCACAGCGACCGCAATCCGAACTCGCACTCTATTGACATAAGACCTGGCACCCATACGAGCCACACATAGCTGGGCGCACTAGAGAAAGGGGTCAAGGCTTATCTAGCCCGCGGTTTCAGCAGCCTCTCGGTCTCTGATCTAGATCCTTCTATTGAACTAGATTTACTAATCGATGTAGGGTGAGCTAGGCACCATGACTGGAACCTCAGATAAATTCTGAAATGGTCCGGCGAGGGGGTATTGGTGAAGGTCAAGATCGCGATAGTTGCTGTGATGGCACTGGCACTGCTTCCCACCGGAGCGGCGGCCGATAATGGAAGGCCTACGGTTCATAGACAAATCGCTGAGCGACAGACGCTAGGCCTATTGCGGTCCTACGCGAGCTGGCGCTATCGAGACTTCGGCTTTGTGGATTGCTATCGCGGGAAGATCAACCGCTATACGTGGGCTTGTCGAGTGGGTTGGGGGCGCGGACATACCTGCCACCGAGGCCGAGTTCGCGTGACAGGGCTGTACCGCAAGCCCCGCAGCAATGTCTTCGACGTTCATCTCAGGGGACGGGCCGCATATCGGTGCGAAGGTGTGGGCTAACGACTGCTCCTACACGCTCGAGAGACAACGGACCACCGCTCGATCCTATGGCGCTCTAGGTGCCGGCCGATGCTGATCGGGGCACACGTATCAACGTCTGGCGGGTTGCACAAAGCCGTCGAGCGGGGCACTGAGATCGGATGCGAGTCGATCCAGATCTTCAACCAGAGCCCGCGGATGTGGCGACCGACCAAATACGGCCCGAGTGACTTCGCCGCCTTCCGCGAAGCGATGGCCGACTCGCCGATCGAAGCCGTAGTAATCCACGCCGTCTACCTGATCAACTGCGCGACCACCGATGGAGAGCTGCGCAAGAAGTCACTTGCCTCGCTGACCCATGCTCTGCGGATTGGAGACGGGATCGGCGCCGCGGGCGTCGTCCTGCATCCAGGGGCGCAGAAGGGCGAGGCGCTTGGGCCATCGATCAAACGAGCCGCAAAAGTGATCTCGGCAGCGCTAAAGGACAGTGAGAGCTGCCCACTCCTGCTCGAGCAGACCGCGGGTCATAAGGGACTGCTGGGACGGGACTTCGACCAGACCGCCGAGCTGATCGAGCTGGCGGGAGGCGGCAACCGACTCGGCCTATGCCTCGACTCCTGCCACCTCTTTGTGCAGGGCTATGACATCACCGACGAGGCACACCTGGCGGGGGTGCTCGCCGAAGCCGACGAGAAGGTCGGCCTCGAGCGGCTGCGCTGCGTCCACGTCAACGACGCTGCCGCCCCGCTCGGCTCCTGCCGCGACCGCCACGCCAACGTCGGCCAGGGAGAGATGGGCAAACGCGGCCTCGCCGCCTTCCTCTCCGAGCCCCGCTTCGAGGGCCTGCCCGCGACACTCGAGACTCCGGGCCCAAAGAAGAAAGGCCCAGACCGCAAAGAGGTCCAAGCCGCCAAGCGCCTCCGCAAACAGGGATTGAAATCCAGGGGGTCGCGACCGAAAGTAGCGCGAGGCCGAGGAGGTCGATGACCAAGCGGGACGGACGCGACGCGACTCCTGCGTAGCAGCGCTACGCGGGATGTCAAGGAGAGACCGTATCCGTGCAGCGTCAATCGGCCTCATCCGGGCCGCGCTACTTGAGGAAGCGACCCCTACTGAATGTGGACGCCAGAGATCGCGCGTGAGATGACCAGGCGCTGGATCTCGGAGGTGCCCTCGAAGATCGTGTAGATCTTCGAGTCGCGGTGCATCCGCTCGACCGGGAACTCGCGGGTGTAGCCGTTGCCGCCGAGGATCTGGATCGCCCGCTCGGTTGCCCAAACGGCGACCTCGCCGGCCTTCAGCTTCGACATCGAGCCCTCTGCGTTCTCGAATTTCTGGCCGCTGCGCCCCATCCATGCGGCGCGCCAGACCAGCAGCCTGGCGGCGTCGATCTCCAGCTTCATGTCGGCAAGGGCGAAGGCAATCGCTTGGTTCTCGATGATCGCCCGACCGAACTGCTGGCGCTCTTTTGCGTACCCGAGTGAGTACTCATAGGCGGCGCGGGCGATGCCCAGCGCCTGTGCGCCAACCGTCGGCCGGCTCGCCTCGAAGGTCTGCATCGCGGCCTGCGATTTGGAACGCTTGCCCTCGCGCACCCGCGCCAGCCGCTCGTCGAGCTTCTCTTTGCCGCCGAGCAGGCAGGCGCCCGGGATGCGGCAGTCGTCGAGGTGGACGTCGGCTGTGTGCGAAGCGCGCAGTCCGTGCTTCTTCACCTTGGCGCCCTGCTCACAGCCCTTGGTTCCGGGCGGAATGACGAAGGCGGCGTGTCCGCGCGAGCGCAGCTCGCGGTCGACCGAGGCGATCACCACGTGGATGTCGGCGATGCCGCCGTTGGTCGCCCAGGCCTTCTGGCCGTTGAGGATCCACTCGTCCGTTGCCTCGTCGTACTTGGCGGTCGTGCGGATCGCCGACACATCGGAGCCGGCGTCGGGCTCCGAAGAGCAAAAGGAGGCGACTTTCGGGTCATCGGCGGTGCCGAAGCACTGCGGGATCCACTCAGCCATCTGCTCAGGCGTGCCCTGGCCGAAGATCGCGGCGACGGCAAGTGAGGTGCCCATGATCGCCATGCCGATCCCCGCGTCGCCCCAGAAGAGCTCCTCATTTGCGATCGGAAGCGTGAGGCCGGTCTCATCGGCCCAGAACTGGCCGAGAGCTTCAAAGCCGTAGAGGCCAATCTTGGCGGCCTCCTGAATGACGGGCCAAGGGGTCTCCTCGCGCTCGTCCCATTCTTCGGCCGCGGGCCGAACAACCCCCTCCGCGAAGCCATGCACCCACTCGCGAATGTCCTTTTGGTCCTGGTTCAGCTCCAGCGTGAACCTGGGGCCGTCCCCAGACTCGGCACCCTCACCGGTTGCCTCCGCCACGAGCTGCTCTGCCTCTGCCACTCCCGCTGTATCGCTCATGGCGGCAATCCTACACAGGAAAATGTCGCCATTCTCGGCCCGGGTTCCTTTGCTATCGGCTCTGGGCTGCCATCTAAATGTCGCGAAGGTCGAAGGCCCGCAGGCCCTCCGACCCATCGTCGCCGCAGTCGAAGAATCGCCGGTTGACGCAGTCATACCCAGAGCCGGTCCCGTCGTAGGCCTGCTCAACCTCAAACGGACAGTGGGCCAGCGGGTTGCCGGTCATCTTCACGCCGCCGAAGCCACCAGGTTGAAGTACCGCATTCAGCTCGACCTTGGCACGGAAGACGTCCTGCATGCAGCCGACGTACTGGATGCCGGTCAGCCCGTCGATGAAGCTATAGAGATAGCGACAGCCCATCTCGACGCAGGAGCGCGGCTCGATCATCTTGTCGCAGAACGAGCGGCACTGGCGACACTCTCCGACCTTGACCTGCGTTGCGGGCATAGCCAAAGTCTACGACCGCCAGCAGCGAAAAATGGGCGGGTTCATCGACTCATCTACGCGGCTAGGGCATCGCTGCCCAAGAGGTGGTCCAGCTCCATCTGGAGCTTGCTCGAGCGGCGAACCTTGAAGTCGTCGCCGAGCTTCAACTCGCCCTTCCTGCCGGGAACCGCCAGATAGACGGGCGCCTCTCCCGGGTGGTGCTCGATCACCGCCTTCAGCTCCTCGATCAGATGAGGGTTGCCGAGCTTTGCCGGCTCGACGGTCAGCCTGATCGGCTCGGTGGAGCCGATCGCGGTGGCACTGGCTGCTGCGGCCTCCTCTTGGCTGGGAGCGAAGGGCTCCGCCTCCTGAACGACGATCTTGGTCTCACCTCGGTCTTTGTGATCGACCCGTCCCCGAACCAGGACGATCGAGTCGGGAGCGATCACCGAGGCGCTTTGGGCCTCATCGGCCTTGAAGACCAGCATCTCAACCTGCCCCTCGATGTCATCGAGAGTCGCGAACATCATCTGCGTACCGCTCTTGGTGCGAATCTTCTTGCACTCGGTGACGATGCCGCCAACCGTCACCCAGGCGCCGTCCGGCTTGCCGTCGAGCTCTGAAATCGGGCAGTCGACCCGAGAGCGCAGGGCGTCCCGCACTTCAGACAGCGGATGCGAGGAGAGATAGGTCCCCAGAGTCTCCTTCTCCATCGCGAGGAGCTCCCTCCGATCGAACTCAACCGCGGAGATTGGGGGACGATGATGCGCCCTCGAGCTGCTCGCCTCCTCGCTCGAGGCCCCATCCCCGACATCGAAGATCGACCCCTGGCCCAGCTGCGCGTCCTCCTGCGCTTTCTGCCCCGCGGACTGGGCTGACGGCAGCACCTCCAGCATCCCGCTCCGGGTGGCACCGGTCGAGTCCAGGGCACCGCACTTGACCAAGCATTCGATCGCCCTTTTGTTGACTGCGCGTGCGTCGACTCGCTCGCAAAAGTCCCATATCGAAGTGATCTCACCGTCTTTCCGCGCCCCCAGGATCGCCTCGACCGCGGCATACCCGACGTTCTTGACGGCGTCGAGGCCAAATCGGATCGCCTTCTCGCTGACGACGAAGTCGTGGTCGGAGGAGTTGACGTCGGGGGGCAACACCTCGATCCCCATCTCCTCGCAGCGGTTGACGAAGAACGGGACCTTGTCCTTGGTGTTCATCACCGAGGAGATCACCGCCGCCATGTACTCGGCCGGGTAGTTGGCCTTCAGGTACGCCGTGCGATAGGCGATCAGCGCGTAGCAGGCGGCGTGAGACTTGTTGAAGGAGTAGTCGGCGGCGGCCTCCATCAAAGACCACATGTCCCCCGCCACCTTGGCGGCGGTGCCCGATGCCTTCATGCCCTCCATGAACTTGGCCTTCATCGTCGCCATCAGGTCGCGCTTCTTCTTGCCGATCGCCTTGCGGAGGTCATCTGCCTCGGCGGGGCTGAAGCCGGCCATCTGCTTGGCGATCTCCATCAGCTGCTCCTGGTAGAGGACGCAGCCATAGGTCGGCTCCGTGATCGGCCTCAGACGATCGTCGGGATAGGTGACCGACGAGGGTGCGCGCTTGCCCTTAGCGTAAACATCGATGTAGCGCATCGCGCCCGGCCGGTAGAGGGAAACGAGCGCAACGATGTCGTCGAACTCGGTCGGCCGAACCTTTTTCATCGCCTCGCGCATGCCCTCCGACTCGAGCTGGAAGACCCCGGTCCCATCGCCCCGGGAGAGCATCTCGAAGGTCTTCGCGTCGTCCATCGGAATCGAGCCAATGTCAAGCTCGATGCCGCGGGAGCGCCCGATGATCTCGACCGCGTCCTCAATCACATCGAGGTTGCGCAAGCCGAGGAAGTCCATCTTCAGCAGGCCGATCTCCTCAATCGGCCCCATCGAGTACTGGGTGACGATCTTGTACTGGCGCTGATTCTTGCCCGCGTTCCCATTGCCATTGCCGTTGCCGGCGGCGGAAGCGCTGCGGTCCTCGGCGAGCTGCAGCGGCACTATCTCCTGCAGTGGCCGATCGGCGATCACCACCGCCGCTGCGTGAATCGAGTTGTTGCGAATGATCCCCTCGAGCCCCTGTGCGACATCGAGGATGCGTTTCGCGTCGGCGTCGGCGTCGTAGGTCTTTTTCAGCTCCTGGCCGGGGCGAAGGCACTCGTCGAAGGAAGGGTTCCGCCCCAGGATCGGCTCCGGAATCTGCTTGGCGAGACGATCGCCGGTTGCGTAGTCGAAGCCGAGCACACGAGCCGCATCGCGCGTCGCCGCACGCGGCGCCATCGTGCCGAAGGTGATGATCTGAGCGACCGACTCGCGCCCGTACTTATCGGCGACGTAGCGGATCACCTGCTCACGCCCGCGCACCGAGAAGTCGATGTCGATGTCCGGCATCGATTTGCGGCCGGGGTTTAGGAAGCGCTCGAAGAGGAGATCGTTGGCGAGGGGATCGAGGTCGGTGATGCTGAGGGAGTAGGAGACGATCGAGCCGGCCGCCGAGCCGCGCCCGGGGCCAACGGCAATCCTGTTTTCCTTCGCGTAGCGGACGAAGTCCCAAACGATCAAGAAATAGGAGGCGAAGCCCATCTCCTCAATCACCCCAAGCTCGAACTCCAGTCGCTGCAGTGCCTCGGCGGGAGCGGGGTCTCCGTAGCGAGCCCGCAGGCCCTCACCCGCGATGCGCCGCAACATCGCCTCGGGCTCCTCGCCGTCTGGGGTGGGATAGCGAGGCAGCAGCAGCTTGCCCAGCTCGATGTCAACGGCGCAGCGTTCGGCTATCTCGATCGTCGACGCCACCGCCTCTGGCCACTCGGCGAACGACTCCACCATTTCCTCGTTGCTCTTCAGGTAGAACTCGTTGGTGTCGAATTTGAGCTTCGGCGCTTCCAATGTCGACTTGGTCTGCACGCAGAGCAGTGCCGAGTGGTTGTCGAAATCCTCGCGCCGCAGGTAGTGCACATCGGCAGTGCCGACGAGTGGGCGGTTGAGCTCGCGCGCGAAGCGGGCGATCCCCTCATTCGCCTTGTCCTGCTCGTCGATCCCGTTCTTCTGCACCTCGAAATAGACCTGCTCAGGGCCGAAGACCTGGATCAAATCGTCGAGATGGGACCGAGCGTCATCGAGGCGCTCTTCGACCAGACGGCGACAGAACCGCGACTGCAGGCATCCGGTAAGGACGATGACCCCGTCGGAATGCCTGGCAAGTAGCTCCATGTCGACGTTGGCCTTGCCGCGCGAGAACCCCTCCAGAAAGCCCGCCGACGTGAGCCGGACGAGATTGGAGAAGCCGGTGTCATTTTCGGCCAGCAGCGTGAGGTGGTTTCGCTCATAGCGAACCTGGTCCTTGACTGCTGCCCGATCGTCAACGAAGTAGGCCTCAAGCCCGGCGATCGGCTTGATCCCGTGTTTTTTGCATGCCTTGTGGAGGTCGACCGCGCCGTTCATCACGCCATGGTCAGTCAGCCCCAACGCCGGCTGGCCAAGCTCCGCCGCCCGCGCCGCCATCGCATCGATCTTGCATGCACCATCGAGCAGCGAGTACTCGCTGTGGGCGTGAAGATGTGCGGCGGCTTGCGTGCTCACGGCAGGGGCTGGACTATGCCAAGCGCCGGGGATGCCAACCGGGGGGGCGCGGCTGCCAATTCGCAAGCTGCGGGAAGAGAATTGCAGCCATTTGTCAAAGAGTCTCCGCATCAAGCCCCTAAGAGCGGAGAGCCGGGTGTTAGCCCCGCGTCAGCCCACGCAGCGTCATGGGCTCGTCACGCCGGCCTGCGGCCAGAGTGCGTCAGCCTGCGCAAACCCAGGCACCGCCGCCAGAGTCGGCCCAGATTTCCGCGGCGATCCTGTCCTGTTCGGCCTTCGGAGCCTCGTGGGGTGCGCCCCTGCCGCCGTAGAGCGACCAGGTGGAGGGCAGGATCTGGTAAGCGCCCCCCGCTCCACTGGATGGATTCAGCGCCCCATAGTTTCCTCCCGACTCGCACATCACGATGTAGGTGGGAATCGAGTAGGGCCCGCCCAGCCAGCGGCCAACCGTTTCTTCCGCGGCGGCACGAGAGGCTGCTTCGGCCTCTTCGACCTCGGTCATCCAGCCGTCGATCTGCGATTTCAGCGTGGCGAGCGACGCCTCGCGTGAAGCGGCCGCCGATTGAAACTGGGCAGCAGCCGCGTCGGCGCTGCTCCTGACCGCCGCGATCTGCGAGTGCGCCACCGCAAGCCTTTCGTTGTAGGCATCGGCCTGCTCCTTCAGCCCGGCGACCTGCTTCAGCCGCCCTCGAACGCTATTGCGCACCTGCGCGACCCGCACGGCAAGTTGCGCGTCCGATTCCTCGATCCGCTCCAGATACTCGGTGCGAGTGGTCAGCTCATCGAAATCGCTGGAGCCCAGGATGACGCTTGCCGCGCTGGGGGCACCGGTCTTGTAGATCGCCACGAGCCGCCCTGCCAGCAGCCGCCGGGCGCGGCGAAGGCGACGGCGCTCCTTCGTAAGCCGCCGCTCGGACTCTTCGACTCGTCCCGCCAAGCGCGCAGCACGCGCTTGGCCCGTTGCCAGCAAGCCGCTCAGCTCTTGCTCGCGAGCCGATGCGGCAGCCGACTGCTGCTCAGCGGCAGCGAGTCGATCCTGGGTGGCCCGCAGATCCGCGGCGACCGAACCAGCCTGGCTCTCGGCTCGATCGATCCTTGCCTGCAACTCGTCCACATTGGCGGCCTCGGCAAAGCCGACCACCAGCCAGCATGTTGCCAAGGCACAAGCGAGTGAACCAAGCCCGTAGCGAGCCTTGGGGCTGTTGGCGATGAGTCGCCGCACGAAGCGGGCGAGCCTAGCGGACTCTGTTAGTGAATGCTCATGAGTTACCCATAATCCGCAAGGAATGTTGCGGATCCGGCGTGCTAACCCTCGGGGACGTTGCGGCTCGCCAGATAGGCGGCGATGCCAACCGCGACCGCGACCAACGCTCCGCCGATGCGAATCTGGCGTCTATAGCGCCGCCTGAGATAGGCGGTGGCGAAACGCAGTGCGGCTTTGCCAAGCGTGTCGTACATCAGCCTCCTCCGTCCTTTCCACGGTTGCGGATCCTGTACGCCATACGCGATTGAAGCGACCAAAGCTCGATGAACCCAGGCGAAGCCGTCTGGGAGAACAGTCCGCCCGACTCGGCGAAGGACGCGAGGTCGGCGTCATAGACCGCATTGGGGGAGGAGCGGGTGGCGACTCGGACATTGCCCTTGTAGAGCCGCAGGCCGATCGTGCCGGTCACCTGGACATTGACTGCGTCCATGTAGGCATCGAGGTCGGCGCGCAGCGGCTCCCACCAGAGCCCCGCGTAGACGAGATATGCCCACTTTTGGTCGAGGCTCGGCTTGAACTGGTTCTGGTGGATCGTCCCGACCAGCTTCTCGAGCTCGGCGTGGGCGGTGAGTAGGATCGCCGCCGCCGGCGCCTCATAGATGTCGCGCACCTTCAGCCCGACGATCCGGTCCTCGATGTGGTCGACGATGCCGATCCCGTGACGGCAGCCGATCTCGGCGGCCCGCTCAAGCAGCTCGACCAGCTCGAGCCTCTCGCCGTTCAGCCCGACGGGGACACCGGCCTCGAAATCGACCGTCACCGTCTCGGGCTCGTCGGGCGCCTCCTCGGGCCGGGTGACGAGCTGGAAGACGTCGTCCTCGGGAGCATGCCCAAGATCCTCGATCCAGCGTCCCTCCGAAGAGCGTCCCCAGAGGTTGTCGTCGATCGAGTAGGGCGTTACCTCAGTCCCCCCCTTGACCGGGATCCCGTGCTCGCGGGCGTAGGCGATCTCCTCCTCGCGGCCCATCTGCCAGGAGCGCACCGGAGCGATCGTCTTCAGCTCCGGCGCCAACGTCGCGACGGTCGCCTCGATCCTGACCTGGTCGTTGCCCTTACCGGTGCAGCCGTGGGCAATCGTGTCGCAGCCAGAGCGCCGCGCGTAATCCACCGCGAGCTGGGCAATCAGCGGTCGCCCGAGCGCGGTGAAGAGCGGGTATCCGCCCCCGTAGAGGGCGTTGGCCTTAATTGCCGGCACGACGAAGTCCCTGGCGAACTGCTCGCGCGCGTCGACCACGTGGCACTCGAGCGCACCCAGCCGCTTCGCCTTGTCCTCGATCACCGCGTAGTCCTCGCCCGGCTGCCCCAGGTTGACGGTCAAGCAGACGACCTCTGCGTCGTAGCTGTCCTGGATCCATTTCAGCATCACGCTGGTGTCGAGGCCGCCGGAGTAGAGCAGCAGAACGCGCCGGACCTCGGCGGGGTCGGCCTCATATCCCGCGGTGCGGGGCTGGTCGAGCGGTCCGTCGGCCATCGAGCTGGCTACGGCGCGGGAACCCCGCCGGTGCCGCCTTCTTCTTCCGGCGTGGTCGGAGTAGTCGGCGTAGTGGGTGTCGTGGTCGTCGTGGTCTCTGTCGGCGTGGTCGGTGCCGTCGTGGTCTCGTCCGTCGTCGTCTCGTCCGTGGTGGGCTCAGTGGTGCTTGGGAGGGTCGAGATCTCGGTCGACGGCGAGGTCGTATCGCTGCCGTTGTCGTCACCGGCAATCACGACGATTGCCACGATCAGGCCGACAATGACCGCGACCAAGCCGGCGATCAGAAGGCGCGTGTTGCCGTGCGGCCGCCCGCCGCCGTTCGGCTGGTTCATCAATCGGGTCGGGTCATCGTGCATCTGGCCTCACTCCTCATTCCGAGCCTTATCTCGTCGCGTAGCTTAGGAGCGATTCGCCGATCAGCGTAACCGCCCTCTCGATCTGGGGCGGATCGACCGTCAACGGCGGCAGCAGGCGCAGCGTGCCCGGCTCGGGGACGTTGACGATCAGGCCCCGCTCGAGCAGGCCTGCGCCGACCGCGGCTGCATCGATTGCCTCGTCGAGGCCGACCCCAAGCATCAGGCCGCGGCCGCGGACCTCGCGCACCCCATCGAGCTCCATCAGCGCCTCGCGGAGCGCCGTGCCGCGCTCGCGAACCCCTCTCAGCAACTCGGGATCGTCGACGGCATCGAGCACCGCGAGGGCGGCAGCTGAGGCCAGTGCCCCTCCAGCAAAAGTCGAGCCGTGATCGCCGGGCTCGAGCACGTTCCCGGCCTCCGGCGTCGTAACGCACGCGCCAATCGGCATGCCTCCGCCGAGGGCCTTGGCGGAGGTCAGCAGGTCGGGGCGAACAGGCGTCTGCTGGTAGGCCCACAGCGACCCGGTCCTCCCCACCCCGGTTTGGATCTCGTCGAGGATCAGCAGCGCCCCCGTTTCGTCACAGGCGGCGCGGGCAGCCACCAGCGCCTCGTCGCTGACCGGGTAGATGCCGGCCTCCCCCTGGATCGGCTCGATCAGGACCGCCGCGGTGTTCTCATACACCGCATCGCGCAGGGCGCCGACATCGTTCAGCGGGACAGACCGGAAGCCCTCGAGCATCGGGCCCAGCGCTACGTTCTCCGCAAGGTTCGGCGTTGCGGCTAGGGCGGCGTATGTACGCCCGTGGAAATCTCGCTCGAAGCTGACGATCTCGGGAGATTCCACCCCCCGCCTGTGGGCCTGCTTGCGGGCGATCTTGATCGCGCACTCGATGGCCTCCGTTCCCGAGTTCGAGAAGAAGACGCGACCGCCGAGACTCGACTCCGAAAGCCGCTCGGCAAGCCGCACCATCGGCTCGGTGTAGAAGAGGTTCGAGGTGTGCATGAGGCGCTGGGCCTGGTCTCGCACCGCCTCGACCACCGCTGGGTGGCAGTGACCCAAAGAGCAAACGGAGATCCCCGTCAGAAAGTCCAGGTACTCCTTGCCCTCGGAATCCCAGAGCAGCGCGCCTTCGCCTCGCACGAACTCGACCGGAGCCCGCCGGTAGGTCTGCATCAGGTAGCGCTCCTCCTTCGCCTGAAGATCCGCCAGCGTCATGACATTGCCTCGCGCTTCGCTCGCTGCACGAAGAACCAGATATGGACGTTTGCTCGCTCCGCGCTCATGAAGTCACCATGGTCCCGATGCCGGCGTCGGTGAAGAGCTCCAGCAGGAGGCTGTGCGGCGTGCGACCGTCGATGATGTGGGCCGACTGAGCGCCACCCTGGATCGCGTCGACACAAGCCTCCAGCTTCGGCCGCATTCCCCCATCGATCGAGGGCAGCCTCTCCCGCACCTCGCCAACCGTGGCACGCGAGATCAACGAGCTCTCCTCGGCCGGGTCGGCCAGCCAGCCGACGACGTCGGTGAGGAAGACGGCCTTGTAGGCGCCGAGTGCGGCAGCGACCTTCCCGGCCGCCTCGTCGGCATTGACGTTGTAGGACTGACCCTCACGGTCAGAGGCCGACGAGGCGATCACGGGGATGTAATCGACCGCGATGTGATTCAGGACGTCGACGTCCACCCGCTCGATCGAGCCGACGAAGCCGACCTGCTCAGCATTCGGGGACGGCTTGACCTCGAAGAGCGAACCATCGCTGCCAGAGAGGCCCACCGCGGGCTGACCGTGACGGTTGAGGCGCTCCACGATGTCGGTATTGACCTTGCCGAGAAGGACCATCTTCGCCACCTCGACGGTGTCGGCATCGGACACCCGCAGCCCCTCGTGAAAGCGCACCTCGAGGCCGAGCCGCTCCATGTGCTCGGTGATCTCCGGCCCCCCGCCGTGCACGATCACAGGGTTGAGGCCAACGTACTTCAACAGCACCACGTCAGTAGCGAAAGCCTCGCGGAGAGTCTCCTCGCGCATCGCCGAGCCGCCGTACTTGATCACGACCGTGCGGCCGTGGAACTCCCTGATGTAGGGAAGCGCCTCTAGCAGTGTGTCGACGTTGGTGCTCAAGATGACTCCTCAGGTTGTGTACTCGGCGTTGATGCGTACGTACTCGTAGCTGAGATCGGAAAACCAAACGTGGGCACTTGCCTCGCCCCGATCGAGCCGCAGGCCGATCTGCGCCTCGGGGATCTCCTCGCCCAGCTCCGACGCGTCGATCGAATCGGCGCCAATCTCCTCGAGGTCCTCACCGGCCAGGGCCATACCGGCCGCCTGGGCGATCCTGCCCCAGTTGGGGTCGCGTCCGAACAACGCGGTCTTCACAAGCGGGGAGTTGGCGATCGTTCGCGCTACCCGCTCGGCCTCATCGGCAGATGCCGCCCCATCCACCTGCACCTGTGCGATCCGAGCCGCTCCCTCGCCATCGCGGATGATCTCGAGCGCGAGCTGAAGCAGCACCGCGTCGAGCAGGCCCTCGGGCAGTGGCTCTCCCGCCGCCCCGGTCGCCTGTAGAAGCACCGTGTCGTTGGTGCTCATCTGCCCATCGACCGTGATCCGCTCGAAAGAGCCATCGACCGCGGAGCGCAGCGCCGCATCGGCGTCCTCGACCACGGCGTCGGTCTGGACGAAGCAGAGCATCGTCGCGAAGTTCGGCTCCATCATCCCAGCGCCCTTCGCCTGCGCCGAGAGGGTCACGCCACCGGCGCGCAGGGTGCAGCTCTTGGGCCAACGATCGGTGGTGAGGATCGCGTCTGAGAAAGACGTGCCCCCTTCCTCCGACAGCGAAGCCGCGGCCTCGCCAATCCCCGCCAGCACCGCGTCGATCGGCAGCGGCACACCGATCACCCCGGTCTCCGCGACGGCAATCGCAGTTGGGTCCAGGTCGAGCTCGACACCTGCCCGCTCACACATCGCCCAGGCATCGGCAAGGCCCTGCTCGCCGGTCTCGGCGTTGGCATTGCCGGCGTTGACGACTGCGGCCCGGACGGCCCCCCGATCGATCCGGTCGCGGCAGACCCTCACCGGCGCCGCCGCTGAGGCATTGCGAGTCAGAAGGACCGAAGAGGAAACCTGAGGTGCGTCGCAGACCAGCAGGCCGACGTCGGTCTTGCCGCCGCCCTTTAGGCCGCAGCTCGCGGCGCCGGCCCGGAAACCCGGCGCCAGCTGCGCAGAGTCAAGCGCCTCGACTCCGGTGGGCGGATCGACCCAGCGGGACCTGAAGAAGCCCTCACTCATGTCGCCACCCGCGCTCACAGAAGCCCCTCGGTCTCATCGAGGCCCAGCATCAGGTTGAGGTTCTGGACCGCCTGGCCGGAGGCCCCCTTCCAGAGGTTGTCGATCGCCGAGAAGGCGAGCACCCGACCGCGATCCGTGACTGTCACATAGACACGACACTCATTCGAGTCACGGACGTCGCGGAGCCCGGGCGGGTCATCGACAGCGTGCACGAAGGGCTCGTCTGCGTAGCGCTCGGCGTAGAGCGCCTGCACCTCCTCCTTGGAGATCGGCTCGCTCGTCTGCGCATAGCAACTGGTCAGCTCGCCCTGGTCAAGCGGCAATAGGTGCGGGACGAAGGTGACCGGCGCGGCACTCCCCAGTACCGCCAGCTCCTGCTCGATCTCGGGCTGGTGGCGATGCCCCTCGGTCTTGTAGGCGAAAGCGTTCTCATCCATCGTCACGTAGTGCATCGCATCTCCCCCGCCCCGCCCGGCGCCGGAGACCCCCTGCTTGGCATCGATAACGACGTCGGTGAGCAGGCCGCGCTCGGCCAGGGGCGCAAGGGCAAGGACACTCGCAGTCGGGTAGCAGCCCGGAGTCGCCACCAGCTCAGCGCTGCGCAGCTCGTCGCGGTAGAGCTCGGTGAGGCCGTAAACCGCACCCTCCAGCAGCTCGGGCGCGCCGTGCTCGCCGTACCAGCGCTCGTAGGTAGGGAGATCGCGCAGCCTGAAGTCTGCGGAGAGATCGACGACAAGCGCGCCCAGCCCGCGTAGAGCGGCCACCGTCGGAGCCGAGGCGCCGTGGGGATAGGCGACGATCGCTGCGTCGATGCCCTCTAGGGAGTCGAGGTCCAGCTCGGTCAGCTCCAATGGCACCCGGTAGCGGGGGTAGAGATCGCAGAGCCGGGTGCCGGCATCGCTGCGCGAAGTGACCGTGATCAGCTCCAGCCGCGGATGACGCCAGACGATCTCAGCCGCGAGCGCCCCGGTGAACCCGGAGGCGCCGGCAACCAGGACTCGCGCGGCTGGGTCGCCACTGAGGGGCTGCGCCCGTGGATCAGTCACGAATCGACCCTCCGATCTCCTTCAGCGCTGCGACAATCGCGCTCCGCAGCTCTGCAACCTCCTCGTCGGTGAGGGTGCGGTCGTCAGCCCGGAACTCAAGGCGAAGGGCGAGGCTCTTGCGACCTGCACCGACCTGCTCGCCGATGTACTGATCGAAGACCTCAGCCGAACGCAGAAGCTCGCCGCCTCCGGCCAGCACCGTCTCGCGCACCCGCGCCGAGGGCACCTCGGGGGGAACGACTACGGCCAGATCCTGAAGCACGGCTGGGAAGGTCGTGATGTCGACGAAGTCCTCCCTGCCCACCACGGCGCCGGCAACCAGCGGGGCCAAGCTAACTTCGAAGCCCGTGGCGGCATCCAGGTCCCAGGCCCGACAAACCGCTGGGTGCAGCTCGCCGATCCAGCCAATCTTGGTGTCTTCGACGCTCACACTCGCCGACCGTCCGGAGTGCAGGAACGGCTCCTCGCCAGCCTCGAAGACAAGCTCGACGCCAAGTCGCGCCGCCAAGCCCTCGAGAACGCCCTTCAGGGCAAAGAAGTCCGCGGGCTCACCACCACCGCGCCATGACTTCGGCCTCATCGGTCCTACAGCGAGCGCACCGAGCCGGTGGGGCTCGACGACTGATGGCGCCTTCTCGCCGGGGAAGCCGCCGCCCAGCGGTCCCTCTTCGGAATCTCCCTCCGGCAGATAGACGCGCCCCGACTCGAAAAGCGCCACGCGCTCGGCGTCGCGCGCAAGGTTGGCCTTCCCCACATCGAGCAGCGACCCGAGCAAAGTCGTGCGCATCACGGACTGCTCGACCGAGAGCGGGTTGGAGAGCGTCACCCCGGTGGCACGCGGGTCGCCCTCGGGGATATTCATGCGAGCGGGCAGCCCAGGGTCCGTGAAGCTCCAACCGACGACTTCGTCGAAGCCCAGGTCCCTCATCGCATCCTCGAGCCGGCGGCGGAGCTTTTGCTCACGGCTCAGCCCACCCATCTGGCCGGCCGACCCCGGCAGCGTCGAGGGCAGGTGCTCGTCGAGCCCATGGACCCGCGCGACCTCCTCGATCACGTCGACCTCACGAGTGACGTCGTAATGGCGATCGGCGGGCACCTCCACCATGAGGTCATCGCCATCGGGCTCGACCCCGAAGCCGAGCCGCTCCAGATAGGCGATCTGATCCGCTTGCTCGACCCGCATCCCGAGCAAGCCCTCGACCCTCCCCGCGCGAAGGCTGATGCTCGGCGGCGCCGGTATCTCGGCTGCGACGTCGATCGTGCCGGGCACGAGCTTTGCCCCACAGAGGTCGATCATCAACTGCGAAGCAATCTTCTGGGCGCGCAGACAGAGGTCGGGGTGAAGCTGCTTCTCAAAGCGCGAGGAGGCCTCGGAGCGCAGCCCGAGCTGGCGGGAGGAGCGCAGGATGTTGGTGCCGTTCCAGTTGGCGACCTCGAGCAGCACCCGGGTCGTCTGCTCGGATACCTCAGAGGTTTGGCCGCCCATGATTCCGGCGATTCCCGAAGGGCCATTCTGATCGCAGACCAAGACCGTTTCCGGATCGAGCTTGCGCTCGACGCCGTCCAACGTTGCCATTGTCTCGCCTTCGGTGGCTGTCCGGATGGTCAGCGCACCGGCGGGGACCTTGTCGAGATCGAAAGCGTGCAGAGGCTGAGCCGTCAGAAGCATCACGTAGTTGGTGATGTCGACGACGTTGTTGATCGGCCGCTGGCCCGCAGCGGTCAGCCGCGCCTGCAGCCAGACCGGCGAAGGGCCGATCTTCACGTTGGTAAATACTCGGGCCGTGAAGCGCGGGCAGAGGGCGGGGACCTTCACCTCTACCGAGGCGTAATCACCGACGTCGCCGTTGCCGTCGGCCGGCGCGTCCTCGGCCCAGGGCTCTGGCCCGAGCGGCGCACTGGTGATCGCGTGAACCTCGCGGGCAACGCCGTAGACGCCGAAGCAATCGATCCGGTTCGGCGTCACCTCGAGCTCCAGCACCGGCTCGGCGATCGGCAGGACCTCTGCGAGGGGTGAGCCTGGCGTGAGGCCGTCATCGTCGAGCACGAGGATCCCGGGCGGGCCCTCCCCCAGCTCCAGCTCGGCGGCCGAGAGGATCATCCCGTTGGACTCGACGCCGCGCAGCTTCGCCTTGCCGAGCTTCTGCCCGCCCGGCATCGTCGCCCCCGGCAAGGCCACGGGCACCGTTTGACCGGCGGCGACGTTGGGGGCCCCGCAGACGATTGTGCGATCGCCTCCGGCATCGACCGTGCAGACCTGGAGCCGGTCGGCATCGGGATGGGGCTCGACCGCCAGCACCTTGCCGATCACGAAGTTCTCAGCCGAAGGCGGGCCGACCGCGCCCACGCGCTCGACCTCGGTGCCCGTCATCGCCAGCCGCTCGGCCAGCTCGCCGGGCTCGACGCCCGGATCGCAGTACTCGCGCAGCCATGAGTAGGGAACCTTCATGCCAAGACCTCGCCAGTGCTCCGCTCACGCAGAATCAGATTTCGACGTTCGCTACGCATGGCTCAGAGGAACTGCCCCAGCACTCGAACGTCGTTGTCGAAGAAGCGCCGCAGGTCGGGCACGCCGTGGCGCAGCATCGCGATCCGCTCGACCCCCATGCCGAACGCAAAGCCCTGCACCTTCTCGGGGTCATAGCCGTTGGCCTCGACGAAGCCGAGCACGTTCGGGTCGACCATTCCGGCACCACCCACCTCGATCCAGCCGATGCCCTTGCAGAGATTGCAGCGCTCACCCACAGCGAGCTGACCGCTCCCATCGCACAGAAAGCAGGAGACGTCGAACTCGACGCTCGGCTCGGTGAAGGGGAAGAAGTGCGGCCGCATCCTGACCTGGCGCGATCCGCCGAATATCGCCCCGAGCATCTCCACCAAGGTGCCCTGCAGATCCGCGAGGGTGATGCCCTCTCCGATCGCCAAACCCTCCACCTGGTGGAACATCGGGCTGTGGGTGGCATCGGAGTCGCGCCGGTAGACCTTGCCGGGAACGACCACGAAGATCGGCGGCGCCTGGGTCTCCATCGCCCGAATCTGCACCGGCGAGGTGTGGGTTCGCAGCAGCACCTCGGGGTCTGACTGCACGTAGAAGGTGTCCTGGAGCATCCGCGCCGGGTGCCCCGGGGGATGGTTGAGCGCCGTGAAGTTGTAGTAGTCGTGCTCGACCTCGGGACCCTCGATCACCCTGTAGCCAAGACCGATCATTACGTCCTCGATCTGCCGCGTGGTGCGGGTAATCAAGTGCAGGTGCCCCGCCGGGTGGGTGGGGCTGCCGGGAAGCGTGACATCGACCTGACCTTCGGCCAGGCTGACGGAGATCTCAGATGCTTCGAGCTCGGCAGCGCACTCTTCAAGCTTCAACTCCAACTGCTGGCGTACGCGGTTCGCCGCCGAACCGACCTTGCCCCGTTCCTCTTGGGGAAGGTCCGCAATCCCCCGCAGCAGCATCGTCAACTCGGCTTTGCGGCCAAGGAAACGGACCCGCAGCTCCTCCAGCTCCGCCGTGCTGCCCGCCGCGGCGATCGCCCCCTCTGCCTCGCTCTTGATCTGTTCGATCCGCTTAAGCATCCGGCTGGGCCTCCCGCATGCCGAGCGACGATATCCGCTTGGACATCATGGTTCCCGCTCGCTCACTTGCGAAGAATCAGATATGGACGCGGCGTTCGCTACGCGCTCACAGGCCACAGCCGCCGCGGCAGCCACGTTGAGTGACTCGGCGCCCCCAGGGCGCAGCGGGATCGTCACCTTGAAGTCGCACTCATTCAGCACCTCATCGGGGAGCCCCTCGCGCTCTGCCCCAAGGCACAGCGTCGCCACCCCAGGCAGAGCATCGAGACCATCGCCCCCATGCGCCACCAGGGCTGCCCGCGGCTTTGGGGTCTCCCCGACCCCTCCCCGCGCGAGCGGCTGGCTGAAGATCGATCCCATCGTCGCCCGCACTGCCTTGGAGGAGTGCGGGTCCGCGCAGCCGGGGCCCAGGACAACACTGCCGCCAACCAAAGCATCGGCGGTCCGCACGATCGCGCCGACATTGCCCGGGTCGGCCACGGCGTGCAGGTACACACAGACTGGCCCTGGGGAGTCGGCCCAGCTCTGCGGCCAAACGGCGATCGCGCGCGTGCCCGAGCCCAGGGTTGAGGCATCGGCAAGCAGCGCCGACTCCACCTCCTCGCCGTCCAATCCACTGTCAGTTGCCGTCAGCACGAAATGTGGCTTCGCGCCCGCGGCGAGGCCCGCCTCGAGCAGATCCTCGCCCTCGGTCACGAACAGTCCCTCGCGCTCGCGGTGCTTTGGGTCGCGCAGCTTGCGGACCAGCTTCAGCTTCTCGTTGTGGGGGCTGGAGATCATCGTTGTTCTTTCTGGGTCGGTCGCATCTTCTCCTGGAACGAAAAAGCGGGCCGTAAAGACGGCCCGCCCGGGAAAGTGGAGTGTTGGCTGCGGCTAGGCGGCCACACCCTCCCGGGCTAGCTCGACAAATCGGCGAAACGCGTCGCGATCGCTGACCGCGATCTCGGCAAGCATCTTGCGGTTGACCTCAACCCCGGCCTTGTCAAGGCCGTGGACCAATTCGGAGTAGCTCATGCCCTCGAGCCGCGCCGCGGCATTGATCCGGGTGATCCAGAGGCGCCGGAACTCCCGCTTGCGGTTGCGCCGGTCCCGGTAGGCGTACATCCCGGACCGCTGCACCTGCTCTTTGGCGAAACGGTAGGAGGAATGCTTGCGACCGAAATACCCTTTCGCTTCGTTCAGAACCTTGCGCCGCTTCTTGCGGGCGTGGACTGACCGTTTGACCCGGCTCACTTGCCACCTCCGAGCAGCGTCCGCACGCGCTTCGAATCGGCAGGGGCGATCTCGACAGGCCGCGCCATCCGCCGCTTGCGCTTCGGTGACTTCTTCTCGAGGATGTGACTCGAGTAGGCGCGCCGGCCGCGCAGCTTGCCCTTGGCGGTCTTGCGGAACCGCTTCTTGGCACCGGAATGGGTTTTCATCTTGGGCATTGGAAGGGGTATTGAAGCAAACGAGAGGCCGATCCCGCAGGAGGCGGCGGGCGGCGCAGGTACGCTGGCGCCCCAATGCGGATCGTTTACGTCATCGGGACCCGGCCAAACTTCGTCAAGACCGCGCCGGTGATCTCCGCCCTGCAGAAGCGCCTCCCCGATGGGCGGCACACAATCGTCCACACCGGACAGCACTACGACCGATTGATGTCTGAGGTCTTCTTGGCGGAGCTCGGCGTCCCGGCGCCGACCCACATGCTCGAGGTCGGGTCCGGCAGCCATGCCGAGCAAACCGCACGCACGATGGAGCGCCTGGAGCCGGTCTTGATCGAGGAGCGCCCCGATCTCGTGATGGTCCCGGGAGATGTCAACTCAACCCTGGCGGCGGCGCTAACCGCGGTGAAGATGAATATCCCGGTGGCCCATATCGAGTCCGGGCTGCGCAGCTTCGATCGCACGATGCCAGAGGAGATCAACCGGATCGTCACCGACGAGTTCGCCGAGCACCTGTTCCTGCACAGCGACGAGGCAATCGAGAACCTTCGCGCTGAGGGCATCGCCGAGGAGCGAATGCATTTCGTCGGCAACACGATGATCGACACGCTGGTTGCTCTCGAAGACCGCTTCCGGGCCGCCGGCGCAGCGACAAAAGCGGGCGTCGAGCCCGGCGCATACATGCTGGTGACCCTCCACCGCCCCGCTCTGGTCGACGGGCCGCTGCTCCCCGAAACCGTCAAGCAGCTCGCTGCCCTCGCCGCCGAGATGCCGGTCATCTTCCCGGTCCACCCACGGACGCGAAAGATGATGGAGGAGGTCGAGGCCGACCACCCGGGCCTCCTGCTCTCCGAACCGCTCGGCTACATCGACTTCCTATCCCTGCTGGCGGACTCCGCGGCGGTCCTCACCGACTCGGGCGGCATCCAAGAGGAGACGACGTACTTGGGCATCCCCTGCTTCACCCTGCGCGACAACACCGAGCGGCCGGTGACCGTACGCGCCGGGACCAACACGCTCCTCGGGCTGGACCCGAGCGCGATCGCCGGGATCCCGAGCGCGCTTGCCGGCCACACCGGTGAGCGACCGGAGCCGCCTCCCCTCTGGGATGGCCGCGCAGCGGAGCGGATCGCCGACGTTGTCGCGGGGCTGAGCTCGACCTAGCCGCTTGCCGCGGCGACATCTTCGCCGGGCTCCTCGGCAGCCTTGGCGGGCCCGTCTTTGGATGCCTTCGGTTTGGCTTTTGGTGCTTTCGCTTTTGCCTTAGAGGCTTTCGGTTTGGCTTTGGACGCTTTCGGTTTGTCCTCAGCCGGCTTTGCCTCGTCTACCGATGCCTCAGTCTCTTTCTCCGCAGCTTTCGTCTCATCAGCCGGAGGCTTGGCTTCCTCCATCGCTGGCTTCGACTCATCCTCAGCTGGTTTTGCCGTGTCGACCGGAGGCGTGATCTCGTCCGTCGCGAGCTTTGACTCGTCTTCCGTATCGACCGACTGCACCCTGTCGACAGCTTTCCCAGGCCCGAGCAGCATGCTCATGTTGCGCCCTTCCTGCAAAGGCTCGGACTCGATCACGGCGAGTTCACCGAGGTCATCGGAGAGCCGTTTCAACAACATCCTGCCGCGCTCGGGATGCGCCTGCTCGCGGCCGCGGAACATGATCGTGATCTTGACCTTGTTGTGGTGGTTCAGAAAGCGTTCGACGTGGCCCCGCTTGGTCTCATAGTCGTGAGTGGCGATCTTCGGGCGCAGCTTGATCTCACGAACGTTGACCTGCTGTTGATGCTTGCGGGCGGCCTTCTGCTTCTGCTCCTGCTCGTACTTGTACTTCGAATAATCGAGGAGCCGGGTGACCGGCGGTTTTGAGTTGGGGGCGACCTCAACCAGGTCGAGGTCGGCGTCCTGGGCGCGTTTCAGCGCCTCGGTGATCTCCACAACCCCGAGCTGCTCCCCCTCCGCCCCAATCAGGCGCACCTGCGGGACACGGATCCGCTCGTTGATCCGCGTCGTGTCGCGCTCTGGAGGGCGCCGATCGAACCTGCGCGGGACCGGCACTAGCTAGAGGAGAGGTGGACTATCAAGAGGACGAGAGCTTGGGACGATGGCACGGGGCGCTCAGCGGCGGAGGTGTTTTGGCGTGCCTGCAGTCAACTGAGCGCAGTATAGAGGCAGAACCGCGTCCCCACCAGCGGAGCTTTAAGTTGACTCTCCGTCCTGGACCCGAGTCGCGAACTCGGTGACCTTCATCGAACCCAACTCTCCCTCGTCATGGGAGCGCACCGCAACCGCCCCTGCCTCTTCCTCTTTGTCGCCGACCACCAGCATGTAGGGGTAGCGCCCCAGCTCAGCGTCGCGAATCTTCTTGCCTACGGACTCCGAGCGCTCGTCGACTCCAACTCGCACGCCCGCGTCGCGAAGCTCGCCGACGACCTTGCCGGCAAAGTCGTTGTGACGGTCGGAGACCGGCAGGACGATTGCCTGCACCGGAGCGAGCCAGACCGGAAAGCGACCCGCGTGGTGCTCGATCAGGATCCCGGCGAAGCGCTCCATCGAGCCAAGCAGGGCGCGGTGGATCATCACCGGGCGACGCTGCTCGTCATCGGGGTCGGTGTAGCTGAGGTCAAAGCGCTCTGGCATGAAGAAGTCAAGCTGGCAGGTGCCGCACTGCCAGGAGCGCCCGAGCGCGTCGGTGACATGGAAGTCGATCTTCGGCCCGTAGAAGGCCCCGTCGCCGGGGTTCAGCTCGTGCTCGCGGCCCTGGCGCTCCAAGGCCTCGGTCAGCGCAGCCTCGGCCTTTTCCCACTGCTCGTCGGTGCCGATCGATTTCTCGGGGCGCGTGGACAGCTCTACCTTGACCTCGTCGAACCCGAACCGGGCGTACAGCTCGTCGATCGCCTCGCAGATGTCGGCAACCTCGTCAGCGATCTGCTCCTCGGTGCAGTAGACGTGAGCGTCGTCCTGAGTAAAGGCTCGGACTCGCAGCAACCCGTGCAGCACACCCTCGCGCTCGGCGCGCGAGACCTGGCCGAACTCGGCAATCCGCAGTGGCAGCTCCCGGTAGGAGTGACGCTCGGAGCCGAAGACCAGACAGGCGCCCGGGCAGTTCATCGGCCGGATCGCGTACTCGCGCTCGCCCGACTGCGTGAAGTACATGTTCTCGCGGTAGTTGTCGTAGTGGCCGGAGCGATGCCAGAGCTCAACGTCCATCACATGGGGGGTCTTGATCTCCTCGTAGCTGCGCTTGCGCAGCTGCTTTTGCACTTCGGCCTCAATCAGGCGTAGAAGCGTGGTGCCGTTGGAGAGCCAAAAAGGCATCCCAGGTGCCTCTTCGCGAAGCATGAAGAGGCCGAGCTGCGGCCCGAGGCGGCGGTGATCGCGTTCCTTTGCTTGCTCGATTCGCTCCAGCTGCGCCTCGAGCTCTTTCTTGGAGAAGAAGGCGGTGCCGTAGATCCTCGTCAGCATCTTGCGGTTCTCATCGCCACGCCAGTAGGCGCCGGCGACGGAGCTGAGCTTGATCGCCTTGATCCGCCCAGTCGAAGGGCCGTGGGGGCCGCGACAGAGGTCCTCGAAGGGGCCGTTGCGGTAGAGGGAGACCGTCTCGACCCCTTCGCCTTGGACCAGGTCCCGGATCAACTCGACCTTGTAGTCCTCGCCCTGGGCCTCGAAGAGCTCAATCGCCTCGCCAACCGGGATGTCGCGCCGCGAGAACTCCTCGTCGGCGCCGATGTGAGCGCGCATCGCCGCCTCGATTCCCTCGAGGTCGGCATCGGTGATCGTCACCTCGTCCGGGAAATCGAAGTCGTAGTAGAAGCCGCCCTCGATCGCCGGGCCGATCGTGACCTTCGTTCCCGGATAGAGCTCCTGCACCGCCTCCGCCATGACGTGGGCGGCGTCGTGACGGATCAGCTCCAGTGCCTCGGGGTCTCGGTCGGTGAGGATCGCGATCTCGGCTCCGTCGGGAAGCGGCGCCGAAAGGTCGTGCAGCTCACCGTCGACGCGGATCGCCAAGGCGGCCTTTGCCAGCCCAGGCCCAATCGCCGCAGCAGCATCGGCACCAGTGGCCCCCTCGTTCAGCTCCAGCGCTTTGCCGTCGGGCAGCTTGACGGTTATGTTCGTCGTCGCCTCGATGCGGCCATGCTATCCACGGTCAGTCAAGGACTCGTACAAAGAAATCTGTCGACGAGTTAGTGAGTCCATAGGCTCACTAACTCGTCGACAGATATTTCAGCGCTCGGGGCCTTGGCGCGCTTGGCGGACGGCGATCAGTGGGCAGGGGCTGTGCGCAGCTACCGGCCGAGTCAGCTCCCAAAGCGCGTAGGGGGGCGCGGCCCGGCGCAGGCTCAGCCCACGGAATGGCGGCCGCGCCGGTGAACCTTCGGTGACCACGAAGCGGATGCCCGACGGCAAGACGCGCATATGCCCCTCTTCTCCGATGCAGACCCGTCCACCACGCAGCTCCCAATAGATGTAGCGCTCTCCGTGTTCCTCTAGGAGCAGACGGGACGAAGCGAGCGCGAGGGTGGAATCGGCGGCTACGAGGGGGCGGAGACCGGTCAGCGCCGGCGAGTAGGAGGTCGGCCCAACCGGGGCATTGGCGAGCGCCAACAGCGAGCAACCGCCCGCGGCCAGGAGGTAAAGGACCCCCACTGGGCGACGCAGCAGCGGCAGGACGATCGCCAGCGTGACCAACGGCGCGGCAACCTCGAGGGCCTTGGCAGCGGTATAGGGAGTTCCGCCCAGGCGGGCCACAACGTAGACGGTGGCACCGGCGAGCACGCCTGCGATGACCGTCGTCTCGCGGCCGCGCAAGCACCTGACAAGCCCGTAGAGGAGCAGGATTCCGGGGAAGGCCGCTCCTAGGTAATAGGCGAAGGCCGGCACGGCACCATCGCCCGGCGCAAGCCTGAAGTCACCCGAGAACCAGACACCAAGCGCTGTCAGAGGCGAGACTTGGCCGAACAGATTGCCGAGGCCAGGGCCGTTGGGATCGAAGGTCTCGAAACGCTGGAAGTCGATCATCCGACCCAGCTCGGGGAGAGTGCCAACGAGGAAGACAGCGAGGGCCAGAAGCAGCGGGCGCAGTGGCGCCTGTTTCTCCAGCGCCAGCCAAATCAGCAAGGCCGCTCCCAGCCAGATCAGCCCAGGGAAGCTGTAGGTATAGACGCTGCCCACCGCCAGCAGCGCAGCCGGGACAAAGCGCAACGGTTGGTTTGCCCACTCCGGCTTGGCGCTCTCTCGAAGCGCGAGGACGAAAGCGAGGACGAAAAGAGCCTGCATCGTCTCCTTGAAGGCGCCTTGGGCAAGGTAGGAGGCAACCAGGTACGGAAGGCCGACGAGAAGGGCCGCCGCAGTCCGGCGAAGCGGTGGCTGGTCGCTAAATGCCGCGAGGGTGGTAAGCGAGGCGAGAATCGCCACAGCAAGGGTGAGACCGCTGAAGCCCTGAACGAGCCCAACCCCCAGCCCCTCGTTCAAGGCGATGACGATCGCGTGCGGGCCAAGCGGATAGCCCTGGTGTAAGAGCTGTGAGCTGGTGCCGTCCGCGAGCCGATCGGCTGCCAGCAAATGCTGGGACATATCGGGGTTGAAGCCGGTGCCGAGAATCCCGAAGTGACCTTCGACGATGAACGGTAGCGAGGCGGCCGCAAGCGCCACGAGCGCAACCGGCAGGCCCACCTTCAGCGCTTCCCTACCCCCTGCAACGCGACCTCGCAGAAGGACCAGCGCGGCGACCGTTACGAACAGGACCGCAGCCGCTGCGGTCGTACCGCCTCCGGGCAGCTGAACAGCGCCCCAGCAGATCGCGCAGAGCAGCGCCAAGCCGACCGGCGGCGATAGCCAGGACCATCGCCTTACTCCGCAGAGCGCGATTACGGACTGCCCAATGGGCAGAGAAGCGCCGCACACGGCAAGCACGGCTGCATACGTCCCGATCACGAGGCGACGAGCCTAGACGGCCAGACCGAGGAGTGGGCACAACTGGGCTCGAACCAGTGACCTCCGCCTTGTCGAGGCGGCGCTCTCCCAACTGAGCTATGCGCCCGGGACTCTGAATCTAGCAGCGAGAGGAGGAGATCTGGAGCTTGCGGGAAAGCCACGAGACGAACAGCGGCAGAGCCGCGATCCGAGGGCTTAAGTTCCTTAGTGCAAGCACCGATGCAGCATGTGCAACTTTTCGGCGCACACCGTGTTTATCGATCTAGAGTCCCGAATTGTGACTTTGAGCCGTCTTAGACTTAAGGACCGACGAGCCAGAGACTGAGTTCGCTGGTGGCACGTCCTTCGGTAACAGAGGGGCCCCCAAGGGGGCCCCTTATCCGTTCTACTGGCCCTCTACCACGCCGTCAGTGGCTAACCGAGCGAGCTTCCCGTAGCCACATCTTTGTTCCTCTTTGCCAGGCGAGCGACCGCCTTCGCCAGATCGATAGCGAGGAGCAAGGCCAACCCCAAGAAGATCGCGAAATCAGCGAGGTTGGCAGACCCTTCCAGGCCAGGGATGTAGAGGAAGTCGGTGCCGTACCCGTGGTACAGAAGCTCGAGGACATTGCCAAGGCCTCCCAGGATAAGACCGACGGGAAGCCAGAAGAGCGGCGAATCGGCGGCTCTGAAAAGGAGGGAAATGCTAGCCAAGGCACCGACGATGACGAAGGCATAGACGGGTAGATGCAACCCATTGTCGAGCACTCCGAGCTGGGTGAACACTCCAAGACTGATCCCCGGGTTTTGTAAATGGAGGATCGACAGAAAGAAGAAGTGATCTTTCTCCGCTAGCTCATAAGAACTCGCGGCCAGGGCCTTTGTGCCGAGGTCTAGGCACAGGACGAAGAGTGCCACCGCCGCCGTCTTGATCCAGACAGATCCTCTGACCTTGGGCAGGGCCAGTCCACGCCCAACGGCCTGCAGGGCTCTCGCCCGAGGCTCCCCTACCTCCTCCTCCATGGGCCAAGGCTATAGCCAAGCCCACGCGGATCGTCTCAACTTTTAGGTGGAGTTCAGCTTCGCGAGTCGAAGGAGGAGATCAAATGTTGTTGCCCCGGCAGGCCCCCGTTTCGACTCAACTCCGACCCTCAGTCTGTCGATGAGCGATTGCATTGAATTCCGGAAGGGGGAAACACTCTCAGGCGTGGCTCCAGCTCCGAGAGTTGCCGACTGGCTATAAGGTCTGGCATCTGGTCCCCCTGTTGATGCCGCTCGGTTTTCTCTTGATTTTCCTCGGGGCGTCTGGGCCTCATAGCTGGTTGATCCCAGCTGGGTTCGGGCTTCTTGCCATTTTCGCGATCGATCTCGTTGTCGTCTTTCCTCTGGTGATGGTGCGGGCCAATAGGAACCGGCGTCGGAAGACTGACGACACATGACGAGCCATACGACTCCGAACAACTGAGATTTACCTCGGAACCCAACGCCGGATGAGTTGAAGGCGGCCATCGAAGGCTTCACCTTCGGCGCCTCGCCAAACGTGCGTTCCTATCGACCCAAAATGTCCTCGCAAACCAGTAGAGGCGCCTACCGGAATCGAACCGGTGTAAACGGCTTTGCAGGCCGCTGCGTAACCACTCCGCCAAGGCGCCGCGGAAGAGGAAGCCTAGCCGCTGGGCGAGAGGCTAAGCGAGCTTGGTGCGCCGGATCAGCTCACCGCCAGCAGCGATGAGAACTGCCACGCCACCGGCTGCGAGGAGAGGCTTCCAAAGGTCTTCTTCGAAGGCGGCGCCGCCGAAGTAACCGAGCAGGGCGATGTAGGTCGCCCAGAGGCCGGCCGCAACCGCGTCGATCACGACGAAGCGGCGCCATGGCATCTCGAGCGTGCCGGCCGAGAAGGTCGTCGCGGTGCGGCCACCGGGGATGAAGCGAGCCGCAACGATGATCACGGCGCCGCGCTCTACGAGCTGCCTGCGCGCCCACTCCAGTCGGTGGTGGCTGCTGCCAGAGGAGAAGAACCTCTGCTGGGCCCGGCGACCGAGCGTTGCCCCGAGGCCATACGACGCGTTGTCGCCCAGGAGGCTGCCGACGAAGCCCGCGAGGATGACGAGGGCAAGGATCAGATCGCCGTTGGCGGCGAGCACACCCGCCGTAATCATCATCGCCTCACCCGGAGCAATGGGAAGTAGCGAGTCGAATGCGACCGCGATCGCGATCGCCGGGTAGGTCCACACCTGACCTCCAATTGCGTCTTCGAGCCATTCGAAGGCAGTGACCGCGAGAGCAAGATCCATTCCTCTCCCCTACCCGCTGCGCCGCCTTCCCCTCAGCCAGGTTCTGATACAGGCGGCGCCAGGCATCGCGCTATGGCAATGGCCGCGACGACGAGCACGGGCTTTGCCTTCTCCCGAGCGGCGGACCGGACCCGTCAGCCGATCTTTTCTGCCAGCTCGACGATGATTCCCTCGGGGCCGCGGACGTAGCAGAGCCGGTAGCTGTCCTCGTAGCGTTCCAGCTCGCCGACGAGCTCGGTGCCGCGGGCTCGCAGGCCGGCGACGACGGCGTCGATGTCTTCGACGGCGAATGCGATATGGCGGATGCCCGGTGTGTTCGCCGGCGCATCCCGGTCGCCGCCCTGGGTCGACGGCGAGTGGAATTTCGCCAGCTCGACGCGTCCATTGCCGTCCGGGGTCTGCAGCATCGCGATCTCCGCCCGGACGCCATCGAGCCCCACGATTCGGTCCACCCAGCGGCCCTCGACCGGCGTCTCGCCCTGCAGCTCGAGTCCGAGTTCGACGAAGAACTCGGTGGCGGCCGCGAGGTCGTCAACCACGATGCCGACGTGCTCCATCCGTTGAATCGTCATGCGCTCGATGGTAAGCGCTGCATCGTCCGGAATCGCCGCTAATCCCTGCGATATGCACGGGTGGTTTGATTTTCCCTCGGGAAGGCCAACCTGCCGAAGTGCAGGGGAATCGAAGCGAAGCGGCTGAAGGGATTCGAACCCTCGACCTTCTGCATGGCAAGCAGACGCTCTAGCCAGCTGAGCTACAGCCGCGCGAGGGCGAGAGTCTACCGGGCTAAGTCGAGCTCCAAACCTTTTGGCCCCCGCTGGGCAATCTGGCCTGGTCGGAGGCTTGCTGTACCTCGGCTCTTAGGCATCCAGCTCGGCGAGGAGGTCGGGGAGGTCGAGGGGCTGCGTGAACATATCGACCCCCTCCCCCTGCTCCGGCCGCGGCCACTCGGCGCGAGGGCGGTCCCAGTAGAGCTCGATCCCGTTCCCATCCGGGTCATTGAGATAGAGCGCCTCGCTGACCCCATGGTCAGAGGCACCCGAGATGGGAATGCCGGCCTCTGAGAGACGTCGCAGCGCATCGGCCAGGGAGCGGCGGGTCGGATAGCGAATCGCCAGGTGGAAGAGGCCGGTGCTGTCGGGGGGCGGAGGAGACCCGCCCTTCGAATGCCAGGTGTTGAGGCCGATGTGGTGGTGGTATCCGCCCGCTGAGACGAATGCGGCGTCGTCGCCCATCCGCTGCTGCAGCTCGAAGCCGAGCACGTCGCAATAGAGCTCCAAGGCGCGGTCCAGATCAGCCACCTTGAGATGAACGTGCCCGATGTCGACACGCGGGTCGATTGAACCGGAGCCGGGCTCCGCGAAGTCGGGCTCAGTGGCCTCCGGATCGCGATGCTGATCGTCAGGGGGATGCACACCGTCGAGGACCTCGTTGACGATGCGGTCGGCCTCGGCGTTCTGCTCGCGTCGCACGTGGCGGATCGACCAGCTCTCGAAGGGCCGCAGGGCATCCTGGACCTGGCTATGAAGGTCCCGCAGTGCCTTGTCCTTGACTTTGTATTCGCCCTTCACCTGACGAACGATCAGCTCCGAGTCGCCCACCAACTCCAGCTCGCTTGCTCCCAACTCGCTTGCCCGCTCGATCCCGAACAGCACCGCCCGGTACTCGGCGACGTTGTTGGTAGCGCCGCCGATTCGTTCGCCGCGCTCTTCCAGCACCTCGCCGTCTGAGTCCTGCACGACTGCGGCAACTGCTGCCGGCCCCGGGTTTCCCCGTGAGCCACCGTCGACGTTGACGACGACCTTCACCGTGCCGACACTGGCATCGCCCTGCGCCGGCTGGGCATGCCGAGCAGGAGCTGTCCGTCAGCTGCCCGTCCGTTCCAATGCCGTGCCGAGATGTCGAGCTGGTACAGCTCGCTGCCTTTGGCAAGCTCGGTCACCGCGCGCATCTCCTCGCCGATGTCCACCCTCCACTGGTACCAGCAGAGCTCCCAGGCAACCGTGATCCGCACGGCGCTGGCCGAGCCTGCCGCCGCCCCGACCGAAACCTGTGGCGCGCCCAGCGTCCGAGACAAACCGGCGACCGTATGGGCCGCCTCGCTCTCGTTGAAGAGCGCCACCGCGTGCTCAATCCCAGGTTGATTCAGCCTCACCCCGCCAACGTACCAACGGCCGCGCTAAGCGCTGACCTGGACGTCGCCCTGGGCCACCGCGACCACCTTCTCGGTCAGCTGCACGGGCACCTCTTCGTAGCGCTCGAACTCCATCGAGAAGTCGGCCCGCCCACCGCTGATCGAGCGCAGGTCCGGCGCATAGTCGAGGACCTCCGCCATCGGCACGTCCGCCTTCACCTCGGTCATGGCCCCCTTGGGCCCCATGCCCAGTGGGTGCCCGCGGCGCGAGTTGAGATCTCCGATCACGTCGCCCACCACATCCTCAGGGCAGCTCACCGTGAGGCGGACGATCGGCTCCAGCAGGACCGGGCCGGCCTCGTCCATCGCCTGCTTGAAAGCCATCGACCCAGCCACCTTGAAGGCCATCTCAGATGAGTCGACGTCGTGGTGCTTGCCGTCGACGAGCCGCACTCGTACATCCTTGACCGGATAGCCGGCAACGGTGCCGTGCTCCATGGCTTCGGCGATCCCTTTCTCCACCGCCGGAATGAAGCTGCCGGGAATCGACGCGCCCTTGATCTGATTGACGAAGTCCAAGCCCACGCCGTCCTCGGCCGGCTCTATCTCGATTTTGCAGTCGGCAAACTGGCCGCGCCCCCCGGACTGCTTCTTGTAGCGGGCGTGCGCCTTTGCCGGGCCCCTGATCGTCTCCTGGTAGGGAACGCGCGGCGGATGCAGGTCGATATCCACACCGAAGCGACTCTTCATGCGGGCCACGATCACTTCGACATGCACCTGGGTGAGGCCGGCGATGATCTGCTCGCCGGTTTGGGCGTCGCGATGCACATCGAGGGTCGGGTCCTCCTCGCTCAGCCGCCGCACCGCGGCCGCGGCCTTCTCCTCATCGCCCTTTGACTTCGGCTCATAGGCAAACGCCATCACCGGGGCGGGCAAATCGAGCTTCGGGAATGCCGCCTCTCCGGACTCCTCGCCAAGCACATCTCCCGCCTGGGTCTGCTTCAGCTTGGCGACCGCCCCGATATCGCCGGCACCCAGCTCCGGCACCGGTGCCAGCTCCTTGCCAAGCGGCTGCCCAAGCTGGCCGATCCTCTCCTTTTGGTGCCTGGAGACGTTCATCGACTGCGAATCGGAGCGAAGCGTGCCGCGATACACGCGGAAGAGGTTGATCCGGCCCGCGTACGGATCGGCGAGGGTCTTGAAGACGTAGGCAACCAGCGATCCGTCCTCGTCGGGCTCCACCTCGATTGCTTCGCCATCCGCTCCGGTCGCAAGCACAGCCCCGCGCATCGCCGGCGAGGGCAGGTCCTCAACGAGCGCGTTCAGCAGCCTGTTGGTGCCGAGGTTCTTCGTCGCCACGCCGCAGGTGACGGGAAAGATCTTCCCCGCGGTCACCCCCTGCTTGAGGACGCCGACGATCTCGTCGTGGTCGATCTCCTCACCCTCGAGGTAGCGCTCCATCAGCTGGTCTGAGTTCTCCGCCACCTCGTCCATCAGCTTCTCGCGGTACTCCTCGGCCTGCGCGCGCAGCTCCGCGGGGATCTCCACCTCCTCGGCGTTGCCACGCTCAGCCCCCGAGTAGACAAACGCCTTGAGGTCGATCAGGTCGACCACGCCGCGGACATCGTGCTCCGATCCGATCGGGATCTCAGTGGCAACGACGTGCGGCCCGAATGCGCTCTTCAGCGAGCGAAAGGCGGCAAAGAAGTCGGCGCGCTCGCGATCGAGCATGTTGACGAACACCAGGCGCGCCAGCCCCTCGGCGTCGGCCCGCCCCCAGAGTCTCTCGGTGTGGACCTCTACGCCCGCCACTCCGTTCACTACGACAACCGCGGCATCGGCGACCCGCAGCGCCGCGGCGGCGTCGGCGACGAAGCTGGGCTCCCCCGGAGTGTCGATCGGGTTGATCTTGCGCCCGTCGTAATCGAAGCTCGCAACGGAAACGTCGATCGACATCTCGCGTTCCTGCTCGTCGGACTCGTGATCGGAAACCGTCGTGCCGTCCGCCACGGTCCCGAGGCGATTGGCCGCGCCGGCCTCGAACAGCATCGCCTCGTGCAGACTCGTCTTGCCGCAGCCCCGATGCCCGATCAGGGCGACATTGCGAATCCGGTCTGCGGCCTTATGCGGCACATGAAGAAGCTACACCGCTTGCAATGCAGACTTCAACCGCATCACGGCCTTGGTGTGCAGCTGTGAGACTCGCGACTCCGTCACCCCGAGCACCTCTCCGATCTCACGCAGGGTGAGGTTCTCGTAGTAGTAGAGCGCGACTACCAGCTGCTCGCGCTCCGGCAAGGACGCCACCGCGTCGGTGAGCCGGTCCTTGACCTCGCTGCTTGCCAGCGACTCCTGAGGGTCATCGGCCCTCGGGTCTGAAATCGTGTCGAGCAGCGACACCTGGTCGCCGGAGGAGTCGGAGACGGTCCAGAGCTCGTCCAGTGCGAAGACCGACGAGTGGGCGATCTCCAGGAGCGAGTTCTGGAGTTCATCTTCGCTCAGCCCGAGCTTCTTCGCGAGCTCCGCCTCGCTCGGCGCTCGCTGCAACTCATGCTCGAGCTTTGTCTGTGCGGCTTCGATTTCCCGTGCCCTGGAGCGCACCGAGCGCGGCACCCAGTCGAGTGAGCGCAGCTCATCGATGATCGCGCCCCGGATCCGGGTCATCGCAAAGGTCTCGAACTTGATCCCACGCTCTGGCTCGAAGCGCTCGATCGACCCGATCAGGCCCATCAGGCCATAGGAGATCAGGTCGGCGTCCTCAACATGAGAGGGCAGCCCGGCACCGAGTCGGCCGGCCACGAACTTGACCAGAGGGGAGTACGCGACGACGAGCCGCTCGCGAGCCCTTGCGTCTCCGTCCCCCTTGTAGCGGCGCCACAGATCGCGCAGCTCCACTTCTTTTACGCCGGTTTCCATGAGATTCGCTCGATTCTACGGTCGCTGGGCGGTTCGTGGGTTAGGCGCGTGGATGGGTCGCAGCGTAGGCATCCCGCAAGCGGGCGGCATCGACCCTCGTATAGACCTGCGTGGTGGAGATCGAAGCGTGCCCCAGCAGCTCCTGAATCGTGCGTAGGTCGGCTCCCCCTTCGAGTAGATGGGTGGCAAAGCTATGCCGCAGCGAATGCGGGGACACACCGGCGGCAAGAGCGGCCTCACGCACCCACAGGCCGAGACGCCGTGTCACGTCTGAGTTGGAGAGCCGACGACCGGTCTTGGAAACGAACAGGGCGGGCTCGTTGCGATCGTTGATCAAAGCCGGACGGCCCCGCTCGCTGTAGCGCCGCAGCGCCCGCTGGGCCGGCTCTCCAACCGGCAGCAGCCGTTCCTTCGAGCCCTTGCCCAGGACCCGCAGCTGCTCGGTCTCGAAATCCAGCGCGCCGACGTCAAGGTCGACGAGCTCCGCGCAGCGCAGCCCGCACGAGTAGGCAAGCTCCAGCATCGCTCGATCGCGCAACTCCAGTGGCGTCCGGGCTGGGATCTTCTCGAGCAGAGCCTGCATCTGCTCGGCGCTGAGCAACCGCGGGAGCTTTTGGTCCTTCTTTGGGCTGGAGACGAGATCGGCTGGATTCTGCCCAAGGCGTTCGGTGCGCACGAGGAAATCGAAGAGGCCGCGGATCGCGGCGAGCTTGCGGGCAACCGTTGCCGGAGAGGCCGAATCCGCCGACAGCGCGGCCCCGTAGCGCCGCACATCGCGGTGGCGAACCTCGCCCGGCCCGAGATGGTGCTGCTTCGCCCATTCAGAGAACTGGCCGAGGTCGACCCCGTAGGCACGCCGAGTGCGCTCAGCAGCCGACCGCGCACTTAGATCGCGATCGAACTCCGCCAGGGCCTCGTCCCAGTTCATCCGTGAACCCTTTCGCCGCCGGAGGGATTTCGCCTTCGCTAGCCGATGTAGATCGGGGTGCCGACTTCGACCAGGTCATAGAGCTCTTCTACGTCTGGGATCGCCATCCGCACGCAGCCATGCGAAGCGGCGGTGCCCAGCGAGTAGGTCTCTTCGGTGCCGTGGATCCCGGCACCTTCGAAGATGCCCATCCAGCGCGCCTTCAGTGGGTTGGACGGGCCCGGGGGGATCGACTGGCCGGCGAGGCTGCCCGCCCAAGCAGAGTTGGGAACGTGCCAGGTAGGTTCGACCTGCTTGTCCTGGATGTGGTACAGCCCTTCCGGGGTTTCCAGGCCTTCCTGGCCGACGGCGACCGTGTACTCCTTGGCCAGCTTCAGGTTCTTCCAAAACCGCAGCGTGTAGGAGGCGCGGTCGAGGGTCAGGTAGGACGGGTACTCCTCGGCGACTTCGCTCCCTGTCACCGCGGGCTCGACTGGATTGGTACGCGCGGCGATCGTGTGGTCGGCATTGGCGTTGAGCACGGCGGCCTTGAGCTGGCGGGTAAGCAGGTTGTCGCGCAGCTTGCGGCCGTACTCGGCTGAGACGATCTCGAGCGAGGAGCCACTGGCTTCGACGGTCGCGTCCTGTGCTTCCTCTCCGACCTCGCCGGCAACCTCGCGCACGAAGCGGTTGACGGCCGGCTCGGAGTAGGTGACGTCGGCGGCAACCCGCTCGTCCACCTCGCCGCCGCTGACGTAGCGCACCAGCCGGCCGGGCAGACCACCATCCTGACTTGCGGCGAGTGCCTCCTCGACAGCTGCGTCGAGATCGGCGTGGACCTTCAGCTGCTTGCCGGAGAGCGCCCAGCGCTCGCCGTCATAGCCAACCCGGAGCGAATGGCGCAAAGGGGCAAGCAGCTGCTTGCGCACGGCGCGTTTTGCCTCGGATTCGTTGAGGCCCCCGACGTCAACCCCTCCGATCGTCACACCCTCGGCGATCGTGTCCTTCTTGCTGCTGTCGTACGCGTAGGCGCCAACTGCCCCAAGGAGGAGCACCGCTATCCCGGTGACGATTGCGATTTGCGTCTTGCGCCCCATCACCCTTCCCGGGTTCTAAGAACCTGTTTCAGATTGAGGGCGAGTTCGGGGAGGTCGAGGACCAAGCGGGCCGGTCACGACGCGGTCTCCGCGTAGCGGCGCTACGTGGAGTACCGAGGAGGGACCGGCGCCGCGCCGTGTCAACGGCCTCATCCGGGCCGCACTCATTCTGAAACAGGTTCTAAGCATTGGGCATGCGTCGGTTGGAACTGAGAGAAAAAGTTTAGGCACACAGACCATTCGGCCAGATCGGCTCGCTCCCTGCAATCTCAGGTGCGCTCGCCCCGCACAAGAGGCCCCTCTTGCGTTCTGAGGCTTGCCGGCGGGATATCTTTCTTTCGTGCGCCCCAAGGACGATGTTCGGAAGGAAGTCTGGAAGGCAATGGACCTGGAGGGCGTTTCCCGCTTTCCGGGTGCCGAGGGGCGAATCCCCAACTTCGCCGGCGCAAAGCTGGCCGCTGAAAAGCTCGCGGGACAACGACTGTGGAAGCGGGCCCAGGCGATCAAGGCCAACCCAGACTCTCCGCAGACGCACGCCCGCCGCCTGGCCCTGGAACAGGGGAAGACGGTGATCATGGCCGTACCACGGCTGCGCGACCTCCACCCGTTCCGCGTCCTCGACCCCAAGCGGCTTTCCAAGGCAGCGGTCAAAGAGGCGGCGACGATCAAGGGCGCGCTCAAGCACGGACGCGTGGTTGCGCTCGATGACCTGCCCGAGATCGACTTCGTGCTGTGTGGATCGGTCGCGGTGAACCTCAGCGGCGCACGCGTCGGCAAGGGGGGCGGCTACTCCGACCTGGAGTACGGGATCCTGATCGACGCGGGCAAGATCGACGACCACACCACGGTGGCGACAACCGTCCACCCGACCCAGATCCTCCGCCATCACCTGATGATGACGGCGCACGACCTGCCGGTGGACCTGATCGCAACGCCGCGCGCCGTGATCGACGTCGAGCGCCAGTACGAGCGGCCTCGCGGCATCCTCTGGGACCACCTGCAGCCTCCACAGATTCGCGAAGTGCCGGTCCTGGAAAGAATGGGGTACGCCTGAAGTGAAGGTCAGCGAAAAGGTGACGGCGCCGGACTATGGGAACCCAAACCCAGACTGGCTGGCGATCGATTGGAGCAAGCACAGGCACCGGGTCGAGCTGCCCGGGGCCGAGGTCAATTACGTCGAGATGGGCGCCGGCAAGCCGGTCGTCTTCATCCACGGCATCTCGGGCTCTTGGCAGAACTGGCTGGAGAACCTCCCACACATCTCCCGTACCCACCGAGCCATTGCGCTGGACCTACCGGGATTCGGCGGCAGCCCGATGCCCTCATGGCCGATCGGCATGCAGGCATACGGTCGCCTCATCCACGACTTCTGCGAGAAGATCGGCGTCGACCGCGGCGCTGCGGTGGTCGGCAACTCGATGGGGGGCCTGATCGCCACCGAGGCCGCAATCGCAGGCCCCGATCGCTTCGACCGGCTGATCCTGGTCTCGGCCGCGGGGCTGATCAACACCTGGCGCCCGCGGGAGCGGGGAATAGCGACCGCGCTCGCCTGGGACACCGGGGGTCCTCACGTAGCTCGGCTCGGCTCGATGCTGGTGCGCCGGCGCGGCACCCGCTACCTGACGTTCCGGTGCTTCGTTCGCTACCCCAACCAGCTCCGCCCCGAGCTGCTCTGGGAGCAGTTGCAATCGGGTGTGCCCTGCCCCGGTTTCTCCGACGCGCTGGGGTCGGCGATCGCGTACGACGCTCGCCATCGCCTCGCGGAGATCGAGACCCCAACGCTGATCGTTTGGGGCGACGCGGATTGGGTGATCCCCGTCCAGGCCGGATACAGCTACAAGCGCCGCATCCCCGGAGCACGCTTGGAGATCTTCGAAAACACTGGACACGTCCCCCAGCTCGAGCGGCCGGCCCGCTTCAACAACCTCTTGGACGAGTTCCTGAGCTAGCGATCTGGACAGGGGTGAAGCGTCTTGCACTTTTTCGCCACTCACCTTCTCGGAAGGCCTGTGGCGACGTCGAAAAAGTTAAGCGAAACCCCTGCCCGGATTGCTAGCCCGTAACCGCGCCCTGTGAGGCCGATGAAACGGTGGCCGCGTACTTGGCCATCACGCCAGGGCCAAATGGAGACGGTGGCGACTCATAGGAGGCGACGCGTTCGGCGATCTCCTCGTCGCTGAGGGCCACATCGAGGCGGCGGGCGTCGATGTCGAGGGTGATCTCATCGCCCTCGCGGATTGCGGCGATCGGGCCGCCCTTGGCGGCCTCGGGCGCGACGTGGCCGATCATCAAGCCGCGGGTGGCGCCGGAGAAGCGGCCGTCGGTGACCATCGCGACGCTCTCCCCCAGCCCCTCGCCAACGATCGCCGCGGTCACCTGCAGCATCTCGCGCATGCCTGGGCCACCGATCGGCCCCTCGTTGCGGATCACGACGACGTCTCCGGCATTGATTTTCTGGTCCTTGACGGCACGGAAGCAATCCTCTTCGGACTCGAAGACCCGGGCGGGCCCGGTCTGCTGGGTCCGCTCAGTGCCTGCGAGCTTGACCACCGCACCTTCGGGAGCCAGATTGCCACCGAGGATGGCCAGGCCACCTTCGGGCTTCAGCGGGTCCTCCAGCGGGCGAACGACTTCTTGGCCGGGAGCCTCGGTCGCTTCTTCGGCAACCTCGCCAATCGTCTTGCCGGTGACGGTGATCGCATCCTTGTGCAGCACGCCCTTTTCGGAGAGCCGCTTGAGGATCACCGGTACGCCACCGGCCGCGTAGAGGTCGGTGGCGACGAAACGACCCCCCGGCTTTAGGTCGGCAAAGAGGGGCGTCGACCGAGAGATCCGCTCGAAGTCATCCATCGTCAGCTCGATGTCGAGCTCACGGGCAAGAGCAATCAGGTGCAGCACGGCATTGGTCGAGCCGCCTGAGGCGCAGACGCAGGCGATCGCGTTCTCGAGCGAGTCGCGGGTGATCACCTTGCTCGGGGTTATGTCCTCGGCGAGGACGTTAAGGACAAGCTCGCCGATCCGCTCGGCAACGGTGCCCTTATCGGCGTCTTCGGCCGGGACCATCGCCGAGCCGCCGGCGCTGACCCCAAGCGCCTCGAAGGCGCAGGCCATCGTGTTGGCCGTGAACTGCCCACCGCAAGCCCCGGCGCCGGGGCTTGCGACACCCTCGAGCTCGTTCAGTTCCTCGTCGCTCATGTCGCCGGCGGAATGCGCGCCGATCGCCTCGAAGATGTCGAGGATCGTCACGTCCCTTCCGTGCCAATGCCCCGGGGCGATCGAACCGCCGTAGAGCACTACCGAGGGCACATCGAGGCGAGCCAGAGCCATCGCACAGCCGGGGATCGTCTTGTCGCAGGCACAGAGGGCGACGATTGCATCGAACTGGTAGCCGCGCGCCATCAGCTCGATCGAGTCGGCGATCACCTCGCGGCTGACCAGCGAGGCCTTCATTCCCTGGGTGCCCATCGTGACCCCATCGGAAACGGCGACGGTGTTGAACTCCATCGGCGTGCCTCCTGCCGCGCGCACGCCCTCTTTGACGTGCTCGGCCAGGCCGCGCAGGTGGAAGTTGCAGGGCATTGCCTCGGTCCACGTATTGGCGATCCCGATCGTCGGCCGGCTGAGCGCATCGTCGTCGAAGCCGATGCCCTTCATGTAGGCGCGGGCGTGGGCGCGGTCGGGCCCGTCGAAGACGGTGGCGGAACGTGGGCGCGGAAGCTTCGTCGAGGTGGAGCCGTTGGTGCTCATGCTCAAAATCTACTGAGGCGGCCTAGAGGCGAGCCCGAAGACGTCGACCGGCCCGGCGCCGGCGCCAATGGCACGCAGGCCCGCCCCGACAGCGGCTGAAGCGATCTGCCGCGCTTTTCGCGCAGCTTCCAGCGGTTCGTCCCCGTGAGCAAGAAAGGCAGCAAGCGCCGCAGAGTGCGTGCAACCGGAGCCATGGCTCGCACCGCTGGCGTGGCGCTCACCGGGAATCTCCACCACTCGCTTGCCGTCGAAGAAAACGTCCACGAGGTCCTCACTGTGACCGCCGGTTACGACTACCGTCTCCGGGCCCAGCTCCAGGACTCCACGGGCAAGTTCCTCCTGGCTCGCCTCTTCCCCGGCCCCGGTCAAGACCTGGGCCTCAGGAATGTTCGGGGTCACCACGGTGCTTTTTGGCAGCAGGCGCTCGACGAGTGCTTCTCTGGTCTCGTCGTCGATCAGCGCAGCGCCGCTCTCGGCAACCATCACGGGATCAATGACGACGGGGGCGTTGATATAGGCCAGTAGGAGCCCAATGAAGACCGCCTCGACTGTCTCCGGCGTGCCGAGCATGCCGATCTTGATCGCATCGATGCGGGTGTCCCCGCCAACCGTTGCGATCTGATCGAGCACCATTTCGGGTGACATGTACTCGACCGCCCGAACCTCGACGGTGTTCTGGGCGGTAACCGCGGTTATCGCCGTCATTCCGTGCACACCACATCGCGCGAACGCCTTCAGGTCGGCCTGAATGCCGGCACCGCCGCCGGAGTCGGAGCCGGCGATCGAAAGGACGCTTGGAACGTGGTGGGTGGACATTGCGCCAGCCTAGATATCTGCCACCGTCGGCGCTGACTTCGGGGGCTGGAGCAGGGTCCGGGAATAGGCCCCGAGCATGGAGCAAGACACGTAGCCCAGCGCCTCGAGGGCAGCAAGGGAGGCGGCCGCCTCAGCGCCGGAGATGTCGAGCTCGGCAGCGATTGCGTCAGAGGTCTCCGCGCCGCGCTCCACCGCGTCGAGGATGCCGAGCTGGGCCGGCTCGATCTGAGGCCCGGCCCGCTCGATGCGTCGCACGCCGGGACCCAGCATCGCGTCCAGCACATCCTGGGCATCGCGAACCACGCAGGCCCCACCCGCGAGCAGGTTGTTCGGCCCGACTGAGCAGCGCGAGTGAACCGGCCCGGGCACAGCTCCGAGGTCCCGCCCCAAATCAGCGGCGAGATCCGTGGTTATCAACGAGCCGGAGCGCTCCCCGGCCTCGACCACGACGGTCATCCCAGCGAGGCCCGCCATGATCCGATTGCGCGCCGGGAAGGTCCAACGCCGGGCAGTCGTGCCCGGTGGCAGCTCGGAGACGACAAGCCCTCGTTCGGAGATCTGCCGCCACAGGGAGCGATGCGCCGCCGGATAGGGAGCATCCGCTCCACAGCCGAGCACCGCAACCGTGAGGCCCGCTTCAAGCGCTCCTCGATGTGCGCAGGCATCGATGCCGAAGGCGAGTCCACTCACGACCACCAGCCCCGCGGCAGCCAGATCACGGGCCAGCTCGTGGGCAACCTCCCGCCCATACGAAGAGGCTCGCCGCGCCCCGACCACCGCGACAGCACCCGCGGGCTCGAGGTCCTCCAACAGAGCGGGATCTCCCTTGCCGATCAGCGCCCAGGGAGCATCGGCAATGTCACGGAGCCCAACGGGATATCGGGCATCGTGCCGGCAGCAGGCCCAACACCCTGCGGCATCCAGCTCATCCTCCAGGCGGTCGCCGGGAACCGCAGCAACCCGCTCCAGCACCTGCTCGGCGACCTTTGGCGCTGCGACCGCCGCGAGGTCTCGATTGGACAGACGCAGCAGTTCGGGGGCTCGCAACCCCGGGGCGCCGGTCGCGAGCTTTTCGATGTATGGGGCGAGCAACCTGAGGAGATGTGCGCGCCGCAGGCACTCGGCACAAGCATGTATCTGCCTCATCCGTCCCTCCTTCGCAGCTGCAACGCCTGGGCCATGTGGTCGCGCTCGATCGCCTCCAAGCCGGAGAGGTCCGCCACCGTCCTCGCCAGCCTCAGCACTCGATCGTGAGCGCGAGCGCTGAGCCGCCTTCTCGAATAGGACTCGGCGAGCAGGGCGGCGGCGTCCTCGGTAAGTGCGCTTTCCCTGGCCTCAGCGGGCGTCATCTCGGCGTTGCACCTGCCTGGCCCAAGCCGGTGTTCCTGCCGTTCGCGAGCCGGAACGACGCGCTCCCGCACTGAGGCCGAGCACTCTCCGGGCTTGCCGCCGATCTCTGCTGCGCTCGGCTGGCGAATCGCGGCGAGGATGTCGATCCGGTCGGCCAGCGCCCCACTCAGGCGCTCCTGGTAGCGGCGTGCCGCCAGTGGTGCGCAGGTGCACTCAGGATCCGCCTCCCCCCGACCACAGGGACAGGGATTGGCCGCGGCCACCAGCATGAAGCGGCACGGCAGCCGCCTGCCACCGCCGGCACGGGCAATCGAAACCCACCCAATCTCAAGCGGCGCCCGCAGCGCCTCGAGGCTGTCGCGGTTGAACTCGCAGAGCTCATCGAGGAAGAGGACGCCGCGGTGAGCCAGAGTCGCCTCGCCCGGGCTCGGCGGGTTCCCACCACCAACCAATCCGGCTGCGCTGACCGTGTGATGAGGGGCGCGGAATGGCCGTCCGCCGGGCAATTCGGTGCTCAGATGGCCGCAGGCGCTGAAGATTCGCGCCACCTCGAGCGCCTCCTCTGAGGCAAGGGGAGGCATGATGGAAGGCAGTCGACTGGCTGCCAGCGACTTCCCCGCACCGGGCGGCCCAACCATCAAAAGGCTGTGCCCACCGGCGGCCACGACCTCAAGTGCGTAGCGGATGTAGCGCTGTCCGCGCAGGTCAGCCAAATCGCCGCCGCCAGCGTCGGGCAACGACGTGAACCGCATCGGCTCTGGCCTCTGTGGACTCCATTCCCCTGCCGCCAGTGGCGTGAGCTGAGTGAGGCTCTCGAGCGGGATCACCGCAATCCCCTCGGCGAGGGCAGCCTCCGGGCCATTGTGAGCCGGCACGACGATCGCCTTTGCTCCACGTTCGCGAGCCGCCTCGGCAATCGCAAGTGCTCCCAGCACCGGGCGAATCGAGCCATCGAGCGCCAGCTCACCGATCATCGCCAGGCGCGACGCCGACTCCCAGCTCAGCTGTCCGGAGGCGACGAGGAGAGCCACGGCGATCGGCAGGTCGAGACCCGGCCCCACCTTGCGCAGGTTGGCCGGCGCGAGATTGGCGACGATCCGCTGCAGCGGGAAGTCGAACCCACAGTTGATGATCGCCGCGCGCACCCGCTCACGAGCCTCGCGAACTGCCGCGTCGGGAAGGCCAACCACCGAGAACGCCGGCAGCCCGCGATGGACGTCGACCTCGACCCGGACGGGGCGAGCCACAATGCCATCGAGCGTGAAGGTTTGCACCGTCGCCAGCATGGGCCGGACGCTAGGCAGCCGCCTCTGGCGTGTGGCGCGCCGGATGTCAAAGATTCGTCACTTCTTGCGCGCCACCGGCGCACAGCAACCACATAGCGTCGCGGTCGATGACCGCAGGGCGTCAAGCAATCGGGCGCACCGCCGAGGACTTCGTCACTGCGCAGCTGGAGGCGAGCGGCTGGAGAATCGTCGAGCGCAATGCCCGAACTCGCTTCGGCGAGCTCGACATCGTCGCCCTCGAGCGCCGAACGCTGGTATTCGTCGAGGTGAAGGGAGCCCGCAAGGGATCGGCCTTTGGGCCAGAGCGCCCGGTGCTAGCGGTCGACAGGCGCAAGCAGCAGCGCATAAGGCGCCTCGCAACTGCCTGGATGGCCGAGCGACGCAGTGGCCCTCGCTACGCGGAGATCCGCTTCGACGCCGTCGGCGTCACCTTCGACCGAAACGGCCAGGTCATCGACGTGGAGCACCTCGTCGGCGCGTTCTGACCAAGCAGATCAAGGACGCAGGGGGCGTGGCGTGCTCTGCACGCGAGCTACCGAGGACGCCGAGATGCGCCGGTCAGAGCGCGTCAAGCTCGAGTTGGCTGTAGGCCACCGACTGAAACGAGCGGCGATGCAGGGGTGAGATGCCGACTCGCTCGATGGCCGCACGGTGCTCGGGCGTGGAGTAGCCGACGTGCTCGTCAAAGCCCCACTCGGGATGCTCATGCGCCGCCCTGTGCATGTAGCGATCGCGCGTCACCTTGGCAATCACGGATGCGGCCGCTATCGCGGCACTCGTGCCGTCCCCTTTGGGAACTGCACAGTGAGGAACCGTGCAGGACCTCAACGCGAAGCCGTCAACCAAGCATGTCGCCTCACCGCCGGGAGCAAGCCCCTCCAGTGCGCTGGCCAGGGCCTCGAGGTTGGTCACGTGGAGACCACGGTCGTCGATCCCCCGAGCACAGCGGACGACGACGCTGACCCGCAGCGCCGCACGCAGGACAGCCGGGTAGAGCTCCACGCGCTTCTCGGCGGTCATCTGCTTGGAGTCGTGAAGGCCGGCCAGAGCACGCCGGTCGGCCCTCGACAGGGTCTCGTAATCGATCAGAACCGCGCTGGCGACCAGTGGCCCGGCCAGGCAACCTCGGCCGGCCTCATCGGCACCGGCGACAAGGCGGCTGCCCAAGCCGCGGTCGAAGGTGAACAGGCGTCGCGTCCGGGCCAGGTTGCGCTGCCGAGCGCTCGAGGGCTTCTTAGAAGATCCCGACGCGATTGGGCGGCCAGTAGGTGGCGAAGGCCTTGCCAATGATCCAGTCGCGGGAGACCGGTCCCCAGAAACGGCTGTCTTGGCTTTCTCCACGGTTGTCGCCCATCATGAAGTAATGGTCCGGCGGAATCCTGATTGGTTTCGGCAGATTGCAGGCTCCCCCGCTGCCGCAGGCCCTGATGTATGGCTCGTCGGTATCGATGACCCCGTTGACGACCGGATGCCCGTTGCGAACGGCCAGAGTGTCCCCAGGCTCGGCGACGATCCGCTTGATGAAGTTTTCATCCGACTTGCCCGCGGTCCCCTGCGGGCACGCCTGTTGTTCGTCGTGCTCAACGCCGCACACCCCACCCTGATCGGCGCCAGCCGGCGGATGGAAGACGACGATGTCACCGATCTTGGGATCGGTGAAGTGGTAGAGGAACCGATTGACGAGCACGCGCTGGCCAACGTTGAGGGTCGGTTCCATCGACTGCGAAGGGATCTGGTAGGGCTTGACGATCCAGGCCTGGACCGCCAGGGCAATGCCGATCGCCAGCGCAACGATCGTAATGAGCTCAATCAGCCCCCCCTCTCGAGTTTTCGGTCTGGGGATCAGCGAGATCAGGTTGAGCCCTCGCCGGAATCGGCGGGCTCGTCATCCGAAGTCTCATTAGCGGCGCTCTCCGCCGCTCCGTCATCAGCCTCTGATGCCGCTTCCGGAGTCTCGGCCTCAGGCTCTGGCGCGCTATCCGCCTCCGGCGCATCCTTGGACTCCGGCGCATCCTCCGGCTCGCTCGCCTCCTCGGCGGGCGCCTGTGCCTCGGCCTCGGCCTCGGCTGGAGCCTCAGCGGCATTTGCGGCCTCAGCCTCGGACTCGACCCCTGCCTCAGCGGCTTCTGCCTCGCCAAGGGTTGCTCCCTCAGCGTCGGTCGCTTCCGGCTCCGACGCCGACGTCGGCGTTGAGATCAGCTCCTCATCGATCCCCCAGCGCCGCTCCGCCACCCGCGCCGCCTTGCCGACCCGGCCTCGCAGGTAATAGAGCTTCGCGCGCCGGACATCACCGCGAGCTGCGATCTCGAGCTTCTCGATCTTCGGCGAGTGCAGCGGGAACGTGCGCTCGACCCCGACGCCGAAGGACTGCTTGCGCACGGTGAAAGTCTCGCGAACTCCGGAGCCCTGGCAGCGTAGAACGATGCCCTCGAAGACCTGGGTACGCCGGCGATTGCCCTCGATGACCTGGAAATGAACGCGCACGCGGTCACCGGGCGCAAAGGAAGGAAGCCCCTCTCGCCGCTGGTCACGCTCGATGCTGTCGATCACGCTGCTCATTCAGTTCCTTCGGGCTCGCTCATTGCAAGAAAAAACCGCCGGGGCCAATACTTGGCTTGGCACTTCTGGCGCCGCGCGGTTGCGGAATGGTAGCTACTCCGGGCGCCGTTCGAACTGCTCGGCCCGTGCCTGGCTCTGTTTCGCCCGCCAGCGGCGAATCTGCTCGTGATCCCCGGAGAGCAGCACATCCGGTACGCCCCAGCCTCGATAGGCAGCCGGCCGCGTGTAGTGCGGGTACTCTGGCGCTCCCTCCAGGAGCTGGCTGAACGACTCCTCCACCGCACTCTGCTCGTGGCCCAGGGCGCCCGGAAGCTTCCGCATCACTACGTCGGCGAGCACCATCGCGGGCAGCTCGCCACCGGCCAGGACATAGCGGCCGATCGACACCTCATCGTCCGCGCAGTGCACATGCACCCGCTCGTCAAACCCCTCATATCGCCCGCACAGGATCGCCAGATGGGGCTCTGCGGTCAGCTCGTCGGCCAACGCGTCGTCGAGAAGCCTGCCGGTGGGAGACAGCAGGACGACGCGCGGAGGTCCGTCAGGGTAGGCGGCCTGCAATGCCGCGTCCACAACGTCAACCCGAAGCACCATGCCGGCCCCACCGCCATAGGGCGAATCGTCGACCTGCCCCGCTTTGAGTGGCGTCGTATCGCGGTAGTTGAAGAACCGCAGCTCATTGCCCTGGCTCAACGCGTTCTGCACCGAACGCTGCGACCGAAACCAGTCGAACGCCTCGGGGAAGAGAGTGAATACGTCCAGTTTCATCGATTAGCGAGCGTCACGATCTGATTCTCCGCGAGCGGCGCCGATATGGCGATCTGTCGCCACCCGCGGACGCGAAGCAGAGCGGGCGGCGAAATTGTTTCAGTCGATGATGTCTACGATCACGCGCTGGTCGAGCCGAACCGCGGCTGCCTTGGCGATGGTGCGAATCGCATTTGCGATGCGGCCGCCCTTGCCGATCACCCGACCGAGGTCGTCCTCGGCAACGGTGACCTCGTAGATCAGGTTTTCGTCTTCTTCGAACTCCTCGATGACGACCGCCTCCCGCTCCTCGACCAGCGCCTTGACGAGGAACTCGAGCAACTCCTTCATCGCTGCCTAGCTTCCCGAAGCGGCGATGCCCTTGGTGTGCAGCAGCGTGGCGACCGTCTCAGAGGGCTGGGCGCCCTGCGCAAGCCAGTGACGCGCTCGCTCCTCGTCCAGCTCGATCGTCGAAGGCTCGGTCTGAGGGTTGAAGCGGCCAATCGTCTCGATCGTTCGACCATCGCGCGGCGAGCGCTTGTCGGCGACGACGATTCGCCAGATCGGGTTCTTCTTCGAACCCACCCTTCTTAGCCTGATTCGCACAGCCATAGGACCGAGCAGGGTACAGAATCAGGCGCCGCCTCCTCTGTTCCCGAGCGGCCGCGCTCGTTATGACCGGCGATCTCGGGGCCGCGCTCCCGCGTCCGGGGCGGCTTTAGGGTTAACGCCTGCGAATCTTTGGGGTCGGCGGACGCCCGCCCGATTGGCCCATTTGGGCCAACTGCTGCGGGTCGATCGCTTGCCCCGACATCATCTGCCGCATCAGCTTGCGCATCTGGTCGAACTGCTTGACCAGCTGATTGACGTGCTGGATCTTCGTGCCCGAGCCATTTGCGATGCGCCGGCGACGCGAACCCTTGATCATCTTGGGGTTGACCCTCTCCTCCGGCGTCATCGAGAGGATGATCGCCTCGGTGCGGTCCAGCTCGCCCTCGTCGACGTCGGCGTCCCGCAGCTGCTTCATCGCTCCCATCCCCGGCAGCATCCCGATCAAGCCGCTGAGCGGGCCCATTTTCCGCACCTGCTGCATCTGCTGAAGGAAATCCTCGAGCGTGAACTGATCCTGCTCCAGCTTCTTTTGCAGATCCAGGGCCTGGTTCTCGTCAACCTCGCGCTCGGCCTTCTCGATCAGGCTCAGCACATCGCCCATGCCAAGAATTCGCGAGGCCATCCGATCCGGGTGGAACTGGTCGAAGTCCTTCAGCTTCTCCCCGGTGGAGGCGAACATGATCGGCTTGCCGGTCACCGCCTTAACCGAGAGCGCCGCGCCGCCACGCGCATCGCCATCGAGCTTCGTCATCACAACACCGTCGAACTCGGCGGTCTCCGAAAAGGATTCGGCAACACCGACCGCGTCCTGACCGGTCATCGCATCGACGACGAGCAAGACGTTGTGCGGCTTCGTCCGCTTGCGAATCCGCGCCAGCTCGGCCATCAGGTCCTCGTCGACGTGGAGACGACCGGCTGTGTCGATGATCAGCACGTCACGGTTCTCCTCCCGCGCCTGATCGAGCGCCCAGTCAGCGATCTCAACCGGATCGCGATCGGTCCCCTGCTCGTAGACGTGGGCACCGGCCTCTCCGCCGACGGTCACGAGCTGATCGACCGCGGCGGGACGATAAACGTCGCAAGCGGCCAGGGCGACGCTCTTGCCGGCCTCGCCAAGCTGGGTGGCGAGCTTCGCGCAGGCGGTGGTCTTCCCAGATCCCTGCAGGCCCGCCATCAGGATCACCGTCGGGCCGCTCTGGGCAAATGCCAGCTCCCGGCCGGTTCCCCCCATCAGGGCTGTCAGCTCCTCGTCGACGATCTTGACCACCTGCTGGCCGGGATCGAGGCTCCCCAGCACCCCGGAGCCGAGGCAGCGCTCCTTCAGGGTCGCGGTGAACGACTTGACGACCTTGAAGTTGACGTCGGCCTCGAGCAGGGCGAGGCGCATATCGCGCATCGCCGCATCGACGTCTCCCTCGTTCAGCTTGCCGCGCGAGCGAACCTCGGAGAGCGTTGCCTGCAGGCGCTCTGAAAGCTGGTCAAACACCGGCTCAGCTTAGACGGGCTACTCGGCAAGGAGGGCGCGAGCGAAGTCCTCGGCATCGAACGGGCGCAGGTCCTCCAGGGACTCCCCCGTGCCGATCAGCTTCACCGGGATGCCCAGCTCGCTCGATATGGCAAGCGCGATCCCGCCCTTTGCGGTGCCATCCAGCTTGGTCAGGACGACGCCATTGACGTCGACGGCTTCAGAGAAGACCTTCGCTTGCCGGAGGCCGTTCTGACCGGTGGTCGCGTCAATCGAGATCAGCGTCTCATGCGGAGCGTCGGGAATCTGCCTGGCAATCACGCGGCGCACCTTGGCAAGCTCGTCCATCAGGCTGCTCTGGGTATGGAGCCTCCCGGCCGTGTCCACGATCACGACATCGGTGCCGCGGGCCCGTGCCGCCTCGATCGCATCGAAGGCAACCGCTCCGGGGTCGCCGCCGGGCTTTGAACGAATCATGTCCGCGCCGGAGCGCTCTGCCCACTCCTCGAGCTGCTCTCCGGCGGCGGCCCGGAAGGTGTCCCCGGCAGCCAGGACGACCGAGAGCCCGAACTCCTGCGAGAGGTGCCAGGCGATCTTGCCGATCGTCGTCGTCTTCCCGGTGCCGTTGATCCCGACCATCAACAGCACGGCGGGCTTGCCGCTCAGGTCGATCGGCGCCTTCCCCGCCGACGCGACCTCGGCCAGGATCTCTATCAGCCGGTCTCGCACCGCCCCGCCGTCCGCCGCAACCGTGCCGGCGTCGACCTCCTGCTCCAAGCGCTCGACGATCGCCGCCGTGGTCGGCGCCCCTACGTCGGCAAAGATCAACGCTTCCTCCAAGCGCTCCCAGGTCTCGTCGTCGATCCGGTCAAAGAGGCTCGCGGAGATCTCCTCGACAAGCGCTCGCCTGCTCTTCGCGAGGCTCTCCCGGAGACGGCCGAAGACACCCGCGCGCGCCTCCGACGGATCAGGCTTCGGTGAAGCGTTCGCGCTCTCGCGCGAACCGAGGTTGAGTATCTCCTGCCAGCTGGTCGCCATTGCCCTTGCCGCCGGAGGCTATCCGGGCGGCGGCCAAAAGCTCATCCAAGGCATCACCAAGGTAGGAGGAGATCTGCTCCACGTCCGGCATCGACGCTCGGTCCGCGAGGATGCCGAAGTTGACCTGGCCGTTGTAGCTGATGATCGCGATCGCGAGGGCATGACGCTGGGCGAGGAAGCCAATCGGGAAGACACCCTCGAGCTCCCGCCCCAGGATGTAGAAGGGGACCTGAGGGCCGGGGAAGTTGGTGACCAAGAGGTTGAAGAGGCGGGTCGAGAAGTTGATCGAGGCGGTCGGCGCCAGCAGCAGCGGCGGCGCGAAGTCACGGAACCAATCGTTCAGGCCCCAGATCGCTTCCGCCCCCAGCGGCTGCTTGGATGTCTTCAGCGCCTCCATCTCCTTGTGGACGACTCGCAGACGCTCCACCGGGTCGGCGATGCCGACCGGCAGCGGCCCACGCATCGCGGTGAGCCGGTTGCCCAGCTCGCCGTGCTCATTCAAGGTTCGGATCGAGACCGGTACCAGCGCCTTCAGTTCCATGCCCTCGGTCTTGACCTCACGGTCGTGCAGCCAGCGCCGCAGCGCACCGGCGGTGGACGCCAGGATGACGTCGTTGACCGTCACGCCCAGGGCATTCTTGATCAGTTTGAAGTCCTCGAGCGTGAAGCCTGCCCAGGAGAAGCTGCGCGCCGAACCGATCTCGACGTTGAGCGGCACCTTTGGCGCCGGCCTCGCCAGGTTCCAGGTCACCTCCCAGAGGCCGGCGAGGCCGTCAGCAGCGCGCTTCCTCGCCCGTCCTGGCTGACCCGCCGCTTTGCGCAGCCAGCGCACCATCCGCCCGACAGTCGCCCAAACACCAGCCACCGCCCGAGCGACAAGAGCGAGGGTGGAAGGCGATCTGCCTGGGTTCCAGGGCGCTTCCTCCCGACCCGGCTCGGACTTCGGCTCGACGTCGAAGAGAAGCGTCCCGATGTCGACGGCCGAGAACCCGTCGGCTAGAGCATGGTGGGTCTTGTAGACGATCGCAAAGCGGTGCTCCTCGAAACCCTCGACCAGCACCAGCTCCCAGAGCGGCCTGGACCGGTCGAGCGGCGGCGAGAGGACCTCGCCGACAAGATCGTGAAACTCGGCGTCGCCACTAGGGGCTGGAAGGGTCACCCGGCGCACGTGGTTGGCAAGGTCGAAATCGCGATCGTCGATCCAGAACGGCGTGCCAAGCCGAAGCGGCGGAAAGGCGAGCCGCTGGCGAAGGCGCGGCAGTAGATGGAGGCGACTGCGGATGTGGGCGACGAAGTCTTTATGCTCGGGCGGGTCGCCTGCGCACACCAGCACCGCGCCGATGGCCATGTGCCCGTTCCCCTTCTCGTTGGACAGGAAAGACGTATCGAACGACGTCAGCCTGTCCATGTGGCGCTGCGCCATGCTTCTCCTCTCCGCCTACCACTCCAGGGTAGCGAAGCGGCGAAGCTAGAAACGAACACGTTTTTTATTAAACAACGCCTAACAAGGGCAAGCTGAGAAGCTTCGGGAGGGCAAGGCGCTTGGACGGTGGAGCTCTCTCAAAGCTCGTGGTGCTTTGAGGGGGATGGCGGGTGTGCCTCTGTGGGAATGTCGCGAAGCGGCAACATGCAATCCGATGCTTGCGCGGCGAAGCCGCGCTCCTCATTAGTCGCACGCGCTGTAGGCGCGTGCGACCTCAATTCCCGCAGAGGTGCACCCGGCATCCCTCTTAATGAGCGTGGGTGTTAGGCGGCTTCGACTTCGGACTGCGCGGGGGCGACCACCGCAGCTTTGCTGCCGATGCCGCCCTCGGTCTCCTCGGCGGCGATCCCAGCGAAGGGCGGTGGACCACCGGGGGCCCCAGCCGCCGCTTCCTCTTCGGGGGGCAGGTGGCGAGAGATGATCTTCGTCACGCCGTCGCCACCCATGCTTACGCCGTAGAGCACATCGGCGGCGTCCATCGTTCGCTTCTGATGGGTGACGATCACGAACTGCGCCCGGCTGGAAAAGCGGCGGATGAGCTGCAGGAAGCGGTCGATGTTCGCGTCATCGAGCGCCGCCTCGACCTCGTCGAGGATGTAGAAGGGGCACGGACGGGCTAGGAAGACGGCGAAGACGAAGGCCAGTGCCACCAGTGACTTCTCGCCGCCCGAGAGGAGCGAGAGCTTGCGGGTCGACTTGCCGGCGGGAGTGACCTCGATCTCAACTCCCAGCTCCTCGCGCTGCTCTTCTGCATCGTCCTCGTCCAGCCCCTCCTCGCCGGCCTCCTCTGCGTCGCGAACGGGACGCAGGCTGACCCGGCGCAGCCGGCCACGGCCACCGGGAAAGAGGTGCTCGACCATCTCCTCGAAATTCTTCGCGGTCGCCTCGAAGGTCTGCTCGAAGGCACGCTCGATCTCGCGGTCTATGTCGCGGATCAACGCCTCCAGCTCGCGCATCCCCCGCTCGGTGTCCTCGCGCTGAACCTGCAGCGACTCGACGTGCTCACGGGCCTCTTCATACTCATGCTCGGCAAGTGGGTTGACTGGCCCAATCTGCCCACGGCGGCGCTCCAGCCGCTGCAGGCGACCATCGATCTCGGTCCGCTCCTCCTCGGTCAGGGGCTGCTCGGCCGACTCCACCTCTTCGCCGAGCCGCTCGCCGATCGAGGCGAGCTCTTTGGCGGCCTCGGCACGGCGATCGCCGAGATGCGCAGCCTCAACCTGCGCTTCGGTCAACTTGTCCGAGGCGGCCTTCATCTCAGCCTGCAGCTCGTACTCGCGCTGGGAGCAAGCACGCATCTCCTCGGCGATCTCGTCGCCACTGCCCTGCTCGCCGATCACACGAGCCTCGATCTGCTCGACCCGATGCCGGACGGCGGCCTCCGCGGCGGCCACTGCGGCGATCGCGGCGCGGACATCGTCGAGCAGCGCCTCGCCGTCGGCAACCCTGCCGCGCAGCATCTCGCGATGCCGCTCGCCCAGCAGGGCTTCCGCACGCCGCGCGTGACGCGTGGCCCGCTCCGCGCCGTCGTGGACCATGCTCAGAGCTTTGCCACGCTCGGCCTCCGAAGCTCCCGTGGAACGCGCACCGGCCAAGCCCTCCATGGCGGTCTTCAGGCCCCCGTCGACCTCACCCAGCTCCTTCTCGAGCTCCCTTGCTCGCTCTGAGGCACCGGCGCTCGTCCCCAAATCGAGGGTCAGCGGCCCAAGCTCAGCTCGTAGTGCCTCGAGGCTCACCGCAAGCTCCGGCTCGCGGCCGGCGAGGCCGGCGGAGCGCACGCCGATCCGCTGCTGCTCACCGCGCAGCTTCGTCAGCAGCCCCCACGCCTGGGTGCGCTCACGGTCTCTGGCGGCAAAGCGCTCCTCGGCGGCACGGCGGCGCTCGCTTACCTCTGAGAGCTGCTTCTCGATCGCGGCGCGTTTCGAGCGTGCCTCCTCCGCTGCCTTCTCGGCGGCGCGCGCACGGTCCTCGCCGTAGCGCAGGTCCTCAGCCACCAAACGGCCGCGGAGCTCCAACTCCTGTCGTTCGATCCGATTGCCAAGCTCGGCAGCCTGCGCCTGGCGCTTCAGCGGCCGCAGGCGCGCACGCGCCTCTCGCTCTATATCGAGGGCCCGATCGAGATTCTCGCGCGCCGCTCGCAGCTTCAGCTCGGCGCGGCGGCGGCGCTTGCGATGCTTGCCGAGCCCGGCGGCCTCCTCAACGAGCAGGCGCCGCTCGCGCGGTTTGGAGTGAACGATCGACTCCACCCGCCCCTGGCTGATAACCGAGTGCATCTCGCGCCCAAGATTGGTGTCGGAGAGCACCTCGACGACATCGACCAGGCGGCAGCGGGCGCCGTTCAACCGGTAGACCCCCTCCCCGGAGCGGTCGAGGCGGCGCTGGATCGAGATCTCTGAGAACTCAGACGCCGCACGCCCCTCGGAGTTGTCGATCACGACCTCCACCTCGGCGCTGCGGCGCTGGCCGACCCCCTTCCCACCAGTCGAGATCATGTCCTGCATCGCGGCCCCTCGAATCGCTCCCGGGCTCTGCTCGCCGAGGGCCCACAGGACCGCGTCGGTGATGTTTGACTTCCCCGAGCCGTTCGGCCCGACGATCACGCTGACGCCCGGCGAGAACTCCAGCCTCGTCCGCTCGGGGAACGACTTGAACCCCTTCATCTCGATTGATCTCAGATACATCTCAGCATCGCTCCCGCACGCAAGTGTGCCGTGTAGGCAGGGAGGCTAAGGCTTGCGGGTGGGCCGGACGGGACATCCGACTAACCGCCCAGGCGTCTCAACGCCTGCTCGGCGGCGGCCTGCTCGGCCGCCTTCTTGCTCCGCCCAGAGCCCACTCCGACCTGCTCCGAATCGACGATAGCCACGACTTCGAAGGTTCGCTGGTGGGGCGGGCCGGATTCCTCAATCACCTCATAGCTGACATACGTCTTGCGCCGGGCAAGCATCTCCTGCAACGCCGACTTGGCGTCGGTTTCGGCGTCAACCGCGTCCTCGATCTTCTCGTCGAAGGCATCGACGACCGCGGCCGCCGTGCGCTCGAAGCCAAAAGCCACGAAGCAGGCGCCGATCAGGGCCTCTGTGGCCTCCGCCAGCGGGCGGCCGCCCCCGAGCAGCACCTCCGTTGGGATGGCGCTCTGCAGGTCCTTCGGCTCGCTGTCCTGGAGCATCGTGGGAATGCCGAGCTCTCGCCCGACCGCGGTGCATGAGAGCCCGCTGACCGCCTGGTTGTGAATCTTGGTTAGCTCACCGGCGCTCAGCTCCGGGAACCGGGCGAATGAGGCAGACGCAACGGCCAGAGCAAGCACGCTGTCGCCGAGATAGGCAAGCCGCTCGTAAGACTCTCCCTCCTTCTCGGCCCAGGAGCGATGCGTGAGCGCCCGCAGCCGCAGGTCGTCGGGGAGCGCTTCGATCAACTCCGCAAGCGTGCTCTGATCGAACTCGCCCACGCTCAGGCCGGGGCGTGCGCCAGAACGAAGGAAACAGCGTCGCCTACCGTCTCGATCCCCGCAGCCTGCTCCTCGGAGACCGATATCTCGTAGCGGTCCTCGAGCTCCATCACCAACTCATAGAGGTCCAGGGAATCCGCGTCGAGGTCCTCCTTGAAGCGCGTCGCATCACTGATGCCCGCCGGGTCGACTTCGAGCTCCTCGGCCAGATGGTCTCGGACCAGACTGAGAACTTCATCCCGGTTCATTGGATTGGTTTATCACGCACCGCGCTCGCTGGCGAGCGAACCCCGGTTCGCCCCGCTCTCTCGCAGCAGAGTCTCGGTGCGCCCAACCGCACCGACCTCCGCGCAGCGGGCCGCCAGTCGCACCGCGTTAGCGATTCCCTCTGCCCCGGCGCTGCCGTGCCCGACAACCGCCACCGCCCGCAGGCCAAGCAGGATCGCCCCGCCGGTGGTGTCGGGGTGCAGCTCGCGCCTCAGGCCCCCCAAGGCCGGGCGCATCAGGAGGCCACCAAGGCCGGCCACCGGGTTCGAGCGGGCCGCCCCTCGAATCGCCGTCGTCACCGCGCGTGCCGTCCCCTCCATCAGCTTCAGCGAGACGTTGCCTGTGAAGCCGTCGGTGACGACTACGTCGACTCCCCCGGACGGAAGGTCACTGCCCTCGACGTTGCCGATGAACTGGAGGCCGGGGGCATTCTTCAGCAGCGCATGAGCCGCAATGACCTCCTCAGTGCCCTTGCCCGGCTCCTCGCCGACGGAGAGCAGGCCTACCCGCGGACGTTCGACGCCCAGCACAGCTTGACTGAAGGCGGAGCCAAGAAAAGCGAACTGGACCAGATGTTGGGCGCGAACTTCAGAGTTGGCACCGACGTCCAGGAAGAGAACGGGCTTGCCTGGGACGGGCAGTTGCGCCGCGAGGGCCGGCCGCTTCACGCCCTGCAGCCTCCGCAGGCCGAAGGTGGCAGCTGCCATCGTCGCTCCGGTGGAGCCGGCGCTGACCACCGCATCGGCCGCGCCATTGGCGACGTCGCGAACCGCGCGCACGATCGAGGCCTCGGCTCGCGAGCGGATCGCCGGTAGGGGGTCCTCCTCGTTGGCGATCCATTCCGTTGTGGGAATCACCTCGATGCCCTCGACCCCATCGAGGCCAAGCTCCTCCGGCGAGCCGAAGACACGAAGCAAAACCCCCTCGGCGGCCGCCAGGCGGGCTCCTTCGGCGAGGACGTCAAAGCCCCGCTCGGCCCCGAAACCGTCCAGGGCAACGGTCACGCCGCGCCCCGCCGGCATTACTCCTCGGCGGTTGAGGTACCTGCCGAAGCGTCGGTCATCGTGTGTTTGATGACCTCACGCCCAGCGTAAGTGCCGCAGACTTTGCAGACCCGATGAGGCAGGCGAGGGCTGTGGCAGCGTGGGCAACTGTTCAACCGCGCCTTCGGAGCCTTGTGCGTGGCTCGCCGCTTGTCGCGGCGTGTGCTCGAGGTTCTCTTCTTCGGGACAGCCATCGGTCGCGGAATGGTAGCCGGTGATCGCGCCATGCGACCGAAGCCCCATCACGTTGGTCACTCGAGCTCAAGATCGCGCAGCTTCTCCCAGCGAGGGTCGATGCCGGTGTCGTGTTCATGGGCCGCCGGATCCGCCCCGTTTAGCGACTCGCCGCAACCCGGGCAAAGTCCGGCGCAATCTGGACGGCAGAGAACTTGGGCTGGGATCCCCAGGAGGACCGCGTCGCGGGCCCAGCGACCGACGTCAAGCTCGTCCTCAGCGAGATAGGGACTGCGCAGCTCCTCATCCTCAGCTCCCTGCTGATCGACCTCGCGAGCGTCGACCTCCGTCTCCACCGCAGCCGCCTCGAGACAGCGTGTGCACGATCCCTCGAGCCGAACCGGGAAGCGAAGACGGAACGCAAAGCCGCTGCTGAGGCGCGAGACATCCAGTTGCGCCTCGAAAGATTCCGGCGCCAGCGCGTAAGACTGGCCCCCCATCTCCAAGGGCTCGATGCGGACGGGAACGTCGAGTCGTATCCCCTCCCCGTAGGAGAGGCCAAGACGCCCGAGGTCGATGGTCGTGGTCGGCGCTTTCGCCATTGCTGGGTCCTCCGCCCGGCCGGGACTTACGATGAGACCTTCCACGAGATTACGAAATGGGTCAATTCGACTGGACACCGGACGAGTACCTGGAGCGAATCCGCTCGCGGATTCCCCGTTACGACGAACTGCAGGAAGAGGCGGTGAAGGCGATCCCCTTCCCCCCAACGCGCGTGTTGGAGCTGGGGATGGGGACCGGAGAGACAACCCGGCGGCTGATCGAGGCCTACCCCGACACATGGGTGGTGGGGCTTGATTCCAGCCCCGACATGGTCTTCCGCGCCCGCCAGACCTACGACGACGTCCAGCTTGCCCGCATGGAGGACCCACTCCCGGACGGCCCCTGGGACCTGGTCATCTCAGTCCTGTCCGTCGGGGATCTTGCCGACGAACAGGAGCAGGCTCTCTTTCGTCGCGTCAGAGAGCATTCCCGATCGCTTGTGATCGGCGACAGCTTCGCGGCCGGCGAGCTGGCGCGAGTGGTTGAGTGGTGCGACGGCGAGGTCGTTTGGCAGGCCGAGGGCCTGGCAGTCGTCAGAGCGACCTACTGAGCGAGCCGGGCGCCTACTGCTGCTGTTGCTCGTCGAGCTCGGCGACCGGCTCTTCGTCGCGGCCGGCGAGCCGGTCGCGACCACGTTGCACGGCAGCGAGGAACTTCTGGAGGTTGACCTCGAGCGTGTTGAGGATCTCGTCGGCGTAGTCCTCGGCACCGAGGCGAATCTCGCGCTCTCGCGTGCGAGCGTCCTCGACGATCTCGTCGGCGGCCCGCTCGGCTTGCTTGGTGACCTCCTCATCGGAGATCAGACGGGCCTGCTGCTCACGGGCCTCGCGGACGATCCGCTCCGCCTCGCGCTTGGCCTCGGCGAGCATCTCCTGGCGCTCCTTGACGATCCAGCGCGCCTGCTTGATCTCCTCGGGGATCGTCGCGCGCATCTGGTCGAGGAGATCGT
>JANWHW010000009.1 GCA_025450195.1 Solirubrobacterales bacterium | reverse complement strand
GGCGACATCTGGGTCGCCGACACCGGCAACGACCGCATCCAGCAGTTCGACTCCGAAGGCAAATACGTTTCCCAGCTTGGTGAAACAGGCGCCGGCAACGGCCAGCTGAGCGAACCCGCCGGCATCGGCATCGGCGGCGCGACCATCAACGCCGAAGACAGCATCTGGGTTACCGATGCCGGAAACAATCGCATCCAGGCGTTCGATCCTGCCAGCGGTAAATATCTGGCTAATTTCGGAGAAAGCGGAGCCGGCGAAGGACAGTTCAGCCTTCCCAAGGGCATCGTCTTCGACCCGGCGGGCAACCTCTGGATTGCCGATTCCCAGAATGACCGCATTCAGAAGTGGGTCTACACGCTGACCAACGTCACCACCGAAGCCGCGACCCAAGTAAAGGGGACATCTGCCACCCTGAGGGCCTCCATTAACCCCGAAGGCTCGGCCACCAGCTACTACTTCGAGTACGGGAAAACCACCTCCTACGGGAGCGAGGCCCCCCTCCCATCCGAACCGATCGGCTCGGGAACATCGAGTGTCAAAGTCGGCAGGTCGATTGGCGGGCTCTCCCTGGGCACGACCTACCACTACCGGGTGGTGGCGGAAAACTCTGCTGGCATCGCCTACGGCGTGGACAAAGCATTCACCACCAAGAACGTGCCCAAAGTCACGACCGAAGCCGCGAGTGAAGTCAAAGCCACCTCCGCCATCATCAACGCCACGGTCAACCCCGAAGGCACAGACACCAGCTACTACTTCGAATACACCGAAACCGGTGCCATATGGATCAAACTCCCCTTCTACGGAGAATCTATTGGCTCTGGAACCAAAGACATTAAAGTCAGCCAAAATCTCGGCGGCCTTGCGCCCAACGCCACCTACAAATACCGGGTGCTCGCCACGAGCGAGATCGGCACGAGCAAAGGCGAAGACAAAACGCTGACCACCCTGAAACTCCAAAAAGCCACCACCGGCGCCGCTACCGCCGTCAAAGCCACCTCCGCCACCATCAACGCCACGGTCAACCCCGGAGGTATTCTCACCAGCTACTACTTCGAGTACGGCAAAACCAACTCCTACGGGACCAAAGTCCCGGCCTCGCCCAAATCGGCCGGTTCGGGGATCTCCAACATCGCGGTCAGCGAGGAAATCGGCGGTCTGGAAGCCGGCGGTACCACCTACCACTACCGGGTGGTGACCACCAGCGAAAACGGCATCGTCAACGGGGTAGACCAAACATTGACTACACAGGCCTCCCCCGAGGCGAGCACCAGGTCCGCCACGGAGGTCAGGGCCAGTCGAGCCACCCTCAACGCTGTTGTCCACCCCAAAGGCGCGGCCACTGACTACTACTTTGAGTACGGTCAAACCACCTCATATGGAACCAAAGTCCCTGTTTCGCCAAAATCGATCGGTTCGGGGACCAGCGGCGTCAAAGTCAGCGAGTCGCTCAAAGGTCTGAGCGACGAAATCACCTACCACTTCCGTGTCGTCGCCAGCAATGAAGGTGGCACCACCAGTGGCGCTGATCGGACCTTTACAACCAGCGCTGCCGTGCCTGTGCTCTGTGCTGTCGAAGAAGAAGGCTCTACCTGCGAAGAAGGAAACCAATATTCAGAAGAAGAATGGTTCGAAGCGTACGCCAACGAACCGATGGAAATCACCTTCCTCAGCGGCAGCACCCCGATGACGCTTGCCTGCGAAGGCTCCTACCTGAGTGGGTGGGTGAAAACCCAAGAAGGCAGCAACCGGTCCAGCATCACCATCGAAGAATGGTCGCTAGGCAGCGACTGCATCCGCGATTCCAAAGTAACCTGCGACGAACTGGAACAAAAAAACCTGCCTTACGCCGGATCGCTGACTTGGACTTCAGGCGCAGACGGCAGGCTGGCGATCGGGAACGGTGGCTCGGGTGAACCGGGCTGGTATTTCAACCTCAAATCCTGTTCGGACTTCGGTCTACCCACCGGATGCACCTACAGCCTCGAACCGGATCTAGCCTTCGAAGGTGGCAGCCCGGCTCAACTGGCGCTACCCGAAACGTCTTTGGGGACGTCGAGTTCCACCTGCGGCAAAAACGCAACGCTCAAGCCAGCCACCTACATCGTGAGTTCGCCGGACCCCGTCTATATGGCACGGTTGACCGGAGTCAGCCCACCGATGGCGACCACCGAAGCTGCTGGCGCCGTCAAAGCGACCTCGGCGACCCTCAACGGCGCCGTCAACCCCGAAGGCTCGGCCACCAGCTACTACTTCGAGTACGGCAAAACCACCTCGTATGGGACCAAAGTCCCGGCTTCGCCCAAATCGGTGGGCTCGGGTACCTCTGACGTTGCGGTTAGCGAGGGCATCGAAGGCCTCGAAGCGAGCACGACCTACCACTACCGCTTGGTCGCTGAAAGTGAAGCCGGCATGACCAATGGCGAAGACTTAACGTTGACGACCTCCAAATCCGAAGCGCCTCTTCCCAAAGCGACCACCGAAGCCACGACCGCAATCAAAGTGACGTCCGCCACCCTCAACGGTGCCGTCAACCCCGAAGGATCGGCCACCAGCTACTACTTCGAGTGCGGCAAAACCACCTCGTATGGGACCAAAGTTCCGGCCTCACCCAAATCGGCCGGCTCCGGGACCTCCAACGTCGTCGTCAGCGAGAGCTACGCCAGCCTGGAAGCGGGCACCACCTATCACTGTCGCCTTGTCGCAGAAAGCGAAGCTGGCACTTCCTACGGCGAAGACAAAACCTTCACGACGCTGAAATCCCCCAAAGCGACCACCGAAGCCGCGACAAATGTTAAATTCTCCACGGCCACCCTGAATGGCACGGTCAATCCCGAAGGTTCGGAAACCAGCTACTACTTCGAGTACGGAGAAAGCACAAGCTACGGCTCCAAAACCTCCTCCAAATCCGCTGGCTCGGGCACCTCGAACGTTGCCGCGAGCGAACCGCTGAGCGGCCTCAAAGCCGGCATGACCTACCACTTCCGGATCGTCGCCACTGGAGCAAGCACCGTAGAAGGCGCAGACAAAACCTTCACCACTGCTACCGACTCACGCTTTTCCTTCGACTTCGGCAAAGAAGGCACCGGCAACGGCGAATTCAAATCGCCCTATGGCATCGCCTACGACTCCTCAGGCAACATCTGGGTTGCCGATGCCGGAAATAACAGAATCGAGAAGTTCAACTCCAAAGGCGAATACGTCTCCCAGTTCGGCAAAGAAGGCACCAGCAACGGCGAATTCAAATCGCCCAAGGGCATCGCGATCGACTCCACCGGCAATATCTGGGTCGTCGACACCGGCAACAATCGCGTGCAGAAGTTCAACTCCAAAGGCGAATACGTCTCCCAGTTCGGCAAAGAAGGCACAGGCGAAGGCGAATTCAAATCCCCGATCGGGATCGCCCTGGACTCCGCCGACCGCATCTTCGTCGTCGACTCGGGCAACAACCGGGTGCAGAAATTAGACTCCAAAGCCAAATACCTGAACCAGTTCGGCAAAGAAGGCACCGGCAACGGCGAATTCAAATCCCCGACCGGGATCGCGATCGACTCCTCGAACTTCATCTTCGTCGTCGACTCGGGCAACAACCGGGTGCAGAAATTCAACTCGAGCTTCACCTACCAGATCCAGTTCGGCTCCAAAGAAGGCAAAGCCGCCTCTGGCGACGGGGAATTCAACGCGCCCACCGGGATCGCCGTCGACATCGCTGGTCGCCTCTGGGTCACCGACTCCGGCAACAACCGGGCGCAGAGGTTCAGCTCGACCGGCACATACATCGAACAGTTCGGCGAAAAAGGCTCGGGCGCCGGGCAGCTCCAAAGCCCGCTGGGGATCACGAGCCCCTCGGCTTGGGAGCTGCTCTTCGTCGACTCCGCCAACAACCGCGTGCAGAAGTGGACGATGGTGCCCGACGCGCCGGTGGCCACAACCGAAGCGGCGACCGAAGTCAAATCCACCTCGGCCATCCTCAACGCCACGGTCAATCCCAACAGCCTCACAACCGAATACCACTTCGAATACGGCAAAACCACCTCCTACGGCACCAGCATCCCGATTCCCGACGAAGCGATCGGCTCTGGCCAGAGCGGCGTCAAAGCGAGCAAAGCGATCACCGGCCTGACCTCGGGGCAGAAATACAACTTCCGCGTCGTCGCGACCAACTCCAGCGGCACAACGTATGGGGTAAACAAACAGTTCACGACGCCATAGGAGTTCGCGAACTTCAAGGTTGGCCGGGGGCGAACACCATCCTCCCCGGTCAACCTGGGCATCTGTTGTCTAGCTGAACGCCGCAACAAATCGCCTTCGGCGGATCAATACAATCCTGGGGTGACTGGGGAGTCAACATGGCGAATTGCAACCCTTGTTCTTGCCCTCTTCGCGGTGGGGGCACTAGCAGCTTGCGGCGATTCCGACTCGAGCGCTGACTCCTCGACCTCTAAAGAGACCACCTCCACCTCGCAGTCGGTCGTCCAAGGCTCTGGGGGCAAGGCTGGAACTAGCAGCCCCAAGGATGGCCCCGACCAATCCCAGCAGAGCGATGATTCCAGCGATTCGGGCTCGGATGTTGAGACTGCGCCCCTGAAAGTTTCGGGTGGTGGCTCAGCTCAATACCGCGTTAAGGAAGGCGACAACAGCATTCAGAACTTCGGCGAGGAGAGCGACGAAACCGAACTGGAGGAAGCAGCTACCGCGCTGCATGACTTCCTCGTCGCTCGCGCCGAGGAAGACTGGGCGGCGGCCTGCTTCCACATGGCGAAGACCGTTAAGGAGCAGCTTGCAGTGCTCGCGTCTCGCTCCGATGAGCTTGACGGCAAGGGGTGTCCTGCAATCCTCGAAACGTTGACGCCACCTCTTCCTGCGGCGGTGCGGCAGCAATCGACCATCGTCGACGCTGGCAGTCTGCGCCTGGAAGACGAACGGGCCTTTCTCATCTACCGTGGCTTCGAAGGAACCAACTACGCGATGCTGATGGAGGAGGAAGACGGCGCCTGGAAGGTCGGGTCACTCTCGGCCACGCCGATGCCCTAACGCCCTCTTCTAGGTCCCCAGCTGGGGCTGGTCAGCCCTTCTTTATCGTGATCTTTTCGATCAAGACTGGCACCCTGGATTTTTCGTCTGGAGCGCCGAGCTTGTTGATCCGGTCGACGACCTCATAACCCTTGCTGACTTTGCCGAGGAGCGCGTATTCCGCCCCGTACCCGGCGTTGCGGCTGGTGACGACGAAGAACTGGCTGCCGGATTGGCCCGAGGGTTCGTCGAGGCTTTTCGCCATCGCGACGACGCCTTCGGTGTAGGCGGTGTCGGCGGGCGGCGGCTCGGTGATCGTGTAGCCCGGCCCTCCATCGCCGCCGACGAGCGGATCGCCGCCCTGGACGACGAAGCCGGAGACGACACGGTTGAAGTCGAGGCCGTCATAGAAGCCCTCGCGGGCGAGGTAGGCGAACGAATTGGTGGTCTTCGGCGCTTGCTTCGTGTCGAGTTCGATCTCGAAGGTGCCACAGCTGGTACGAACGACCGCGGTCAGCTTTTCTCCCGCCTTTACCGTCTGCGGGGGCGCGGGCAGGGTGACGTTCTTCGGCTCAGGCGTCTCGACCGCCTTGCAGCCCGCGACGGTGATTGAGTCGCTGTCGTCACCGCAGCCAATTGCGAGAGCCGCGATCACGACGACCGCGACCACCGTCAACACGGCGTGGATGACCAGCCTGTGAGTCTGCCCCTCCTCCATCAGCGGGAATACTAAGCCGGATAGTGTCTTGATGGAGATGCCCCCCTCCACCACAGCTGAGGCAGGCCCTTCCTCGCGGTCGGCTTCGGTCGCCTCTCCCGCCCGCCTGGCTTCGGAGATTCCCGGGCCCCGGTTCCCGGGCCCGCTGCAGTCTTGGCTTGGCATTGCCCGTCCACTCGCGGCGAGGTGGGCCATGCGCAAGCGCTACGGCAATATCTTCCGCACCAGCGACTCCATTGCCGGCGAGGTTTTCCATGTTGCCGACCGGGATCTGGTCGAGCAGATGTTCAAGTGGAAGCCGACCGATTACAACGTCGCCGAGCCGCGGCAGATCATGGAGCCGGTCGTCGGGCAGGCATCGCTGCTGCTGCTCGACGGCGATCGTCACATGCGGATGCGGAAGTTGATGCTGCCGCCGTTTCACGGTCAGGCGATCGCGCACTATGCCGAGCTGATTGCGCAGATCGCCGATCGCGAGATCAACGGGTGGAGCCCGGGGGACACCGTCCGCACGCGCACCGTCGGCCAGGCGATCACGCTGGAGGTGATGATCCGGGCGGTCTTCGGCGTCTCCGACCCCGGCCGGGTCGCCGAGCTGAAGCGGCGCCTGCCTCGCCTCTCCTCGATCAGCCCGGTCGTGCTGGTGATGCAGAAGGACCTCGGCCCGCTGAGCCCGTGGGGGAGCTTCCTCCGCAACCGCGACCGCGTCGACGAGATGCTCTACGAGGAGATCGCCCAGCGCCGAGCCGCTCCCGGTCGCGGGGAGCGCGACGACATCCTCAGCCTGCTGCTCGCCGCCCGCGACGAGGAGGGCAACCCGCTGACCGACAAGGAGCTGCGCGACGAGCTGATCACGATCCTGCTCGCGGGTCACGAGACGACAGCGACCTCGATTGGGTGGGCGTTCGAGCGACTTCTGCGCACCCCGCCCGCCCTGGAGTGCTTGACCGCCGAGGTGAAGGCGGGCGATTCCAGCGAGTACATGGATGCGGCGATCAAGGAGACCCTTCGGGTGCGGCCGGTGATCACGGAGGTGTTTCGCTCGCCGACCGAACCGAGGGAGCTGGGCGGCTACCTATTCGAGCCCGGCGCGCAGCTGGCAGCCTCGATTTCGCTCCTGCAGAGCGACCCCGACCTGTACGCACCCGATCCCCTTGCCTTCCGCCCCGAGCGCTTCCTCGAAGGGGCGCCGGAGCCCTATGCCTGGATCCCGTTTGGCGGCGGCGTGCGCCGCTGCATCGGGGCATCTTTTGCGTTGCTCGAGATGAAGATCGTGATCGAGCGGATCCTCGCGCGGGCGCAGCTCCGAGCCAGTCGAGCCAAGGACGAGAAGGTGAGCTTTCGCGGCATCACGGTGCTGCCGGGCCGTGGGGGAGAGGCGATCGTGGAGAGTGTCGCTTGATGCTGCATCGGCTACGAGCACCTATGAGGGTGTTGCCGGAGCTTGACCATTCAGCTTTCACTGCGAGAGGATGAGGCGCATGGCCAACGTTCTCTGTGTGCTCTATGACGACCCGCTCGGCGGCTACCCGCCGACCTATGCGCGTGACGAGATCCCGACGATCGAGGGCTACCGCGACGGGCAGAGCACACCTACGCCCGAGGCGCTCGGCTTCAAGCCCGGGGAGTTGGTCGGCAGCGTCTCGGGGGAGTTGGGCCTGCGCGAGTTCCTCGAGGGGCGCGGCCACCGCCTGATCGTCACCTCCGACAAGGACGGCCCGGGCTCGGTCTTCGAGCGCGAGCTGCCGGAGGCGGAGATAGTCATCTCCCAGCCGTTTTGGCCTGCCTACCTGACGGCCGAGCGGATTGCCAAGGCGCCGAAGCTGAAGTTGGCGCTTACGGCCGGCATCGGCTCAGACCACGTCGACCTGCAGGCGGCGATCGAGCGCGGGTTGACCGTCGCCGAGGTGACCTACTCCAACAGCATCAGCGTCGCCGAGCACGTCGTGATGATGATCCTGGCGCTGGTCCGCAACTACATCCCCTCCTACCAGCAGGTGGTCGAGGGCGGCTGGAACATCGCTGACTGCGTCTCGCGCTCCTACGACCTGGAGGGCATGCAGGTCGGCACGGTCGCGGCCGGGCGGATCGGCTCGGCGGTCCTGCGGCGGCTGGTGCCCTTCGAGGTCGGCCTGCACTACACCGATCGCCACCGCCTGCCCCCCGAGGTCGAGGAGGAGCTTGGCGTTACCTTCCACCCCGACGCGGAGTCGATGGTCGAGGTGTGCGACGTGGTGACGATCAACGCGCCGCTGCACCCTGAGACCGAGAATCTGTTCGACGCCGAGATGCTCGCCAAGATGAAACGGGGCTCCTACCTGATCAACACGGCGCGCGGCAAGATCTGCGACCGCGAGGCGGTCGCGCGGGCATGCGAGAGCGGCCAGCTGGCGGGCTATGCCGGCGATGTGTGGTTCCCCCAGCCCGCGCCCAGGGACCACCCCTGGCGCTCGATGCCTCATCACGGCATGACCCCACACACCTCCGGCACCAGCCTCTCTGCTCAGGCCCGTTATGCGGCCGGGGCACGGGAGATCCTCGAGTGCTGGCTCGACGGGCGGCCGATTCGCGAGGAGTACCTGATCGTCGACAGCGGCACGCTCGCCGGCACCGGCGCCCACTCCTACAGCGAGGGCGACGCCACGGGCGGCTCGGAGGAGGCCGCCCGCTTCAAGAGCGGTTGATCCGGGGCGCGGTCGAGCGATGAGGATGCGGGCGGCGGTGTTGGAGGAGTTTGGGGAGCCGCTCGTGGTCCAAGAGGTCGAGCTGGCCGAGCCGCAAGCCGGCGAGGTCCTCGTGCGCCTCGTTGCCTGCGGCGTCTGCCACACAGATCTCTATACCGCCTCCGGCGCCGACCCATCGGGTTACGCGCCCACCGTGCTCGGCCATGAGGGCGCTGGCGTCGTCGAGCGGGTCGGCCCGGATGTCGCCTCCCTCGCCCCCGGCGACCACGTTGTCACCCTCTTTTCGCCTCAGTGCGGGGAGTGCATCCACTGCCTCGACCCGCGAACCAACCTCTGCCTGGAGATCCGCGAGCAGCAGAACAAGGGCTTCCTCCCCGACGGCACTACCCGGATCTCGCGCGACAGCGATGGCATCCGCCACTTCATGGGCTGCTCGACCTTCGCCGAGTACACGGTGATGCCGGAGATCGCCCTGGCCAAGATCGACCCCGAGGCGCCGTTCGAGCACGCCTGCCTCTTCGCCTGTGGCCTCTCGACCGGCCTTGGAGCGGCAATCAACACCGCCGCGGTGCGGGCGGGCAGCACCTGCGTTGTCTTCGGGGCGGGGATGGTCGGCCTGGGGGCGGTTGCCGGCTGTCGGTTGCAGGACGCCGAGCGCATAGTCTGCGTCGACCTCTCCCCAGATCGGCTCGAGCTTGCCTGCGGCCAGGGCGCGACGGACACGATCGAAGGGGGAGAGGGCGCGGTCGAGGCGATCCTCGAGATGACTGGCGGCTTCGGCGCCGACTACACCTTCGAGGCGACCGGCAACGTCGCCGTGATGCGCCAGGCGGTTGAATCGGCGCGCATGGGGTGGGGCCTTTGCACCGTCGCCGGAGTAGCCGGCAAGGGGGAGACCCTCGATGTGGTCCCCCGCCTTCTGATCACCGGTCGCCGCGTCGCGGGTTCCTCATTCGGCGGCGTCAAGGGACGCGACCAAGTCCCACTCCTGATCGACCGCTGCCTGGCCGGCGAGATCGACGTTGAGCCCTTCATCTCCCATCGCATTTCCCTCGACGAAGTCAACCGCGGCTTCGAGCTAATGGAGGCCCAGGACGGGATCCGCAGCGTGATCGAGTTCAGTTAGCTCACCGCTCGACGCGCTCAGGCGACTGAGTTGGTCAGCTCGCGATCGATCTCAAGCAGGTAGGGCGCAACCAGACCCTCGTAGGCCGCTTTTCGCTCGGCGGGGAGATCCTTCCAGCCGGTTACCGAGCCCCGACAAATATCCGCGCCGCAAAGGCAGCCGCCCGGAAAGTGCTCAATCGAGTAGTTGCGCATCGCGTAGTCGAAGGTGATCTCGTCGCCTTTGGAGATCGACTCGCGAGCCACGAAGTCGCATGCGCCTGTTTCGTTCAGCTCGACGCCGCAGTTCGGGCTGCATGAATGGTTGACCTTGGGGCTGAGACCGGCGTGCCGGGCCCACTTGGTGCGACTCACCTGGGTTGCGTGCGAGTCGTTCATCGCCACCTCGCCTTCGAGCACCCCGATCATCACCGTCTCACCCGCTTGAAAGCCACGAGTGGCGCGAACGCCACCACCCTTGCCGCCTTCGGGAGTACAAAGCTCATAGCCAACAGGATTCAAGGAACCGCCTCTCGATTTGGTTGAGTGCAGCGACGCTGCACTCAACGACTCTAGGCCATCGTTGTCGAGCGACCCGGCTGGCTCTATCTCTTTGTGGCCTGTCAGTCCTGGCGGGCAGCCTTGACCAGGGCCTGGCCCGGCTCGACCTCGCGAACCGGCACGAAGGTCTTCTTCGCGACCGAGACGGTGATCGGACCGACGCTCGGATCCCCGCTGGGGAGGATGCGGAAGCTGCCGGTGATGCCGTTGGTGACTTTGGTCTCGCGCAGGGCGTCGATCACACCGGCGCGCTCGCCACTATGGCCGATCGCGCTGAGCAGCACGCTTGCCGCTTGCCCTGCATAGGGCGCATAGAGTTCGACTGAGCCATTGACCTCGGCCTGCAGTTGGGAGACGAGCTTCTTGCCCGGCCCCGTCAGGTTCTGGGGCACCCGTCCTGGCACGCTGGCGAACATCCCCTTGGCCGCCGAGCCGGCAAGATCAATCGTCGATTGCTGGGCGAAGCCGTCCGGCGCCAGCAGCTTCACCCCGCCGGAGTTCGGGCCGAGGACCGCGACCTTGTCCTTGATCAGACGGGCGCCGTTCTGCTCGGTGAGCCCGGCGAGCAGAACTGCGTCTGGCGAGGTCATCGCCACCTTCTGCATCAGGGCTTTGTAGCTCGAGGCGGAGGCATTCCAGGCGCGGAAGCCGGCGATCTCGATGCCGAGCTTGCCGGCGCCGCCGCGGAAGGTCCGCGCCTGGCCGAGGCTGGTCGGGTCTTTGCCGGCGTAGAGGACGTAGGCGCGCTCGATCCCGCGCTGCTTGGCGAAGCTTGCCAGGCCGGCACCCTGGTAGGCGTCGTTGGGGACCACGCGTGCGTAGTTGTGTCGCTTCGGGTAGAGGCTCGCCGGTTGGCCAGTAGGGCAGCTGGGGCTCGTCTGCGTGAGGCAGATCAGCGTGTTGCCGGGAGAGACCATCGCCACTCCGCCTCCGGGCGCCTTGCCCAGGATCGGGATCATCAGTTCGGCGCAGCCTGAGTGGTAGGTGCCGATCACGCCGAGCACGCTCGGGTCGGCGGCGTAGGCGCGGGCATTGGCACGACACTCCGCCGCCCCCCAGAGGCCGGTTTTGGCGTTCGAGTCGGCGCAGGCCTGAAAAGCGACCTTGCGTCCCCCCGCTTGCCAGTTTGACCCTTCGAGGACCAGGCGGATCGCGGTATTCATCTGCAGCGAGCGCTGCCGTGAATCCCCCTGCAGCGGCAGATCGGAGACGATCAGCGCCTGCGCAGACCCGGGGCCGCCGTACTGGACGGCGCCGCAGTTCGGCGAATCGATCGCCGCAATGCCGGCGCCGGCGGCGCTCGCCCCGCTGACGATTGCGATGAGCCCAATCAGCAGCAGGGCGGCCGATGCAAGAACGGGAAGTCGAGGAGTCACTGCGGGCCAGCCTATTCAAACCATCGCTTGCGTGCCATCGGCAGGCTTACCGACTATCAGCCCTTTTCCCCGCGCCTTAGGGCGAAGGACCAAGACCGTCCCGTCGCGGGGTTCAGACTGCCGTAAATCTGCCTATTGCGAACTCGTCTAGCCTTAGCCCGCATGGGAGGGCAGATTGTCGTCTTCGGCGCGACCGGCTACACCGGTCGGCTGGTTGCGGAGGAGCTGGTCACGCGGGGGCAGAAGCCGATGTTGGCCGCCCGCGATGCCGGGCGGGTGAAAGCGCTAGCCGAAGAGCTCGGAGGACTCGAGTCAGCGGTGGCTGACGTCTCGCGGCCAGACAGTGTCAGGGAGTTGGTCCAGGCTGGCGATGTCCTTGTGAGCACGGTTGGGCCGTTCGTCCGTTGGGGTGGCCCCGCCCTGGACGCGGCGATTGGCGCCGGTGCCCACTACATCGACTCGACCGGCGAGCCTGCCTTCATCCGCCGTGTTTTCGAACGGGAGGGCCCTCGGGCGAAAGAGGCCGGCTGTGGGTTGCTAACCGCCTTCGGCTACGACTGGGTGCCAGGCAACCTCGCGGGCGGCCTTGCTCTCCGCGATGCTGGAGACGCCGCCAGCGCCGTGCGCATTGGATATTTCGTCCGCGGCAAGATGAATAGGGATGGAGCAAGCGGCGGCACCAAGGCGTCAGCGGCAGGGGCCTTCTTCGAGCACGGCTATGCCTGGCGAGGCGGAAGGCTGGTGACCGAGCGCGGCGCAGCCCGGGTCCACAACTTCGACATCGGCGGTCGCTCGCGGGGAGCGGTCTCGCTGGCGAGCAGCGAAGCCTTTGCGCTGCCTCGGATTCACCCGGGCCTGCAAGAGGTCGATGTCTACTTGGGAGTCGGTGCTGCCGCCCGGGCGATGTCGATCGCCTCGATCGGCATATCCGCGGCGATCCGAATCCCAGGTGCCAGGGCGGCGCTACAAGGAGCTCTGTTTCGCTTCATTAAAGGCTCAACGGGTGGCCCTAGCCCCGAGCAGCGGGAGAGCACCGGCACGGAGATCGTCGCCGAAGCGCTCGATCCCAGCGGAAAGGTCCTATCCGAGGCACGCTTGAGTGGCCTCAATGCCTACACCTTCACCGGTGCAATCATTGCCTGGGCGGCGGAGCGCGCCGCCGCGGGCGGCCTTCTGGGCACCGGTGCGCTCGGCCCGGTCGACGGCTTTGGCCTCGACGCCCTCGTCGAGGGGGCAGCTGTGGCGGGCATTCGCCGAAGCAGCTAGCTTCAGACCTTCAACGAGGCCGGAGGCAGAATCCCGCACGCAGATTCACTGCCTCCGGCTGCCGCCGCTCCCTACTATTTTTTATTTCGCCAGCTTGAGCTTGACCGTGCGGGCGGTGATGCCGCTGCCGCTCAGTTTCGCTTTGAGGGTTTTGACCCTCGTCAGTTCCTGTTTTGCCGGGCCCGAGAGCTTGACTTTGAGCGTTTTCGTAGTCCCCGCGGCAAGGCTGAAGGACGCCTTTCCGATCACGAGGTTCTTGGTTTTCGTGCCCTGCTTGACTTTGGCTTTCAGCTTGAACGAGCCGCTGCATGGACCACCCGAGCAGGTGATCTTGAGCGCAGCCTTGCCACCACTGACCTTAGCCGAGCCTGCAGCCGTGGCTATGCCATTGGGTGGGGGCGGACAGAGGGAGGGGTCGGTGGCGCAGGTGGGCGGCGGCGGGTTGGCCGTGAAGGCCGCCGTCACCGTTGTGTCAGCTATGAGCGTCACTACACAACCGCCAGTGCCCGAACAGCCACCCGACCAGCCGGCGAAGGTGGAGCCCGAGGCCGGCGAGGCGGCGAGGGTGACTTCGGTCCCCGTGGGATAGCTGGCTGCGCAGGCGCCGCCGTCGCAGGTCACGGTGCCCGAGCCGGTACCGGCTTTGGTGATTGTGAGGATGGGCGGCGATACGTAGGTGTAGTTGTCGGCCGCGGTGTTGGCCGATTCGCCACCGGCGGTGACCACCCTGACGTCAACGGTTTCGGCCGCGTGGGCGGGGGCGGTGACTTTGATTTTGGTGGCGGTGTTTTCGCCGAACGGCGAGCTCACTTCGGTGGTGCCGAATTTGACTTTCGTCGCACCGGTCAGATTGGTGCCGGTGATTTCGACCACGTTGCCGCCAGCGGTCGACCCGGAGGTCGGGCTGAGGGCGGTGACGGTGGGTGCGGGTGTCGTCACAAATTCGGCTTCGACCGATTTATCCGCGCTCATCGTCATTTTGCATTTGTTGCCTTCGACGGTGTCACAGTCGGTCCAGCCGTCGAATTCGTTGCCGGCGTCGGCAGTAGCGGTCAAGGTGACCACGGTGCCTTCGACGTAATCGTCGAAGCAGACGCCACCGACTTCGCGACAGCCGACGATCGCGCCAGAGTTGGCATCGACTTTGCCTTCACCGGTGACCGAGACTTCGAGTTCGAATTCTTCGACTGGGATTTCAACGAATTCGGCCGTGACCGACTTGGCTTCATCCATCGTTACCTGGCATTTGCCGCTCGGTTCGGAGTCGCAGCCGGTCCAGCCGTCGAATTCGTTGCCAGCATCAGCAGTGGCCGTGAGGGTGACCACGGTGCCTTCGACGTAATCGTCGAAGCAGACGCCGGAGCTTTCGCGACAGCCGACGATCGCGCCAGAGTTGGCGTCGACTTTGCCGTCGCCGGTGACCGTCACGTCGAGTTCGAATTCTCCAACCGGCACAAATTCGGCCGTGACCGATTTATCCGCGCTCATCGTCACTTTGCATTTGTTGCCTTCGACGGCGGGGCAGCCGGTCCAGCCTTCGAATTTGTTGCCGCTGTCAGCGGTAGCGGTCAAGGTGACCACGGTGCCTTTGGCGTATTCGTCTGAGCAGGGGCTGGAGCTTTCCCGGCAGTTGACGATTGCGCCGGAGTCGGCGTCGACTTTGCCTTCGCCGGTGACCGAGACTTCGAGTTCGAATTCTTCGACCGGCCCGGTGGAGTTAAAGACGGCTTCGACCGTCCTTTCTTCGTTCATTTCGACTTCGCATTCGTTGCCCGCGACGACATCGCATTCGCCGCCCCATGCGACGAATTCGGAGCCTCCCGAGGGTTCGGCGTAGAGGGTCACCACTGTTCCCTCCGGGTATTCACCTTCTGCTTCGCATTCTTCGGTGAGCCCATCGACTTCGCATTCGACAATGCCTTCTCCGGTACCTTCGGTTTCGACTTTAAGGCCGAAAAACGGCCCGGGCTCGAAGGTGGCGGTGACGCTGAGCGGTTCTTCGATCACCAGGCTGCACTGTTCTTCTTCGCCCGAGCAGGCTCCTCCCCATTCGACGAATTCGGAGCCTTCTTCAGGTTCGGCATACAGGCTCACTTCGGTCCCGTAGAGGTATGTTTCGCTTTCTAGGCAGGGTTCGGCGGGCCCGACTTCTGCTTCGCATTCGACGATGCCTTCTCCGGTGCCTTCGGTTTCGACTGTGAGCTCGAATTCTTCAAGGCCAAAGACCGCTTCGATGAACTTTGCTTCGTCCATCTCGACTTCGCATTCGTTTCCGGTCTCGACGTCGCATTCACCGCCCCATTCGACGAATTCGGAGCCTTCTTCAGGTTCGGCGATCACCGTCACCTGAGTGCCTTCTTCGAATTCGGCTTCGCAGCCTTCGAGGCCGCCACCGTTGACCATGCACCCTACGTTGCCTTCGCCCGTGACTTCGACTTCCAGGAGGAAGTCCGCGGCAGAAGCCTGCGCGGCCGAGGCAAGAGCGATCACGATTGCCACCGCGAGGAGCACGCCTAGAGCATTCAACCTACGAATCCCCGTGGTCGTTGCCGACGCCAAGCCTTTGGTTGAAGCCCCAGCCGAATCGCTCACCTGATCCCCTATTCTCCGAGCCCCGCTAGGTTCCCTTGTCATGTGGCACCGAGTGACTCGATCTTTTCCCAAATGCATTGCCTAGCCCCGAAAGGACGGCTAGCTCACCCGACATCACAAGTGTGCCGTTGAAGACCTAACCCCTGCCGATCTGAGCCCTCGGACGAGGATAAGAATCGGTGTTTCCTTTGTCAAGCAATCGCGCCTGCTTAATCGCCTTTTCGTCTAGGAGTTGAACTCGACCCACTCCGAGTTACCCATAAACCTTTGCTTTCCTTGACACTGCGAAAGGGATCTGGTCTACTGCCTTCCAGTCGATTCGCGCCAATTGTCGCAAATGGGCTAAATGGGATAACAGGGGATAACGCGGGAGGCAGAGCCTTGCGGATGGTGGTCGATCAGCGATGAGCGGCCGGCAGGGGCCCGATAGGAAAATGGAGATACCTAGGTGCGGTACCTGATCACAGGTGGTGCTGGGTTCGTCGGGTCTCACTTGGCCGATGTGTTGGTCGCACGTGGCGATGAGGTTCTCGTGCTGGACGACCTCAGCACGGGCAACGTCGAGAACATCGCCGACGCGCTTGCCTCTGGCCGGGCCGAGTTCGTCGAGGGGTCCGTCTGCGACATGGATCAAGTCGACGAGTGCATGGAGTGGGCCGACGCCTGCTTCCACCTCGCCTCGGCTGTCGGCGTCAAGCTGATCGTCCAGCGCTCAGTCGATTCGCTGAGTCGCAGCGTTCGCGGCGCGCAGGTCGTCACCGAGGGCGCCCACCGGCTCGGCTGTCGCCTCCTCTTTGCCTCCACATCTGAGATCTACGGCAAGAACGGCAGCAGCGCACTGACCGAGCAATCCGACCGGATTCTGGGCCCCCCCTCGATCGCCCGCTGGTCATATTCGACAGCCAAGGCTTTCGGAGAGGCGATTGCCCTTGGCTATCACCGGGAGCTCGAAGCCGACACCGTCGTCGCCCGCCTCTTCAACACCGTGGGACCGAGGCAGACCGGCTCCTATGGGATGGTCCTGCCGCGCTTCGTTGGCCAGGCGATCGCGGATGAGGACTTGACCGTTTACGGCGACGGCAGCCAATCGCGCTGCTTCTCGCACGTCTACGACACGACCCGCGCTTTGGTGATGCTGATGGACGAGGAGGGCGCGCGCGGCACGGCGTTCAACATCGGTAAGTCGACTGAGATAACGATTCTTGAGCTAGCGGAAACCGTGATCGAGCGAACCGAATCCAGCTCGGGCATACAGATGGTGCCCTACGAGGAGGCCTACGGCGAGGGCTTCGAGGAGCTTGGCCGGCGTCGCCCCGACACCACTGCGATCGAGCAGATGACCGGATGGCGGTCGACCCGCGGAATAGAGGAGGCAATCGACGACGTCGCCGCGTTCGAGCGGACACGGGCCGCATCGGATGTGCTGCCCACCTCGAACGGAACGGTCGTCAAATTTGACGAGGGCTCGGTCGCCGATCCCCTTGTCGACGCCTAGGCGGACCCGGACATGCCCTGGGAGCTCGCCTTCATCGTCGCTTTCGGAGCGACCCTCCTGCTGACGCCGCTGGCGATCCGGCTGGCGGGGAGAACGGGCTTCTACGACCATCCGATTGGCTACAAGGGCCATTCCAGCCCGACGCCCTACCTAGGCGGGATTGCTGTGGTTGGGGGCCTGCTCCTCGCCAGCACCCTTTTCAGTCGAGACTCAACTGCGTTCGTGCCGATTGCGGTTGGTGCCGTCGTCCTACTCGGAGTGGGGACGCTCGATGACCGCTATGGCTTGGGGCCGCTGACGCGGCTTGTTATCGAGGTCGCGGCCGCTGCCGTTCTTTTCGCCGGCGGAATCGGTTGGAACCTGTTCGCCAGCGATGCGATCAACCTGATCCTCTCGGTTGTCTTCGTGGCTGGTGTTGTCAACGCCTACAACTTGATGGACAACATGGACGGAGCGACGGGCACGGTCGCGGCTGTTTCAGGGGCAGGCCTCGGCGTGCTTGCGGCAGCGCAGGGAAGCCCGGAGCTGGCTGCGATCGGGTTCGCTCTTTCAGGCGCTTGCGCCGGATTCTTGCCCTTCAACCTCGCCTCGCCCGCGCGCATCTTCCTCGGCGACGGCGGCAGCATGCCGGTCGGCTTCGTCGTCGCGGGGCTGATCATGGCCATGCCCGGTGCCGGGCATCTCGGCTGGGCGTTTGTTCCGGTCGCGGTCGTCTTGGTCGGGCTTCCCGCCCTGGACACGACCTTGGTTGTCATCTCGCGGCTGCGGCGAGGCGCCGGGGTGTTCACCGGCGGTCGAGACCATCTCACGCACAGGCTGCGGGCCAAACTAGGCTCGGCCCGTCGCGTGGCGCTTGTCCTCGGGATGTCGCAAGCGATCTTCACAGCGGCTGGCTCGGTCCTGGTTGGTCAAGGCAAATCGGATGCTGCCTTCGTCTCGACCGTCTTGATCCTCATCGGCGTCGCAATCGTGGCATTGCTGGAGTCGCCGGGGTGGACGCCGGCGACGACCGAGTGGTCGACCAAGCCTCTAGCCGTCGACGAACTCGCTGTGCCAGAGGGCGAGCATCAGCAGAGCCCAGATCTGCATCGAGCGGTCGGCGCCGCCGCCCTCGTGGAGGGCGAGTAGGTCCCGCACCTGTGCCTCTCCGAAAAGGCCGCGGTCGAGCGTTGAGGGATCGAGCAAAACGTCGCGGGTGAAGTCACGCAACTCGTTGCGAAACCAGGCGCCCAAGGGGACGCCAAAGCCCCGCTTTTTACCGTCCAGCACCTCGTTCGGAATGCGCCCGCGGTAGGCGCGCCGCAGGATCCACTTCTTGCTGGCAAGCCGCGCCTTGTACTTGGCCGGCAGCGCCGCGGCGAACTGCATCAGCTCCGGATCCAACAGGGGCGATCGCGCCTCGAGCGAGTAGGCCATCGAGGCGATGTCCATCTTGACCAGCAGGTCGCCGGGAAGATAGGTATCGACGTCGGTCTCGAGCAGCACGTCGAGTCTGCTGCGCCCCGAGGCTTCACGCCAGGGGCGCGCGATCACATCCGCGGTCTCCGTTCCGACTGCCGCAAGCGCCGCCTCGCCGAGCAGCGCTTCGCGCTCGGAGCGGTTGAAGATGCAGACGTGGTCCGCGTAGCGGCCCGGCGCGTCCTCGCCCACGGAGGTCAGGAAGCGCCGCCCGTAGCTTCGCAACCCTCGGGCGTCCCCCAGCCGGAGCAGGCGCTCCGCGGCCCCGGCGGCACCTCGGCGCAGCGGCCGGGGCACCAGGTCCAAGCCGCCGCTGAGGTTGTTGGCGACATATCGGAGGTAGCCGGCGAAGCTCTCGTCGCCGCCGTCGCCGTTCAGCGCGACCGTCACCTGCCGCCGCGTGATCTCCGCCAGATAGAAGCTGGGGATCGCGGAGGAATCGGCGAAGGGCTCGCCGTAGTGGCGGACCAGCTTCGGGACGATCTCGATCGCATCCGGCTCGACCGTGAACTCCTCATGGTCAGTGCCGAAGCGCTCGGCTGTGAGGCGGGCGAGCGGCAGCTCGTTGTACTCCTCCTGCGCGAAGCCGATCGAGAACGTCTTCACCTGTTGCGTTGCGGCAGCGGCCATCTCCGAGACCACAACCGCGGAGTCGACGCCGCCCGAGAGGAGTGCCCCCAGCGGCACGTCGGCGATCATCCGCCGCCGCACGGCCGCGCCGATGTGCTGGCGCAGCTCCTCTTCCAGTTCGGGCAGCGGAGCGTCGGTCTTCTGAGAGTAGTCGAGGTGCCAGTACCTCTCGATACGGGCGCTTCCGTCCTCCCAAACCAACGTGTGGGCGGGCGGCAGCTTCTTGACGGCGCGCCAGATCGATCGCGGTGCCTGGATGTAGCCGTAGGCGAGGTAGCAGTCGATCGCCGTCGGATCGACCTCGCGGGGAATCGACTCATCGGCCATTAGCGCCCCCAGCTCCGACGCGAAGGAAAGCGAGCCGCTCCGCTCAGAGTAGAACAGTGGCTTCTTGCCAACCCGATCGCGAGCTATCAGCAGGCGCCGGCGGCGCTCGTCCCAGAGTGCGAAGGCGAACATCCCGCTCAGCCGGTGCACAAGGTCGACGCCCTCCTCCTCGTAGAGGTGGACGATCACCTCGGTGTCGCCGTGGGTCGAGAAGGAGTGCCCTCTGCTCTCGAGCTCGCGGCGCAGCTCCCGATAGTTGTAGATCTCGCCATTGAGCACGACGACGACGGAGTGGTCCTCGTTGTAGACGGGTTGGTCGCCCGTCTCCAAGTCGATGACCCGCAGCCTCTGGATCCCCAGGCCGACACCGTTCCCCGAGAAGACGCCGCGCGAATCGGGTCCACGGTGCGCCTGGCGCTCGCACATCTGCTCGATCAGGGACGCCGAGACCCCGGCATCGCGGTCGACCTTGCCGGCAATCCCGCACACGCGACCCGACGATACCGTTGCCCGGCTCGGAATGACCCTATGACCGCGAGAAACCCAAGCAAGGGCCCGTCTGTGTTGCGAGGAAACCGATGAGGCTGGCAATCGTCGTCCTGGCGCACGACAAGCCGGACCAGCTGGCGCGGCTGCTGTCGGCACTCTGCCACCCCCAGGTCCGCCTGTACCTGCACGTCGACCGGCGCTCCGAGCTGGCGCCGTTCACCAGCGCAGTTGCAGATGCCGGTGTGCGCGAAGTCGAGCTGCTGCCTCGTCATCCAAGCGCCTGGGGGAGCGCCGATCTCGTCGACGCAGCGCTGGAGGGACTAACGCAGGGGGTGAAAGACGGATGCGATTACTTCGCTCTGATCAGTGGCCACGACTTCCCGCTGCGTCCCGTGGGTGAGATCCACACCTTCTTCGAGAAGGCGGGGTTGCGCAGCTATCTGGAGCATTTCCCTCTACCGACTCCTCGCTGGCGGTTCGAAGGGCGCGATCGCACGGACTTCTACACCTACACGGTCTTGGGACGGCGCGAGACGTGCATCCCCCGGGGAGAGGACACGAGCTTCTTCAACGGGAAGGGCCGGATCCTCAACGAGATGCTTAGAGCGCGCAGCGCCCTCAGGGCGACCCGTCGCTTCCCCTCCTACGCGCGTGCCTTCGGCGGGTCGCAGTGGTGGAACTTGAGCCGGGCGGCCGCCGATTGCATCCTCGAGTTTGTAAACGAACACCCCGACTATCGGCACTACCACAAGTACACGCTTGCTCCCGACGAGCTGTTCTTTCAGAGCATCCTGCTCGGCACCGATTTCGCCGCTGAGCACGAGATTGTCAATGACACACTTCGCTTCATGCGCTGGCCTGAAAAAGAGAGTCATCCTCGCGTGCTCACCACCGCGGACCTACCCGCAATGCTGGAAAGCGAGTTGCTGTTCGGTCGTAAGTTCGACACAACGGTGGACCCCGCCGTGCTTGCGCGGCTGGCTTCGCTGCTGAATGTCTAGGCCGTAAATAGTGACCGGGCTCGAGGTATCGGACGAAGTGGATGCCACCGCGCAGACTGATGGGCCTAGGCTAGACTCCGGTTGATGATGGGGACCGGGACCGTTGCGCTCGTAACCGGCGGGGGCGGCTTCATCGGTTCGGCCTTGGTCAGGCGGTTGCTGCGCGACGGGCAGAGCGTTCGCGTTCTTGACAACTTCGCCACCGGTCGCCGCACAAACCTTGAGGACGTCTTCGACGACATCGAGTTGATCGAGGGTGACCTGCAGAGCTACGAGCGGGTTCACAATGCTGTGCGCGGTTGCGACTACGCCTTTCACCTCGGCGCCCTGCCCTCGGTGCCGCGCTCGATCCAGGATCCGCTGACCAGCAACGCCACCAACGTCATCGGCACCTTGAACGTGCTGCTCGCCGCTCGCGACGAGGGCGTGCAGCGGGTCGTCTACGCATCGTCCTCCTCTCTCTATGGCGCCAGCACGGAGCTCCCGAAGCGCGAGGACATGCCCACTCTGCCGATTGCCCCCTATGCGGTCTCGAAGCTTGCGGCGGAGGGTTACTGCCGCGCCTTCCACGAGGTCTACAGCCTCGAGACCGTAGCCCTTCGCTACTTCAACGTCTTCGGTCCGGGCCAGGACCCACAGTCGCAATACGCCGCCGTGATACCGAACTTCATCACCGCCGCGCTCGACGGCGGCCGCCCAGTGGTCCATGGCGACGGGGAGCAGTCGCGCGATTTCACCTTCGTCGACAATGCCGTCGACGCCAACTTGCTGGCGGCGAGCGCCCCGGGTGCGGCCGGCGAGGCGTTCAACATCGCCTGCGGGGAGCGGACCAGCCTCAACGACATCGTTGCGCGGCTCTCGACGTTTGCCGGCAGGGAGATCGAGACCGTGAACACCGATCCGCGGCCGGGTGACGTGCGCCACTCGCTTGCCGACATCTCCAAGGCACGGGAGGTTCTTGGATACGCGCCTGCGGTCGATTTCGAGGAGGGGTTGCGCAGGACCTACGCGGAGTTCGAGGAGCGGTGGCAGCGGGAAACGCTTGACAGCGCCTGCTGACGGTTCGACGGCGGCTCCGATGCCCGACCCGAGCGACCGTGATCGCCTGCGCGTCCTGCGAATCATCGGTCGTCTCAACATGGGCGGGCCGGCCCACCAGGCTGCGTTGCTCAGTGGCAGGCGCTTTGACCCCGAGCGCTACGAGACCCTGCTCGTCCATGGCACGCTGGCCGCGGGCGAGGCTTCGTTAGCCGACCTAGCCGAAGAGGAGGGCGCGAGGATGCGCTTCGTCGGTGAGCTGCGCCAGCCGGTGCGCCCCCTCCGGGATTCCCTGGCGCTGCTGAAGCTGATCCGCGTGGCACGGGCCTTCAAGCCGGACATTGTCCACACGCACACCGCGAAGGCGGGCTTTCTGGGGCGCCAGGCCTCGCTTGCGGTTCGTCCCCGCCCGGCTATCGTCCACACTTACCACGGCCACGTCCTGGAGGGTTACTTCGGCGTGGCGAAGGCCAGACTCTACCTCGAGTTGGAGCGAGCCCTGGCTCGGGTCAGCGATCGCCTGATCGGGGTCAGCCAGGCGACTGTCGATGACCTGGTGCGCCTCGGCGTCGCTCCACGGGAGAGGTTCCAGGTTCTTCCCCTCGGACTCGACCTCGATCTCCTGGCGGAGCCTGTCGAGGGGTTGAGGACCCAGTCGCGCGAAGAGCTGGGAGTCCACTCCGGCGAGATCCTCCTCGTATTCGTCGGCCGCATCGTCCCAATCAAGCGTCTCGACCTGCTTTTGCGAGCTGTGGCGCAGGCCAGGGAGTCCGAGCCGCGCCTGCGGCTCGCGGTGGTCGGCGATGGCGACGAGCGCCCGCGGCTCGAACGCCAGGCTGCGGAGCTAGGCATCGCCGCTGACGTGCTCTTCCTCGGCTACCGGCGCGAGCTGCGCCCGATCTTCGCCGCCGCGGACGTCGCCGTCCTCTCCTCCGACAACGAGGGCACGCCGGTGTCTCTGATCGAGGCGGCGGCGGCGGGGCTGCCCGCTGTCGCCACCGAAGTGGGGGGCGTGGGGGAGGTCGTAACTGGGGACACGGGCATCCTCGTGCCACGAGGCGACGTCGCGGCGCTGGCGAATGCAATTGTGGGGATGGCAGTCGATGCACAGCGGCGTGAGATCTGCGGCCGCGCCGCGAGGCAGGGTGCGCTCGGCCGCTACGGAGCCGACCGGCTGCTGAGTGACATCGATGCGCTGTACCTGGAGCTAGTGGCGTAGCTGCCAGCCACTGTCTAGTCGGACGAACGGCGGAAGCCGCCGAATGAGAGTTTGCGCAGGCGTCCGGACCCGTTGCGCGACTCGGCTCCGTCGCCGTAGCTCCCGTAGTAGCCGTAGTAGCCGTAGATCCCGCCCGCGTGGGCGCCTGTGGCGACGCTGCCGAGCACGGTTCCGCCGGCAGATTTGATGACTTGGTTGGCGCGCTGAATCGCGTCTTTTGGGGTCCGGCCCAGGCGTGAGACGAGTACGCTCCCGTCGACCTGGTTGAACAGCGGGATCGCATCGCTGACGGCGAGCAGGCCAGGGGTGTCGATCACCACCAGGTCGACCTGCTCGGAGAGTTCGGCGAGGAGCGAGCGCATCCGCTTTGAGCCAAGCAGGACGGCGGGGTTGGGTGGGGGGATGGCCCCGGGAAGGATTCGCAAGCGCCCTGCCTCGACGTTTATGTCGACAAGCGTTTCATCGAGCGTTTTCGTACCGACCAGAACAGCGTCGAGCCCAACGCCGACCTCCATGCCCAGCCGGGTTGCTACCTGGGGGCGGCGAAGGTCTCCGTCTATGAGGACCACGTCGCGTTCGTCCAGGGCGTAGGCGAGTGCCATGTTGACGGCGACTGTCGTCTTCCCATCTTGCTGAATGGGGCTGGCTACCACCAGGCTCGAGAGCGCACGATCGACGTTGAAGTACGTGAGGCTCGCGCGCAGTGTCTCGAAAGACTCGCGTACGTGCATGTCTGGGATGTGTCCGGGGAAGGCGTCGTCGGGAATCAGCGCCAACACCGGTGCCTCGAGCAGTTCCTCGAGTTCGCCGGGTTCGCGAAGGCGGCGGTCGAGCCGGTCGAGCAAGGGCGGGAGCGCGGCGGCGGTCAGCAGGGCCAGGATCAGCGCTATCGTCGCGTTGCGCCGTGGTTTTGGTGAGATCGGCGTCGCGGCGGGCACTGCTGGTTCGATGATCAGCGTGGTTCCGGCTTGGCTTGCCTTGAGCAGGCGCAGCTGCCGCAGTTCCTGCTCCGTCGCTTCGTCTGTTGCTTCGTCCGTCGCTTCGCCGGATTCGCTCTGGAGTGTCAGCGCCGCGATCTGTCGGTTGACGAGGCGGATGGCGTTGGATGTTCGGGTCTGTGCAACGGCCCGGGCGACAGCATTGGCGATGCGGGCAGCTTCGACTGGATCTGAGGCTTGAGCGGTGATCGTGAGGAAGCTGACGTCGCTTTCGTTGGGATTGGTAGGCCCCACCGTGATGTGGCCCAGTATCGCTCTCGCGTTCGCGGGGCTATCTCCCAGCAGGCGGGCTGCCCGGCGTCCCACCACCGTCGTCTTAATCAGGGTCTGGGCCTCGGCTATGTCCGAGCTGGCGCTGATGTGGCTCGAGAACAGGGTCGACGCCGCCGCGCTCGCGCGCACGTTGATCGTCGCTTTGGACTGGTAGACCTTCGGCAGGCGTGCGGTTCCGACGTACACGACGGTCGGGATCAGGATCACGATCGCGAGCAGAAGCCACTTGCGGCGCCAGAGCATCCGCCCCCACTGGCGGATGTCCAGCCCTTCCTGTCGCGGCTCGTTCACGGGCCGCGGAATTATATGGGGCGAGACATCCGTGTCTCGCCTGAGGGGCCCAGTTCTCGCGACCTCAGCGAGTCCGGCTATCGTCCTCGCGCAGGATGTTGCCGCTCACCGATCACAGCATTCACTCCACGCTGGTGACGCTTGTGACGGTCATTTTGCTGGGAGGCACGCTCTCCTTGCTGGTAAGCCACTTGGGTCGCTCACGGCCGGGGTTTGCCATAGGGCGACCCGTTGCGTTCGCCTTCGGCATACGCGTGATTGCCGCCACTCTCATCTCGCTGACGCCTATGGCGCAAACCCTTCGCGGCGGCGACGAGCTGACCTTTCTGAGTCATGCAGAAGGGGTCGTGCGCTCTGTCTCTGCCTCCGACGAATGGACACACACGCTGCTGCGCGAACTCCATGTCTTCGTTCTCGCCGCACAGCGCTACGTCTTCGATTCGCCCGAACTGGCGCTGCGCGTGACCCAGGTCGGGATCGCCGTCGTGGGCATGGTGTTGTTGGCAGCCGCGGTCTATGAGCTTGCCGGGCCCAGAGCATCCGTGCTCGCGATGTGGCTCCTCGCCTTCGAGCCCGCCAGCATTTTCTTCTCCAGCCTGCTGCACAAGGAGGCGAACCTGATGCTCGCGATCGGTCTCATCGCCCTGGGCGGCGCGAAGATCTGGAAGCGCGGAGAGCCCAGCTCTCTGATCCCGATCGTCGCCGGTTGCCTGATCGCTGTCGCCACCCGACACTATGCAGGCTGGTTCCTGATCGCCGCCAGCGCCGCCGCCGTGGGGCACGCGGGGCTGCGGGCAGAGAACCGCACGGCGATCCGTTCACTCTCCCTCGTTGCCCTTGTCATCCTCTTCGCTGCGGTCGCCGCGCCCACCGTGCTCAGCGCTTCGACCAACGAAAGCCTCGAGAAAAACCTCCAGCCGTCCCAGGAAGCGAACGCCTCGGACAACTCGAACCTGAAGCTCGAACAGGTCGACTTCTCGACTCGCGGGGCCATCGTGGTCAATCTCCCGCGGCGGATCCCCGATGTGCTGCTGCGCCCCTTTCCATGGCAGCTCGGCAACATCAGCCAAGGGATCGGACTCTTCGGCACTGTAGCGGCATACTTCACCTTCTTCTTCGTGATCCGGGCGGCATTTCGTAGGCGCGGTGAAATCATGACCCGAGCCGGACCGCTGATCTATCTCGGCTTCTTCCTACTGATCGCCTACTCGCTGAGCGCGGGAAACGCGGGAACCGCATTCCGGTACCGAACCCAGATCGTCTCTGTGCTCATCTGCGTTTTTGCGGCTCTTTGGAGACCGGTTGAGCACACTCGCTCCGCGAAGGTCGCGAGGAGCGCGCAACAACGGTTGACCCCGCAGCTATCCGATCCGGAGCCGAGCGTTCCCCGCTCGCTCTCCGTAGGTCGCGAGGAGCGCGCAACAACGGTTGACCCCGCAGCTATCCGATCCGGAGCCGAGCGTTCCGTGAGCCGCGCTAAACGTATTCCCCGGGGGTCCCTGTTGGCGAGCCTCCGTTCTGTGAGAGATGCAGGTCGCCGCATCGAGTACATGCGTGCACGCAGGTCGGGGCCCCTGGGAACGCGCCCCCCTGTCGGGTTGGCCGTTTGCGCGATCTTTCGGAACGAGGCGCGGTACCTCGCCGAGTGGGTGACCTTCCACCGCATCCAGGGCGTCGAACGGTTCTACCTCTACAACAACCAGAGCACCGATGACTGGCGTTCCGAGCTGGGGCCGGAGATCGCAAGCGGCGTGGTCGAGGTCACCGAGTGGCCGCATGAGCCCGGGCAGCTGAGCGCCTATGACGACTGTCTCGAGCGCCACCGGGCCGACACTCGCTGGATCGGCATGTTCGACATAGACGAGTTCCTGTTCTCTCCTACAGGCGCTCCACTGCCCGAGGTTCTTCGGCGCTTCGACACGCATCCCGGAGTCGTCGTGAACAGGCGCTTCTTCGGGACGAACGGTCACCGGCGGCCGCCAGACGGCCTCGTCACCGAGAGCTATCCGATGCGATCTCGGGACGACGATCCCTCCAACGTGCTCGTCAAGTGCATCGTCTACCCGAGGATGACGCTGGGCGCCCAGAATGCGCACTACTTTCGTTTTCGCGGAAACCCGGTTGACGAGGACGGCGCTCCGGCTCTGTTGATGACTCGGGAGCCCGCCACCACCGAGCTGCTGCGAATCAACCACTACTACGCCAAGTCGGAGGAGGAGTTCCAGCACAAGTTGGTGTCCCCGAGGGCGGACTTCGGGGTTGTCACGGACAGGATGGGGATCCCTCCCGACGAGGTGCGGGACGAGGCAATCCTTCAGTTTCGCCCGCAGCTGATAGGGGCGCTTGCGTCACGCGAAGTCGGCCACCGACGGCGCTCGACGGTCCCCGAATAGCCGCGGCACGGGTGCATGCACCCCACGTGATGCGCTCCGCCCGTGCCTGTTTGCTCAGCGTAGAATGCGCATGGGCATGCCAGAAAAAGGGACAGGAGAGCGCGTTCGATCGAGTTCCTCCGCTGCGTCGGCGCCCGGGGAAGCATCGTCACCCTCCTCCATGTGGTCGCGGCTAAGGCCGCTGCTCAACGGCAGGCGGCGCTGGGTTGCGGCGCTGGGGCTCAGCTCGGTGCTGTCCGGGCTCACGGAGTCGGGCATCCTCGCCATCCTCGCGCAGGTAGCGGCCTCCCTCGTCGACGGGAATTCACAGGCGCACATCGAAGCGCTGAGCCTGGACGCAAGCCTCGGCGCTTTGCTGGCTGTGGCGCTCAGCCTCGCCATCCTCCGTTTCGCCCTGCAGATGGCGATTTCCTACATTCCGGCGCGCATCGCGGCCGACATGCAGGCGCAGCTGCGCAGCGAACTGTTCACCTCGTTCACGCGCTCCTCCTGGGGGGTGCAGTCACGCGACCGCGAAGGGCAGCTGCAGGAGTTTGCGACCAACCAGATCGGACAGGCGACCGCGGGCCTTCTCCAGGCCACCCAGCTGGTCGTCTCGCTGCTGACCTTCCTGGTTCTGGTGATCTCCGCGTTCGCCCTGAACATATTTGCGGCGGGGGTGGTGCTCGTGATCGCCACCGCGCTGTTTGCGCTACTGCGTCCACTGAGCAAGCTGGGCAGCCGCTATGGCCACGATCTCTCCCGGGCGTGGGTCGACTACGCAGCCGGCGTCAACGAGTCGGTCCGCCTCGCCGAGGAGGTACAGGTATTCGGCGTGGGCGCCGCCCAGCGAGAGCGGATCGACGAGCGGATCGTCGCGGTATCGGTCCCGTTCTTTCACACACAACTGCTCACACGCTTCGCCTCGGGCGTCTACCAGAGCGTCATCTATCTACTTGTCGTGCTCGCCCTCGCCGGTCTCTATGTTTTGGATGTCGGGCAGGTGGCTTCGCTCGGCGCCGTCGTCCTGCTGCTCGTGCGAGCCGGCGGGTACGGCCAGCAGGCCCAGGGCGCCTACCAGGCTCTGCGCCAGTCGCTACCGGCTCTTGAGCGTATCCAGGATGCCCAGCGACGCTATGACGAAAATGCCCCACGCACGGGCGCCGAGCCGCTCGAGGAGGTGTGCACGCTGGCCTTTGAGAACGTCTCGTTCGCGTACGAGGCCGCCCGGCCCGTCCTATTCGATGTGGACTTCGAGGTTACCGCCGGCGAAACCATCGGTGTCGTCGGTCCGACCGGTGCCGGCAAGTCGACGGTGGTCCAAATCCTGCTTGGTCTGCGGCCCCCCACGTCAGGGCGCTTTCTCGTCAACGGTGTGTCGGCCGAGCAGTTCAGCCGCGAGGATTGGCACAGGACCGTTGTATATCTGCCTCAGGAACCGCGTCTGTTGCACACATCGGTCGCCGACAACATCCGCTTCTTCCGCCCGCTGGACGATCAGGCGATCGAGCGGGCGGCTCGTCTTGCCGGTATCCACGCTGACATTGTGGGCTGGTCAGCCGGTTACGACACCATCGTCGGCCCTCGCGCCGACGCGGTTTCGGGCGGTCAACAGCAGCGTATATGCCTTGCGCGCGCCCTTGCCGCTCACCCCGAGGTTCTCGTGCTGGACGAGCCGACCAGTGCGCTCGACCCGAATACCGAGCGCCTGATTCAGGATTCGCTGAATGGGCTCAAGCACGAGCTGACCATGTTCATCGTCGCCCACCGCATGTCGACTCTCGACGCCTGCGACCGGGTGATGGTGATCGTCGATGGCCGTCTCGAGGCTTTCAACACGGCAAGTGCACTGCACGTCAACAGCAGCTACTTCCGCACCGCCTCCGGATCGCCGGCCGCGCCGGAGACCGGAGAGGCCCCGTTGCCGGTTTCCCACGGCGGCGAGTAGCCGAGCAGCTTCTCCAACAGCTCCCGTTCCTCGGCGTAGTGGCTGCGTAGGCGCTCAAGCCCGGCGGAGACCTCGGCGGATGGCGATTCGGCGGACGTGTCGATGCGCCGGTTCCAGTCCCTGAAGCGGTAGTTGAAGCGCCGGTACGCGCCGAGTATGGCGCTCTTCCGGTCGGTGGACAGCGAGTGCCACACGGCGCGCGCCACGGGGTTGGCGGAGGCCTTCTCCACTACCGTCGCCGGCAGGCGCGGACGGACCTTGAATTTGGGGGCGCCTACGTTGTAGCGCTTGCCGAGGTTGGGAGGCTCGACGTCAGGCGCGACCCCGAGGAAGTCGTAGATGCGTCGCAGCACGTCCAGCGGCTCGCGAGCCAGGTCGCGGGTGAACAGCACGAGGATCCGCTCGCGCGGGAAGAGGTCGTAATAGCCCTCGAGAAGGCGCCCGTACTCGCCGAGCACGACGTAGCCGCCGGCGGGCATCAAGTGGGAGCGGGAGCGAGCGAGGGTGTCGGGTTGGAGGAGATCGTCCACGGCGGTGGCGAAGGGGCGGCTCTCGCCGCTGCGCCGGGTCTCTTCGACGTAGTGCGAGTAGGCGCGCTCCACCGGGTCGCGAAGGATCGCGATCAGGCGCGCCGACGGCAGTTGCTCGTGGATCCTGCGCGGCAGCGCGTAGTTGTCGTAGCCCGCGCTCGCGGATCCCTTTCCGTCGGCGTCGGCCTCCGAAATACAGGCGATGGGCGACATGTACAGCGGTGTGACCGTTCCCGAGAGCCGGCCGCGTTTGGGCGTCGGGAAGGCCAGCCCCAGGTACTCGTCCCATGCCAGCTTCCCGTAGAACCGGTCATCGTTGAAGTAGGGCACCTCCTTGTCGGGCGGCAGGTCTATCTCGGGGTGTCCTCGGAGGTACTCGAAGAGCGAGGTGGTCCCCGCCTTCATCGCTCCGATCACCAGGAAGTCGATGGCGTCGTCGCCCGCCTCGGCGGTTCCGCTTGGAATTGCCATGTCCATCTCGTTTTCCACGCACTTGCGGTTTCTGCACCCTGCCCGACAAGTCTAGTAGACGCGTCCGTAAATCCCTGGTAATCAAGCCGCCGGCTGCGCCTCTCCGCATTCCTGCGCAAGGCCCTGGTTGACAGTGCAGTGGCCGGCTTGAGCGGCGGCTGGCGACGCCGTTGGCCCAGACCTCGGGACCAGCGCCTGGTTCTGGCGGCCTCGGTGCGGTCTGGTCTTTCCCTCGCCCGAGCGGGCATTGATCCCGTATGCTGAGCCATCCGCCCGCCTCGCGCTGTTCGATCGACCACTACCCATGACTTCCAGCAATCGGCTTGATCCACCCCGAACAAGCCGCGCTCGGGTCATTCTGAAGGAGCTCGGTCGCGCTATGACCGCCGTCGCGGCGGGTATGTCCGGGACCGCACTGCTGGATTACGGCGCAGGGGATACTCCATACCGTTCACTGTTTGGAAGCTTTGATCGTTATGTAACTGCTGACCTACCCGGACAGGGAGCCGATCTCGAGATCGATGGCACCAAAGTGGACGTCGATGACGCCAGCTTCGATGCGGTCCTATCGACTCAGGTCCTCGAGCATGTGCCCGATCCGGATGCGTACCTCGCCGAAGCTCACCGAGTGTTGGCTCCGGGGGGAAGGCTGGTGCTCTCTACACATGGGATTTATTGGTATCACCCCTCGCCGGGCGATTTCTGGCGTTGGACCGGGCCTGGATTGCGCCTGCAGGTGGAGCGTTGTGGCTTTCGCGTCCACGAGATCATCCCGGTCGTCTCGCCTCCCGCCGCGGCGCTGACGATGATCGCCCAATACTTCGCGCAGCCGGTTCCGGGTTTCCTGCGGCCGGCCTGGAGGCTCGTAACCCAGTGGCTCGTCAAGCTCACTGACAGACTGGCGTCAGTCTTCGTGTCGACGGCCGATGACGCGGCCGTGTTTGTCGTCGTGGCAGAGCGCGTCTGATGGACGTCAAGGGCTACTACGACGAGTACGCGGAGCGACAAGTGGCTGTCGGCGTCAACGAGCGCCACCGCGCGATACTCGAGTGGTCGCTGAAGTTCGGGATGCGCCCCGATCACTCGGTGCTGGAGCTCGGCTGCGGCGTTGGAACGCTGACCGGCCTGCTGGCGGGGGCGCTCGGTTCCGGGGGATCTATCACCGCGATCGACCTGAGCCCGGTGAGCATCGAGTCGGCGAAAGAACGGCTGAGCGGTTTCGACAACGTGCGCCTGATGGCCGCGGACGTGCTTGAGACGGACCTGAAGGGCAGCTTCGATGTCGTCGTGCTGCCGGACGTGATTGAGCACATCCCGCTGGAGAACCACCGCGCGCTCTTCGAGCAGGTTGCCTCATGGGTGAGGCCCGACGGCTTGGTGCTTCTTCACTATCCCAGCCCGCACTACCAAGAGTGGAATCGGAAGTACCACCCGGAGCGACTCCAGATCATCGATCAAACTGTCCACGTCGACGTGCTCTCGTCCAGCACTTACCCCAACGGTCTGTACATCGATCATCTCGCGACGTACTCGATCTGGATGCGCGAGGGCGACTACGTCGTCGCCGTGCTGCGCCCTCTTTTTGCCGGCCCCGGCACGTTCACGGAGCTTCCCCACCCGCGAGTGTCGCCGGTCGCGCGAGTTGCCGAGCGGCTGCGGAGACTGGTGAAGTGAGCGCGGGATCGGATTTGGTTCTCCTCACCAGCGCGTATCCATTCGGCAAAGCATCCGAGACATTTCTCGAGACGGAGATCGAGGTGCTGGCGGAGCGCTTTCGGCGGGTGTACGTGCTGCCGTCGCACCGGGAGGATTGGGTGCGGCCACTGCCGCCTGGTGTGGAGCTCGTGGAGATGGACTGGCTTGGGAATCCGTCGCGTCGGGCGAGGCTTCGTGCGCTGGCTTCGCCCGCGGCCACCTCGGTGCTCGTGTCAGCCGTGCGATCAGGGGACAGCCCGGGCTCGTACTTGCGGGCGCCCCGGTTCTACCTCGACAACCTGGCTAGGAACGCCCTCAAGTACCGCATGCTCAGCCGCTTCGTTCGCAAGTGTGGCCTGGCCGATGCCATCTTCTACGACTACTGGTTTGAGAACAGTACGCTCGCGCTGGCGCTGCTGCGAAGGTCCGGGTCTATCCGGACGGCGGTTTCACGCACTCATCGTTTCGACCTCTACGACGAGTGCTGGAGCACGGGCACGGTTCCGTTTCGCGAGGTGAAGGCGCAGGCGCTGGACGCGATCTTTGCCGTCTCGGAGTCGGGTGGGGAATATCTCCGCCAACGCATCCCCGAGCAGAGGGAGAAGGTCAGCGTCCAGCGCCTGGGCGTGAGGGACCCGGGGCACGCATGCCCGGCGGCGAGTGCGGACGCCATCCCACTCGTCGTCACCTGCGCGAGGCTTGAGTCTCAGAAGTGCGTTCACCTAGTCCCCGAGGCGTTGGCGAGGCTGGACCGCCCCGTTCGTTGGATCCATTTCGGAGATGGGCCCGAACGGGAGCGCGTCACGGGCGAGGCATCGCGCCTTCTGGGTGGCGGAGAGTCCAAGGTGCAATGGGAGCTGCGGGGACAGGTCGACAACAGCGACATCCTCGACTTCTATGAGGCCCACCACGTCGACGTCCTCCTGTCGCTCAGCTCGTCCGAGGGGCTGCCTGTCTCGATGATGGAGGCGCAGAGCTACGGCATCCCCATCGTCGCGCGCCGCGTCGGCGGTGTGTCGGAGATTGTCGACGAGAAAACAGGCGTGCTCCTCTCGTCGCAGGCGACGCCGTCGGAGGTCGCCGTCGCCCTGCGAAAGGCGCTGGAGCCGGGGGGGTTCGCGGCCGAGGCCGTGCGCGCCTTTTTTCAGCAGCGCTTCGACGCGAAGACGAATTACAACAGGTTCGTGGACACGCTCCTCGCCCTACAATGCGGTCGCCGATGACCTCGTCTTCCTTGATGAAGAAGGCCAAGCTGCGAGTTCTCGACTTCGCCCGGAGATCGGCACAGGGCCCGAACCGCGTGGACGTGGCGGCCAAGGTATCGCGGCTTGCTCACGTCAGGGGATCGACCATTCACGGTCCCGTGTGTGTGGATGACTACGCTCGGCTGCACCGGGTGACGATCACCGGCCCGGTCACGATAGGGAAGGGTTCCTCGCTATGGGGCCCTGGCATCTATGTCGAGGCGCGGCTGAACCCAATCGAGATCGGCAGCTACTGCTCGATCGCTCGTGATGTGAGCCTGCATGGGTTCGGTCACGATCCGACACGGATATCCACCCATTACATCGGCCGCAACGTTCTCGGGCGTCCGGTAGAGGAGGAGATCATCAGCGCCGGGCCGATTCACATCGGGCACGACGTCTGGATCGGAGCCGGCTCACACATCTTGTCGGGAGTAAGCGTTGGGACTGGAGCGGTGATCGGCGCCGGCTCAGTTGTTTCTCGCGACGTGCCCCCCTACGCCATCGCAGTGGGGACCCCAGCGACACCTGTTCGCTATCGCTTTGATGAGGAAACCATCGAGCGCCTATTGGCCTCGGAGTGGTGGACATGGAGTCGTGACGAGATTCGGACGAAGGAGGCGCTGTTCACCCAGTCCTTGACGCCCGCTCTTATCGATGAGTATCTCAGATGAAGTGAGGGCAGTCGCTCGATGAAGCTGGCGTTCGTCGTCCTCGCCCACGACCGGCCGGACCAGCTGGCGCGGCTGCTCGCCGCCCTGCGGCATCCCGCTGCCCGCGCCTACCTGCACGTCGACCGGCGTGTCTCGCTCGACCCGTTCACAAGGGCGCTGGAAGCCGCTGGCAGCGGCGACGTCGCGCTGCTGCCGCGCCACGCGACCGCCTGGGGCAGCCCACAGCTCGTCGACGCCGCGCTCGAGGGCCTCGCGCGCGGCGTCGCGGACGGGTGTGGTTACTTCGTCCTGATCAGCGGCCGCGACTTCCCCTTGCGCCCGGCGGAGGAGATCCTCGCCTTCGCCGAGGAGGCGGGATCGCGCAGCTACCTGGAGCACTTCCCCCTGCCCGATCCGCGCTGGCGCTTCGGCGGCCGCGATCGCACCGACTTCTACACCTACACAGTGCGGGGCCGGCGGGAGACCTGCGTCCCCCGCGGGGAGGACACGAGCTTCCTCAGCCGCAGGGGGCGGATCCTCAACTGGATGCTGAGGCTGCGCAGCCTGCCGAAGCCGGCCCGCCGCTGCCCGCCCTACGCACGCGCTTTCGGCGGCTCGCAGTGGTGGAACCTGAGCCGGCCCGCCGCTGAGTACGTCCTCGCCTTCCTCGACTGGCACCCCGACTACCGCCGCTACCATGCGCATACGCTCGCGCCCGACGAGATCTTCTTCCAGAGCATCCTGGCGGGCACCGAGTTCGCTGACCGCGACGAGCTCGTCGACGACACTCTGCGCTTCATGCGCTGGCCCAGCGGCGAGAGCCACCCGCGGGTGCTCGGGGTAGGGGATCTCCCGGCGATGCTGGAGAGCAAGGCGCTCTTCGCCCGCAAGTTCGACCCGGCGGTCGACGACGCCGTGCTCGCGCAGCTGACCCAGCGAGTGATGGCATGAGACGAGCGACCGAGTACCGCGCCCTGGTCTGCATCACGACCTGCGAGCGACCCGGCTACCTGCGGCGCTACTTGCCGCACTTCGCGGCGTTCTGCGCTCAGGACCGGCGCTTCGCCCTGCTCGTCGCGCTCGACGGGCCCGACGCGGAGACGGAGCGCTTCTGCGAGGAGTGGCAGGTCCCGCTCCTGCGCTCGCGGGAGCGCGAGGGGGTCGGGATATCGAAGAACCGGGCGCTGGAGCGCTTCCCCGATTTCGACTACTACTTCTTCGTCGAGGACGACGTCGAGCTGGTCGACGGCTCCGTCTTCCCGGCGCATGTGGAGCTGGCACAGGCCAGCGACATCCACCACTTCTCCCTCTTCTCGGAGCGGAGGATCGGCGAGCCGGCGGGGGAAACGCGGATCGCGGGCCGGCGCGTCGCCCACTCCTTCGTTGGCAGCGCCAGGTTCAACTTCTTCACCGCCGAGGGGTTGCGGGAGGTGGGCGGCTGGCATCCGCGCTTCGCCGAGTACCGGCGCTGGGGGCACACCGAGCACAGCTACCGCTTCTACAACGCCGGGTTGGCGCCGGGCCCGTTCAACGTGGCGACGGAACTCTCCTGCGCCTGCATCTGGCACCTGCACCCCTCGGTCACCCCGCCCAGCCTGCCGGGCGACGAGGAGCACATAGTCGCCCCCGAGCGCGAGCTGATCGACCAGCACCTCCGCCACGTGCCCCTGCGGACGATCTCCCCCTACGAGTTCAACGGCATGTCGTTCGGTGCCCTCTATCGTCTCGCGGCGACGCTTGACCCCGGCGAGCGCTACCCGCTGGTCGAGACCGGCGAGCGGCGCCACTGCCACTCCGACTACCAGCTCTGGCGCTACCGCTGGGCGAAGGGCCGCGGCCGCCGGGCCGCCGCGCTGCTCGCCGCCGCCTGGAGATGGCCCACGAACCCAATGTTGCGATACACGGTCAAGTTGGCGCTCAAAGGTGAATAACCTCCCCCTGGTCTCCGTCGTAATGCCGTGCTTCGACGCTGAGCGGTTCCTGCCGGCGGCGCTCGACTCGCTGCTCGGCCAGACGTACGGCAACGTAGAGATCCTCGCGATCGACGACGGCGCGAGCGACGCGACACCCCGCATCCTGGCGGAGTTCGCGGCCCGCGACGACCGGGTCCGCGTGCTTCGCAACGAGACGAACCAGGGCGTGATCCGCACGCTCAACCGCGGCGTCGCCGAGGCCCGCGGCGAGATCGTCGCCCGCATGGACGCCGACGACATGGCGGTGCCGACCCGGATCGAGCGTCAGGTCGAGGTGCTTGCTGGCCGGCCCGAGATCGACCTGGTCGGCACCGGCGTCGAGGTGATAAGCGGCAGCACGGGGCGTCGCCTGCGGCCGCGCCCACCTCGCTGTCTAACGCCGGCGGGCGCGCGGTTCACTGCGCTTTTCGCGATGCCCGTGGCCCATGCGACTATCCTCGCGCGTGCCGCAGCCATGCGCGCCTACCCTTACGGTGGGACGCCGGACAGCCTGCACACCGAGGACTACGAGACGTTCGCACGTATGCTCGCCGGCGGCCTCGGGTTCTGCAACATCGACGAGCCGCTAATGACGGTTCGCGTCGACCCCGCGAGCGTCTCGGCCCGCCACGAGCGGATCCAGGTCGACAACTTCGTCCGCTGCGCCACGCGCCACCTCGAGCGGACGTTGGGCATGCGTCCCGAATCGGCCGCGCAACGGGTGCTGGTCAATCGGATCGACGGCACGGTCGGGGCCCGCGACCTGCGCGAGGGGCTGCGCTGGCTCGACCGCATCGAGCGGGACTTTCTCAGCCGTGAGCCCGGCTCGGCGGCGGAGGTGCGTCGGGCCGCCAACCTCCAGCGGGTCGACGTCCTCACCCAGGCCGCGCTCAAGGGGCGGCCTGCCGTGCGGTTGCTCGCCGGCCCCCTCGCCATCCGCTACGGACGCCAGCTACTCTCGCACACCTCGCGCGCCTACCTCGCCGGCAAGCTCCGGCCGGCAGCGACCCGCCGGTAGAGGGCGTCGTAGCGCGGGATGCCGACGTCGCGAAGGGAGAGCCGCTGGCGCGCCACGGCGAGGCAGCGCTCGGGCACGGCGGGATCGTCGCGCAGCGCTCCGACCGCGCCGGCCGCAGCCTCGTAGCCCTCCGCCGAGAAGTCCTCGACGAGCGCGCCGACGCGACCCTCGCGCAGCAGGGCATCGACGTCTCCGATTCCCGCCGTGGAGACGACCGGCAGGCCGGCCGCCAGGTACTCCCCGATCTTCGTCGGCGAGGAGGAGATCTTCGAGAAGCACGGCCTGACGAAGGAGACGCCGACGTCGGCGGCGGCCAGGTAGCGGCCGATGTCCTCGGGCTCTGCGCGCAGGACCCGGTAATCCCCAGACCCGATGTCACAGCGGTCGAGCTCGCTCAGCATTGGCGCCGGATCGGCCTGGGTCACGATTAGGAAGAGCAGCTCGGGCTCCAATCGCCTCGCCGCGGCGACGAAGTCGGCCATCTCCCGCTCCATGTACCAGCCGGTGAACTTGCCGACGTACACCATCGCCGGGCGGTCGCCGACGTCGAGCTCCGCACGGGCCGCAGCGCGCTCGGCCGATCGCTCCGCGATCCGCTCGATGTCGGGGCAGCAGGGGATCACGAAGGTGGTGTCGGGCCCGGCCATCGCCTCGCTCAGATGGGGGCGCACGGCCTCCGTGAGGGTGACGACGCCGTCAGCTCGCCGCAGCGCCGCGCGCTGCACCCATTGCGTCAGCCGGTATGGAACGCCGCCGCGCTTCCAGTGCCCGGCGTCGGCGTACTCCTCCGCCATCAGGCCGCGGAGGTCGAAGATCAGCCGGAAGCGTGCGAACCAGGCAGCGATCAGAGCCATCGCCGCCGGCATGTGGTTGCGGGCGTGGACCGCGTCGAGCCGATGACGGCGAACAAGGCGAGCGGCGGCGAACCCGCCGGCAATAACATCGAAGGCGGTTGCCGGCAGCGAGGGTCGCTTGTGGTAGCGGCGGCGATGCCAGGCGATGCCGTGGCGGCCGAGCTTCTCCGCGAATCGGCGCGTCCGCTCCGGGTTGAGACGTGGCTCGAAGGTCATAAGGTGAACCGTGTGCCCCCGTTCCGTCAGTCCCGCGAGGTAGGCGACGACCTGGCTGTGGACAAGGGGATCCTCAAGCGAGAGGTAACAAACGTACAGTACGCGTAGAGACATTGCGCCTACGGTGTCACTGTTTGACACGGTGGAATTCGCAGGTGGTCTCTTAACTACGGCCACATGCAGAGCTTATACCCAAGCCCATTAAACTGCTGACTCGATGTCACAATGGTCCGACGCTCGTGGTTGAGTTTGAATGAACCTATACAGGATAATAGAATGATGGTTGGCCCGATGCGTCGACGCACGCTCAAGTCCGTGTACTTTCGTGCGCTCGGGTTGCTCCGCGTCGACAGGTTGCTTCAGGCGATTCGTCGGAGCAGGGGGGAGGTGGTCGTCCTCAACCTTCATCGCGTCTCGCCGGATCCGAGCCCCTTTTGGCCGCCGCTTGCCCCGGATGCCTTCCAGGCTTTGGTCGCGTACCTCGACAGGACGTGCGACGTCCTCACCTTCGGGGAGCTGGCCAAAGGGCGGGGTTCGGATCGCCTCAAGGTTGTGCTCTCCTTCGACGACGGATGCCGAGACTTCGTCGAGTACGTGGCCCCGATCCTCGCCAAATACCGGTTGCGGGCCAACCTGAACGTCATCGTGAGCAGCGTCGAGACGGGGCAGCCGCCGTGGACGATTGCGCTGATGGACGCCCTCGCCGATGCGGATGCGACACGCGTGCGCGGTCTCGAAGTTCCGGGATTTCCGCATCGGCTGGAGAGCGACGACGACGATGCGATGGTGAAGTACGGAACGCTCCTCGCGAACTACCTGAAGGCCATGCCGCCGAACGAGCGTGTGGACGTGACTTCGGATATTGAGGCTCTGCTCAGTGAAACCAGCGAGGAGGCACTGACCCCGATGATGTCAATCGAGGACGTCGTGACGGTCGGAGACCTGCATGAGCTCGGTTGTCATTCCTATAGCCATGAGTCGATGGCGCAGATGGATAGTGAGGAGTTTGCGGGAGAGCTCGATCGTTGCACTACTTTTTTTGCGGACCTCGATTGCCCGATGAATATCTTCGCTTTTCCGAATGGCAGCTACCGCTCCGACCAGGTTGAGACTCTGCTGGCGCGTGGCGTCGAGCACATTCTAGTTGTTGACGAGCGACCTAGCACGACTATCCGCGGGTGTCACCCGCGGATAACTATGTATGGCGATTCGGCCGCCGAGCTGCGTCTGCGCGGAATGGGCTGGCGAGCAATACCGTGGACTAGGTGATCCAATGACCAAGAACGACGTATGTGTACGGCCCGTCAAGGCCAACGATTCCCCAGCCCTGCTCGAGCTCTTCGAGGCATGCTTCGGTACTCGCCTATCAACCGATTATTTCGCATGGAAGTACTACGAAAATCCCGCGGGGGAGGTGAGCGGATTCGTGGCAGATGCCGGCGATCGCCTCGCTGCGTTCTATGGGGTCATTCCCGAGCCGTGGACCGTAGGGGGTACCGACACGGCCATATTTCAATCGATGGACACGATGACTCACCCGGAGTTTCGACGACGCGGCTTGTTCGTCCGTTTGGCTGAGCTGACGTATGACGACGTTCGGCATCGCACCGGGCGCTGCGATCTGGTGGGCATTCCCGGGCCAGCGTCCCTTTTCGGTTTTACAGGCAAGCTCGGCTGGACGAAGATTCATGACTTCGAGGTGCTCACGGTCCCGACGCTGGTCGCGCGCGCTTGGCCGAAACGCGGTGACCGTGCGGTCACGGTTGAGTGCGTCGATAGGCCAGACGAGCGCATCCACCGGATTCTCAATGCGGCCTCCAAGCCTGAAGGCGATGCCTGGCCGCGGCTCGACGGAGCGTTTTTCGATTGGCGGGTATTCGGGCGTTCGCCAAAGCAATTTCGAGTAGCTTTGGCGTCGTCGGGGGGACAGCCGATCGCCTTGTGCGTATATACCGGCAACAGTCCGCGCGCCACGCAGATCAGCTACGTACTGGGGGTCGAGAGCGATAAGGCGCGTGAATGGTTCCCTCCGCTACTGCGCTTTGCAGCAAAGCATGGCGTAGTGCTTTACACCTGGCGACCTCAGCGGCAGCGACTGGCGGCTTTGTACAGATCCATGGGCTTCCGGGCCAACCCGCTGGTCCGGGGATCGCTGCCGCGCCGATCTCCGCTCATCGTTCGCAGTGACACGGGGTTTGTCAACGGCATGGCCTGGGCAGACCCGCAGCTATTCGACCTCCAGCCGTTGATGCAGGACTGACCATGTCGCTCGAACGAGAGGTAACACACATAGAGTACGCAATACCCGCTTGCCGGCGTCCGGTTGGGCTTGGGAGAGAGGTTGCACAGAGCGGATGTCTAGCAACGCGCAGAGCGAAGCGGGTCGCCGTCGCCGCGCTCGGCGCGACCCGGACCGGGGACACGATCAAGGGGCGCTTCGAGCTGCGCGCCGGGGAGCACCCAGCCCACCCGTAGACTGCGCCCATGCACCGAGCGTCGCTCACCGCCATCGCCGACGAGGAGGGGACCGACAAGGGTACCGTCTCCCCCGTCGGCCTGGCGATCACGGGGCACAATTACACCGACGTCTACGACGCCTATCTGAACGGCCTTCGAGATCGGCCGATCGCGCTGCTCGAGATCGGGCTCGGCGTCAGCGGGCCGGCATGGAAGGCTGAGCTCGCCACCGGCCGCAACGCCCAGGGCGGAGCCTCGATGCGGATGTGGTACCGCTACCTGTCGAAGGCGCGCATCTTCGGCATCGACGTCAACCCGGCCGGTTTCCTCGACAACGACCGGACGGCGACGGCGGTGGTCGACCAGGGCGATCCCGACCGGCTGCGCGAGTTCGTGGCCGAGACAGGCGTTGAGCGATTCGACGTCATCATCGACGACGGTAGTCACCGCCCGGACCACCAGCAGGTCTCGTTCTCGGTGCTGTTCCCCCACCTGGCCCCCGGCGGCCTCTACTTCATCGAGGACCTTGCCGACAACGGCCTCGGCGACGGTAGGGTCGATCGGTACTCCGCGGACCACGTCGTCAACACGCGACGCCTGCTGCGCGCCTTCTCCGAGGGCGGCGAGTTCCCGGAGCCGAACGCCCTACTCGAGCCGGCGACGCTCGCCTCGGCGATCGACTCGATCTCCTTCTACTGCCCCCCGGTCAGCGGCGAGCGCCCGCGCGGGCTGCGGGCGCTGCTGGGGCGGCGTCCGCCGACCGTGCGCTTCCTCGGCGGGCAGGAGGCACTCTGCGTCATCCGCAAGGCCGCCGAGGCTGGGTAGTAGCTCGGCCTGTCGTTATGAGTGCGGGTGGCGCCCTGCGGGCGATCGGAACCTCGGCCCAGGGCGCCTCGGACGCGGCCTTTCGCGTCCGCCTCGAGCTGCCCGGGCGGAGCTTGGCTGCGCATGGTGTTGACCTTGAGCTACTGCCGCTCTTCCGGGGTGAGGAGGCGCAGCGGTTCCGCGACGCGGGAGCGCTGGGCAAGGCCCGGGTGCTCGCCGCCGCGCGCCGAACCCTGGGGAGCGCCCTGCGCGAGGCGGGGGAGGAGGCGTCAGTCGTCGTCGTCCAGCGCCAGGTCGACCTGGCGCCCTGGCTCGCCCTGGAGCGCGCCGCGGCGCGGGGCCGCCGGCTGGTCTACGACGTCGACGACGCGGTCTGGCTGAGCGGGCGGCAGACAGGCGGCCACCCGGCCAGTGCACTCAAGGGCGCCGGCCGCAAGGTGCGCTGGCTTGCCGAGCGCGCCGAGCACACGATCGCCGGCAACGAGATCCTCGCCGAGCACCTCGCTGCCCACAGCGAGCGGGTCACCGTCGTGCCTTCGCTGGTCGACCCGGCCGCCTACGCGATGCGAGCGCACGAGCAGGGCGAGGGCGTGACGCTCGGTTGGATCGGCTCGCCGACGACCACCTCCTATCTGCGCGCCGTAGTCCCCTCGCTCGAACGGTTCGCCGATTGCTCGAGCCGGACGGTGCGGCTGCTGGTCGTCGGCGGGTCGGCGCCGGCGATCGCGGGGGTGCGGACGGAGGAGCGCGCCTGGAGCGTCGACGCCGAGCAGCGAGCCCTGGCCGAGATGGACGTAGGCCTGATGCCGCTCGAGGACACGCTCTGGACCCGCGGCAAGTGCGCCTACAAGGCGCTCCAGTACATGGCCGCCGGCATCCCGGCGGTGGTCGACGACGTCGGCATCTCGGCCACGGCCGTCGCCGGCGCCGGCTACGCGGTCTCCGGCCCCGAGCAGTGGCTCGAGGCGCTCGAGGCGCTCGCCGAGGACGCTGGCCTGCGCGCCGAACTCGGCGCGGTCGGCCGACGGCGGATCGAGCAGGAGTTCTCGCTGGAGCGCTGGCTGCCGACGATCGCGGCCATCCTGCGGGGTCGCGTCTAGAGCGAACTGACTCCAAGTTCTCCCGACACTTTCCGGGAGAGGGTTCTGGGGACCGATTACAAGCGCATGATCGATCTCTTCTTGGTCGAGCTGATCACACCTGAGCGCTACCAGGCGGCGCCTTCCGTTCGGGGGTGAACGGGGCATTACGGTGCTGCATCCGGATCCTCCTTGAGGGTCGTAGGCGTCAACACCCACAGCCACTCGGCGGGCCCGGATCTATCTCATGGCGTTCGGAGCGTGGTGAGGCACGTCATCTAGGGTATGCCCGACCCAGTTCAGCGCCGTGGCATCAAGCCGACCGCCGCCTCTCGCGCGCTCTACGGGCAAGCATGCTTATCCGCAGCAAGGCTGTATCGCAGCCCACCCGGTTTGCCGCCAGCGAACGGCGCACTCGGTAGAGCTGCCCACGCACGCGCGGGTTGTCCAGCGGGCTCCGCTCGACCCCGAGCTCCACCACGAGGACGCTGCTTCTCAGCGAGTAGGCGCGATGCGGCCGCGGTGTTTCACGCAGGAACGTGAGGACACCCTCCTCGACGGCGTAGGAGTCGTGGAAGGCGATCACACCCACGCCCCGCATGACGGCCCGGCAGAAGCGAGCATCGCGGAGGGCTGCTTGGTTCGTGTGCTCGCCGTCGATGAAGCAGAAATCGGGCGGCGCAAACGCGTCGGGCTCGAGGTTCTCGGTGCTCTCTTCGACGGTCTCCAGCTTCGACAGGTCGGCGCCCGGCACGCCCCGCAGGTTTTCCAGCATTCGCGCGGTGCTGTTGCCCGTGTACGCAACCTCGCCGAGGTGGGGTCGATCGTCGGGTTGCGCCTGCGGCCGTGGGTCGATCGACACGACGCGCACGCATCGCGGGTCCACAAGCGCCGGCTGCAGCGAGCCACCGAGATGAGAGCCGATCTCGAGGTATGAGAACTCGCCTCGCGCCGCAATGCTGTCATGTAGGGCTAGGAGAGACCTTCGATCGTCGTCGGTTGTCGAGCTTGGAACGAACTCAAACAACCGCGTATCGAGCGCGGCGAAGCGATCTTCGCTCATGCCCGCACAGCTTACAGCTGGCGGCTTCGCCGAGATTACCCTGCTGCTCGAGGACCTGTGCCTCCTGCAGGCGGGCGAGGCTGCGTAGGGCCTTCCCCGAGGACCTTGAGAGCGCTTAGCCCGCAAACGCCTGAGCACGTCGTTCGGAGTGAGTAGTCTCCCCCGTTGCCTTATGCGAATCTTCAGACAGCGTGGACCGGGATCCACGCGCAGGCAGGCTCGGCGTAGGTTGATCTCCAGCCTTCCCAAGCGTGGCATCGGGGCTGAGGTTGGGGCCTGGAAGGGCGATTTCTCGGCGCAGCTCCTCAAGCAGAGCAAGCCCAAGCTGCTCTACCTGATCGATCCCTGGGCCCATCGGGACGACCCAGGTTATGAGCGGGCTTGGTATGGCGGCAAGGTCGCGGGGCAAGCCGGCATGGATGCGATCTATCGGTCGGTCTTGGAGCGATTTGAGAGGCAGGCGAGGCGAGGGCAAGTCGTGATCTTGCGCAAGAACTCGGTTGAGGTGGCGGAGAGCCTGGCCGATCGATCGCTCGATTGGGTCTACATCGATGGCGATCACACCTATGAGGCGGTCAAGGCGGATCTGGAGGCTTTCCGCCGCGTCATCGGTCCCGGCGGCGTGATCGCGGGCGATGACTACGGGGTCGAGGGGTGGTGGTCGAGCGGCGTTACCAAAGCAGTCGATGAGTTTGCTGCCTCCGTTGGCAAGCCGGAGATCTTCGATAGCCAGTTCCTCTTCCAGCTCTGAGCGCCGCGGGCTTCGGATCGATCGCCTGAGAAGCTGATTCTATGATGATGCGGGATTGATGATTGGGCGAGGAGGGCATCCGGCGGCGCCTGCACGGCATTCGCCGGGCGCCTGAGGTTGCTGGGCGAACCGGCGCCGGTTCGCCGCGCGATGTCCGTCGAGGGCATGATCAGCGACGCCGAGGTCAACGGGTTGATGGAGTTGGCATCCGCGGTGCCTCCGGCTCCTGCATAGTGGAGATCGGCAGCTACCGGGGGCGCTCGACCTGGAGCGGATCGTGGCGCTACGACGGCCTGTCTGAGCGCGGGCTGGCAGGCGCTTCCCTGATTGGCAGCGGACCCTCGCCGTAGAGGCGGTCCAGGCCGAAGTCCGAGAGGATGGACAGGCACCGCTCGACCACCGGCCCGGGGACCTCGCTCGTCCAGCTGCCGAGCAGCCGCTCCCACTCGCCCGACCGGTGCGCCTCGGCTGCCGTGCGTCGCCAATCCATCGCCGAGGGCCTGCGCAGCTGGCCGATCTTCGGCGGAACGCGGGCGGGACCGAGAGCGCCGGCGCAGAGCTCGCCGAGGCGTGTCAGCTCGGACACGGGGTCCAGTACGGCGTTCTCGTAGAAGGTTAGGGCCCCGCCCGCGTCGTCGCTCCCCCTCAGCGGGTAGACGTTCTCGATGCACCACTCGGCGACGAGGCGAACCAGGGGCTCGGGGTGATCGCGGTAGGTGTCATAGAGCGGGAGCCAGGCGGCGACGGGCGAGTCCTCGGCATCCTCGCGTCCGGGGGGGGTCGCCAGGTAGTCGCCGATGCCGTAGAAGGTGTCCGATCGCAGTCGCGAGAGCGAGGCCGCGATCGGGTGGCGGACGACGTAGACCACCGGAACGGCCGGATGGTTGGTGCGGAGCCAGGGCAGTAGGTTGGCGGCGTGGACGTCCTTGACGATCCGGCCACGGGGCAACCGAGCGATCCGGATCTCGTCGATGTAGGCGCCGCGGACCCGGCCGGAAAGGATGCGCCGTACCGACCTCTCGAAGACGGATGGGTTCTCAGTCGGATCGAGGAAAAGTCGCGCGCCCTCCCGGATCGCTCCAAGCTGCGGGTGGAAGGGCTCGAAGAGCAGGCGGCTCCGGTGCTGGCGGGCGATCGATTCGGCCAGCCAGGTGGTGCCGCTGCGCCCGCTGCCGAGCACCAGGGCAGTTCGGGACAGATCGTGATTGCGCTCGAGGAAGAGCTCCTTGCGCAGGTACCGCGCCCTTGTAGAGATCCTGCCGCTCATCGCCCGCTCAGGCCTTCACTCCAGCAGCCCGTACAGTGGATAGAGGCGGTGGGCTCTGTCGTAGGCCCGCAGCGCATGGCCGATCCTGCCTCGCTCGGCTTCGATGCGGGCGAGGATGAACCAAGTACGCCACTCGTCACCTTCCTTGCGAGTGGCCGACGCGGCCGCCGACGCGGCGGGGCGGAGCTTCCCTTGCTGCTCGAGGATCAGGGCCTCCTGCAGGAGGGGGGAGGCGGCGTAGGATTGCGCGTCCGCGGCGTCATGAGCCTGCTGGAGGGCGGCGGCTAGGTCTCCGTGCCCGGCGTCGATCTGGCTCTGCCGCAGGGCCGTCGCGCCGCGCAGCGGGAACCAGATCGTGAGCAGGGCGGTAATACCCACGACAACCACGGCGGCTCGCAGCATTAGATTGCGGTTGCGGCGGTTGCTGCGCCGCCGCCGCCGCGTCGGATCCGGCAGCGAGTAGCCGCTGACGGCGACCGCCGCGAGCAGCATGAAGGCGACTGAGAGGGCGGCAATCTGCCAGACCCAGTCGAGGGCCGCGGCCATCGCGAAGCCGGCCGAGCCGGCGGTGGCGGCGGCGAGCAGCAGACGCTCGTCGGGGGGCGCCCGCAGCGCCCGCGAGCCCCCGATGCCGAGCACGGCGAAGACGAAGCCCCCGATTAGGAGCAGCCCGGGAATCCCCAGCTCAGCCAGGTTCTCGAGGTAGAGCGAGTGGGCGGTACGGACATAGCCGTTGTAGGAAGCATGGCGAGCCCACCAGGATTCGAAGGTGCCAGGGCCGGTTCCCTGCCAGGGTGCGGTTTCGCTTGCTTCCACCGCCGATTCCCAGAACTGGTAGCGGCCGGCGCCGTGGAAGTCGAGGATCGTAGAGGGGGAGCTGGGCCCGGCGGACGTATCCCCCTCGCGGCTCTTGAAGACCTCCCAGCGGTGCGAGACCTCGTGCGGCCCCCCGGCGGCGATGGAGAACGGGATCGCAACGATGAGCACGGCTGCTGTCGCGACGAGCGCCTGGTAGCGACTAATCCGCAGCAAGCCAGGGCGGCCAAGGCTGCGGACGACCAGCGCGATGCCGACCTGGACCAAGGCGACCCCGGCGCAGACCGCAAGCGCGATCCAGATCACCTCGGTCCCCTGCTGTTCGGCGGCTGGGGTAGGCAGGCCGCGGGCGAGCGCCTCGCGGCTGTGTACGGCCAGCGCCAGGATCACCCCTCCACCGGTCCCGGCGGCGAGGGTGAGGAGCTTCGGCAGGCGGTTGGGGGAGAGGGCGAGGAAGGTCGCCATAGCCACCACGGCCACGGCAGCGCCGGTGCCCGAGGTGGCGAGGTAGAGGGCGAGCCCAGCGAGGGGGATCGCCGCCGCGGCTAGTGCTTGGACAGCGATCGTGCGCGCTGACGCGGTTGCGGCCAGCAGCAGTGGCAGGGTCATTCCCGCCAGAGTTCCCATTGCGCTCGAGTAGTTGAGCGGGTAGGCAAGCCGGCGCTCAATTTCGATGCCGGGCAGTACCTTGCCCAGTTCGTTGGCGGGGAACCAGGACATGTGGAAGCGGGAGAGGACCGCCAGCGCCGCGACTAGGCCGAGGGCGAAGGTGACGCCGCCCAAGACTTGCCTTGCACCGGCGCGCCGTCTGGTGACCAGGCAGACCCCCAGCGCGAAGACGCCGAGGTAGGTGACGACGCGGGCTAGCTCGGTGGCAGTGCGCTCTTCGCTCTGCGTCCAACCCATCGACAGCGCGGTCCAGAGGGTGAAGCCGAGGAGCAGGCCGAGGGCGACGAGGCTGGCGCGGGTGCGTCCGGGCAGCGGCAGCGCCTGCGAGGCCACCCCCAGCAGCAGCACCCACCAGACCGCGATTCCGATCTGGCCGCGGGGAATCGGGTCGTAGCCTCCGTTTTCCAGCGCGAGATAGACGACGAGCAGGGCGGTGAGCAGCCAGATCGCCGCTCCAGCCCAGTCGAGCTTGGACATCGACAGGCGGCCGGCGGCCGGTGCGGCCGCCTCAGTTATGCCCTCGGGTGTCTCCAGTGTCCCCATATACAGTGTCTCCGCAGGAAAGCCGAGCATGGCCCAGCTCCTATTGGCCCCCCGGCGTGTTAATGCAATTCAAAGGTGATGCGGAAAACTACGACACTCGCCCTCCTGCTTGTGCTTGCCATGCCGCTGCCCGCGGGCGCCGCGGTCCGAGTCGTCGCGCCGCCGGGCAACGCCGAGGCCGACCAGTACTACCAGACCCTGCCGAGCCCGACCGGCCCACGCGCGCCGGACGCGACGAAGAAGGCGCGGGACGCGGTGCGAGACGGAGCGCTGACCGAAGCGACGGAACAGGGGTTGCGGCAGCGCGGCCCGACCGGCCTGGCCCTGGCGACGGCGGTCGCGCAGACGGCGCCGACCGGTGAGCCGGGGCCGTCGCCCGCGTTTGCGGTGCGCATTTCCGACGAGCAGGGGCTGGGCTATCTGTTCCCGCTCATCCTGGCGGTAGCAGCTGCTGCAGCGATCGCCTTCGCTGTCGCACGCCGGCGCGGCCTCGTTACCAGGTGAAAAGGGCAGCGGTCGTCCTCGCCTTTGTCGGGCTGGCGCTAGGCGCAGGCTCCGCTGGAGCCGCGGCGACGCCGCATAACCTCAAGCTCGGTGTGACCGACCCGGTGTTGACCGCCTCCGACCCGGCGCTTCGCGACGAATGGATGGCAAGGGCTGTGAGCGCTCGAGCTGGCCTAGTCCTGCTGGGCGTCGATTGGTCTCGCGTCGCTCCGGCGAGGCGCCCTACTGGCTTCGTTGCCGCCGATCCGGCGGACCCTGCCTATCGCTGGGAAACCCTCGACGGTGCGGTCCGCAGTGCAGTGGCGCAGGGGATGCAGCCGCTCTTGGCCATCGACGTCGCGCCAGCCTGGGCGGAGGGGTCGAACCGGCCGAGCCTCGCGGTGGCCCCGGCTGGCACTTGGCAGCCGCAACCCGCGGAGCTGGGGCGATTCGCAGAAGCCCTTGCCGCCCGGTACTCGGGCCGCTTCGTCGATCCCGTCAACCCGGCAGCCGGACCGCTTCCGCGCGTGCGCTATTTCCAAATTTGGGCGGAGGAGAACCTCTCGGTTCACCTAAATCCCCTCTGGGAAGGTGGGAAGCTGGTCGCCCCCCAGCACTACCGGGAAATGCTGAACGCGGCATACGCAGCGATCCACCGCGCCAACTCGAGAGCGCGCGTGATCGTCGGCGGCCTGGCCCCATATGGAGATGCGAAAGCGGGGGGTAGCCGCATCCCGCCGGTGTGGTTCTGGCGTTCTTTGCTCTGCCTGCGGGGAGCTAGGCTGCGACCGCTCGCCTGCCCCCAACCAGCACACTTCGACATCGGGGCTCACAATCCGATCAATGTCTGGGCCCCGAGCCGCGGCGCCGTAAGCCCGCTGGATGTTTCGACGCCGGACATCGGGCGCCTGACGAAGATCATAAAAAAGGCGGTCGCGTCGCGTCGCGCGTTGCCGGCAAAACACAAGCCGTTCTGGGCGACGGAGCTGTGGTGGGACTCAAATCCGCCCGACCCTCAGGGCATTCCCCTGGGTCGCCATGCCCGCTTCGTCGCCAAGTCCCTCTTCGTGCTCTGGCGACAGGGAGTCAGCGCTGTGATCTGGTGGTACCTACGCGATCAGTCTCCCGGCACAGCCGGCTTCCCGGCGACTCAGCAGAGCGGCCTCTTCTTCCGCGAAGGCCAGCCCAAGCCGGCCCTCCGGGCGTTTCGCTTCCCCTTCGTCGCCAGCCGCGGCAAGCACGGCCAGGTTCTTCTATGGGGCAAGGCTCCCTCGCCGGGGCGGCTCATCGTCGAGCGGCGGAGGCGCCGTGGCTGGGCACCGCTCGCCCATCCGGTCGCCTCGTCCGGACGGATTTTCCTCGCTCGCGTGGACGCCGCGGGAGGGCTGCTGCTGCGCGCCAGGCAGGGCGGGGAGAGGAGTCTTTCCTGGCGCGTGCGGCGGCGATGAACGGCCTGTCCTCTGCTACGGTAGGCGCCGCTTTAAAGGGGAGGTTGTCCGGAGTGGGAAACAGGTTGCTGCTGGCTCTCAGCGCGCTTGCTGTGCTCGCGCTGTCTTCGGCGTCGACGGCGTCTGCCACCAATTGCACGCCCCCTTACTGCCCGTCGTTCACGGTGACGGTCAAAAAGGTTGGCAGCGGCTCGGGCAACGTGGTCAGCTCCCCCGCCGGCATCGACTGCGGCCCCCAGTGCTCGGCTTCCTTCGAAGAGCAGAGCACTGTTGTGCTCAGTGCCAGCGCCGCTCCGGGATCGACTTTCGTCGGCTGGTTCGGAGGGGGCTGCTCGGGCACCGGCAACTGCGTGCTGAAAATCCCAAGATACAACGTCAAAGTGACCGCAGCCTTCAACGTCAAAAAAAAACCGCCGCCACCCAACAACTTCCAGCTCGGCAAGGTCAAGCACCCCTCGACCGGCGTCGTGACGATCCGCGTCAAGGTCCCCGCTCCCGGCACCTTCACCGCGACGGCTCCACGGATGAAAACCATCAAAGCTCAGGTCAAAACCCCGGGCCAGTTCACCTTGCCCCTGCGGCTTTCCTCAAAAGGGCTCGCGGATCTCAAAGCCTCCCAAGGCGGCCAGCTACGGATCAAAGTCAAATTCACCTTCTCGCCGACCGGCGGCGAACCTCGCACCAAGCTGAAGAAGATCATCTTCAGGGTGGTGAAGTGAGCCAGATGGGCCAGCACCGCAGTATGCGCAGGTCCGGCGTCGCCGTCGCGGCTGTCATCGTTTTCCTCCTGCTCCCTGGGGCCGCCTCCGCGGAGACCGCGACCGGCGGCAAGGTCGTTGTCGCCTCCACCGCCACGATAAGGCCCGACCGCGCCCTGATCAGGGTCTTCTGCAACGGACCGCAAGCTTGCGAGGGCGTCCTTGAGTTGGTCGCTAGCAAGACCAAGCGCGGCGCTGCCGTCGTTGCGCTGGGCGAAGCCTCCTTCCGGCTCGAGCCTGGCGTCTCCAAGGTCCTCCGCCTCCAGCTCAGTCCCGCCGGCAGGCGGCTGCTCGACAGTGGCGAACCGCTGAAGGCAAGGGTGAGCGGCTCGAGCCTCCATCCCCACGTCGTCAAGCTGAAGCCTGTCACGGCGTGACGATCGATTTGCGGGTGACCACATCAAGGTGTTTTGCAAGGTGTTTCAAGCCAAGATGCTTGAGATCAGCCTCAGTCCGCGAGCTAGAAAAGCTTTGAAGAGGCCCCTATTCCCTGAAGGCCAAGATCAGGGGTACTACAGGGGTCCACACCCACTCCACTACTTCAAACCACAGTCTGCGTGAGGCCGGTCAAGCTGCACATCCGATTCGCTATTCCCATTTTTGCGATAGGTGCAATCGCGCTCGCCTTCGTACTCCCGGCCGTCGCTTCGGCGGCTGAGTTCACTCTTGCGGTCAACTACACCGGCACGGGCGAAGGCGAAGTCTTCTGCACGATCACCGAACCCGGCGAAGAACCGCGGGAAGAAGAATTCTGCGACGGGCCCTGGCCCGCCAATACCAAAGTCGCCTTCGGATCCCCCCAGCCCGAAACCGGCTCCGAATTCAAGGGCTTCGCGGGCACCGGCAACGCCGCGGGCTGCGCGAAAACCTGCTCCTTCAAACTCACCGAACCTTCGTCGGTCGATGTGCGCTTCGACCTGATTCTGAAAAAACTGGTGGTAAACGTCACTGGGGAAGGCGAAGTCGAATGCGAAGGCGCACTTGTCTTGGGCGATCCCTGTAATGGCGAATACCCCATCGGCTCCGAAATCACCCTGACCCCAACCCCGGAATTTGGCTACGAGTTCGCCGGCTTCAAAAATGGCACCGGCTCGGCCGTGGCCTGTGGCGAGACCGATCCTTGCTCCTTTTCGCTCGAAAAAGACTCTACTGTCAATGCACTCTTTGAACCGATCCGTTACGTGCTCACCGTCAAAAAGTCCGGCACCGGATCGGGCACTATCACCAGCTTGCCCACAGGGATTAACTGTGGCGTTGACTGCGAACATGAATACACCGAAGACACCGAAGTCACACTGACCGCGACAGCCTCCGCCGGCTCCAAATTCGTTTCCTGGGCCGACTGCTCCGCAGAACCGGAACCGGGTAAATGCAAAGTGACGATGGACGAAGCAAAGTCGGTCGAAGCTGAATTCGCCGTTACGACGCCTGGAGACCTCAAAGTCAACAAAGCCGGCACCGGAGCGGGCACCGTTACCAGCTCACCCGCGGGGATTAACTGCGGCGTCACCTGCGAAGCCGAATTCGAGGTAGGCAAAGAAGTCACGCTGACCGCGACCGCCTCCGCCGGCTCGAAATTCACCGGCTGGACCGGCTGCGGCACTGTTGAAAGCAACAAATGCAAAGTGACGATGAGCACGGCCAAAGAAGTCACCGCGACCTTTGACCTGATCCAATTTACCCTCACGATCAACAAAGCAGGCACCGGCTCAGGTTCGGTTACCTGTGATGGGGGCGCCTGTGCCGCCAGTTACCCCACGGGGACCAAAGTCACCCTCGCAGCCTCGGCAGCCTCAGGATCGAGCTTCGCCGGCTGGTCGGGTGGCGGCTGTTCGGGTACGGGCAGCTGCGTGGTGACGATCACAGCCAATAAGGTGGTGACGGCTACCTTCACCGCCAACTCGGTACCGCCGACCCCCAAACCCCCGCCGCCGGGGACGGCCAAAGTCGCCGCCACCGCCAAGGTCAAGGCCGGCAAAGCGCAGCTCAAGCTCACCTGCACCGGCGGCCCCTGCAAGGGCACGCTGAAGCTCAAGGCCAAAGTCAAACAGGGCACGAAAACCAAGAGCCTCGTGATCGGAAAGGCGTCCTTCAGCCTTGCCGCGGGGACTACGAAAACGCTCAAGGTCAAACTCTCAGCTGCCGCAAAGCAGGCAATGAAAGGCGGCAAAACGCTGAAAGCGAAGGTGAGCGGAAGCGGAATAGCCAGCTCGACGGTGAAACTGAAGAGTTAAGTTCGACTTCAGGGTGGCGGTTGTGAGTGGCCGCTTTCGGTTTCTAACCAGCCCAAATGGCGCCGATATCTGCTGACTGGCGGTGCCTATGTGGAACCGCTCCCACTCTATGGGAGGATGTCCCTCGATGCCCGCGAGGGAACCGCTTTGAACGCTAGGCGTCAGGTTCGCGCTATCTCGCTCCTGCCGGGCATGGTGGTGGTGCTGATACCGCTCCTGATTCTCATCGGCACTGGCTCCAACGTCGGTTGGGGCCTTGGCAAGGGAGTGGCTCTTCTACCGATCTTCCTAGGCTTCACCCTGATCGCTGTCGGGTTTGCGCTCTGGCTTTGGACGGTGCGGCTGTTCGCCCGGGTCGGCAAGGGAACGCTCGCGCCCTGGGATCCGACCCAAAGGCTCGTCGTCGAGGGTCCCTACCGTCACGTGCGCAACCCGATGATCACGGCCGTGCTTGCGGTGCTGGCGGGCGAGGCGGCACTGTTCGGCTCGCTGCCGCTGCTGATCTGGTTCGCGCTGTTCTTCGCGGTCAACTACGTCGGCTTCCGTGTGTACGAGGAGCCGGACTTGGAGCGCCGGTTCGGTGAGGATTACCGGACCTATAAGCGCAACGTCCCACGTTGGCTACCGAGGCATTCGCCCTGGGTCCCGCCCCGGTGAGGCCTTGGATTGCTCAGCCACGGTGAGACCTTGGACTATGTGATTGCTTAAAGGTCGACCGGGGCCCCGTTGGCGCTCAGCGTCACGTCGATGTTGCCCCGGGTTGCGTTCGAGTAGGGGCAGACCTTGTGAGCGGCCTCGACCAAGTCCACCGCGGCGTCTCCTTCGACTGACGGCAGCGTCACGGCAAGCTCAACCGCGATAGTAAAAATGCGGTCTTCGCCGGTGACCAACATCACCTTGGAGTCGATCTCGACCTCGCCAACCTCGAGCTTCTGTCGCCTGGCGACGGTGGCAAGGGCGCTCTCGAAGCAGGCCGCGTAGCCGACAGCGAAGAGCTGCTCCGGGTTAGTCCCGGGCTCTTTGCCGCCCAGCTCGGGCGGGATCCGGAGGTCCACTTCCAGCGATCCATCGGAGGTGCTGCCGTGGCCCGCCATCCTGCCACCGGTTACGTGCGCTTTGGCTGTGTAGAGAACCTTGTTGCCCATGTCGTCAAAGGTAGTACCCGGTCGCCGCCGTCAACCGAAGTCAGAGGATTTAGCCGCTCTTGCGCCCCGGCCCGGCTGGAGGGACGAGCGCACGGATCTCGGCGAGCAGCCTTGCGGCGAGCTCACCTGGCTGCTCGTCGCGTTGGGCCTGACCACCGGCGGGCTCGAAGAAGCGAGCTCGCACACGGGGGCGGCGTGGGAACCTCGTGTAGCCGGTCGTCCCCTCGACCGCGACGCAGACCAGTTTCGCCTCGGGAACCTCGAGCGCCAGACGCCCAACCCCGCTGCGCGCCCGCAGCACCTTGCCGCGCGAACGGGTCCCTTCGGGGAAGACACCGATGCAGGCGCCGCGACGCAGCTCTTCGATCGCCCGTGCCAATGCACCCGCATCGCCGGCGTTCCGTTCGATGGGGATTTGGCCCATGCCATTGAGGATTGGGGCCAAGCCACGCACGTCCCACAATTCCGATTTCGCCAATGCCTTGATCTGACGGCGACGGATCGCCGCCACGCCAACCGTCACCGAGTCCCAGTGGCTGTCGTGGTTGCCGACCACCAGCACCGGCCCGCTCTCTGGCAGGGCGTCGAGGCCCTCCACCTGCAGCCGTCCCCAGATCGCCGCCGGCCGGCAGATCGCCATCGCCACCCTGTACATCGGGCTTGGCTCCTTCACGGGATCGGCCGGAAGTCTGTCGCGATCCTTCGGTTGGGCTGAGGTCTCCATCTGTGAGGACGGTAGTCGATTCTTCTCGGTCACCGAGCTTGCTCTCAGCGCCGCTGAGTTTGCTTCAATCCGGATCACCAGAGAAAGGAGGTGGTCCTATTTTGATTCACATGCTTCAGGGGACTCTGGAGGTGCAGGGCCGCTAGGCGCCGCACTGGTTTGGGCGCCCGGTGGAATCCACCCCGGGCACCGGCGGACGCAGGGAGCCGGGCTTTGTCCCACCCGGTCGTCGTTCCCGCGCTCGCTCCAAGCACCTGGCCAGGGCCGCCTTCGGGCGGTCCTGGCGCTATTTGCCTCGATGTGTCCCGGAGAGCCCGTTTGCTGACTCAGGCAATGACGCTTTCGAGGATCTCCTCGGGGATATCGAAGTTCGCGTGGACTTCGCTGACGTCGTCGTGCTCTTCGAGTGTCTCGATCAGATTGAGCAGCGATTTCGCATCGCTCCCCTTCACTTCGACGGTGCTCTTCGGCTCAATGACTACGTCGGCTGACTGGATCTCCACATCCGAGCCCTCCAGGGCTTCGCGAACTTTGGCCAAGGCACTCGGCGCCGAGATCACCCGCAGCAGGCCGCCGTCCTCCCGAACATCCTCGGCGCCGGCGTCGATCGCCGTGATCAGGTCATCCTCGCCGTAGCGGCTGCCGTCCACCACAACGACCCCGCGTTTCTCGAAGATCCATGCCACCGAGCCGGGCTCTCCAAGGCTGCTGTTGTGCTTGGTGAAGGCGAGGCGGACGTCGGCTGTGGTGCGATTGCGATTGTCGGTCAAGGCGTCGACCAAGATCGCGGCGCCTCCGGGGCCATACCCCTCGAAGACAATCTGCTCGATCGCCTCTGCGTCTCCGCTGGCCCCGGTGCCGCGGTCGATCGCTCGCTGGATGTTGTCCTTGGGCATCGAAGCGTCGCGGGCCTTCTGGATGGCCGTGGCCAAGGTCGGATTGCCGTCCGGGTCGCCACCCCCATCGCGGGCCGCGACGATGATCGCCCTCGCAAGCTTCGAGAAGAGCTTGCCGCGTTTCGCGTCGGCGGCGCCCTTCTTGTGCTTGATGGAGGCCCACTTCGAATGCCCGGACATGGTCGTGGGATTGTAGGGGTGGAGTGTTTAGTGGGATCGGACTACTTCGGCGGCATGCGGAGCGCACCGTCGAGCCGGATCGTCTCGCCGTTCAGCATTGTGTTGCCGACGATGTCGGCGACCAGCCGCGCGTACTCCTCGGGACGGCCCAGCCGCGAGGGGAACGGGATCCCCGCTCCCAGGGCCTGGCGGTGCTCCTCCGGGAGCGCGGCGAGCATTGGCGTGTCCATCAAACCCGGCGCGATCGTCATCACCCGGATGCCGCGCGAGGACAGGTCGCGTGCCGCCGGCAGGGTCATCCCCACGACGCCGCCCTTCGAGGCCGAGTATGCGATCTGGCCGATCTGCCCGTCGTAGGCGGCGATCGAAGCGGTGTTGACGCAGACGCCGCGCTCGCCTTCCTCATCGGGCTCGTTGCCGCTCATCGACGCAGCGGCCTGGCTGAGCACATTGAAGGTCCCGATCAGGTTGATCGAGATCACCTTCGAGAACATCTCAAGGTTGTGGGGACCGCCTTTGTGGGCGACACGCTCAGCCCAGCCGACCCCGGCGCAGCAGACTGAGATCCGCAGACCGCCATCGCCCTCCGCCGCCCGTGCGACCGCGGCTGAGACGGTCTCGGCGTCGGTCACGTCGGCGGCGACGAAGGTCGCCGCGTCGCCCAGCTCCGCCGCCAGCGCCTCCCCCTTCTCCGAGTTAACGTCGGCGATGACCACGCCAGCACCGGCTTCGACCAGCGCCCGCGAGGTCGCCTCGCCGAGCCCGGAGGCTCCGCCGGCGATCAGCGCGCTTGTGCCCTCGATCTTCACGCCGCAGCACCCTACAACCCCCATGTGCATCGAGTTTGGGGGTAAATACCCCCATTTCATGATCCGCATGGGTGGATCGTGGAGCTCACACCGGTAATCAGGTCCCGCTAGGGTTTTGTCATCGCCACCGAGGTGACCTCAATCTCCAAGGAAGCGATCGCGGACCGTCTCGCGGAGGCGCGCCAGCGCACGCTGGAGTTGATCCAACCGCTCGACGACGAGCAGCTCAACCGCGTCTACTCGCCGATCCTCAGCCCGCTTGCCTGGGACCTCGGTCACATCGCCAACTTCGAGGAGCTCTGGCTGGTGCAGACGATCGGGAATCGCGAGCCGCTGCGCGGTGAGCTGGGCCGCTTCTACGATGCGATCGAGAACCCACGCAAGACGCGCGGCCAGCTGCCGATCCTCAGAGATGCCGAGCTCCGTGCCTACCTCGACGATGTCCGCGAGCGCACCCTCGAGGTCCTCGACGCAGTCGACATTGGTCCGGATGTCGGCGATCCACTCCTGCGTGGAGGCTTCATCTACGAGATGCTGCTTGCCCACGAGCTGCAGCACAACGAGACGATGCTGCAGCTGTTGCAGATGGTCGATGGATACACGCCGCTCCGAATCGAGCCATTGCCGGCCGCGCCGCCCCCTGGGACCGGCGCGAAGATGGTCTCGGTCGATGGGGGGGAGCACTGGATCGGAGCATCCTCTGAAGGCTTTGCCTACGACAACGAGCGCCCCAGCCATTCGGTCGAGCTGAGCCCGTTCGAAATCGACTCCACCCCCGTCTCCAACGCCGCCTACATCCAGTTCATCGAGGAGGCCGGCACCGAGCCGCCGATGTACTGGGAGCGCGATGGAGAGGGATGGGTCGACACGGCGATGGGGCGCCGGGACCCAGTCGATCCCGATCGACCCGTCGTCCATGTCTCCTGGCACGACGCCGACGCTTTCGCTGGCTGGGCCGGCAAGCGGTTGCCCACCGAGCAGGAGTGGGAGGCGGCCAGTCCGCAGCTAGGCGCGGTGGGCGAGGTATGGGAGTGGACCTCTTCGGACTTTCTCGCCTATCCGGGGTTCGAGCCATTCCCCTATCGCGAGTACTCCGAGGTCTTCTTCGGCGACACCTACAAGGTGCTGCGCGGTGGCTCCTGGGCAACTCAGGAGAGCGTCATGCGTCCGAGCTTTCGCAACTGGGACCTGCCGCAGCGGCGCCAGATCTTCTCCGGCTTTCGCTGTGCGAGCACGCCTGCGTAGTCGCTTGCGCGAATTCGCTCAGCCGTAGCGCTCGCCGATGATCGCGCGCAGCTTGGAGCGATCGTGGCGAGCATGCACCCGCCGCACCGTGCCGGAGCGCGAACGCATCACCAGTGATTCGGTGGTGGCGCCGGGGCCGCGATAGCGGACGCCCTGCAGGACGTCGCCGTCGGTGACCCCGGTGGCGGAGAAGAAGACGTCCTCCCCTGCGCAGAGGTCGTTGGCCGTAAGGATCCGGTCGAGGTCATAGCCCGCCTCCACAGCGGCGCTTCTCTCCTCGTCATTGCGCGGCCACAGGCGCCCCAGCAGCTGCCCCCCCATCGACTTCAGCGCCGCCGCGGAGAGCACGCCCTCCGGAGTGCCGCCTATGCCCCACAGCAGGTCGACGGGGGAGCGCTCGCTGACAGCAAGCAGGGCGGCGGAGACGTCACCGTCGGTGATCAGCCGGATGCGCCCACCGGCTTCGCGCACTTCGCGCATCGCGTCCTCATGGCGGGGGCGGTCGAGCATCACGACCGTCACGTCGCCGACGCTGCCGCCCTTTCGCTCCGCGATCAGCTGCAGGGTCTCCGGCAGGGGGCGATCGAGGTCCAGCAGGTCGGCGATCTCTTCGCCGCCGGCCATCTTTTCCATGTAGACGCAGGGGCCGGGATCGAACATGGTGCCGCGCTCTGCAAGAGCGATCACTGCCAGTGCGCTCGGCATGCCGAGCGCACACAGCCGCGTTCCCTCGAGTGGGTCGACGGCAATGTCGACGACCGGCGGGCTGCCGTCGCCGATTTTCTCGCCGTTGTAGAGCATTGGCGCCTCGTCCTTCTCGCCCTCGCCGATCACCACCATGCCGTCCATGGCGACCGAATCGAGCACGAAGCGCATCGCGTCAACCGCTGCCTGATCGGCGGCGATCTTGTCGCCGCGGCCCACCCATCGAGCTGCGGCGAGCGCGGCTGCCTCGGTCACCCGCACCAGCTCCAGGGCCAGGTTTCGATCCGGCTTGGTCGGAGAGGTCTCCCTCATCGGAGCCGCAGGCTATAGGGTCGCGCCATGCCTGAGCGCTGGGGATTGACACTGCCGTTGCCGGCGACGTCTTTGGGCGCCAGCGAGGAGCTCGTCAAGCAGGCGGAGGCAGCTGGCTACACCGACCTCTGGAGCGGTGAGACCAATGGCCCCGACGGCTTCACGCCTCTGGCGATCAGCGCCGCTTGGACCGAACGGGCGCGACTCGGCACCGGCGTCGTCGGCGTCTTCCAGCGCGGCCCGGCTCTGTTGGCCCAGGAGGCAGCGGCCCTAGCCGATGCCTCGGGGGGCCGCTTCGTGCTCGGCATCGGCTCCTCCTCGGATCGGATCGTCGAAGGCTGGAACGGAATCCCGTTCGAGAAGCCGCTGAGCAGGGTGCGCGACACAGTCGAGTTCTTGCGCACCGCGCTCGACGGAGAGCGCACTTCCAGCGGGTTCAAGCTGGAAACGGCGCCCGCCCAGCGAGTGCCGATCGTGCTCGCTGCGCTGCGAGGCAAGATGCTCGAGCTGGCCGTGGAGCGGGCCGACGGCGCCTTCACCAACTTCCTGCCCCTGAGCGGCCTGCCGAAGGTGACCGCTCAGCTCGACGGCGCCCCCGAGGGCTTCGAGCTCCTTTGCCGTTTCTTCTGCCTGCCAGGCGAGCGCGAGGCAGTCGAGCCACTGGCTCGATTCATGTTCTCCTCCTACATAACGGTCCCGGTTTATGCCGCCTTCTACCGCTGGCTCGGCTATGGCGATGAGATTGACGCGATGATCGCGGCTTGGGAGGGGGGCGACCGCCAGGCGGCAGCCGCGGCCGCTCCGTGGAACCTGATTGAGGAGATGTTCATCTTCGGCTCGCCGGAGCAGATGAAGGAGCGAATCGCAGCCTTCGTCGAAGGCGGTATCACCCTTCCGATCCTCACCCCGATCACCACGCCGGACAAGCTGGCTGAGCTGATTACGGCCCTGGCTCCCACCTAATTCGCGGAATCGCCCCCGCCGCAGCCGCAGTCCCCGTCTGCTTTCCGCTTCCGTCGAGCGACATCCTCCGCTGTCGCATAGGGCAGTTCCCCGGTGTCGTGCAGCTCGTGGCGAAGGCTGTTGATCACCGCACCGGCCATCAACCCCAGGCTCAGCATGTAGAACCACAGTAGGGCGATGAGGACGAAGCCAAGGGTCGTGCCAAGTTGTGAGAGGCTGGATACGTTCGAGAGGTAGATAGGGAACAGCCAGTTGGCGATAGTGACGCCGACCGTTACGAAGATCGCTCCCGGCCAGACCGCCCGCCAGGGCATGTGGCCCTTCGGCACCGCCCAGAAGATCACGCAGCAGATCGCGAAGACGATCACCACGGCTGCGCTGAGCAGCAGAGCCGTGTCGATCGCCTTGATGCCGGAGAGGCCGAACGGCAGCTTGTCGGTGCTGGAAACGAGCGTCGCCTCGATCGTCGGCAGGAAGATGCTTGCCGCGATCAAAAGGACGACGACGAACAGCATCGCGAAGGAGAAGCGCTTCTGCTCGACCCAGCCGCGGCATTCGACGTGGTAGATCCGGCAGAAGGCGGTGTCCATCGCCCCCCAGAAGGAGGCCCCAATCCAGAGTGAGCCCAGGAAGGCCGCGATTCCGATCGTCGCCGAGTTTCCCTCGATTCGATCGAGCACGTTGGTGAGCGTTTCCTGCTCGACGTTGGGGAAGAGGCGCTGTAGATCGTCGAGAACGCCCGTTTCGACCCCTTCGATCCTCAACACCTGTCCAAATACGAAGAGGATGAGGAGCGCGAACGGGAAGACGGCCAACATCAGGTTGTAGGCGACCATTGCCGCCAGCCCTGTGACGTTCTCCTGATAGGCCCGGTGCCAGAAGGCGCGTAGCCAGGGGCGTGGATGTCGCATTGGGCTGGGCATAGATCTTGACTTCACAAACTGAAGCAACTACCATGCGAACAGACGTTTGAGGATCAAACGCCTGCAGGGCACCGTCGGCGCAGAGTAGTTGGCACCACGGACCGGATCGCCGGTCCGTTTTTTCGCGACTTCTTCTGCGCGATGGCGTTGATACGGGCGGGACTAAAAGCAGGACTAAACCACTTAGCGGGTAGAAACGAGTAGAGACAGGATGCTGGTAGCTGAGCTTCAGGAGCTTGAGGAGGTCAAAGGCCTAATTACGCGCGGGCAGCAGCTCGGCGTGCTGACCTTTGGCGACATCGCCTCCGCTGTGTCGGAGGTCGATCTGGACGAGTCCGACGTCGAGGACCTCTACGGGCACCTCGAGAAGTCGGGCATCGAGCTTGTCGAGGACATGGACCCGGCCCAGAAAGCGGCCGCGGAAGCGATGCCCGAGCCGGCCGGCAAAAAAGGTCGGCGCCGCCAGAAACAGGCGCTCGACCTGAAACCGGACATGACCACGGACAGCCTGCAGCTGTTCCTCAAGGACATCGGCAAGGTGCGCCTGCTCACCGCTCAGGAGGAGGTCGAACTCGCCAAGCGGATCGAGCGCGGCGACCTCGACGCGAAGCAGAAAATGGTCGAGTCCAACCTGCGCTTGGTCGTCTCGATCGCCAAGAACTACCGCAACCAGGGGCTGCCCTTCCTCGACCTGATTCAGGAGGGGACGCTGGGCCTCGTTCGCGCCGCGGAGAAGTTCGACTACCGCAAGGGATTCAAGTTCTCGACCTACGCGACCTGGTGGATCCGCCAGGCGATCGCCCGTGCGCTCGCCGACAAGGCGCGGACGATCCGCATCCCGGTCCACGTGGTCGAGAAGCTCAACAAGATTGGCCGCGCCGAGCGCAAGCTGGTCACCGAGCTGGGCCGTGAGCCCACGCCCGAGGAGATCGCCGATGTGACCGGAATCGACCCCGAGGAGGTCGATTCGATCAAGCGCTCCGCTCAGGCCCCCGTTTCGCTGGAGAAGCCGGTTGGCGACGAGGAGGAGTCAGAGTTCGGCCAGTTCATCGCCGATGAGAAGGCCGAGTCTCCGTTCGACCGAGCTGCCGACCTGCTCACCAAAGAGGCGCTGAAGGAAGCGCTGGAGAACCTCTCCTACCGCGAGCGCCGAGTGCTCGAGCTGCGCTACGGGCTCGGCGGCGAGCATCCGCGCACGCTCGACGAGGTGGGGC
>JANWHW010000008.1 GCA_025450195.1 Solirubrobacterales bacterium | reverse complement strand
GCCAGCAGGACATGGCGGTCGACGACGCGCTCGAGTACCTGCGCTCGCAGCTCTCGCTCACCTTCTCGACCGAGGACATCGTCGAGGGCGTCACCGCATTCTTCGAGAAACGCGATCCGCAGTGGAAAGGCAGATAGTGGGGAGCACTGAGCAAGAGACGAAGCACCTACTGCCAGGAACGGCGCCGCTGGGCGAGCTGACCGAGCAGCTACACGAGCGCCGCGAGAAGGCGAAGCTGGGCGGCGGCGAGGAGAAGATCGCCAAGCAGCACGAGCGCGGCAAGCTGACTGCCCGCGAGCGCATCGATCTACTCGTCGATGAGGGCACATTCGTCGAGATGGGCATCCATGGCCGTCCTCACTTTGCCCAGCGGGCGATGGAGGGCAAAGAGGCGCCGGCCGATGGCGTGGTCACCGGCTGGGGCGACGTCGACGGCCGTCCCTGCTGCATCGCCGCCTACGACTTCACCGTTATGGCCGGCTCGATGGGGATGACCGGCGAGCTCAAGGTCACTCGCCTGCGCGAGATGGCCCTCTCCAAGCGGATGCCCTTCATCTGGCTGCTCGACTCGGCCGGCGCCCGCATCCAGGAGGCCGCGGGCTCGCTCTTCGCCGGCTCGGGCCACCTCTTCCGCGAAGAGGTCGAGATGTCGGGCGTGATCCCGATGGTGGCGGCGATGATGGGGCCCTGCGCCGCCGGCACCGCCTACATCCCGGCGTTGGCCGACTTCGTGCCGATGGTCTCCGGCCAGGGCGCGATGGCACTCGCCGGCCCTCACCTCACCAAAGCCGTCACCGGCGAGGACATCACGATGGAGGAGCTGGGTGGCGCCAAGGTCCACTGCCGCAAGTCGGGGGTGGGGGACCTGGAGGTAAAGGACGACCCGGAGTGCATCGAAGCGGTCAAGAAGTATCTCTCCTACTTCCCTGCCAATTGCGAGGAGAAGCCGCCGATTACCGAGAGCGCCGATCCCGACGACCGGCAGTCGGAGAAGCTGATGGAGATTGTCCCCGACTCCTCGCGCCAGCCCTACGACATGTACGACGTGATTCGCGAGATCGTCGACGACGGTGAGTTCTTCGACATCAAGCCGAAGTTCGCCAAGACGCTGATCACCTGCTTCGCTCGCTTCGGGGGCCAGCCGGCGGGGATCGTCGCCAACCAGCCCAAGCAGCTGGCCGGGATCCTCGACAACGACTCGGCCGACAAGGCAGCGCGCTTCATCAACCTCTGCGACGCCTTCAACATCCCGCTCGTCTTCCTTCAGGACGTGCCCGGCTTCATGGTCGGCGCCAAGGTCGAGCACGCCGGGATCATCCGCCACGGGGCGAAGATGCTCTACGCGGTCAGCCGCGCCACCGTGCCGAAGGTGACCGTGATCGTCCGCAAGGCCTACGGCGCCGGCTACTACGTGATGTGCGGCAAGGCGTATGAGCCGGACCTGATCGTCGCCTGGCCTGGGGCGGAGATCTCGGTGATGGGGGCAGAGGGCGCGGTCAACATCATCGGCCGCTCGATGATCGAGGCCTCTGAGGACCCGGAGGCAACCAAAGAGACGATGCTGAACGCGGTCCGCGAGCAGATTGACCCCTATATCGCTGCCGGCAACGCGGTGATCGACGATGTGATCGATCCCCGCGAGACTCGCCCCACCATCGTCAACGCCTTGCGGATGGCGAAAAACAAGCACGTCGAGAAGCCGAAGAAGCGCCACGGGGTGATGCCGGTATGAGCTCTTTCGACAATCCGGTGGTGATCAGCTGCTCGATCAGCGGAGTGATCGCCAATCGGGACCAGTGTCCGGCGATCCCCTACACGCCCGAGGAGTACGCAGCGGAGGCGCGGCGGGCGGTCGATGAGGGCGCTTCGCAGATCCACATCCACGCTCGCAAACCGGACGGTACGCCCTCCTATGAGATCGAGGACTTCCAGGCGATCACCGAGGCGATCCTGGCCGAGGTCGGCGACGTGATCATCAACTACTCGACCGGGGCGATCGGCATCCCGATCGAGAAGCGGATCGAGTACCTGCGTGAGTGCCGGCCCGATGTGGCCGCACTGAACATGAGCTCGATGAACTACGCCAAGTACTCACCGAGACGCAAGGACTTCGTCTTCAAGGCGGTGTTCGAGAACAGCTTCGACACGATCATCGAGTTCCTCACCGCGATGAGGGAGCTGGGGATCAAGCCCGAGCATGAGTGCTTTGACTCCGGGCACGTCGCGAACCTCGATCCGCTGATCGACATGGGCCTGCTCGACCGGACCCCGTTGCAGATCTCGCTGGTGATGGGAGTGAACGGCGGCATCCGCCCGACCCCGCGCAATGTGTCCCTGATGTCGGATCAGATCCCCGGCGGCCCCGAGGGCCCGAACCAGTGGCAGGTGATCGGCATCTCCCGCGACCAGTGGAAACTGCTCGGCACCTCGCTGGTGCTGGGTGGCAACGTCCGCGCCGGAGTGGAGGACAACCTCTACCTGCCGAACGGCGAGATGGCGCGTTCGAATGGAGACCTGATCGCGAAGGCGCGTCAGATGGCCGAGGACATCGGCCGCCGCGCCGCGACGGTGGCTGAGGCTCGCGAGCTGCTGGGGGTGCCGAAGAGGGCTGAGGTTTGAGGTGGCGGTAACGATCCACCACGCGAGTGTCGTCTGGGATGGCGGAGAGGGGGAGGACATCCGCGCCCACGAGGTTTTGCTCGGGGCGCAGTCGCTGGCGAGCTCGTCGGCGATCGAGTTCGGTGGCGATGACACCAAGTCGAACCCCGAGATGCTCCTGGCCGGGGCGCTCTCGAGCTGCCACATGCTCTGGTTCCTGGACCTGGCCAGGAAAAAGGGCTTCGAGCTCGCCTCCTACGAAGACGACGCTCAGGCAGTCCTCGACGGCAAGCGCTTCACCTCGGCGACGCTGCGTCCACGGGTGCGCTGGGCCGGCGATCCGCCCTCCCCCGAGGCGATCGAAGAGCTCCATCGTCGCTCGCACCAGCTTTGCTTCATCTCCAGCTCGGTCAACTTCTCGGTCGAGGTGGAGCCCTCGTGAGCGAGCTGCCGCTCAGCGATATCAAGGTCTTGGACCTGACCCGCCTGCTGCCCGGCGGTTTCTGCTCGCTGTTGCTGGCCGATCTCGGTGCTGAGGTGTTGAAGGTCGAGGACACCGGGATGGGTGACTACATCCGCTGGGCGCCGCCCTATTACGGCAGCGAGGAGCAACAGGAGCTGGGGACTCGCTCGGCGCTCTATCTCTCGCTCAATCGCGGCAAGCGCTCGGTGCGGCTCGACCTGAAGAGCGAGAAGGGGCGGGAGGCGTTGCTGCGCTTGGTCGAGTCATATGACGTCGTCCTCGACGGCTTCCGGCCGGGTGTGCTCGACCGGCTCGGGGTCGGCTATGAGCGGATGCGCGAGGCAAATCCGGCGATCGTCTTCTGTGCGATCACCGGCTATGGCCAGGACGGCCCTTACACCCAGCGCGCTGGCCACGACATGAACTACCTCGGCCTGGTCGGGGTGCTTGGGCTGACCGGCGCCAAGGACGGCCCCCCGGTGCAGTCAGGCGGCCAGATCGCCGACCTCGGCGGCGGCGCCCTGATGGCGGCCTTCGGCGTGATGGCGGCGCTGCACGAGCGACGTCGTTCCGGCGAAGGCCAGATGGTCGACATCTCGATGGCCGACGGAGCCCTCTCCTGGCTGGCGATGGTCGTCGGTCGCTACTTCTGCGATGGCGAGGTGCCGCGCCGCGGCGAGCAGCAGCTTGCGGGAGGCCTGGTCTGTTACTTCCCCTACGAGGCGAAGGACGGCTGGATCACCTGCGGGGCGCTGGAGCCGAAGTTCTGGGCCGCCTTCTGCAACGGGGTGGAGCGCCCTGACCTGGTCGAGAAGCAGTTCGAGACCCCCGGCTCCGACGCTTGGCGCGAAGTGGCCGAGGTGTTTCGCTCCCGCACTCGCGAGGAGTGGCTCGCCTTCAACGACCAGCACGACTGCTGCATCGAGCCGGTGCTCGACATCGACGAGGCGCTCGATTCCGAGCTGGTGCGGGCGCGAGAGATGGTGATCGAGATGGAGCAGCCCGAGCTTGGGACCGTGCGCCAGCTCGGCGTGCCGGTGAAGATGAGCCGCACCCCCGGCGACCCGACCCGTCCGGCCCCGGCCTTCGGCGAGCACACCGATGAGGTCCTGCGCGAAGCCGGCTACACCGCTGAGGAGATCGTCGCAATGCGGGAATCCGGCGCCGCCGCTGGTCCCAGCGCCGACTCCCAGGCGACCTTTCGAGCATGAGCGCCACGGAGGAGAAGCCGCTGCTTCGGATGGGTGAGCTGGTCGAGGCTTCGGGTGTGCCGGCGCCGACGATCAAGCACTACCTGCGCGAGGGGTTGCTTCCAGAGCCGGTCAAGACCAGCCGCAACATGGCCTACTACCCGCCCGAGTTCGTCGATCGGATAAAGCTGATCAAGCAGCTCCAGGAGGAGCGCTTCATGCCGCTGAAGGCGATCAAGTCGGTGCTCGACGAGGACCCAGAGCGGGCCCGCGCCCTGGTTGAGCTGGAGGACCGCATCCTCGACCGCGCGCTCGCCGGTGAGCGCACGCGGACCAGCGCCGCCGAGGCACGCGAGCGATATGGCGTCCCCAAGGACGTGCTCGACCGGCTCGAGGAGCTGGAGGTGCTCAGCCCCAACAGTCGTGGCTACTCGCCCTCCGACGTAAAGATCATCGAGGCAATCAGCCGCTTCCGCGCTGGGGGTTACGACGAGGAGATCGGCTTCACCGTCTACGACACCCTGCGCTACAAGAGCGTGCTCGAAGAGCTGGTCCGCCAAGAGGTCGACGTGGTGATGAGCCGTCTCGCCGGTGAGGTATCCCCCGAGCGCGTCGTCGAGATGCTCGAAGCCGGCGCCCAGCCCCTCCAAGACCTGATCGCCGCCCTTCACACCAAGCTGATGGTCGCCGAGCTGGAGAGCCACCGGGCCCGTCGCAGCTAGGCGAGGAGACGAATCTGCAAAGAGCGTCGCTATTCGACGCCTCAAGCAGATTCGTCACGGCGTGATCTAGGGCCTTGCGTGCCTGTAGCCTGCATCGCCGTGAGGTCGGTGGCGGTCACGGGGGCTTCGACGGGGATCGGACGGGCGACCGCTCTGCGGATGGATGCCGAGGGCTGGCGCGTCTTCGCCGGTGTGCGGCGCGAGGAGGATGCGGCGGCGCTGCGCGAGGCCGGCTCGGAGCGGCTGGTGCCGTTGATGATCGACGTCATCGACGAGGCCCAGATCGCCGCGGCGGCGGAGCGGATCGGCGACGAGGTGGGGGAGGCCGGCCTGGATGGGCTCGTCAACAATGCTGGCGTCTCGCTGCCCAGTCCCCTGGAGACGATGCCGATCGAGGACTTCCGCCGCCAGATCGAGGTCAACCTGACCGGGCAGGTAGCGATGACGCAGGCACTGTTGCCGCAGATCCGCGCCGCCCGCGGTCGCATCGTCTTCATCAGCTCGATTGGCGGCCTGATCGCCTTTCCGTTCACCGGTGCCTACCACGCGGCCAAGTTCGGAATCGAGGCGGTGGGCGATGTCTTTCGCCGGGAGCTGCGGCAATGGGGCATCTCGGTCTCGGTGGTCGAGCCTGGCTCTATCGCCACCGATATTTGGGATCGCGGCAACCAGGCGGCGGATGAGATTGGGAAGCGCTCGCCGGTTAGAGAAGAGCTCTACGGCGAAGCGATCGCCAAGTACCGAAAGGTGGTCGATGGAGTCGCTGGACGAGGGATCCCCCCAGAGAAGGTCGCCCGCGTTATCGACCATGCCCTCACGGCGCGCCGCCCGCGGACTCGCTATCTGGTTGGCCTCGACGCCAAGGCCCAGGCTCGTCTCAGGCACTTCATCCCAACTCGGGTCTTCGACCGGATAGCCGCCCGCGCCACGGGTCTATAGAGCCCTTGTAGCGATCGCCTCGTACGTATCCTGGATCGAGGAGACCATCGCCAGCGCCCCCGTCTCCCCGGCGACGGCCGCCGCTTCATCCAACGCATCGCGGGCGTCCTCTTGCCCAAGTGCGGCACGGGCGCGGCCAAGCGCCAGTAGCGCCAGTGGAAGGGACCAGAGCAGTTTGCGCTTGCGGGCAATCTCCACTGCTCTGGCAGCGACCTCGGCCGCCTCGTTGACCCTGCCCACTCCGGTTAGGGCTTCGGCGCGCACCGCGCCGCGCCATGCCTCCAGCTCATCGCCGCCGACCATCGCTTCGCGATGAAGTCTCTCGGCCGTTTCGAAGGACTCCAGCGCATCCGAGTATTCCTCCGCCGCGAGTTGCGCGGCGCCGAGGTTGCCCAGGGCCAGGCTGCGCGAGAAGACATCGCCGAGCCGCTCGGTCAGCTCGCAGTTGCGCCGGCCAACCGCCACGCCCGCATCGGGTTCGCCGCACCTCGCCAGCAGCAATGCTTTCGTGCCGCGGTTCCAGCTCGCGGTCTCCAGGTCACCTTGCTCCTCGGCGATTCTCAGCGCCTTCTCCAGCAGCCGTTCGCACTGATCGAATTCGCCGCGCTCTCGGCAGACGATCGCCTTTGACCCGAACGCCCAGGCGACGGGACAGCCGATGATGATCTCCGCGCCGACGCTCGGGTCTTCTCCGGCCAGCTCGAGGACCTCATCAGCGGTCCGGTCGAGCCTCTCGAAGTCAGCCGCGCAGAGGTAGGCGTAGGCTCCGGCTGCCCGGATTGCGACGCGCAGGTCGCGGTCGCCGGACTCGTCTGCCAGGCGATTTGCCTCTTCGACGCCTGCGATCCAGTCTTCCGTCGTCTGCTCGAGGCCCGGGCGCCCAGAGAGCAGCATCCGCAGCAGCGCCAGCGAGTGCAAGTCGCCAATACGAGTCGCCATCTCCCCTGCCTCTGACTCCAGGCGAGTGGCTTCCTCTCGCTCCATCCCAAGGCGCCAGGCATAGTCGAGCTGGAGCAGACGGGAGGAGATGGCGAGTCCGACGGTCTCCTCGCTCTCTTCGAGCCCGGCGACCAGGTCCATCACCTTGCGCCACAGGTGGAAGGCGTCCCGGGGCCGGCTGTGTCCGGCCCAGTGGGCGGCGCGGGCGTACCAGCGTGCCGCCTCCAAGGCTTCACCGCCTTCCTCCATGTGATGGGCGACCAGTGCCGCCATCTCGTCCAGGCGGTCGGGGTTGAGATCGACAAGGGCGCGCGCCGTAGCGGCGTGGGTCACGGCGCGCTGCTCGGTGAGCTGGGTGCCATAGGCGACCTCGCGGGTCAGGGGGTGGCGGAAGGCGAAGACCCGTTCGGGGTATATCTCGGCCTCGTAGAGGAAGCCTGCCTCGGTCAGGTCGACGAGCAGCGGGTCCATCTCCTTCTGCACGAGGTCCGCGGTGAGGCTGAGCGCTCGGTTACCGACCTCCTTGCCCGCGACAGAGGCGGCCTGCAGCAGCCGCTTCGCATTCGGGTCGAGACGGTCGATCCGAGCGGCGAGCACGATTTGCACGCTGGCCGGCACCCCGGTTCCCTCGACCGGGCGCGCCAATCGATAGGCGCCACGATCGCCCTCCAGGTTGCCGGCCTCGGCCAACGCTCTGACGATCTCCTCAATGAAGAACGGGTTGCCGGCGGTGCGCTCGTGAAGAAGATCGCCGAGCCCATCGAGCGAGGGGTCCTCGCCGGCCAAGTCGCGGAGCAGCTCCCGCGTGTCGGTCGGCCCCAGTGGCTCCAGCGAGAGCCCGCGGTAGATCGGCGAGTTGTCCCAGTCCAGCGAGTACTCGGGCCTGAAGTTGACCACGGCAAGCGTGTTCGTCCCCTCCACCGAGGTGACCAACTCGGCGAGCATCGCGTTGCTTCCCTCATCCATCCAGTGCAGGTCCTCGACCACGAGCACGACGGTGTGATTTCGGTTGGGGGCGTTGAGAAGCCGGCACACGACCCCTCCCAGCGCCCGCGCTCGTGCCTCCGGGCTCATCTGAGTCACCGGGCGATCCGGGTCGGGCACGCCGAGGAAGTCGAAGACGATTGGGAGGTCGTCGGCGAAGTCGGGATCGAGCAGCAGGGCTCTTCCTGCGATCTTCTCTCGTGTGAGCCGCTCCGGTTCGCGGTCTCCGATGCCGAAATAAGCTCGCAGCATCTGCAGGACCGGCATGAAGGGGATCGACTGCCCGTGCGATTGGGCCTGGGCCTCGAAGACCTCGATCTCACGCTCGCGGCAGCGCTCGGCGAACTCGTGGCAAAGCCGGCTCTTGCCGATCCCAGGCTCGGCGACGATTCCCAGCACGGCACCCTCGCCAGCATCCGCCCGCTCGAGCGCCGCATCCAAGGCGGCCATCTCTGTGTCGCGGCCGACGAAGCGGGAAAAGCCGCGCTCGCGAGAGAGGTCGAGTCGTGAGCGCGCCGCTCCGATCCCAGCCAGCTCGAAGACGCGGATCGGCCGACTGGCCCCCTTGATCTCGAACTCGCCGAGATCCTCCAACTCCAGAAAGCCCCGGGCAAGATCGGCTGTTGCCTCAGCCAGATATGCCTTGCCGGGCTCGGCGAGTGCCTCCATCCGCTGCGCGAGGCCGACCGTATGGCCGATCGCCGTGTACTCGCCGTCGCTGCCCTCGCCGATCGCGCCCGCCACCACCTCGCCGGAGTTGATCCCAATCCGGGTCGAGAAGTTGAGGCCGTCGCGGCGACGCAGCTCGTTCGCGTACTCGGCGACGTCGTCCAGTATCTGCAGGGCCGCGTAGCAAGCCCGCCGCGCGTGGTCCTCGTGGGCGATCGGGGCCCCGAAGACGGCCATGATCCCATCCCCGGTGAACTTGTCGACGGTGCCATCGAAGCGATGGACTCCGTCGGCGAGGATCGAGAAGAAGCGCTGCATGATCTTGCGCCACTGCTCCGGATCCTGCTGCTCGGCCATGTCCATCGAGCCCTTTACATCGGCAAACAGCACGGTGACCTGCTTGCGCTCGCCCTCGAAGTCGCTTGGTCTGGCCTCGCTCACTGCGCCTATTCCCGCTTCGCTCGCTGCGCGAAGAACCAAAGATGCACGCTTGCTAGCTCCGCGCTCACTGAGATACGAATCGTACGCCTAGCCACCCCTCGGTTCGCGTGCCAACGGCGCAATTCGCCGCGAAGCGCTCCTATACTGAGTGATCGATTGACTGGTCAGTCAACCAGCCTGGCCGGCGATGACCGAGAGGAGCGCGTTCTTGCGCGCAGCGGCGATACAGCTCAATTCGACCGGCGACAAGTCGCGCAACATGGCCACGGCCGAGCGACTGGTGCGTGCGGCGGCAGCGGAGGGCGCCGAGCTGGTCGCGCTGCCGGAGAAGTGGAACCTGCTGGCCGGTGGTGAGGAGCTGCTTGCCGGGGCTGAGCCACTCGACGGCCCAACGTTGAGCGCCGCTCGCGAGTGGGCGCGCGAGCTGAGCATCCATCTCCTGGCTGGCAGCATCTCCGAGCGCGGCGGAGAGAAGGCCTTCAACACCTCGGTCCTGATCGGCCCTGACGGGGCCGACCTCGCCGTCTATCGCAAGATCCACATGTTCGACGTCGATGTCGAAGGCGTCGCCTACCGCGAGTCAGAGCATGAGGAGTCAGGCTCTGAGATCGTCACCGCTTCGCTGGGTGAGCTGCCCGTCGGCCTCACCGTTTGTTACGACCTGCGCTTCCCGGAGCTCTACCGGATCCTTGCGGTGCGGGGAGCTCGTTTGATCGCGGTGCCCTCGGCTTTCACGCTGGCCACCGGCCGCGACCACTGGGAAGTGCTGCTGCGGGCACGAGCGATTGAGAACCAGGTCTTCATCATCGCCCCCAATCAGGTCGGCGAGGCGCCGCCGCACTTCAGCTCCTATGGCCACTCGGCAATCGTCGATGCTTGGGGCCGGGTTCTCGCCGCGGCACCCGACGAAGAGTGCTTCATCGCCGCCGACCTCGACCTCTCTGCCCAAGAGCGCGTCCGCGAGTCGCTGCCTTCGCTCGCGAATCGCCGCCCACAGGCCTACGCCTGGCCGCAGCTGCTGGAGGCCTCTGAGCCGGAGCGGAGCGAGCGTCCATATCTGATTCGTCGCGAGTGGAGCGCAGGCGAAGTCCGAGGTGCTCTCTGATGGCCAAGGCTCCACCGATCGACAAGCGCCGCCAGATCCTCGAGGCCGCGATTCGGGTGTTCGCTCGACAGGGCTTTCACGCGACCCGCGTCTCTGACATCGCCGACGAGGCGGGCGTCGCCTACGGCCTCGTTTACCACTACTTCAAGTCCAAGGAGGAGGTGCTGAACGAGCTGTTCAGCGAGCGCTGGTCCCTCCTGCTCGCCGCGATTGAGGAGGCCGACCGCAGCGAGGCCACAGATCGCGCCAAGCTGGAAGCTGTGGCGGGCTTCATCGTCGATTCCTACCGCCACGACCCTGAGTTGATGAAGGTGATCATCGTCGAGGTAACTCGCGCGGCGAACTCGTTTGGCCGCACCCATCTTCCAGAGATCCGCCGTGCCTACGACTCAATTGCCAAGATCGTCGCGGCGGGGCAGGAGGAGGGAACATTCCGCCGCGATATCGATCCGACCTTTGCTTCGATGTCCTTCTACGGTGCGATCGAGCAGCTTCTCTCGGGCTGGATCTTCGAGCTGATTCCCAACTCCGACACAGATTTCGACCAAGCGAAGACGCTCGTTGTCGCGACGATCTGCGACGGACTGGAGCCCCGGTGAGCGCGGAGCGCGCAAGCGTCCACTTCTTGTTCTTCGCGCTGAGGGCGAAGCGCGAGGATTTGTGATGAGGCTTTTGGGCGGACCTTCCCACGATGGCGCCGCCAAGCTGGTTTACTGCGGAACTCCCGAGGGGAAGGGCAAGCAAGATGGATAACGACATCGTCAAACGACTTATGTGGAGCGGGCTGCTGGCGGCCAGCAGTGCGCTCGCGAGCCTCGTCGCGGCGCGGCTCGCCGCCATTGTGTGGCAGCGAGTCTTCGAAGAAGAGCCCCCGGAGTAGAGCCCATGCCAGAGCCAACGCCAGCAGATCCGCACGGCCCCGAGCCGACGCCGACGGCCGCGCCGGGGTCCCAGCCAACAACTCCGCCGAGCCCTCAGGGAAGGTCGGTCGGCGAGCTTGTCTTCGATGTCTCGGAAAGGACCTCGTCGCTGATTCGCGAGGAGATCGAGCTGGCGAAGACGGAGGTCTCCGAGAAAGTCGGGAAGATCCTGCGGGGCTCGGTGGTTGGGATTGCGGCCGGGACCTTTGCCTTCCTGGCGCTGATCTTGGTTATGGAGGGCTTTGCCTGGCTGCTCAACGAAGAGGTCTTCGACGGTAAGAGCTGGCCGGGATTCTTCATCGAGGCGGCACTCTTCCTCCTGATCGCAGCCGGCGCCGGCCTCTTCGCGTATCGCTCGGTCCAAGCCGGTGCGCCGCCGATGCCCGAACAGGCAATCGAGGAGGCCAAGCTCACCAAGGCGGTCTTCGAAGGCGAGGAGAGCAAGCCGGTGTCGAACGTCAGCAGCGGTCCCGTTTCGAAAGTTGGTGACAAATGAGCGCCCAACCCAAACCAATCCGTCCCGCCACGACCGGGATGCCGGGTCGTTCCGCGGCCGAGATCCGTCGCGACATCGATCTCCAACGAAATGAGCTTCGCCACTCGGTGGAAGCCCTGCGGGGCCGGGTTACCGAGCTGACGGACTGGCGCCGCCAGGTCCGCGAGCATCGCAGTGAGTTGATCGTCGGAGCCGCAGTCGTCGGCTTTGCGATCGGCGGCCTACTGGCGCTGCGCCGCCGCAGGTAAATAAGCGCCGCCTCCTCAGCCATCCCCGGACGCGAAGCGGAGGAGATGGCGACGACCGTATTCCCGCGTCCGGGGGCGGCTTGGCCTTAGCGCAGGACGGCGGTGGAGACGCTGCCGACGCCGAGCAGTCCGGGGCCGGCATGGGCGCCTATCACGGGGCCGACCTCCGAGACGAAGACCGGCTCGCAGCCGAAGATTTCGCGGCAGTCGTCGACAAGCGTCTCCGCGGTCTCGGGGTCCTGAATGTGCTGGACCACCCACCCGTCGAGACCCGACTCGTGCCGCTGGCGGGCATAGTCGCGCAGGCGCTCCAGCGATCTGGCTCGAGTGCGCACCCGCTCGACCGGGGTGATCTCTTCCTCCAGGGTCAGGATCGGCTTGATCTTCAGCGCCGAGCCGATCCAGGCGCGGGCGCCGCCGATCCGGCCGCCTCGACGCAGGTACTCGAGGGTGTCGATCGCGAACCACATCTTCAGTTCCTCACGTGCCTGCTGGGCACGGGCGATCGCCGCCTGGCCATCTTCTCCACTTGCCGCAGCCCCAGCAGCCGCCAGCACGCATAGGCCCGTTCCGCCGCATGCCGAGCGCGAATCGAAGGTGTGAATACGCTCGCCGCCCTTTCCCTCGGCTATGAGGCGCTCGCGCGCCTGGTTTGCCGCCTCGAACGTTCCGGAGATGCCTGCCGAGAGGTGAACGGAGGCGATTTCGCGCCCAGCGTCAAGCAGTGGTTCGTAGACGGCGATGAAATCGCCAACCGAGGGCTGCGAGGTTGTCGCCCCTTCTTCGGAAGCGCGCAGCTGCTCATAGAAGCTGACGAAGTCTGAGATCTCACTCTCCGCCTCCTGATGATCCTCGATCGAGACATAGAGGCTGATTACCTCTATTCCTCGCTCTGCAGCGAGCTCGGATGGCAAGTAGGCGGTGGTGTCGCAGACGACGGCGGTTCCCTGGCTCAAGGTGAAATGCAGTCTTTCAGACTGCGGCTTGCATGCTCCGGGGGGACCACCGCTACACTTTGTGAAGTGACCGATTCGCCCACAGCAGCGATCACCCTGACCGGCAAGGCCGCCGAGAAGGTCGGTGAGCTGCTCGGCTCCCAGGGGGATGCCGAGGACCAAGCGCTCCGCGTTGCCGTTCGCGGCGGGGGCTGCTCAGGGTTCCAGTACGCGCTGGCCTTCGACCGTGCGAAGGAGGACGATCATGTCTTCGAGGTCGACGGCGTCGCGGTGATCGTCGACAAAACCAGCATGCAATTCGTCTTCGGGTCAGAGGTCGACTACGTCGAAGGCCTCCAGGGCGCCGGGTTCCAGGTCAACAACCCGAACGTGGTCGCCGCCTGTGGTTGTGGCTCGTCCTTCCAGGTCAAGGACGACGCTGCCGAGACCGCCGCCGTCTGACGGCGGCTATTCGATTTGGAGAGGCGGAGCCTGCGTAGATGCCGCAGGGGCTGGTGCCACCTCGGGCTGTGCGACACCCAACGCTTCCGCCAGCTCGCCTGAGTCGAACATCTCCTCGACGATGTCGGCGCCCCCAAGCAGTTCGCCGTTGACGTAGAGCTGGGGAAAGGTCTGCCAGTCGGAGATCTCAGTGGTCACTTCACGCAGTGGCTGGAGGGCCGGCAGTACGTCGATCGCCCCGTACTCGACATCCATCGCGTCGAGCGTCTGCACGACTCGCATCGAGAAGCCGCAGCGCGGCATATCGGGCGTTCCTTTCATGAAGAGCAGCACCGGGTTGGCGGCGATCAGCTCCTCAACCTTTTTCTTCAGCTCGGCGTCGGCCATGGGCACAGAGTAGCTATCCCGGCACCTGGGTCTTTACCGAGAGCGCGTGGATCGTGCCGTCGTCGAAGCGATCCTTGACCGCGGCCTTGACCAAGCGGTGCTGATCGATCCTGGCGAGGCCGGCAAATTGGGGGGCGGTGACCGTCGCCCGCAGGTGGTCTCCGCCTCCTGTCTCGTCGGCGACCTCGACTTCGGCGCCGGGAAGCGCCGCCTCGATCATCGCTTCGATCTCTGTCAGATCGGCCAACGGTTAGCCGGAGACTTTCTCGCCCAAGGTCTCGAGCATCTCCTCGACCCGGACGAACTTGACGCGAGGGCGGCCGTGCGGCTCGCCCCGCCCTACCTCGGCCTGGTCGATTGCCTGCCAGTCGTCAAAGGTGACGTAGCGGACACTGCGTTCGGCGAGCAGTTCCTCGACAGCGGAAGGCTCCGGGCTCTCTGGGGTCAGCAAGGTCTGGGACTCGACGTCGGCGAGCAGGTGCTGGACGGTCTCCAGTGCATCTTTCTTGTTGGTGCCGATCACGCCGGAGGGGCCGCGCTTGATCCAGCCCGCGGTGTAGTGGCCGACCTTGTGCCCGGAGTCGTGGGAGTCGAGCACGCGACCGCCCTCGTTGAGGATCAGCCCGCGCTTCTCGTCGAAGGGGACGCCCTCGATCGGGATCCCTGTGTAGCCGACCGAGCGCAGCACCAAGCCGCACTCCAGCTCTTCGTGCTCCCCGGTGTCCTTGGCGCGCAGTGCGCCGCCCTCCTCGACCAGCTCGTTGCGGCCGATAACGATCTTCTCGACCTTGCCGTCGCCCAGGATTTCGACCGGGGAAGCGAGGAAGCGCAGCACGATTCGCTGGTGCTTGCCCTCCGGTGTGCGGGAGGCGAACTCGCGCAGGGTCTCGACGTTGACTCGGGTGGTCTTGTCGACCTCGTCGGACTCGAGGAAGGCGGCGCTGGCCTCGTCGAGCTCGACCTCAGAGGGGTCGACGACGACATCGGCGTCCTCCATCTCGCCGAGCTCCCTGATCTCGGGGTTGGTGAACGCGGCCTGCACCGGGCCGCGCCGGCCGAGCACGACGATCTCGCGGATCTTCTTCGCGTCGAGCATCTCGATCGCGTGATCGGCGGTGTCGGTCTGGCGCAGCTCGTGGTCGGTGAGGGCCAGCATCCGGGCGACGTCCATCGCCACGTTGCCGTTGCCGATCACCACCGCCCGCTCGCAGGAGAGGTCGAACTCTTCGTCCGCGTAATCGGGGTGGGCGTTGTACCAGCCGACGAAGGCGGTGGCGGCATGGCTGCCGGGCAGATCCTCGCCGGGGATGCCGAGCTGGCGGTCGGTCTCACAGCCGACCGTGAAGACGATCGCGTGGTAGAGCCGCTCCAGGTCCTCGACCTCGATGTCGTTGCTGACCTTGACGTTGCCGAAGAAGCGGAAGCCCTCGCGAGCAGCGGTTTTCTCGTAAACGCGGATCACCGACTTGATCTTCGGATGGTCGGGGGCGACGCCGCCGCGAACCAGGCCGAAAGGCGTGGGGAGGCGGTCGAAGATATCGACCTGGGCGTGCGTGGCCTCATCTTTGAGGATGTGCTCAGCAGCGTAGAAGCCGGACGGGCCGGCGCCGACGATCGCGACGCGAAGTGGGTTGTCTGAGGTTCCGATCTGGGTCATCTGAATGCTTCCTGCGTCAGGGCGGATAACAGGGAGCGCGAAAGGATAGGGAAGGGAGGCTGTCGCGTCGGCTCAGGCGCTCGCCGGCGCCTCGGCGACGACGGCGCTGGCTGTGCCGTCGAGCGCGTCGAGCGCCTTGCGGACCGACATCGCCACGCAGGTGAAGATCGGCGTCTCGCGCTCGGTGTAGGCGCTCGACTCGGTGGGGCGCAGCTCCTGGACGAGGTCGAGGAACTCACCCGGGTCGTCGCCCTCGAAGGCGACGACGAACTCCTGGTCGTCGAGGCCGAAGGAGTAGGAGGTGTTGATCGCGATTTCAGGATGGCGACGGCCGACCTCGATATGGCTTTTCATGATCCGCTGCCGCTCCTCAGCCGGCAGCCCGTACCAGCGGCGCTGCTTGACCATCGGGTAGAGGAAGAGGTACTTGCGCTCCGAGACGCAAATCTCCGGCCGCGCGGCCTCCTCGCTGTAGGGAGAGGGCTTGGTCATCGAGAGGAAGGAGTACGGCGTCTCCGCCCACTTGGCGAGGCCGCTCTGACCAAGCACCACGTGGAAGGTGTGGAGATCGTCGAGGTTGGGACTCTGGCTGAGCAGCACCAGGTCGACGTCGCCGCGCGTTCCTATGGTTGAGTAGGCGCGCAGCGAGCGATCCAGTGCGAAGTCCTCGCAGGCGGCGAGGAACTCGCGCTTGTCGCTCGCCCGCAGCTCAGCTGACTGGCGACGCCAGGCGGGATCGATCTTGAAGAACGTGAACTTGGCAAAAGTCCGGTCGGCCATCGGGGTCACGATAGCGAGCGTCGCTTTATTGGGACCCGGGATGGGACAGGGGGCTTCACTTAACTTTTTCCGAAGCTCGGCAGTGGCTGCCGCCGGCCACACGGCGGAAAAAGTGCAAGACGTTTCGCCCCCTGTCCCATCCCGGGCCACCCACGTGACCCTCGCTTTCGTGCCGCGCGGGACCGATGTCGAGGAGCTTGCGGAGGCTGGGCTTTCTCCGGGGCTGCTCTCCGCGGGGATGGGGTCTGTGCCCGCGGAGCAGACCTATCTCGACATCACGCAGGGCAACCGAGTCTTCGACCTTCTCTACGACTCCAAGCTTCCGGAGCGAAGAGCGGGGGAGAGCTGCTCTGCTTGGTGGAGGGAAGTGGTGGAGCGCGCCGACTCCGCCCCAGCCGACATCGTTCCTGGACTCCTGATCGCGGCTCTAAAAGAAGCAGGTAAGGAGGTGCGGGTCGATGTCGGGGGTCTGGTGGGGGTCCGAGCGGCTTGTACTTTTTCGCTAAGAGGCTCGGGCCCTGCCGCCCACGCCTCACCGAAAAAGTTGAGCGAGGCCCCTCGCCAGACCCCCGCACCAGTCTTCGAAGTTCAGACTTCTTCGATTTGGGAATTGCCCGGTTTGGTCAACGGCCTGCAGGACGACGATCTGCTGATCGCCATCGAGAAGCCCCCGCCGCCCGAGAGCCGGGCGCTGGCGATCGGCATCGCCGGGCGCGGGTTCGACGGCAATCTGACCTCCGACAGCACTCGACTGGATGGGTATGTCCTGACGACCGACCTGGCGCCGACGATCCTGGCTCGCTTCGGGGTGGCCGTTCCTTCTGAGATGACCGGTGAGCCAATCCGCTCCGAGGGAGAGGTGGACGCGGCGGCTGTCGCATCTCTTGGCGACCGGCTTGCCGCAATCCCCGAGCGACGGGGGCCGGTCATTGGTCTCGCCTTGATCGCTTGGAGCGTTGCACTGGGCTTGGCGATGCTCCTGAGCCGTGGGCGGGTGGCGCGGTTCGGCGTTCGGCTGGCCGCGATCAGCCTGGTCTTCCTGCCACTGCTGCTCCTGCTTTCGGCTGCGCTCGAGCCCAGCCTGCACAGCGAACAGCTGCTGGTGATCTTGGGGTCGCCGGTGCTGGGCCTGCTGACCCTGGTGGCACTGCGTGGCTACCGGGCGCTCGCCGTGGCCAGCGGAACGACGGTCCTCGTGTATACGGCCGCGCTTCTCGCCGGCTCCTCGCTCCCCTCGCTGTCGCTGGTCGGCCCCAATCCAGGCCTTGGCGCGCGCTTCTTCGGGATCGGCAATGAGCTCGAGGCCATCCTGGCTGTGCTGGTGATTGCCGGGACCGGGGCGGCGCTGGCGGGCTTAATGCTCGGCCGCAGGCCGCGCCGCGCGGCCGCTTGCTTTCTCACCGCCGGGCTCTTCTTCGCACTGGTGTTCGCCGCGGGCCGCTTTGGCGCCGATGTCGGCGCGGCGATTGTCCTGCCCTTCGGGAGCGCCGTCGCCGCGGCCGCGATTGCCGCACCGCGGCGGCGCGCGGCGCTTTGGGTTGGGGTTGTGCCAATCGCAGCGGTTGCGTTGCTGGCACTCGTCGACCTCGTTTCCGGCGGAAACGCGCACCTCACCCGCTCGGTGCTTGACGCCGGCGGCTTGGGAGATCTGGCTGACGTCGCCCAGCGTCGCTTGGAGCTGTCTGCCCACAGCTTCGGGCGCCCTATCGTCGTCGCCGTCATGCCGTTGGTCCTCGCCATCGCCGCAGTGGCGATCCTGAGGCGGGAGCGGATCGCTGCCTGGATGCGCGCCAGCTCGGAGATGCGTGCGGGGCTGCTGGGCGCTCTCGCAGCAGTCCTGATCGGAGCCCTTGTAAACGACTCCGGTGCGTTGATCGTCGAGATCGGCGCCGCCTACCTGCTCGCTTTCGCTGGTTTTGCCTGGGCTGAAAGCGGTCACCCGGATACAGCCCGGCCTATCCTTTAGTCTTTCCACCCCGTGCGAATCGCCCTTGTCTCGCCATATTCCTGGAGTTACCAGGGGGGTGTAAACCGGCACGTTGAGGCACTCGCCGAGGAGTTTCTCGGGCGAGGCCATCACGTTCGTGTGCTCGCTCCAGTCGATCCTCCCGGCCGCCTCAGCCGGGCACTTCACCGAGCCGCCCCAGAGCAGCGCGACCTGCCCGACTATCTGATTCCGCTTGGTCGCACGATCGGTGTCGGGGCAAACGGCGCTGTGACCAACGCTTCGCCCTCTCCATTTGGAGGTATAGCCCGAGTTCGCAGGGAGTTACGACAGGGCGACTATGACGTGATCCACGTCCATGAGCCGCTCGTTCCTTTTGTGGGCTGGAATGCGGCGTTGGGCGCTCAAGTGCCGGTGGTCGGCACCTTCCATGCGTACTCGACGAAGGCCGTTCCCAACCATCTTGCCTCGGCGCTGGGTGCGCGGCGTGTCTTCAACCGGCTATCGGCCCGAATCGCCGTCTCCGAGGCCGCCGCTTGGACCGGCCGCCGCTGGTATGGCGGGCGCTACGAGATCGTTCCCAATGGCGTCGATGTGGACGCGGCCCCCAAGACTCCGAAGTCCCCCAGCGATGAGTTGCGCGTCTTGTTCGTGGGCCGACCCGAGGAGCGCAAGGGCCTGCCGATTCTCTTGACGGCTTTCGACGCCCTTGTCGAGCATGTCCCCGCTCGCCTCACGACGATCGGCGCCGATCGCGATGACGTGCTGCGCTACCTGTCAAACCCCGAGACGATGGAGAGCATCGACGCTCTCGGTCGGGTTTCGGGCGAGCGGCTGTGGCAGGCGCTCCATGAGGCCGACGTGCTTTGCGCGCCTTCGCTGGCGGGGGAGAGCTTTGGCATGGTCCTAACCGAGGCCTTCGCTGCTGGAACGCCGGCAATCGCCTCGGCAATCGCCGGCTACAGCGACGTGGTCAGCGACGGTGTCGACGGCGTGCTCGTGCCGCCGGGAGACCCTCAGCGCCTCGCGGAGGAGCTGCAGCGAGCCCACCATGAGCCTGCCCGCTTGGCAGCGATGGGAGAGGCGGCGCGCGAAAGCGCCCAGCGCTACGCATGGCCGCGCGTGGCCGATCGCGTCACCAGGGTCTATGAGCGTGCAATCGAGGCGCCTGCCCCGTCCACCACCGGGGAGCGCGTTGCCCACTGGGCGGGGGTTCGTCCCGCCGATGGCGCTCCGCCGCAGGCGCCCCAGCGCCTCCCCTCGCTCGATCCGCCGATCGCCAGAGGCACCAGCAGCCGCCGCCGACGCGTTGCCCGCCGGGTTGGGCTCGGGGTTGCCGGCGCGCTCGGAGTGGGGCTGACCGCGCTGGCCGCACAGAAAATCGGCATCGACAAGGTGGTTACGAGCATCGTTCGCTCCGACCTCACTTGGGTGCTGGTCGCCTGTGCTCTGATGGCACTCTCACTCTTCTTCCGTGCCGCCTCCTGGTACGGGATCGTGCGCGCTGCGCTTCCCAACCGCCCGGTGCGTCGCCGAGATGTCACCTCGGCGACGATGATCGGCGTGCTGATGTCGGCGACCCTGCCCGCCCGCCTCGGCGAGCCGGCAAGGGCAATGGCTCTGGCCCGACGGATCGGGCGGATTCGAGAGACCTTCCCGGTCTTGATCGGCACCTTGGTGTCCCAAACGGTGCTCAACATCGTCGCCTTGGCGTTGCTTGGAGCGATCATCGTGTCGACGACCGATCTCTTCCATTCCAGCACGGAGAAGCTCTTCGCTTTTAGCTTCGTGCCGCTGATCTTGCTCGTCGTCGTCCTGGTCGGCCCGACGCTTATGCGCCGCAACGGAAACGGGCGCCTCGCCCGCGTTGGCGTGGCCTTGCACGGCGCACTGCTGCAGGTTCGCGCCGGTCTGACGGTCTTCCGTCAGCCACGACGTGGCGCACTCTCGGCGACCGCCCAGCTCAGCGCCTGGGCGATCCAGCTCGCCGCCTGCTGGGTCCTCTTCACGGCCCTAGGGCTTAACCATCAGGCTGGCATTGGCGCCGCCGCCGCGGTTCTCTTTGCGGTCAACGTCACTGCGGTGGTGCCGGCTACCCCGTCCAATATCGGTGTCTTCCAGCTCGCCGTGTACAGCGTCCTGCATACCGGCTTCGGCATCAGCACCGCCGATGCCCTCGCCTACGGTGTGATCCTGCAGGGCGTTGAGATTGCCACCGCTGTCGCACTCGGCCTGCCGGCTCTCGTTCGCGAGGGCCTTACCTGGAGCGACCTTCGCGTTCAGGCCCTGTCGGCTGCGCCTGTTCGGCTCGAGTCGCAACCGCCGTCGCGCGACGACAGCCGCGAAGGCGTCCGGATCAGCTGACCCCAACGCCTCCTTCGCCGTCCTGAAGGCAGTGGTTCCTCAGCCGCCGATCGGCTCGGCGGTGGGCTCCGCATCGCCCTCATCCGGCTCGGACTCCGGTGGCAGCGTGCCACCTCGATCGGTCCCGGCGATCAGCTCGTCGGGGGCCTTCTCCTCGGGGATGAAGCCCGATTTCATGCCGAAGTAGACGGCTTGCGGATGATGGGCGACGATTGCCACCGTCGATTGCTCCGGCATCACTGCGTAGCCGCCTGAGAGCGTCATGCCAATCTCTTCGAGATCGAGCAGCCGCCAAACCTTCTCGTGCTCGGACTGTTCGGGGCAGGCCGGGTAGCCCCATGAGTAGCGGCGTCCCTGGTCAAGGTCGATGTCCAGCTCGCGTCGCACATCGGAGTGCAGCCACTCGGCCAGTCCCTCAGCCGATTGGACGCCAAGGCCGTGCACGAAGAGCTGCTCGGCGAACTCCCCTTCGCTCTCCAGCCGTTCGATCAGCTCGGTCACCTCCGGGCCGACGGTGACGCCCTGCAGCGCGACGACGTCGCGTTCTCCCGACTCCAGGGGCCGGAAGAAATCGACTAGGCAGATCCGGTCGTGCTTTGGCTGGCGCGGGAAGACGAGCCGCTCGATCTCACGCTCGGGGTCCTCCGGATCGAAGACGACCAGCTCGTTGCCGTCGGCGTTGCAAGGGAAGTAGCCGAGCCGGGCCCGCGGGTGAAGGTAGTCCTGCTCGCGCCACATCCGCTCCAGCCGAGGCGCGAAGCCCTCCTCCTCATCGGTGCCCTCGACCAATTCGCGCCAGGCCTCGCCCTTTACGCCTTTGCCGCCCCAGTGCAGCTTGAACAGGACGTGGCGGTCGAGGTAGGGGAAGACATCGTCGAGGTCGATGTCGATCTCGCGCGCGCCCCAGAAAGGCGGCGCCGGGATCGGCGCGTCGGTGCTCGCGGTCGAGCGGACGCTGTCGTCCGTGGTCGGCGGAGAGTCGTCGATTACGACCGGCTTCTCACGCAGCTCCTTCGCCTCGCCGCGAATCCGCTCGACCAGCACCGCTCGCGCGTCGGAGTCGACCAGCGCATCCATCGTGTCCAGGCCCTGGAAGGCGTCCTTGCAGTAGAAGACGCCGGCCTCGTAGACCTCGTCTGACTCTTTTCCCTTCGGGTAGAGGGTGCGGCGCCCGAAGTCGCGATTGATCGCCGCGCCGCCGATTAGCACGGGGAACTCGAGGCCCCGCTGGTGCAGCTCTTGGACGCAGATCGGCATCTGCTTCGAGGTGGAGACGAGCAGGGCGGAGAGGCCGATCGCGTCGGCCTCGTTCTCGACCGCGGCCTCGATGATCGTGTCGATCGGGACCTGCTTGCCGAGGTCGATCACCGTGTAGCCGTTGTTGGTGAGGATCGTGTTGACCAGCGACTTGCCGATGTCGTGGACGTCGCCGAAAACCGTCGCGATCACCACTTTCCCCTTTGTGTGGCCGTCGATCCGGTCCAGGTAGTTCTCCAGCTGCGCCACGGCGCGCTTCATCACTTCGGCCGATTGCAGGACGAAGGGCAGGATCAGTTCTCCGGCGCCGAACTTGTCGCCGACCTCCTTCATCGCAGGCAGCAGCACCTCGTTGAGGGTGGGGACGGCGCCGATTTTCTCGTTTGAGCGGTCGATCCACTCCTCGACCCCGTCCTTCTTGCGGCGCAGGATGTGCCAGTGCAGGGCCTCCTCGGGCTCCATGCCCTCGGTCGGGTCATCGGCCTCCTCGGCCGCCTCTTCTCCCTTCGACTCGAAGTGGGCGATGAAGCGCTCCAGCGCGTCGGGGCGCCGGTTGAAGACGAGGTCGTCTGTCAGCTCTCGCTCCTGATCGGAGATCTCCGAGTAGGGAGTGATGTGGTTCGGGTTGACCATCGCCAGATCGAGCCCGGCCTCGACGCAGTGGTGCAGGAAGACCGAGTTGAGGACGGCGCGCGGCCGCGGCGAGACGCCGAAGCTGACGTTGGAGACGCCGAGCGAGGTCTTGACGCCGGGGATCTCGGCCTTGATCCGGCGGATTCCCTCGATCGTCTCCACCGCCGAGGGCTTCCACTCCTCATCGCCCGTGGTCAGGGTGAAGGTGAGCGCGTCGAAGATCAGCGCCTCGGGGTCGAGGCCGTGCTCGTTGCAGGCGATGTCGCGCAGGCGTTCGGCGATCTCCACCTTGCGCTCGGCTGTCTTCGCCATCCCGACCTCGTCGATCGTCAAGGCGATCAGGGCGGCGCCGTGCGCCTTGGCCAGCGGGATCACCGTGTCGGCCTTGTCGCGGCCGGCCTCGAGGTTGATCGAGTTGACGATTGCCCGGCCCGGGATCTGCTCGAGCGCGGCTTTGATTACCTCCGGCTCGGTCGAGTCGACCTGGATCGGCGCCGGCTGGGTCAGCGAGACTCGCTCGACGACCGCTTTCATCTGCTCGTCCTCGTCTTGGCGCTCGGTCAGCGCCACGCAGACGTCGAGCACGTGGGCGCCGCCTTCGACCTGGTCTTCAGCGACCTGTACGAGGCCGTCGTAATCGTCGGCGAGCAGCAGTTCCTTTGCCTTGCGCGAGCCCTGCGAGTTGACGCGCTCGCCGACCAGGGTCGGGCGCGGTTCCTGCACGAGCGGGGTAGAGGTCATCATCGAAGAGACCTCGATCGGACCCGGCGCGGGGCGCTCGCCAGGGACTCGTTCGCCGACTCGCTCGCGGATTGCGGCGATGTGATCGGGGGTGGTGCCGCAGCAGCCGCCGACGATGCCGACGCCGTAGCGCTCGACGAACTCGCCTAGGGTCGCGGCCAGCGGCCCGGGCTCTTCGGGGAAGATCGTCTCACCGTCGGGCCCCTGCAGCGGCAGCCCCGCATTGGGGATGCAGTGGACCGGCAGCGGGCTGTTCTCGCCGAGGAAGCGGATCGCGTCGCGCATGTCCTCGGGGCCGGTCGAGCAGTTGAGTCCGATCACGTCGACATCGAGGGCGGCGAGCGTCGTCAGCACCGCCTGGATGTCGGTGCCGAGCAGCATCTTGCCGCCGTTGGGGAGGAGCGAGACACTGGTCTGGATCGGCAGGGTGCGCCCGGTTTCGGCAAAGGCCTCGCGGGCGCCGAAGATCGCCGCCTTGACCTCGAGGATGTCCTGCGCGGTCTCGATGATGATCAGGTCGGCGCCGCCCTCGACCAGGCCGCGCGCCTGTTCGGCGAAGACCTCGACCAACCTGGCGAAGGAGATGTCGCCCAGGGTTGGGTCATCGGAGGCCGGCAGGAAACCGGTCGGTCCGATCGAGCCGGCGACGAAGCGATCCTCGCCGGCTGCCTTGCGGGCGATTTCGGCTGCTTTGGTGTTGATCTCCAGCGTGTGCTCGCCGAGGCCCCACTCCTCGAGCTTCAGTCGTGAGCCCTGGAAAGTGTCGGTCTCGACCACCTCGGCACCTGCCTCCAGCATCGAGCTGTGGACGCCCTCGATCACATCGGGGCGGTTCAGCACCAGCGCCTCGTGGCACTTGCCTGCGAGGCCTCCGTAGTCCTCCTGTGTGAGGTCGAACTGCTCGAGGGTCGCGCCCATGCCGCCATCGAAGACGACGATGCGCTCCCGCGTCGCGGCTAGGAAGTCACGCTCAGACATGGCTAAAGAGGTTAAAGGGGTCGAGAGGCCCTCTCTGGGAGGCTCTTGCGCGGCGGAATGGTTTCGAGGGTCGGCCGTCCTCTTCAGGAGGCTCTGGGCACCACGCCTGAACTCCCACAAACAATCTGCTGCGCAACGGCCTCCTGAAGAGGACGGCCGACCCTCCTAGACCAAGGCAGTCAGCCGCGCATACCGAGGCGGCGCTTCAGGTCGCGCGCGTTGAAGGCCTGTGCGATTCGAGTGATCATGCCCCGGCGGGCCTTTGTGTAGGGGTACCAGGTTGGCTCGCGCTTGCCACCGAATCGAGTGATCACGACCGACTCGGCGCGGCAGTACTTCTTGATCCCCGGCTCGCCGTGGCGGTAGCCGATGCCAGACTGCTTCCAGCCGCCCATCGGCACGTCCATGGCGGCGTAGTTGACGAGCACGTCGTTGACGTTGATCGCACCACACTCCACCCGACGCGCCACTCGCTCTGCCCGCTCCTTCTCGCCGAAGACCGATCCAGAGAGGCCATAGCGGCTGTCGTTGGCGAGCCGCAGCGCCTCCCCGGAGTCGCGCACCTTCATCACCCCTACCACGGGCCCGAAGGTCTCGTCGCGCATCACCTTCATCGAGTGGTCGACGTCGACCAGAACGGTTGGCTCGAAGTAGTCGCCGGGGCCGGGGACCCGTTTGCCGCCGGTCAGCGCCTTGGCTCCGGAGGCGAGCGCATCGTTGACGTGGTCCTCGACGATCGCCGTCTGGTTGGGGGAGGTCATCGCGCCAACCTCCTTGCCGAAGCCCTTGCCGTCGGCCCCCTGGCGCAGCTCGCCCACCGCGGCGGTCAGCTTGGCGACGAACTCGTCGTAGGCCGGCTCCTCGACGTAGATCCGCTCAACCGACATGCAGATCTGGCCCGAGTTCATCATCCCGCCCCAGGCAGCGGCGTTGGCTGCCCGATCGAGATCGGCATCGGAGAGGACGATCATCGGATCCTTGCCTCCCAGCTCGAGGCTGACCGGCGTCAATGTCTCAGCGGCGCGCGCCATCACCTTGCGGCCCGTCCGGTCGGAGCCGGTGAATTGGATGAAGTCGACCTCGTCGACCAGTGCGCCTCCGGTCTCGCCGACTCCCTGCACGCAGTCGAAGACTTCGGGCCCGCCGATCTCCTCCTTCCACGCCTTCACCACTTCGGCGAGGCCGAGTGGCGTGAACTCGGAGGGCTTGACGACTACGGCGGCACCCGCCTGCAGCGCTGGGACCGCGTCCCCCAGGGCCAGGATCAGCGGGAAGTTCCAGGGGCTGATGATGCCGACGACGGGGTGGGGCCGGTACTGGACGCGCAGCTTCTTGGAGGCGAGCAGCGGGGAATGGGGACGGACAGCCTCCTCGCCGATGAACTTGGCCGCCTTGGTTCCGTAGAAATTGATCAGGTCGGCGAGGTAGACGGGCTCGCCGGAGGCGTCGGCGCGGACCTTGCCGGTCTCCGCCTGCATCGTGTCGAGCACCCGCTCGGAGTTATCGAGCAGCCAGTCTCGGAGCTTGCCCAGCCAGTGGTAGCGCCCCTCGATCCCGAGTGCCTCCCACTCAGCCTGGTTGGCGCGCACTCGCGCCACGGTCTCGGCGACGCTCTGCGGGGAGTCGATTGGGATCGTTTTGATCCGCTCGCCGGTAGCGGGGTTGTGGACCTCGAGGCTGCCGGGGGCTGCTCCGTTGGCACCGTTCGTGGCGCCTACTGCCTTCTTGCTCGTCTCGACCGTGCCGCTCTCCACAAGACGCTCCCTTCCTGGACCCAATTGGCTGGTCAGCCAACTGTACTCGCCCAGCACGCGGGATGAGTCAGCAGGCGATGATCCGGGCCTCGATCGGGTCTAGTGGTCAAACCAGTGCTAACGCGGGACAAGTCGGGAGACAGTTCCTTCCAGCGAGACCACGTAGATGCGGCCCTTCGTGTCTTCGCCGAATGATGAAGGGCTGGAGACGCTGAGGCCCAGCTTGCGATCGTCGCTCGCCCTCTTCAGGTGAGGGACGAGGCTGCGGATCTTTTCCTCGCAGAGGTCCGCATAGACGTAGCGGCCTCGAAGTGAGGGCAGGCGACGGTCGCGAACCACGTAGCCGCCGATGATCCCGCAGCTGCCACCACGACTGTGCGGATAGGCCAGGATCGGCTTCATGGTCCGGCCGGGATCCGACGTACCGCTGTTTTCGTCCTCATAGGGGGCGAAGCCCTCGAAGGCGTCCCAGCCGAAGTTCGCGCCCCTTGCGTTTGCCACCGTCGTGTAGTCGAGCTCCTCGAAGCGGTTTTGGCCGAGGTCGGCGATCGCGACCCGGGGCCGCTGTGCGGTCGTCGTGTCGAACGAGAAGCGGAACGGATTGCGCAGGCCGTAGCTGTAGATCTCGTCGCGACCTGGTTTGCCCACGAACGGGTTGTCGGACGGGATCGAGTAGGGCCGGCCCCCGGATTGGCGCGGGTCGATTCGCAGCAGCTTGCCCAGCAGGCTCTCCCGGTTCTGGGCGTTGTTCGGTGGATCGCCCCCGGAACCCCCGTCGCCGGTGGCGAGGTAGAGGAGGTCGTCCAGGAACTGCAACTGGCCGCCATTGTGGTTGGAGTTCTCGCGGTGGGGGATCTCGATCACACCGCGGCGTGATCCACGTGCCGCCCGCGTCGCGCTACGGCGCCTGAACTCGTCGACTCTGATGTCACCCTGAGTGTCTGTGTAATAGACGTAGAAGCGCTTGCTGCGCTTGTAATCGGGAGCGAAGGCGAGTGAGAGCAGGCCTCGCTCGCCTTCGGAGTTGACCAGACCGGAGATATCGAGGAAGGGCCGCGCCAGCCGCCGGCCGCCATTGAGCACCTCGACTCGCCCTGGCTGCTCGACCACGAAGAGGAGCCCTGGAAAGCCGGGCGCCCCGGTCACGTAGACGGGAGCGTCGAAGTTGCCCATGCGCTTGAGGGCAACCCCTCGCCGCTGTGCGCTGGTGTCGGCCGTCCTCTGTGCATCCTGCTCTGGCTCCTGCGCGGTCCCGCAGGAAGGGAGCGCAGCCATCGCTGCGGTCGCGATGGCGACACAAAGAGCGGCGCAGCGTCCCATATGGGACAAACGCTACCGAGGTGGAGTTACTTCGCTTTTTGCGGAATCGTCACGACCTCGCCGCTGTCGGTGACGATCGTGTCGGGCGGGGTAGCCGAAATCTGCGCGGGGAAGGATCCGCCAGGCTGGTCTCCCTCTGCCGTCTCGGCCTTGGCCGCACCGCTGAGGCTTGCGTCGATTTCGTAACGCAACGTGAAGTTGCCCGTCTTGACCGCGCTCAGCTTCCACACTGCTTCGGTTGTCTCGTCCGGCTTCAGCGGCCCGAAGTCGAAGGTATTGATGCTGGAGTTTTCCGCTCCGGCTCTTTCGTCTGAGCCGGCGATCCTCGGGTAGTGCTCGGAGAGCACCCAAACAGGACGATCGGGCTGAGCGAGGCCTGGTTCCGGAGAGCGGATTCCGAATGGAAGAGAGGACGCTTCCCCCTCTTTGCCGGCGACGAAGATGGTCACGGTGAGGGATGGGACCGTTTTGTCGCCACTGTTGCGGACGCCGATCCTCATCAACGAGGTTTCGCCGAGGCGCTGCTTTGCTGGAAACTCCGCCGTGATGACCTTGACCTCATAGGTGTCGGAAGACTCATTTGCCCCGGGCGAGGAATCGTCTCCGCAGCCGGCCGCAGCTACGGCAAGGACCGCGATCGCGGTGCCTGCCACCCCGCGAAGCCTCCGCCGCCACCCAACCGGTGCAGGGAATTTCGAGGCCGGCTCCAAAGCGGCCGGAACATACCACGGGGTTTCGGCGCTGCCGCGACTGCGGGAGCCGCGTGAGACCGACGTTAGCCGGATCTCAACAGTCGTATAACGGTCGCCGCTGAGCCATCCCATAAACTCAGCGGTGAGCAGGGGGTCGCGCGATGCGACCCCATTCTCTGGAGGAGCAAGATGGACACAGTCGCATCAATAGGCAGGGCTTTCTTGCCAGCGAAGTCCTTCTTCGAGCAGGTGGGGGAAATGATGATCCTCACCGCGCGAACGCTTGTCTCTGCGGTGAAACCCCCCTATCCATATGGCGAGGAGTTCATCGGTCAGTTCCTTTTTGCGCTGCAGCTCTGTTGGTTCCCACTGCTGGTTTCGACGGTCGCGTTCGGGTTTGGGGCTCCCGGCCTGCAGGCGGCCAACGTCTTTCACCTGTTCGGAAGCCTCGATCGACTCGGCGGCTTCTTCGTGCTTGCCTCGATCCGCGAGTTTGCGCCGTTCGTGACGGCCGTCGTCGTGGCCGGGGTCGCCGGCACCGCGATAACCGCCGATCTCGGGGCTCGCAAGATCCGCGAGGAGCTCGACGCGCTTCTCGTGCTTGGCGTCGATCCGATCAAGAACCTGGTCGTGCCGCGCTTCCTGGCGCTGATGCTGATCACCGGCCTGCTCGATATCTACGCGCTGGTGTTCGGGATCAGCGGCGGGATCGTGACCGAGGTCGTCTACGGCGAGCCTCTGGGCGGCTTCTTCGCGACCCTCTTCACCAATGCCTCGGTCACCGACCTCTGGGGCTCGGTGGTTAAGTGCACGCTGTTCGGGGCGATCATCGCGATCGTCTGCTGCTACAAGGGGATGACCGCATCCGGGGGCGCGGCCGGGGTGGGCCGCGCGGTCAACCAAGCCGTGGTCATCTCCTTCATGGGCGTCTTCGCCTTCAACTACATCTTCACCCAAACGCTGCTCGCCACCAACCCCGAACTCCAGACGATCCGGTGAGCGCGAGCGAGGGAGCAACACGATCTGGTTCTATGCGACCGAGCGAGCGCGAAACCATTGATGCATGCGCGGAGCGGGTGCGATGAACGCTTGGCTTGATGTCCCGCGTGGCTGGCTCGACTCATTCGGCGAGATCGCCCGCTTTGGCTCGCGGGTTGCCGGGCTCGTCTACTCGGGCCGTGTTCTGCGCTTCTTCGGCGAGAGCCTGCGCCAGGCGGGGATCTTGATCCTCGGTTCGGCGCTGATCATCTGGGGTCTGGTTTTCATCCTCGGTCTCCAGTGCGGGATCGAGGGTGCCTACCTCCTGCGTGCCCAGGGGGCGCCTGCCTATGCGGGGCTTTTCTCGGCCTGGTGCGATCTGCGAGAGGTGCTGCCCTACGCGTTCGGCTACATGCTCTCAGCGAAGGTCGGGACCGGGATCGTCGCCGAGCTCGGTGCGATGCGCATCTCTGACGAGATCGACGCGCTCGAGGTGATGGGGGTGCCGCCGGTCACCTTCCTCTGCGCGACGCGCCTGCTCGCCGCCTGGATGGCCTTCCCGTTCATGTACCTGGCTGGAGTGGGCATCATGTTCTTCGCCAGCTATCTGGCTGTGGTGGAGCAGATAGGCGACGTTTCCTCCGGCGGCTACCTGTTGATCTTCTGGATGTTCCAGAACCCACCCGACCTGATCTTCAGTCTGATCAAGGGGATGTTCATGGCGACCGCCATAGTCCTGGTCGGCTGCTATTACGGCTACACCGCTTCCGGAGGGCCGGTGGGAGTGGGGACGGCAACCGCGAAGTCGATGGTTCTCAATATCGTTTTGGTCCACATCATCGGGATGCTCGGCACCCTGATCTTCTGGGGCGCCAACCCGAGGGCCCCGATAGGAGGCTGATCACATATGTCTGTCGACGATTCGAGCCAGGCCGGCGAAGCTGCGGCGGAAGCCACCACCGACGCTGGGGCGCAGCAATCCAGCGGCCCCTACGTCAGCGAAGACGGTGCGACGATGGGGCGAGACTTCGTCATCCCCGGCGTCGACCCCGCCGAGCCTGACCCCTATCGCTTCCACACCGGCAGAAGGCGCGACCATGGCGGCGAAGACGCGATCGAGATCATCGACCTCGTCAAGCAGTTCGGCCGCGCGCGCATCCTCAACGGGCTCAACCTCGGCCTCCCCGAGGATCAGGTCTCGATCGTCCTGGGGCCATCGGGAACCGGCAAGAGCGTTCTCGTCAAGCACATCGTCGGATTGCTCTATCCGGACTCCGGAGACGTGCTGGTGCATGGCGAATCGATTCCGAACATGACCGACGACGAACTGTTCGAGGTCCGCAAGAAGTTCGGCCTGCTGTTTCAGGACGGGGCCCTGTTCGGCTCGATGAACATCTACGACAACACCGCTTTCCCGCTTCGCCAGCACACTGACAAAAGCGAGGAGGAGATCGGCGAGATCGTCAACCGCCGCCTCAAGGAGGTGGGGCTGATCGAGGCGATCTACAAGATGCCGAACGAGCTTTCTGGGGGAATGCGCAAGCGCGCCGGATTCGCCCGTGCGCTGGTTCTGGAACCGGCGATCGTCATGTTCGACGAGCCCGATTCGGGCCTTGACCCGGTACGTACGGCGCTGTTGTGTGAGTTGGTCCGTGAGGTCCACGCGGAGCACGGGGGCTGCTATTTGGTGATCAGCCACGACCTCAACACCGCCCGCCGGATCTCCGATTTCATCGCTGTGCTGTGGAACGGCAAAATCGTCGAGTCGGGCCCCAAGGAGGAGTTGTTCGACTCCGAAAATCAGTTCGTGAGCCAGTTCCTCAGCGCCGACATCAACGGCCCGCTGGCGATGGACTAGGGGCGTCGGCCGGGCGCTCCTGAGCCGACGCACGGCGGATCGTGGCACCGGCCGACTGCCGCTGGATGTCTCACATGAGTTCGGTCTTTGGCCATATTGCCGCTTGGGCGGCCCGGCATGCGCGGGTGGTTCTCGTCGTGTCGGCCCTGCTTGCCGTGGTGGCGGGGGTGGGGGCGACTCAGCTACCCACCGATGCTGAGACCAGCACGCTTGTCAACACCGATGCGCCCAGTTACCAAGCCACGCAGCATGTTCGGGAGAAGTTCGGGGAAGAACCGGTCGTCATCCTCGCCGAGGGAGACCTTCAGCAACTGGTGCTGACCGCAAACCTTGGGAGGTTGCTGCGGCTGGAGGGATGCCTCTCGGGCAAGGTGCCGGCGGGTGCGAAGCCAATCCCGGGGCCCTGCGCTCAGCTGGCGCGACAGAACCCGGTGAAGTCGGTGGTCGGTCCCGCCACCTTCCTCAATGGGGCGGTGATCCAGATCGACCGGCAACTGAGACGCCTCGCAGCTCGAGTCCCGCCCGAGCGGCTGCGCGAGTTCCTGCTTGCGGTTGCGGCGCGCTATGGGATCACAAGCGCTCCCAGCCTCTCCAACCCGGATTTCCTGGCTGCGGTGGTCTTCGATCTGCGCCGGGCGAGGGGGACTCCAAAGTCACGCCTCGCCTATCTGTTCCCCAACAACCACACCGCCCAGATCATCGTGCGGCTTCGCCCTGGCCTCAGCGAGTCCGAACGCCACAAGGCGCTGGAAACGATCCGAGCCGCCGTCTACGACGACACGCCGCGTCAGCTCTGCAAGTTCAAGGGGAAGCCGGAGCCATGCTTCGAGCTGCGGGGGGGCCGCTACGTGGTCTCCGGCGTGCCGGTCGTCATCGACGGCGTCACTAGGGCTTTGCGAGACGCCCTGTTGGTATTGCTCATCGCGGCCGTCGTCGTGATGGCGCTGACCCTGGTTGCGGTCTTTCGCTCTCGCTTTCGACTATTGCCGCTCGGGGTCGCTCTCGCATCCGCCGGGCTCACGTTTGGCCTGCTCGGCTTGCTCGGCGGCTCGTTGACGATGGCCTCGATCGCGGTTCTGCCGATCCTGATCGGCCTTGCCGTTGACTACGCGATCCAGCTACAGGCTCGCTACGACGAGGCGGTGGAGGCGGGGGCGAGAGGGGCGGATGCGGCGAGGCTCGCCGCAACGCGCGGCGGTCCCACGATCGCAACCGCCTGCCTTGCCACCGCTGCCGGTCTCCTCGCTCTCCAGCTTTCCCCGACGCCGATGGTGCGGGACTTCGGGCTTTTGCTGGTCATTGGGATCGGAATCGCTTTCCTGCTCGCGATGACAGCGGGTTTCGCCGCGCTGAGCCTTCGGCCAGAGGCGGGAGCGCCGGACGCCCCTCCGCGTGCTGGGTTTTTCGCCTCGTGGTTTGCGTCGCTCGCCAAGAGGGTGGGGCGAAAAACAGGACGCCGCACGCATCCGGGGCATCCGACACTCCCGCCGTTGACACAGCGCACCATTGCCGTAGCCCAGGCGCATCCGCAACGGGTGTTGGCCATAGGCCTAGCGTTGGCCATGATCGGCTGGGGAGCAGGAACGCAGGTGGGCACGGTGTCTGACATCCGCGAGCTTGCGCCGCAGGATCTACGGGCGGTGAAGGACCTCAATGAGCTACAGGACGCGACCGGGGTCTCGGGCGAGATCGATGTCAGCGTGCGCGCCCCCGACCTGACCGATCCATCGACGCTTCGTTGGATGGCTGCCTTCAAGCAGCGGGTGCTCCTCGCCGGGGGGTTCTCCGGCGCCAACCCAAGCTGTCGGGACGCGGAAGTCTGCCCGGGCCCTGCACTTTCGGATTTCGTAGTAGGCGGCAGTGGCCCCCTGAGGAGGCGAGACATCCGCGCAACGCTTGCCGAACTGCCGATCGACGACCTCGAAAAGGTCGTCGAGGTCGATCGGAGCACCGGCCTGCCTCGCGAGGGGGGCACGACACTGCTCGGCTTTGGGGTTCGTGCCCAGTCGCTGGATGACCAGCAGGCCCTGATCGAGCGGATCGAGGCTGAGATTGGCGAGCCCGGATCCCCAGGCGGTCCGCCACCGGGCGTCGAGGTCCAGCTGGCGGGCGTACCGGTCATCGCCGCGGCTGCCGCCACCGAGCTCGCCGCAGACCGCTACCTGCTGACGCTCGCCGGCCTGGTCGGGGTAGCGCTGGCGCTGCTTGCTGTCTATCGGTCGCTCCGCCGTGCCTTCCTGCCGCTCGTCCCGATCCTGCTGGCCACCGGCTGGGGGCTGCTCATCCTCTGGGCAGGCGGCGTTCAGCTCAACCCGATGTCGGTTGCGCTTGGCGCCTTGACGATCGCGATAGCCACGGAGTTCAGCGTCATCCTTTCGGCGCGCTTCTATGAGGAGCGGAGCCAAGGAAGCTCGTTTGGGCAAGCCCTACATCGTGCCTACGGCCGCACCGGTGTCGCGGTATTTGCCTCCGCGGTGACCGCGACGGCTGGCTTCGCGGTGCTGCTGGTAAGCGACGTGAGGATGCTGCGAGACTTCGGTTTCGTCACGGTGATCGACCTCGTCGTTGCCCTGGTGGGCGTAATGGTCGCGCTGCCGGCGGCCCTGGCCTGGTTGGAGGAGGACGCGTGAGAGACCGCTACACGATTGTCGTCGGCCTTCTCTTCGCTGCGGTGATCGCAATCGCCGTGTTCAACGGGATTGGCGACGACAATGGCGGCACGCTCGGGCTGGATGAGAAGCCGGACCGGTGGGCGCTCCCGGAGTTCGCGGTGCCCGCCGCCGCCGGCAAGCTTGAAGGCGACGCCAATATCGCCCAGGACGACTGCGCGACCTCCCAGCTGCCGTGTCCGGAAAGCGCTCAGCGCGACCCCGCCTGCCGGATCGACACCCCCGGCGCGATCCGCGTCTGCGACTTCTTCGACCGCCCTCTGGTCCTTTCTTTCTGGTTCAGCAGGGGGGGCACCTGCGTAAGCCAGCAGGACGCCGTCGAGCGGGCATACGCGCGCTACCGTGGGCAGGTGAATTTCCTCTCGGTGGACGTGCGAGATGACCGGGACACGGTTCGCGATCTGGTTCGTGAGCATGGCTGGACGATGCCCGTCGGCTATGACCGGGACGGGGCGGTCGGCAGTCTCTACCGCGTCGGGGGTTGTCCCACGTTTGCCTATGTCTATCCCGGCGGGACCCTCCAAAGCGCGAGCAGCGGCATCCTGACTCCGCGTCAGCTTGGGCTGAAGGTCGATGCCCTGCGTCGCGCCACCCAGGCGGCGGAGACAGGCTGAGGGTGGACGGCGAGGCGCCAGGCGCCGGCGTTGACCAGGAGCCGTTGCCCCAGCAGGGGTGGGTGGCGCCATCGGTCACCGCGGAGTTCCCCGGGCTCGGGATCGCGGCTATCGAGATAGACAGTCGACCGCGCCGCAGTCCCGAGCCGGTGCGAGGGCGGCTGCGCGGCCTATCGGACCGCTTCTTTGGAGCTCATGCGATTCGCATGCGGGAACGGCCCATTCCCTGGGCCTATCGGGCTTTCTTTCGCCAGGTCGGGCTCGACCCGGACCGAACTCGCACGCCGGTCGAGCAGCTTGTGCTCGAACGCCTCCACGATGGCGCCTTCAAGAGCAACGGCCTTCCCGAGGATGCCTTGACGATCGCCACCGTCGAGACGGGGGTTGCGCTGCGCGCCTTCGACGCCGAGCAGCTCAAGGGCAGGATTGGCATCCGCGAATCTGCTTCGGGAGAGTCACTTGCCGGGCAGCGTGGAGAGCTGCCCGGAGGGACACTCGTGATCGCCGACGAAGAGGCCCCTGTCGGGTTGCTGTTCGGGGCGACGGCGGATGGGCGCGCCGCCGGCAAGGACACTCGCCGCATCGCGATTGCGGCGGTGCGGGTCAACGGGGTTCCCCAGATTGCAGTTGATGAGGCCCTCTGGACGGCTGCCTCGACGATCCGGGCGGCTTAGAAAGGCTCTTAACCCGGCCCTCGCTTTGAGGGCAGCCATGGTGATCTACACTCGAAGCGGTTATGCGCGATCTGCTTGACCGAGAGAGTCAGCCCACTCTGGATTCAGAATGTCGGCTTGCGCTTGATGTAGGCAGCCGGGACACGCTTCGCGAAGTCGGAGACCACCGCCTCGCCCGTGCTGAGCTGCGACGGCAGATCGGGCGGCTCGAGCGGCAGCTCTCCGCCCTGGCGGCAGAGGCTTTTCCGCGCTTCGCCATCGACACCACGGTCCCAGCCGCATCACCCGGGCCGCGGGCGCTCGGCCTGGGCGAGCTGGAGGAAGTGCGAGACGCCCTCGCGATGAGAGTCGAGGATGCGCGGCGCGCTCTGCGCGAGCGGGCAGAGCTCGAGTCCGACAACCGGGCGCTCTTGGAGCGGATGCTCGCCTCTCCAGCTGAATTCAAGTGGATGCGTATTTCGCGCGATGATCTCGGTGAGCCAGGTTGCGGCCACTGGCATTCGCGTCCTCGCCTCGGGCCGATCGGGATGCTGATGGGCTGGTGGCGCGTTCGAATCTCCTCGGGATGCCCGTTACCCGGGCGGCTTGCGGCCGTTGAGCACGACGCCTAAGGCAGACGAGCGCCCCCCGGCGCCGTGGGGCTCGTTCCCCCTGGCCGAGCTGACGGTGCTGGCGGGGATCGTGTCGCTGGCGATCGGGGCGATCGGCGGCCATCCGACCGCAATCGTCATCGGTGTCGTGCTGGCGTCGCTCGGCGGTCTCGAGGTCGCCGTCCGCGAGCACTTCGCCGGCTATCGCTCTCACACGACGCTTCTCGCCGGCGTTGTCTTCGTCCTCGTCGTCGGGGGGCTCTTCTACCTCACGAACCTGATCCTGGCCGTCTGCCTCGCTGCCGCCGCCGCCGCCTTTGCCGCCGCCTTCCTGCTGCTCCGCCGTGCCTTTCAGAAGGCCTCGGGCGGGCTCTCCTTCAAGCTCGGGCGATTCGGCTAGACGGCCAGGACCGTTGGCCTTCTCCTAAACCAGCAGGCTCGATGAGTCGCTTGAGTCCCTGCTCGCCAGGGCGCTCAGCAGCATCGTGCGCTGACGCTGGGTCAGAGTCTCCAGCCGCTTGTTCTCGCTGAGCGCCAGGCCCTGCAGGAACTTGCGGGCGCGGGTCCGGCCCCAGCGTCGCTGGCAGGTGAGCAGCTCGGCAAGCGACATGCTCTCGGCCTCCCAGGGGCAGTCTTGAATCACCTCGGCCACCTCGACCTCATCTCGCGCGATCGAGCGCTTCAACGCCGCCCTGGCAAGTCTTACGTGATTGGCACGGGCCAGAGCTTGCATGTGCTGCGGCATCTGGATGGCAGATGTCGCAGCTGAAGCAGGGGCGATCGAAGCAGCGTCCACTGGAGGTCCTCCCTTTTAGGTCATTAACTGGTTCTCTTGCTCGCGCAAAGCCGGCAGCTGGGTCGCGACTTAGCTTGAGCCGAGCGAGACACCTTCCGCGTCCTCCTGTCCCAGGATGCGAACGGCGCGGAGGGAAGCTATGTCGTGGGAGTACCTAGCGTCAACCCGGACTCGCCAAAGCGCGATCGGGTCGTTCGCTAAGAGCACCTTTTTCTCGGCAATCTCACCTTGTCCGAATTTGGACAAGGCTGAAACTACCCCGACCGGGGTAGGTCGGGGAAGCCCTCGATGACTCTGGCGATCGTGGCGAGGGAGCCGTCGAGGTGCTCGCGCTCGTGTGTCGCCATCAGGCTGGTGCGCAGCAGTGCCCCGCCGGGGGGGACCGCGGGATGGATGGCGACGTTCGTGTAGACGCCGGCATCGAAGAGCGCCTTCCAGAGTAGGACCGCCTGCCAGTCGTCCCCGACCATCACCGGCACGACGGGGGTCGTGGCAACGGTGCCGTCGGGAAGCGTTCCCGGTTCGACGACCTCGAGGCCGAGCTTCCTCAACCCCTCGCGCAGGTACTTGGCGTTATCCAGAAGGGCCTCGAAGAGGCTCGGGCCCTCGGTGCGGATGACTCGCAGCGCAGCCAGCGCTGCACCGACTGCGGCTGGGACCGCGGAGGCGCTGAAGATGAACGAGCGAGAGGCGATTCGCAGGTATTCGATTACGTCCGCCGGGCCGGCGATGAAGCCGCCGCAGGAGGCGAGGCTCTTGGAGAACGTCCCCATCCGCAGATCGACCTCGTCCTCGAGGCCAAAGAGCTCGCAGGCGCCCGCACCGCGCGCCCCCAGCACTCCGGCGCCGTGCGCCTCATCGACCATCAGCCGCGCCCCGTGTTCCTTGCAGAGCTCGACGATCCGCGGCAGATTGCAGACGTCTCCCTCCATCGAGAAGACGCCGTCGACGACGACCAGAACGCCGCCGCCATCGTCAGTGGCTCGGCCCAGCATCTTCTCCAGCTTGTCCATCCGGTTATGGCGGAACGGGCGCAGCTTGGCCCCTGAGAGCTTGCAGCCATCGAGGATGGAGGCGTGATCGCCGGAGTCGCAGATCACGGTGTCGCCCGGCTCCAGGATCGTGCCGATGCAACCGAGGTTGGACTGGTAGCCGGTCGTGTAGACGATCGCGTCGTCGGTCCCCATCCACTCGGCCAACTCTTTTTCGAGCTCGAGATGCAGCGGAGTGGTCCCGTTGAGAAGGCGCGAGCCAGTGACGCCAGTGCCATAGGTCTCCAAGGCTTCCCTTGCCGCTTGCTTGACCCGCTCGTCCCCGGTCAGCCCCAGGTAGTTGTTCGACCCGAGCATGATCGTCTCGCGCCCCTCCATCTCGACCACCGGCCCGGCCTGCGAGGTGAGGATCCGAAAGTAGGGGAGGAGGTCATGCTGCTTTGCGGCTTCGAGCTGCTCGAGGCGGTCATGGCTCCGGGCCTTCTCGAAGACGTCGACCGGAGACTTCGCGGTTTCGCTCATGAGCGAAAGTGTAGGTTCCGATCCCATGGGAGGTGTGACGATTCGGCCGGTGCGCACCCGGCGTGAGCTGAAGCGCTTCGTCAAGGTCCCCTTTCGCCTCCACAGCGAAAGCGCGATGTGGGTGGCGCCGTTGATCTTCGAGCGGATGCAGTTCCTGAATCGCTCGAAGAATCCCTACTTCGAACATGCCGAGGCCGAGTACTTCATCGCCGAACGGGACGGCGAGCCGGTCGGGCGAATCACCGCTCAGATCGACCAGCGCTGGGATGAGTACCAGGGCGACGGCGACGGCATGTTCGGCTTCTTCGAGACAGTCGATGACCCAGCGGTCGCAGAGGCGCTTCTGAGTGCGGCTGAGGATTGGCTGAGGGCGCGCGGTCGGGAGCGGGTACTTGGCCCGATGGACTTCACCACCAACGACGAGGTTGGGGTCCTGATCGAGGGCTATGACATTCGCCCGATGATCCTCCAGCCCTGGCATCCACCCTTCTACCGAGATCTGATCGAGGGTCGCGGTTACAGCAAGGCGATGGACCTCCTGATGTGGTACCTGGCCATAGGCGAGTTGAAGGAAGGCGACCTGTTTGCGCCGGAGATCCACACCGCGGCCCAGAAGGCGCTGCGGGACGAAGGGATCGAGATTCGAAACATGAACAAGCGCCGGATGGCGGATGAGGTGCACCGCTTCATGGAGGTCTATAACGATGCGTGGGGGAAAAACTGGGGCTTTGTGCCCGTCACCGACGCCGAGGTCCAATTCCAGGCCAAGAACCTGAAGCAGGTGCTCGACGAGGACTGGGCCTTCATCGCCGAAAAGGACGGCGAACCGGTGGGGGCGGCGCTGACCCTTCCCGACATCAACCAGGTGATGGCGAAGCTGAATGGCCGCCTGCTCCCCCTCGGCTGGCTCAAGTTCCTGCGGGGGAAGGGCAAGATCGACAGGGTTCGCGTCTTCGCCCTCGGCGTCAAGCACGACTACCGCCACACCGGCGTGGCGGCGGGGCTGTATCTGAGGCACCTCGAGCAGGCGAGCCCTGAGGGCGTCCCCGCCGCGGAGACAGGTTGGATACTCGAGACCAACGGGGCGATGAACCGGGCGATGGAAGGCATGGGCGGCGAGGTCGTAAAGCGCTACCGGCTTTACGAGAAGTCTTTGTAGAGCGGCTTCTAGGGCCGCAACGTGCGACATTCCCCCCGGCCGCCCACTGATCTTGGCCGCTCGCATCGCTACAGTCGGCTGGGTGAGCAAACTGGAGGTAGACGGCGAGGTGCTTGCCGAGGAGGACGGCGATCCCGGGGCCGAGCAGGCGGTCCGCGTGCTGGAGCGTTACGAGGAGCCCGCCCTTCCGGTCTTGCGTGGGGAGGTGCGAACCGCGGCGATCGCGGCTGCCGGCGGGGTGCTCGCCGGCGCAGCGACCGTTGCGGCCGTGAGAGCGGTTGGCGCGGTCAGCACCCGCAGGACCACCGGGCGGAGGCTTTCCCGCCGCCGCGAGCGGCAGGCGAACGTAGTCGCCAGTCGCTCCTTCTTGGTCGACGTGCACTTGCTCGGCCGCTAGCCCTGAGGATGGAGAGGGCCTTTGAGCTGGAGGTGAAGCCTCCGTTCCCCTATCGGCTGCCCACGTATGGCGGGGAGGACCGAGTCATGAGGGTGAGCGGCGGCGTCGCGACTCGGCTGCTCGACGTAGAGCACAGCCCCGTTCTCGTTCGCGCCTGGCAGCCTGCCGCCGATCGGGTCCTGATCCGAGCCGAGCCGGTCGATCCTGCCTCGGTGAAGGCGTCTGTCCTTGCCTCTGAGCCACCGCATCGCGGTGCCGACGCCCCGACGCTCAGGTTGGCGGTGGAGCGAATGAGGTTCGCGCTTGGGGTCGACGATGACCTTCGCGCCTTTCACCGGCAGTTCCGCCGCGATCCCCTGCTTGGGCCGTTGCTGCGACGTCGCCCGTACCTGAGGCTCCGGCGCCGTCCATGGCCCTGGGAGGCGCTTGCCTGGGCTGTCGTCAAGCAGCTGATCGAGTCTGGGCGAGCGGCGAAGATCCAGCGCCGCATAGTCGGTCGCTGGGGCCCACGGCTTGGCGACGAATCCGAGTCGCTGCGGGACGTCCCATCCCCTGCGCTGATCGCCGGACGGGCGCCGGCCGAATTGGAGTCAATGGGGCTGGCGATGCATCGGGCGATCGCCCTGCGCGCGATCGCCCGCGAGATCGCCGCTGGGCGCTGCGATCCCGGCGATAGCAATGCCGATGCCCGGCTGCTCCGCACTCCCGAGATCGGACCGTGGACGGTGCAGTGCCTCGGGCTCTACGGGCGCGGCGAACCGGATTCGTTGCCGGCAGGCGATCTCATCTATCTGAAGCTCGTGGGTCGCCTCAACCGCTTGGGCCGTCGGGCGACCGTCGAGGAGGTCGAGGAGTTCTACGCTCCCTATGCACCTTTCAGGGGGCTGGCTGCAGCCTGGACAGGCGCTCCCTAAAAGTAAAGAAACCAGCCGTTTTGTCGATAGATCTCCGATGGAGAGCGCCGCACGAGGCAAGAGCGGGCCTGGGGATCGGGTAACGGAGTTCCTCGACCAGATTTCGGGTGCCGGCGGGGAGTACAGGCGACTGATCGAGCGGCTCCCAGCGATCGTCTACTCCTGTGAGGTGGGCGAGCAGGGGCGCTGGCGCTACGTCAGCCCTCAGATCGAGGACATCCTCGGCTACAGCCCCGAGGAATGGATAGCGGACCCGAGCCTTTGGGCCAGGCAGCTACATTCCGGCGACCGCGACCGGGTGCTAGAGGTCGAGGCTGGTCATTCGCCCAGTCAGCGCTATGCCCCCCCGATCGACTATCGGATGATCACTCATGACGGCGATGTCGTCTGGATCCTCGACGAGGCGGTGCTGGAACCCGACGAGAGAGGCACCCCGGTTTGGCACGGCGTGCTCTACGACATAACCGAGCGCAAGCATGCCGAGCAGGAACTGCGTCGCGGCGCGGCGCAGCAGGCGGCCGTCGCCCGGCTGGGCAGGCACGCGCTCCAGCACGGCGATCCCGGTGCGTTGATGGTTGAGGCGGTTGAGTTGATGACAGAGATCGATGGAGTTGAGGCGGCCTGCATTTGGGAAGTCGATGAGGACGGCCGCCGGTTGCTTCTGCGCGCGGGTCTCGAGCGCTCGGCGGCAATTGTCGAAGGCAGCATGTCGGCGGGGCGCGATTCACACGCTGGAGCTGCGCTCGACTCGGGACTGCATGTGATCGTCGACGACTGGCGATCGGAGCGTCGCTTCGCGCTTCCCGGCGTGCTCGGCACCGCGGGTGTGCGCAGCAGCCTCGCAGTCTCCATCGATGGCAAAGATCGCCCCTTCGGCGTTCTCGACATCCACTCGACCGAGCCCAGCCGGTTCACCCCGCAGGATGTCCATTTCGTGCAGGCATCGGCGAACGTCGTGGCCGATGCACTCGAGCGCCATACCGCCGACCAGGCGTTGCGCCACCGCGTCTTGCATGACTCGCTCACCGGCCTGCCCAATCGGATCAGCTTCGTCGATTCGCTCAACGATGCGCTGACGCGGGCCTCTGTCGCGGGGACGCCGGTCGGGGTCCTCTTCTTTGACCTCGACCACTTCAAGCTGATCAACGACAGCATCGGCCACCATGCGGGTGACGAACTGCTGCGTTCTGTGGCTTCCCGTCTGCGCAATCACCTGCGGCCGGGGGACGTCGTCGCCCGCTTCGGCGGCGATGAGTTTGGGATCTTGGTCGATCGGCTCGCCGATGAAGACGAGGCCATTGCGATAGCCAATCGCGTTGCGGACGCATTTGCCAAGCCGTATCTCATTGGTGGAGCGGAGCACTTCATTTCGGCGAGCGTGGGCATCGCCATCGCACGGCCGACCAGCGGCGATTCGGGGGACGCCGACCTTCTGATTCGCGACGCCGACGCCGCGATGTACAGGGCAAAGGAACGAGGCCGAGCCCGCTGCGAGCTGTTCGATGTCGAGATGCAGGAACGCGCGGTGCGCCGGCTCCAGACCGAGCGAGAGCTAGGTCATGCGATCGAACGCGACGAGCTGCGGCTCCATTACCAGCCTGTGGTTGAGCTCGCGAGCGGCGAGATCGTCGGGCTCGAGGCGCTGGTGCGCTGGCGACACTCCGAGCGGGGCATGCTCGACCCGGGTGAGTTTGTCTCCATCGCCGAGGAGAGCGGGCTGATCGAGCCGATCGGTCGCTGGGTGCAGGAGAGCGCATGCCGCCAGGTCCTCGAGTGGCAAGGCTTGCGGCCAGGTCGGCGGCCGCTCGACATCTCGGTGAACCTCTCGGCGCGGCAGGTCGCGCGCCGCGACCTCGCCACCTCGGTTGCCGAGATACTCGATCGCACCGGACTCGAGCCTGGTCGACTGCGGCTGGAGATCACCGAGAGCATCCTCGTCGAGGAGTCGGCCAGTGCTACCGCGACCCTGGAAGACCTGAGCAAGCTCGGTGTGCGGTTGGTGCTCGACGACTTCGGGACGGGCTACTCGTCCCTCGCCTATCTCAACCGCTTCCCATTCGATGCACTGAAGATCGATCGCTCCTTCATCGATGGCTTGGGGGTCGAGCAGGGGCGCACGGCGATCGTCGAGGCGGTCATCGGCATGGCTCGCGCTCTCTCACTCGACGCGATTGCCGAGGGTGTGGAGAACGAGACGCAGCTCGCGGAGCTTCGCCGCTTGGGATGTGACTACGCGCAGGGCCACCTCTTTGCGCGGGCACTCCCCGCAGAGCGGCTGACGCAGCTGGTGCGCGATGGCGGTCTCGAGCTACTCGGGGATCCTGCCCGGTAAGTAGTCGTTGCTGAGCACCTGCGATGGGGCCGGTTGCGAGGCGATCACTTCGTTGTCGCGCATCCAGTCGATGAACTTCTGCCACTGAGCAGGGTTCATATAGCCGAACGGGTGCCCCGGGCGTTTGGGTGCGAGCAGCGGCAGGGTCGCTTTCACCTCCGCGCTTGTCAGTTTGGGGTCGAGGTCGGGATTGGCTTGGAGTAGCGCGTCGGTCGTCGCGTTGGGGCTGGCGACCGCCGCCGCGGTACCACGCTCGAGGGCCGCAAGGAAGAGCCGGATCGCCTCCGGGTCGTCTTCGAGGCGATCTCGCTGGGCAACCAGCACCAGCTCGTTGTAGGTGGGAACGCCAAGCTGGTCGACTGGCGTCACGACGGGGTCCTCGCCGCGCTCGCGCAGATCCACCCCCTCGACGTTGAGGAAGCCGCCGAGCATCGCCTGGGCGCGCCCACTGACTATTGCCGGCAGGAGCCCGTAGCCGACGTTGACCACCTTCACGTCAGAGAGGGAGAGGTTTGCCCGGGCGAGGATCGTTTTCAGGTAAGCGTCCTGGTAGGGGATGCCCGCGGTGGCGATGGTCTTGCCCCGCAGATCGCCGATCCCCCCGATCTTGGACTGCTGCAGCCAGATCATCGAGGTGAGCGGCGTGTCCACGAGGGCGCCGACGGCAACCACGTCGAGTCCCTTTTCATCGGCCAGCAGTACCTCGGGCTCGTAGGAGATCGCCAGATCGGTGTGTCCGGCGGCGGCCTGCTTGATCGGCGCGGCGGGATCAGAGGGCGTGTGGATCGACACGTCAAGGCCGGCATCGCGGAAATAGCCGAGCTTCTGCGCCATGTAGATGCCGGCGTGATCGGGGTTGGGGTAGAAGTCGAGGGTGACGCTGAGGGGCTCGCTTCCAGCGGTCCCGTCCTCGCTCTTCTCGCCGCAGCCCGCCAGTCCCATCGCCAGGGTCAGGAGGGCCAGTGCGACGACGATCGCCGTTGGGCGGAAGGGCTTCATCCCCTGCTTTCTATCGCCAAGTGACTATGCGGCGCTCCGCGAGTGCCAGCAATCCGAAGAGGCTTAGGGCGATTGCCGAGAGGACCGCCGTCGCGGCGAACACCCGGGCGGTTTCCAGCTGAGCGTTGTCCTGGAGGATCAGGTGGCCGAGCCCGGAGTCCGCGCCGACCCACTCGCCGAAGACGGCTCCGATCGGGGCAATCGTGGCGGCGATCCTTGCCCCGCTGAAGAAGTAGGGGAGCGCTCCGGGTGCCTCGACCCGCCACAGGATCTGCCCCCGAGAGGCGTCGAGGGTTCGCATCATCTTCGTTGTCTCGCGATCGACTGAGCGGAGTCCGTCCAGTGTGTTGACGGCGACTGGGAAGAAGCAGATCAAGGCGACGACCACCAACTTTGGCCAGATCCCGTATCCGAGCCAGAGGACCAGGATCGGGGCGATGACGACGATCGGAATCGTCTGTGAAATGACCAGCAGCGGGTAGGTCGCTTCCCGCACCCCGCTGGAGAGGTGCATGGCGACGGCGAAGCTGACGCCGACGATCAATCCGATGCAGAGGCCGAACAGCATCTCCTGCAGGGTCACCCAGGCGTTTTCGGCGAGCAGCGAGCGACTGTCCCAAAGCGAGGTTGCGACTTCTGAGGGGGAGGGAACGAGGTAGGGCTCCAGGTTCAGCGCATCGGCGATCACGCCGGTCGTGGCGGCGATCTGCCAGACGGCGATCAGCCCCGCGAGGAACAGCGTGGGAAGGAGCCAGCGCCTCATCCTGCCGCTCCACGAAGGGAGGTCGTCGCGCGCTCGCGGACGGCGACGAACGAAGGGTCGGTAACGGCAGCATCGCGATCGGGAGCTCGAGGCGTGGGAGCGCTCATTTTGTCGACGACCCGCAGCGGGCGAGCCGAGAGCACCGCCACCTCATCGGACAGGTAGAGGGCCTCCTCGACGTCGTGGGTTACCAGGAGCACGGTTCGGGGGTCGGTGGCCAGCGCCCCCGCCAGCCAGGCTTGCATCTCCGACCGGGTGATCGCATCGAGCGAGGCAAAGGGCTCGTCCAGTGCCAGGACCGGCTTGCCGGACACGAGAGTGCGGAGGAATGCGACCCGCTGGCGCATTCCTCCGGAGAGCTCAGCCGGCAGGGCCCTCTCGAAGCCTGCCAGCCCGAAGCGCTCGAACAATTGGCCTGCCTCCTTTCGAGCCTTCTTGCGGCCGGTGCCTCTGTTGCGCAGCGCCAGGGCGGAGTTGTCCAGGGCCGAGAGCCAGGGCAGGAGCATGTCGCGTTGCGGCATGAATGCGCAGCGAGCGAGGCGGCCGCGTGGGTCAAGAGCCCCGCCGACTTCCACATTTCCCGCAGCGGGCTCCTGTAGGCCGCAGATCGTCTCCAACAGAGTCGTCTTGCCACAGCCCGAGGGCCCGACCAGGCCGAGGACCCGGTGTGGGGGGCACTCCATGTCGAAGCCCTCGATCGTCTCCAATGAGCCGTAAAAGTGCCGAAGGCCGCGGATCGAAACGGCGGCGCCAGGGTGCGCAAGATCGCCAAAGGCAGGCGATGCGTTCCCTATGGCGAACTCCTTGGCTTCGGTGGGCATCTTGGTATCCTGGCGCACTCCGCGCTCCTGACCAAAAAGGTCAGGAAAGTCGATAAGTGCCCAGCGCGGGAAATTCGATGGACCCGGCAATCGTCATCTTCGGCTTCGGAATCGGAGCAATGGTCGGCATGACCGGCATGGGCGGCGGAACTCTGATGACGCCGCTGCTGATCCTGCTCTTTGGAGTGAAGCCGGTGACCGCGATCGGCACCGACATCTTCTATGCGGCGGTAACCAAGACCGTGGGTGGCTGGCGGCACCTGCGTATGCGCACGGTCAACATGGGCCTTGCGCTCTGGATGGCGGCCGGCAGCGTGCCGGCGTCGATCGCTGGGGTTTGGGCGATCTCGATCTTGCAGAGCAAGATCGGGGAAGAGCGCCTCGATTCGATCGTCTACGCCTTGCTCGGCGGGACGCTGTTGATGGTTGGGATCATCACCCTGGCGCGAGCCCTGATCCTCAGCAAACTGGTCGAAGAGCGAGACGACTTCGAGCTGAAGAGGCGCCACAAGGTGGCCGCGGTTGCGATCGGCGCCACCACCGGCTTCGTTATCGGGATCACCTCAGCCGGCTCGGGCACGGTGATCGCGATCCTGCTGATCGCGGTCTTCCGTCTCACGCCGCGCAAGGTGGTTGGCACCGACGTCTTCCACGCCGCGATCCTGCTCTGGGCCGCCGGGATTGCGCACTGGGTGGGAGGCAACGTCGACTTCGTCTTGGCCGGGAACATCCTGCTCGGCTCGGTTCCCGGGGTCATCGTCGGCGCGCACTTCGCCGCACGGGCGCCGACGGGGTTCCTGCGCACGGCCCTGGGCGTGGTCCTCGTCGCATCTGGGATCGTCACGGTGCAGAAGGGCGATCCCGTGGTCTGGCCGATCGCCGCAGCGGTGGCCGGCATCGGGCTCGGACTGCTGATCTGGTTCCCGCGCTGGTGGAACACGCGTAGGGCAGAACGGGAAGCCGAGGAAGAGGAGGGGCCGCCCCACGATCGCTCGGGGGATCTCGCCCCGGAGACGATTGGGTAGCCATTGCCTGATTTACTCCGCCTATGAGGGTTTCCGCAAAGGCCGACTACGCGGTGCGAGCAGCGGCCGAGCTGGCCGCCGCCGAGGAAGGCCCCGTCAAGGGGGAGCGCCTCGCCGAGGCGCAGGACATTCCCCTGCAGTTCCTCGAGCACATCCTGCTCGAGCTGAAGCACGTCGGCATTGTTCGAGCTCGTCGCGGCGCCAAAGGCGGTTATTGGCTGGCCAAGCCCGCCAATGAGATCACGATCGCCGACATCGTCCGCGCCGTCGAGGGCCCGATCGCTCATGTCCAGTCGGACCCGCCCGAGATGATCGAGTACCGCGGCAACGCAGAACACCTGAAGGAGGTTTGGATCGCCGTGCGCGCCAACCTCCGCGCCGTGCTCGAGCACGTCACCCTCGCCGACCTGGTTTCGGGCGAAATGCCCGCTGTGGTCGAGGAGCTCGCCGCCTCCCCAGACGCTTGGGCTCCCCGCTAGTAGGAGGGTCTAGCCCTCGCGGTCCCACGGCCGCTCCATCCAGAAGTGACAGGCCCAGCCCTGCACCGCGTTCCCCCAGGGGTCGTAGGCCTCTCCGTGGGAGAAGAGGCTGAGCCCGCAGTTGCGCGAGCCGATGCTCCAGGTCCCGGCCGCCATCGGTGCCACGAACTCCTCGCCGAGCAGCGAGTCGAAGAGGAAGAAGCGAATGAAGATGCCGTGGCTAACCACGAGGGTGCGCTCGTCAGGCCCCGCGGCCTCGAGCTCGACCTTGAGCCGGCGCACCCGTCCCAGGGCGTCCTCGAACGACTCGGCCCGCTCCAGCTCGTGGACATGGGGGAGGACCGATGGCTCGAGGCCGATCGCCGCTCCGAGGATCTCGGCCGTCTCCACGGCCCGGCGCATTGGGCTGGTCAGCAACCGCGTCGGCCCGTGGCTCACCAGGCCCGGCCCTGCGGCGTGGGCCTGGGCCCGGCCGGTCTCGGTGAGGCGGTCGCTCTCCTCGTCGTTGAGGGTCTCGGATCCCGTGTGTGCGTTGCCGGCTGACTCTCCGTGTCGGAGCAGCAGCACCCGGCTCATTCGCCCGCCGGGACGCCGCCCGCCACGACGTTGACGAAGTTCTCCAGATGGCGAGTGGTCCAGCACTCGAAGGCGCCGTCGCAGTAGCGCTCATAGGCCGCCATCACCGAGTCGCCGTAGTTCCAGTAGAGCTTCGGCTCGGGGTTGAGCCAGAAGAGGCGCCCGGCCCGCTCGGAGACCTGGGCGAAGACGTCGGCGTGCGGCTCGCGGCCGTTGGTGCGGGCATCGCCAAGCACGATCACCGTAGAGCGGGGGTCGAGGTCATCTGAGATCTCGGTCAGGAACTCGAGCCATACCCGGCCGTAGTCGGTATAGCCGGAGACATCGGCGACGCCGCCCTCGCCGGAGATCCGCTTGGCGATCTCGCGGAAGTCGCGCTCGTGCTCGAAGATCTCGGTCACCTCCGAGATCCGCTCGATGAAGACGAAGCTGCGCAGTTTGCGGAACGAGTCGTGAAGGGCATGCAGCACCGAAAGGAAGAAGACGCTGGCCGAGGTGACCGAGGTCGAGACGTCGCAGAGAACGTAGATCTCGGGGCGGCGCGGGCGCTTGGGCCGATAGCGCAGGTAGAGAGGCACGCCGCCGGTCTGCAGCGAGGAGCGCATCGTCCGCCGCACGTCGACCGCCTGTCCCTTGCGGCGACCGCGCTGCTCCTGACCGAGGGTTGCCAGCCGTCGCTTCATCTGCGAGACGGCACGGTGGACCGCGGCGAGGTCCTGGGTTGGGCTTGTCGGGAGGGCGCGGTCCAGCTCGGCCAGAGGGCGTGAGGGTGGCAGTGTGGAGGTGCGCTCGATCAGTTTCCGTTCCAGCTCGCGTCGTAGGTGGCGCTCGAAGCGGCTGAGGTCCTCTCGCTCGATCGGCGGCAGCTCGCCCCCATCGCCGTCTGGGGCCTGTTGGGCGCCGGTCGAGAGGCCGAGGGTGCGGCGGATGCGCTGCACGTCGACGCCGACCACCCCAGACCCCTCCCCCTGGCGGCCGAAGGCGGCGATTGCCAGTCGCGCCAGATCGCGCATTTCCCCATCGTTGCCCTCGACGATCGCCTGGCGAATCTGCTCTCGCAGCTCGTCGATGTCGAGCCGCTCGCCTCCCTCGTGTCGCTGCCCTTCCTCGCCGATCCCGCGCTCGATCGCCTCGGCCTCTGTGGTGCGGAAGAACCAGCGCTCGAACAAAAGCTCGAAGAGGCGGCGGTCCTCCTGTGACTTGACGAGCGTCGCCGCCAGAGCCTCCCGGAAGTCCTCCTGCGAGGTCCAAGGGACCTGTTCAAGCGCGGCAAAGGCATCGAGGATCTCCGAGGTGCCGACCGCAACGCCCTCCCCACGCAACTCCTCGCAGAACCTGAGCAACTTCGCCGTCATGCCAGGCGGCCCGGTATCGGCCCGCGGCCCGTACGGGGAGGTGGCCTGCGGGCTCACCTCAAACTTTCGCGCTTCGCTCGCGGCGCGAAGAACCAGATCGTGACGCTTGCTCGCTCCGCGCTCATGATGGCGTTTGCGTCGGTGCGCCCGAGAGCTTTACCCCGACGCGCTCCGCGACCAGGTCGATGTCGGTGCGGTGCTTGACGATGATCGACATCGACTGCTCGAAGGTTTCGCGGTCGATGTCCTCGGCGCCCATCAGCAAGAGGGTTCGCGCCCAGTCGATCGACTCGGCAATCGACGGAGGCTTCTTCAGGTCCAGGGCGCGGACCATCCTGATCACCTCGACTAAGCGGCGAGCCAAAGCCTCCGGAAGCTCAGGTGCATGGAGGTGGACGATCTCCATCTCTCGCTCCATCTCCGGGTAGTCGAGCCAGAGGTACAGGCAGCGACGCTTCAGGGCCTCGGTCAGCTCGCGAGAGTTGTTGGAAGTGAGGACGACGATCGGCATCGTGGTTGCCGACACCTGCCCCAGCTCGGGGATCGTGATCTGAAAGTCGGAGAGGAGCTCCAGCAGCATCGCCTCGAACTCTTGGTCGGTCTTGTCGATCTCGTCGATCAGGAGCACAACCGGCTCGGAGCTGGCGATTGCCTGCATCAGCGGTCGCTCCAGCAGGAACTCTTTGTCGAATATGTCGTCGTGGACCTCTTCCCATCCGGCCTCGCCACCGGCCTGGATGCGCAGCAACTGCTTGCGATAGTTCCACTCGTAAAGCGCCTTGGCCTCGTCGAGGCCCTCATAGCACTGCAGGCGGATCAGCTCCCGACCACTCGCGCGAGCCAGCGCCTTGGCCAACTCGGTCTTGCCCACGCCTGCCGGCCCCTCGACCAAGACAGGCTTGCCGAGGCGTTGCGCGAGGAAGGAGACGAGCGCCGCCGACTCGTCGGCGAGGTAATTGGCCTCGGCCAGCGCTTGCTTGGTCTCGGCGACCGAGGCTGGTGTCGGGGTTGCGTTCATAGAACAAATTTCGAGCTTCGCGCGGGACGCGAAGAACCAGATCGTGTCGCTTGCTCGCTTCGCACGCAGGGCGATGATAATCCGCCCCGTGTTTGACTTGATCCTCGCGCTCAGTGCGCTGCTGCCCCACAGCGCCACTCCATACATCGCGCTCGTCCTCGTCGGCTTCGCGATCGGCATCCTCGGACACCTCGCCGGGTCCCGTCAGCTCGTCCTTGCCGGGATCGTCCTCATCTTCCTGGGAGCGTTCCTCTTCCCGCTGGCCACCAACCTGACCGAGAGCACGCCACCCGAGGTCGAGAATCCTCGCTAGCAACGCTGCCGTGGTCTCGCGGCGTTAGATTTAGCGGCACGTTCGTGCATCTCGACGCCTTCAGGAGGCCTACAGCTTTGAGCCGACTTCGATTCCTTTTCGCACTCCTGGCTCTGCTTGCGGTGGCGAGCACGGTCGCTGCTTGTGGCGATGAAGAGGGCAGCGACGCCGATCCGCAGGCAGTCATCGATGACGCCACGTTGCAGGGAATCGAGAGCGCGAACCTCGACCTCTCGGTCGCTGTCAAGGCGACCGGGGATGAAGGGGGCGATCTCGCGATCAGCCTCTCGGGGCCGTTTCAGAGCGGTGGCAAGGGCCGGGCCCCCGAACTCGACCTGACCGCAAGCGTGAATGGCTCTGTTCGCGACGAAGACGTCGACTTCGACGGTGGCTTGGTGCTTCTCCCCAACAGCGCCTACGTCGGCTACCAGGGCATCGACTACGAAGTCGACTCAACCACCTACAGCTTCGTCGAAGCGCAGCTCAAGGAAGCCCAGAAACAGGGCGATGCCGAAGAGGAATCCGTAACCGCCTGCCAGGAGGCGCTGGCCGAAATGGACATCGGCAACTTCGTCGACAACCTCAGCAACGACGGCAGTGCGGACGTGGATGGCACCAGTACGACCAAGATCAGCGGCGATCTCGATGTCGGCGGCGCTCTCGACGCGCTTGTCGAACTCTCAGAAGAACCGGCCTGCAGCGGACAGCTCAGTGCGGTGGAACAGCTTCCCTCGGGCGATGAGGTGAACGAGGCCAAGGCCGAAATCGAAAGCTCGATCAAGTCCGCGCATGCCGATCTCTACGTTGGCGACGACAACATCGTGAGGCGCGTCTCCGCGCAGCTGACGATCGAGCCGAAAGAGTCCGCCGACGAACCGGAAAGCGCCGACATCGCCATTGATCTGACGCTGGGCGGTGTCAACGAGGATCAGGAGATCTCCGCTCCGGAGGACACGAAGCCTCTAAGCGACCTGTTCATCAAGCTGGGCGTGAACCCGATTGAACTGCTCGGCCTCTTCCAGGGAGAAGGGGGCGAAGCCCTCGGAAACCTGCTTGAAGGCCTCAGCGGCGCCCCCGGCGGAGGCTCTGGCGGTTCCTCCGCCGAAGAAGCGAAGGAGCGCAAGTACATGCAGTGCCTCCAAGGTGTTGCCTCGGCGGCTGACCTGCAGAAATGCGCCGAACTCCAGTAGCGGCTCAGATCGCCTAGATGAGCGACCCAGAAGCCAGCCGCCCGCGCTTCAACGCGAGCTTTTTCCGCACGCCGGCCGGCTGGCCCTACCTGCTTGTGCCGCTGATCCCTCTCGCGGTCGCGCTCGATTTAGCGGGCTCCTCGGCCACGATCGTCTTCGCCGCCTCGGCCCTGGGGATCATCCCCACCGCGGCGCTGATGGGCCGCGCCACTGAGGAGCTGGCGGCACGTTCCGGGCCTGGCATCGGCGGCCTGCTCAATGTCACCTTCGGCAACGCGCCGGAGCTGATCATCGCTCTTTTCGCGCTTGGTGCGGGACTGCAGGAGGTGGTCAAGGCCTCGATCGTCGGTTCGATCATCGGCAACATCCTGCTTGTGCTCGGGGCCGCGATGCTGGCAGGTGGGCTGGGCCGTGAGAAGCAGACCTTCAGCCGCACCGGCGTCAGCGTGCAGACCTCGATGCTGTTGCTCGCCGCCGCGGCGCTGCTGATGCCGGCGATCTTCGAGCTGGTAGAGGGCAAGGGCCTGCCCGCTCCCGGCGCAGAGGCGATCAACTATGGCTCGACTGTCGAGCAGCTCTCGCTGGCGGTCGCAGTGGTCCTCATCGTCACGTACGTGATCGGCCTCTTCTTTTCGCTGAAGACCCATCGCGACATCTTCAATCCCGAGTATGAGGATGAGGACACCTGGGGCTGGTCGACGCGAACCTCGGTGGCGGCGCTGGCAATCGCCGGCATCCTCGTCGGGCTGATGTCAGAGGTGCTGGTCGGCTCGATCGACGAGGCCTCACACGCGATCGGCCTCTCCGAGTTCTTCATCGGTGTGATCGTCGTCGCGATCGTCGGCAACGCGGCGGAGCACTGGGTCGCCGTTCTCGTTGCGATGAAGAACAAGATGGACCTCGCGGTCAACATCGCGATCGGCTCCAGCGCCCAGGTGGCGCTGTTCGTAGCGCCCGTCTTGGTGATCGCCTCCTTCTTCCTTGGTCCCCACCCCTTGGCGCTGGTCTTCAACGGTTTTGAGCTGGGCGCGATCCTGCTGGCGGTGCTGATCGCCAACTACGTCACCCAGGACGGCGAGTCGACCTGGTTTGAGGGGGTGCAGCTGCTCGCTGTCTACCTGGTCTTCGGTCTCGCCTTCTACTTCGCCTGAGCGGGTTCCCGCAAGACTGTGTCATAGGCTCGCGGAGTGGACGCTTTACTCCTCGCCATCAGCTTCGCTGTGGTGCTCTCAGGCGCGCTGCTGTTTACCAACGCGGTCGAGTGGTTTGGCCACAGGCTGGGGGTGGGCGAGGGGGCGGTCGGCAGCATCCTCGCTGCCGTGGGCACGGCGATGCCGGAGACTCTGATTGCGATCGTTGCTCTGGTGGAGGTCACCGAGGGCTCCGAAGACGTAGCAATTGGGGCGATCGTCGGTGCCCCCTTCCTGCTGGCCACGCTGGCGATGGGGCTGGTTGGCCTGTTCGCCTATCTCTACCGCGAGCGTCGCACTCAGGGAGTGAGGCTCGCTGCGCATGGCCCAACCCTGGAGCGCGACTTGCTCTTCTTCCTTGGCTTCTTCGGGTTGGCCGGCGTACTCGCATGGGGCCCGCCGGAAATGGTGCGGATTCCGCTCGGGGTCGCCTTTCTCGGCGCCTACCTCTTCTACGTGACCCGCACTCTGCGTGGTGGCGGTGAGATCCAGGGCGAAGAGACGCTTAACCCGCTGATCTTCGAGCGACGCCCAGAGCGCCGCGAAGACCCCCCGATCCTGCTCTGCGTCGTCCAGCTCGCGGTCGGTTTGGGAGCGATGGTCGGTGGCGCCCATCTCTTCGTCGAGGAGCTGCTTCACATCGCCGAGAGCATCGGCGTCGAGGCGTTGATCCTGGCGCTGATCCTGGCACCGCTGGCAACCGAGCTGCCGGAGAAGGTGAACAGCTTCTTCTGGGTCCGGGAAGGCAAGGATGCGTTGGCGCTCGGCAACATCACCGGCGCGATGGTCTTTCAGTCGACGATCCCGGTCGGGATCGGGCTGATCTTCACCGACTGGGACCTCGCCGCCAACGCTGTCCTCTCGATTGCCCTCGGCGTTGCCGGCGGCCTTCTGGCCTATTTCAGCCTGCACCGGGCCGGTGTCTTCAAGCTGCCGGCGGTGATCGGCTGGTTTGCTCTTTACGCGATGTTCCTGATCATCGTGGTCCTCAGCGCTTGAGGATCTGCCTCGGTGGGGCTGGAACGTCTTGTACTTTTTCGGCGCATCGCCTCGGACACCCGATCACGATTCTCGAAAAAGTTAAGTGGAAGCCCTACCGGGGTAGATCCTGGAGGGCTTTCAGGACCACGTCATCGTGGGTTTTCGGCGAGACCTTTGGGAAGACCTTGGCGATCTTTCCATCGGGGTCGATCAAGAAGGTCGCTCGCTGCACGCCCCAGTACTTCTTCCCATACATCGACTTCTCCACCCAGGTGCCATATGTCTCCGCGACCGCGTGATCGGCATCGGCCAGCAGGGTGAAGTCGAGGTCGAACTTGTCCGCGAACTTCTTCACCGCCTCAACCGGGTCCGGCGAGACGCCGAGGACCCGTGCTCCCAGCCCTTTGTAATCGGCGCCACGGTCGCGCACACCGCAGGCCTGGACCGTGCAGCCGGGGGTATCGGCACGCGGGTAGAAGTAGAGCACCACGGCTTCTCCCCGCAGGCCGGCTAGAGAGACCTCCTCGCCATCCTGATCGGGCAGGGTGAAGTCAGGTGCCGCTTCGCCCGCCTCCAGCATCGGGCGTCAGTCCTCGCGACCCGGGTCCTGCCCGGCCTCGTCCTCGTCGAGCTCGTCGTCACCCTGTTCGAGGGCGGTCGCGGACACCGAACCTGCCAAGCCGGGGTGGTAGTGGGTCTGGAACCGCTCAAGCGCCTCATCGCGTTGGTTTTCGTCGATCGGGACATCGTCAGAGATCCGGACCCAGTTGGCTCCCTCGTATTTCTCCATGTTGAAGACCTCTTGATCGAGCGATGTCGAGTCATCGACGACGACCAGGACCTCGGTTTGGGGGTTGAAATAAGTCCCCGGCTGCATCAGCAGCTCCTCGATCTCCACCAAGTTGTCTTTCTCAATGCCTGTCATCGACTCGATCCTACGCAAACCGGGCGAGTTGTCGCTCTGTCTCGGCCTCAACGTCAAGTGGCGCTTGCCCCTGCCGTATCCGCCGTTCGTTGCGTGCGATCACCAGCCGGCGGACCTCGGCCCGCAGCTCTGCGTCGTGGGTCGGAGTGGAGGCCGCCGATTCAAGCAAGTGGGCCATCGTCGTCTCGACGTCTATGGGTGCCTCGCCTCGCTGCCGCTGACGGTAGGACTTGGCCTCCAGCATCTGCCGAGCTTCCGCTTCCAGCACTGCTCGGCCCGCTTGCTGAGTTGGCTGAGCATGCTGTCGTGGCTGCACTTCCTGATCGATCGCGAAGGTGCCCTTGCCCAGCTCTTTCCATGCGGCTCCCGAGCGGGCGAAGGCGATCGCGGCGATCGGCAGGACTATCAAGGTGACCAGCACGAGAACCGTGCCATTGTCGACCGCGATTGCTGCATGGAGCGGCACCATCCCTTTCAGGGTACGGCTCCCACCCGTTCGCGCGCATCCGCTACTCTCCACCTTGGTTGACTGACTAGTCAATCGGTGGTCTCGCCCGCCCGGCGGACCGCTTGAAAAGCCTTATGCACGGACGAAAAGGAGCCGCGACCCGTGGTTGATTTCACCCTCACCGACGAACAGAAGGATCTGCGCGAGCTGGCGCACAACTTCGCGGAGAAGGAGATCCGCAAGGTCGCCTGGGAGTACGACAAGGACGGCACTTGGCCACAGGACATCATCGACAAGGCCTGGGAGGTGGGGTTGATGAACACCCACATTCCAGAGGCCTACGGTGGCCCCGGTCTCGACTACCTCTCCGGCTGCCTGATCGAGGAGGAGATGGGCTGGGGGTGCTCGGGCATCGGCACCAGCCTGATGGCCAACGGCCTCGCCTCCGCGCCGATCACTCTCGGCGGCTCCGAGGAGACCAAGAAGAAATACCTCGGCATGCTCAGCGAGGCGCCTAAGCTGGCTTCCTTCTGCCTGACCGAGCCCGACGCCGGCTCCGACGTCTCCGGGATGAAGACGAAGGCGGTGAAGAAGGGCGACAAGTACGTGATCAGCGGCTCCAAGTGCTTCATCACCAACGGCACCTACGCCGATTACTTCACGGTCTACGCCAAGACTGATCCCGAGGCCGGCCACCGTGGGATCAGCGCCTTCGTAGTCGACGCCGACCTCCCCGGCGTCTCCGTCGACAAGAAGGAGGACAAGATGGGCCAGCGGGCTTCCAACACCGCGACCATCTCCTTCGACGAAGTCGAGATCCCGGCCGGGAACCTGCTCGGTGAGGAGAACAAGGGCTTCAAGCTGGCGATGATGACCCTCGATCGCACCCGTCCCGGCGTCTCGGCGATGGCGGTCGGGATCGGCCGCGCCGCCTTCGAGTACGCCGCGGAGTACTCCAAGGAAAGGGTCCAGTTCGGCGTGCCGATCGCGATGCACCAGGCGATCCAGTTCATGATCGCCGACATGTCGACCAAGGTCGATGCTGGTCGCCTCCTGGTCTGGAACTCAGCTGTGCTGCTCGACCAGGGCAAGCGCAACACCTTGGTTTCCTCGCAGGCAAAGCGCTTCGCCGCCGATTCTGCGATGGAGATCACCGTCGACGCGGTGCAGGTCTACGGCGGCTATGGCTTCATCAAGGAGTACCCGGTCGAGAAGCTGATGCGTGACGCCAAGATCATGCAGCTCTATGAGGGCACCAGCCAGATCCAGCGCTTGGTGATCGCCAAAGAAGTGCTGCTGCCCCGCAACATCGACGATGTGGCACCAGAGGCCGAAGCGAAGGCCAAGGAGTCCGAGAGCAGCCAGGCCGAGCAGGCCGCCGCGACTGTCTAACGCTTAGGGCAGGGGCCCTAAAACCCGAGCCGCCGGCCCGCAAGGCCCGGCGGCTCGTTTCTTCTCGCTACCGTCTAGCCCCATGAAGGCTTCCGAACGTGTTGCGGCGGGAAAGGCGGCGCGCTCTAAGGTCTCCCGCTCTTCCCACGGGGAATGGGAGCCATCGCCGCAACGCGATGATCCGCTCGGGATCCTCGAGTCGCAATCGAGCTCACGGGTGCAAGAGCTGGTGCCGATTCGCTACGGGCGGATGGCGGTCTCGCCTTTTACCTTCTACCGCGGTGCCGCGGCGGTGATGGCCGCCGACCTCTCCCATACGCCGGTCTCCGGGCTGCGGGTGCAGGTCTGTGGAGACGCTCACCTCTCCAACTTCGGCATCTTCGCCGCGCCGGATCGCAGCCTCGTCTTCGATCTCAACGACTTCGACGAGAGCCTGCCGGGGCCGTGGGAGTGGGACGTCAAGCGCCTCGCGGCGAGCTTCGAGATCGCCGCACGGGAGAACGGCTTCAAACGCAAGGAGCGCCGCGCAGTCGTCATCACCGCCGCACGCATGTATCGCGAGGCGATGCGTGAGTTTGCGAGGTTGCGCAACCTGGAGGTCTGGTACGCACGGCTCGACGTCGAGGTGGTTATGCGGGAGTTGCAGGCCGAGGGGCGCAAAGCCGTGAAGCGGGTCGAAAAGGGCCTTGCCAAGGCTCGCGCGAAGGACAGCCTGCGGGCGCTCGGCCGCCTCTCCCGTCAGGTCGACGGCGAGCTGCGGATCGTCAGCAAGCCGCCTCTGGTCGTACCGCTTGACGAGCTGCTCGAGGGAAAAGAGAGGAGCGGGGTGGAGGCGACCCTGCTCGACGTGCTCGCGTCATATCGCTCAACCCTTCAGGGAGATCGCCAGCAGCTCCTGAATACCTACCGGTTTCGGGACCTGGCGCGAAAGGTCGTCGGGGTCGGCAGCGTCGGCACTCGCGCCTGGATCGTCTTGCTCACGGGGCGCGATGACGACGACCCGATGGTCCTGCAGGCAAAGGAGGCCGAGGCCTCGGTGCTCGAGCCCTATGCCGGTAAGAGCCGCTTTCGCAATCACGGGCGGCGGGTGGTTGAAGGCCAGCGCTTGATGCAGGCCGCCAGCGACAGCTTCCTCGGCTGGTGCCCGGCGGTCGGAGTCGACGGGCGCGAGCGCGATTTCTACGTGCGCCAGCTCTGGGACGGGAAGGGATCCACCGAGGTCGATGAGATGACGCCGCGCGGGATGGAGGTCTACGCGCGCGTGTGCGGCTGGACGCTGGCCCGTGCCCACGCCCGTTCGGGAGATTCGGTGGCGATCGGCGCCTACCTCGGCTCGGGAGGCGCTTTCGACGAATCGATCGCCGAGTTCTCGACTCTTTACGCGGACCAGAACGAACGCGACCACGCGGCTCTGGTGGAGGCAATCGATTCAGGGCGACTCAAAGCAGAGGACGCGTAGCTTCTCGATTGCATCTATACGTGGCCATGCCTCCTACTAGATGCCGGCGCGGGTCTTCTGGCGAGCGGCCTTCTGGCGAGCGATCTTGTCGAGGACGACCTTGCGCAGCCGCACCGACTCGGGAGTGACTTCTACGCACTCGTCGTCGCGCAGGAACTCCAGTGCGTTCTCCAGCGAGAGGCGGGTGGCTGGGGTCAGGCGCACCAGGATGTCGGCGCTTGAGGCGCGCACGTTAGTTTGGTGCTTCTCCTTGATTGCGTTGACGTCGAGGTCCTCGGCGCGAGCATTCTCACCGACGATCATCCCCTCATAGACCTCCTCGCCGGGACCGACGAAGAGGGTGCCTCGATCCTGCAGGTTGAAGAGAGCGTTGCTGGCGGTGGAGCCACGACGATCGGCGACCAGGGTCCCGGTCGTCCGCGTGAGCAGATCGCCGGCCCAGCGCTCCCAGCTCTCGAAGACGTGATGCATGATGCCGGTGCCGCGGGTCTCGGTGAGGAATTCAGTGCGGAAGCCGATTAGGCCGCGAGCCGGGATCAGGTATTCCATCCTGACCCAGCCGGTCGAGTGGTTGGCCATCTGCTCCAGCCTTCCCTTGCGCTGGGCCAGGAGCTGTGTGATGGCGCCGACGTGATCCTCGGGCGCGTCGATCGAGAGCCGCTCGACCGGCTCGTGAATCTTGCCGTCGATCTCATGGGTCAGTACGCGGGGCTGGCCGGCGGTCAGCTCGAAGCCTTCGCGGCGCATCAGCTCGAGCAAGATGACCAGCTGCAGCTCGCCGCGGCCCTGCACCTCCCAAGCATCGGGACGCTCGGTGTCGCGAACTCGGATCGAGACGTTGCCGACCAGCTCGGCATCGAGCCGGTCGCGAATCTGGCGCGCGGTCAGCTTGCTGCCCTCGGTGCCGGCCAGCGGCGAGGTGTTGATTCCCACCACGATCGAGAGCGAGGGCTCATCGACGGTGATCACCGGCAGCGGCCGAGGGTCTTCGGGGTCGGCCAGCGTCTCGCCAATTGTCACCTCTTCCATCCCGGCGACGGCGATGATTTCTCCCGGCCCGGCCTCTTCGGCGGCGACGCGCTCCAGGGCCTCGGTCACATACAGCTCGGAGACCGGTGCCCGCTTGATGCTGCCATCGGCGCGGCACCAGGCGATTTGCTGTCCGGCGCGGATCGTCCCGTTGTGGACCCGGCAGAGCGCCAGGCGGCCGACGTAGGGCGAGGCGTCGAGGTTTGTGACGTGAGCCTGCAGGGGGGCGTCGGCGTCGTACTCGGGGGCGGGTATCTGCTCCAGCATCAGATCGAGCAGGGGGGATAGGTCGGTTCCCTCGACCCCTTCATCCAGCGACGCCCAACCTGCCTTCGCATTGGTGTAGACGATCGGGAAGTCGATCTGGTTGGAGTCGGCGTCGAGCTCGAGGAAAAGCTCGTAGACCTCGTCGACGACCTCGGCGATCCGTGCGTCGGGCCGGTCGACCTTGTTGATCACGAGGATCACCGGCAACTTCGCCTCCAGCGTCTTGCGCAGCACGAAGCGGGTCTGGGGGAGGGGCCCCTCGGAGGCGTCGACCAAGAGCAGCACTCCGTCGACCATGGTCAGGCTGCGCTCCACCTCGCCGCCGAAGTCCGCGTGGCCGGGCGTGTCGACGATGTTGAGCTTGGCGCCCGCGTGGTGGATGGCCGTGTTCTTGGCGAGGATCGTGATCCCCTTCTCGCGCTCCAGGTCCATCGAGTCCATCACCCGCTCGGCAACGTCCTGCCCCTTGCGAAAGGCGCCGGTCTGCCACAGCATCGCGTCGACCAGGGTCGTCTTGCCGTGGTCGACGTGGGCGATGATGGCGATGTTTCGAAGGTCGTCGCGAGTGGTCATATCGAAGGCGCAGAGTAGGGGAGCGGCGGGCAGAAAAGACGAGGCCCGCCGGATGGCGGGCCTCGCGAACTGCTAAGCGCGGTGCGCGACTAGCTGGTCTGCTGGACGCCCGCCGCAGCGGGGCCTTTCGGACCTTCCTCGGACTCGTAGCTCACCTTGGCGCCCTCCGTGAGGGACTTGAAGCCCTCGCCGAGGATGGCGCTGTGATGAACGAAGACGTCCTTGGAGCCGTCGTCGGGCGTGATGAAGCCATAGCCCTTGTCGTCGCTGAACCACTTGACTGTTCCAGTAGGCATGCATTGCCTCCACTTCATGTGCTGCGAACGCGGGAGGATGCGGTGAAGCAACGACGCGAGCGCTAGACACAACTTTCACCGGATCTGATCCGGCCTAACGCCCGGGACCGTAGCAGGGCTGGGCTTTGGGATGCGGTCAGTGGTCCAAACCACGGTCTGAGGTGTTGAGGGATGACAGGACGGGTCGATACTTTGACCAGATGCCACCGGGTACTCAGCAGCGCCGTGCCACCAAACGGTCTCTTCTAACGACCGTTTGGCTTGCCGTGTGCTGCTTGCTGGGCATGCTGGCCCCGACCGCATCGACAGCGGCGGAGTCCAGCGACGGCGATCTCTCCGCCCGGTTGGCGGAGCTGGCGAAGCCCTCGGTGCGCTCGGCAACGCACGCCGCTCAGGCCGCGAGGCTCGGGCTCGCGCGGCAGGGTCCGGGCAGCCTGCTGCGACGGGGGGAGCGGATCCTTGCCTACGTGCGCTTCGACCGGGGTGCCCTCGGCGGTCTCAGATCTCTGCGCGCCAGGGGCGCGAGGATCGTCCACGCGAGCAGGCGCTACCAGACCGTCACCGTCGCCGTCAGGCCGGCGGCGCTCCGCCGCCTCGCCCGGGCGCCCCGCATTGCTGCGGTCACCGAGGTGCTCGCGCCCGTCGCGGCGGCAACCTGCCCCTCCGGCGAAGTCGTCTCGGAGGGAGTCGAGCAGCTGCACGCCGGCGAGGAAACGGGCGAAGCGCGCGACCTGTTCGGCGTCGACGGTGCCGGGGTGACCGTCGGCATCCTCTCGGACTCCTTCGACCTCGCGACCGAAGCCGCCAACGGAAGCGGCCCGGTGGCGACCAAAGCGGCGGCCGACGTGGCCAGCGGCGACCTTCCCGGTGCGGCAAATCCCTGTGGCCATGCGAGCCCGGTCGAAGTTCTCGAAGAGGAGGAAGAAGCCGAAGAATTCGAACCTCCCGTGGACGAGGGGAGGGCGATGGCGCAGATCGTCCACGACGTCGCCCCGGGGGCCGATATCTCATTTGCCTCGGCCTTCAACGGGGAAGGCGTCTTCGCGGCGAACATCGGGGACTTGGTGGACGCCGGTGCGGACGTGGTCGTCGACGACGTCGTCTACTTCGAAGAGCCCTTCTTCCAGGAAGGTCCGGTCGCGGTTGCCGCGACCGGAGCGATCGAAGACGGCGCCGTGTACCTCTCGGCGGCCGGCAACAACAACCTCTTCGATTCCGAAGGGCATGAAATCGCCTCGTGGGAAACGCCTCTCTACAGGGACGCGGGAAGCTGCCCGCCGGAAGTGCAGGCCCTGCCGGGCTTCAACGGCTCTCACTGCCTGGACTTCGCGCCCGGTTCCCAGGTGGACAGGACGTTTGGCATCAGGGTGGCGCCGGGAGATACCTTGATAGTGGACCTCCAGTGGGCCGAACCCTGGGAGGGGGTCGGAACCGATCTCGACGCGTTCCTGCTCAATGCCAGCGGTAATCTCATCGCCGGCTCCGCCGAAGAAAACGTCGATCTCAGCCAGCGGCCGTTCGAGGTGGTCCCTTGGGAAAACCAGTCCATGTCCGAGCGGACTGTGCAGTTGGTGATCAATCGCTTCTCGGGTGGGAGCCCGCGCCTGAAGTTCGCTCTGCTGGCGAACGGCTTGGATGAGGTCGCAACCGAGTACCCGCGCTCGACCGGCGCCGACGTCGTCGGTCCGACGGTCTTCGGCCACAACGGCGCGGCGAGCGCGATCTCGATCGGAGCGATCCGGTTCAACAAATCCACCGAACCCGAGGGGTACTCGTCGCGAGGGCCGGTGAGGCACGACTTCGGCCCCGTGACCGGCACCGAAGCAGCCTCACCGCTCGGGTCGCCCGAGATCCTCTCCAAGCCCGACCTCGCCGCCACCGATTGCGGCGCGACCACCTTCTTTGCCAGCTTCACCGGAGCCGCCTGGCGTTTCTGCGGCACCTCCGCTGCCGCTCCGCACGCAGCGGGGGTCGCCGCCCTGATGCTCGAGGCCGAACCCGGCGAAACGCCGTCCGGGATTCGCTCGGCGCTGCAGGCAAGCGCCGTCGAAGTGGGCGAATTCGGGCCGTGCGCGGTGGGCGCCGGGCTCCTGGAGGCCGTCGGCGCCCTTGAAGAGCTCCCCGGCTCGGCCTTCAGCCCGCCTGGATGCTCACCGCCCTCCTCCGAAGGGTCACCCGAGGAAGCGCGCGCCCCGGGTAATTGGGGCTCGGAAGTTCCGCTGGCTGTTCCCCCTGTGAGCTCAGTCCTGTCGCCGAGTGGCCTGCAGGCGCCGGTCACCCGGCCCCGCACGTTCTTCCTCCAGCGCCCCCCGCGGACGATTCGCACGCGCACCCTCAAGGCCAGGGCGGTGTTCCGCTTCGGCTCCGACCTCACTGGCGTCTCCTTCGTCTGCCGGATCGACGGCGGCCTGCTTCAGACCTGCCCGCAGCGGCTGGTGCACCGCTTCCCGATCGGCTGGCACACCGTCCGCGTCTTCGCCCGCGCCGCCGCCGGCAACGCCGACCGCACGCCGGCCGTCTACCACTTCCGCGTCAAGCGCCGCGGTCGGTCCTGACTCACCCTTCGGTCCTCGAGTTCGGCGCCAATCGTCGCATCGCCCAGTGACCGCCGATCAGCAGGGCCAAGAGCCCCACCGCGCTGCCCAGCACTACCGGGTCGGTGAGCTCGATCCCCTCCAGTTGCGTGCCGAAGTAGACCGAGAGCGCGGTGATCGGCAGGTAGCCGACCGCCGTCGTCCACACGAATCTCCAGATTGGCACTTTGGCAGCGCCGGCGGCATAGCAGACCAGGCTGAACGGGATGATCGGAACCAGTCGCACGGCAAGCAGCAATGTGGCCCCTCCCCGCTCGATCATCTCCTCCATTCGCTCGAATCGCTCCACTCCGAACCAGCGGTCGAGAAAGGGCCGCGCGATCGAGCGGCCAATCGCAAAGCAGAGTAGGCCGGAGAGCAGCCAGCCGGTCATGACCAGCACCAGGGCTGGGAAGAACCCGTACACGAATCCGGCTGCCGCGTCGACGATCTCCGCCGGGTAGAAGACGACGGAGTGAATCAGCGCCAGGGCCAAAATCACCAGTGGCCCAACTGCGCCGAGGCTGTCGAGCTCGCGCCTCATCTCATCCGTATCCCCTTGGATGGCCGCCTCGAAAGCGTCGCGCAGTGCCGGCACGGCGAGCACGAGCATCGCCATCGCGGCAATACCACCCATCGTGATCGCGATCGCGGGAAGCGATGGCCAGGGGTTTCGGCGCGGCTCCACTCTCGGAGTATCGCGGTGCTACGAGGTGCGCAGGCGCTCGGTCAGCGCCGAATATCTACCACCGTTGTTATCTCGCGCGACTCCTCTTCTCAGTACTTGTGGCTCGCCGACCAGAACGCAGATGCTGCGGGCGCGGGTTATGGCCGTATAGAGGAGGGGCCTGGTCAGCATTCGAGTGTGGGAGCGATGGCATACGGCGACAACCATCGGCACCTCGCAGCCCTGCGCCTTGTGGACGGAGATCGCATAGGCGAGGCGGAAGGTGTCGGTTTCGTCGTAGGGGACCGTCAGCGAGCCGCCATCGTCGGTGTCCACGACGATCGTCCCCTCCTCTGGGTCGTCGGACCGCAGGAAGACGATTGAGCCGTTCATCAGGCCGAGCTCGTGGGAGTTGCGCGTTTGGATCAGGCGGTCGCCGATGCGAAAGCGGTTGCGTAGAGCCGGCGTCCCGTCTGGATTGAGACGCTCCTGGAGTCGGTCGTTGAGGGCATTGATGCCGACAGCTCCTTTGTACATCGGCGCCAGGACTTGCACATCGCGAATCGGGTCGATGCCAAAGCGCTTCGGCGCTCGGTCGGCCACCACCTCCACGATCGTGTCAAGCGCTCGCTCCGGCTTCGTGCGCTCCACGAAGAAGAAGTCGTGATCCTGATCTTCCTCGGGCTCGAGGCGAGGGGGCTGGCCCGCGTTGATCGAATGGGCCGCGGTGGTGATCATCGAGCGCGCCGCCTGGCGGAAGATCTGTGTAAGGCGGATGGTGGGTGCGATCTCAGAGGAGATCAAGTCGTCGAACGGCTTGCCCGCGCCGATCGGCGGTAGCTGGTCTGCGTCGCCTACGAAGACTATGTGGGTCGACAGCGCCAGCCCATTGAGCAGGACCTCCATCAATCGCAGGTTCAGCATCGAGGCCTCGTCGACGATTACGAGATCGGCAGGAAGCGGGTGGCCGGGCCTGAATCCCGGTTTGCGACCGGGGGTCCACTCGAGCAGCCGATGGATCGTTTGCGCTTCGCGATCGGTTGCCTCTTCCAGCCGCCGCGCTGCACGCCCGGTTGGCGCGCAGAGGGCAACTACCGCGTGGGCACGGTGGGCCTCGGTGACGATGGCCCGCGTGCAGACTGTCTTGCCGACGCCTGGGCCACCGGTAAGCACCGATAGACGTGACTCGAAAGCGGAGCGTACGGCCGCCCATTGCTCTGCGGTCAGCTCGCCGTCCGGATCGCCGTCTTCGCTGGGGTGATGGTCGAGGTGGGGGGGTGAGGCGGCACGATCGGCGAGCTCCTCCGCGACGGCAAGCTCACTTGCGTATGTCGCCTCGCGATAGACGCCGTCCCCATCCACAGCCAGTCCCGGCGCGGCGCGGATGACATCTGGATCGGGGTTCAGGCCGAGCAGGATCGCGGCGCGGCGCGTCAGCTCGCCAATCGGCAGGTAGACGTGCCCTTGCTGCTCGGCCTCAGAAAGCGCGTAGATGGCGGCAGCTTGTGCACGCCGGTCGGACTCGGGGGGGACGTCGGCGGCCAGGGCGATCCTGTCGGCACTGGCAAAGCCAACCCCGCTGACCTCGGTGAGCTGGTACGGGTTCTGGTGCAGCACTGTCATCGCACGGTCGCGAAAGCGGTGGTGGATCGGTGCGGCCAGATAGGCCAGCCCGTGTGGCGCCAGCTGGACGTGGAGGTCGCGGATCGCGCGAGACGCTTGCCAGGAATCGACAGCCGCGGCTGTCTGCTTGGTGCCGACTCCCGGCAGCGAGCCGAATACGCCCGCCGGGTCCGCTTCGATTGCGCTCAGCACCCCCTCGCCGTATTCATCGGCCAGCTGTTTTGCGCGAGAGGTCCCAATATGGCTCAGCGAGGTCAGGTAGGCGATCTGCCCTTTGCGGTCGCTGGGGTCGAGGGGCAAGGCGCCGCTGGCCCGAAGCTGAGGCCCGAATCGCGCATGCGTCTCCCACTTGCCTTGCACATCCGCCCGGTCTCCGGCGTTCAGATGGGCAACCGGGCCGACCAGGGAAAATTCCTCTCCGGACCCAGTGTCATGTACCTCCAAGATCGCGTAGCCGTCCTCCTCGGCGCTGAACATCACGTTCATGACCTCGATCGTGCCAGCGTAATCCGGACTGCGTCCCTCAGTCAGTGTGCTCACGCCGTTCATCCCTTAAAGCTACCGTTGCCATCCCACGTCTTTTTGACTCTGTCGAGAGCGGCGCCACCGCCGCGCAGAGGATGCGGAGGGAGCACAGCCGTCTGTAGGCTAAGCCGCGATGTCCGAGGTGCTCGCCCCTGCCAACGGACTATGTGACAGCTGTGCGCTGCAGCAGCTGGTGCCCAACACGCGGGGCTCGGTCTTCTCGCTCTGCCTGCGCTCGCGGACCGACCAGCGCTATCCCCGCTACCCGCGAGTCCCTGTGCTCAGCTGCCCTGGCCACGAGCCGCGCACGGCTCCGGCAGCGCCTCGATAGAGGCAGAAACTAGTTCGCCATTGGGTCCGGTTCGCCGAGCTTGGAATTGCCCGGAGCCTCGTAGACCTGGCCGGGGACGCCACCGAGGACGAGGAGGCGGATCCCGTCGGGGCCGGGCCAGACCTTGCGCGTGGTCCCAGATGCAACGCGGGCGACGTGGTCGGCGTCGAGCGGGAAGCGCTCGCCCGCGATCTCGATCTCGCCGCCTCCGCTAAGCGCTATGAAGACCTCCTCCTGCCCGTCTTCCGCATGGTCGTGCTCGGGGTAGTTCTCGAAGCTGGGTGGCATATCGATGATCTGCATGCCGAAGGACTCGACGCCCAGCTCCGCTCGTGCTCGCTTGAAAGCGCCGAAGTAGACGGCCTCCATCTCGTCGATCCTTTTTACCGTGTAGTCGCCCATCTCTCTCCTCCTGGAAGTCTGCTGCCCCGTTGGGTGGTAGTCCGCCACCCGGTTTGGGCGGAGGCGCGATCCTACTGAGGCATTCCGCTCAGTCGAGCAGGCCGACCTGGCGCAGGATCGAAACCGAGTCCGAGTAGACGTCCTTGCGTTTGATCAGGCCGTCCTCGAAGGGGATCGAGTCGATTCCGTCCCAGCTGACCGTGTGGCCGCTCGGTGCGGCCTCGAGGTCGCCGCGCCGCATCGTCTTGGTGTGAGTGGCGGTTGCCGTCCACTCCTGCACGACGAGTCCCTCACGCACATAGAGGCGCCGCGTCTCGAACCTGAGGTCGGGCCAGCTTTCGAAGATCGCCGCGATGTGGGTTCGCACGTCGGCGCCGGTTGCCGACTCGCCGGCAGTGTGATTGGCGAAGACCATGTCGGGTGCGTGCATGGCCACGATTGCGTCGACGTCCTGAGAGTTCCAAGCATCGTTGTAGCGGCCGATCGCCTCGGTCAGAGCATCGACACCGTCTCGCTCGTTCATTGCAGAAACTCTAGTCGGCGATGGGGCATAGTTGCCAGGTGTCCAAGGGCGACGCTCAGATCGAGGTCCGTCTCCGGCCACGCGGCAAGGGCGATGAGCTGCTGGGCATGGAAGGCGGGGTGCTGCGCGCCAGGGTCTCGGCGCCTCCGGTCGATGGGAAGGCGAACCGGGCTCTCTGCAAGTTGATTGCGAAGCGGGTCGGGGTTGCGCCGTCAAGGGTGAGCGTCGTCAGGGGGGAGAGGTCCCGGGATAAGGTCGTGCGAGTGGAAGGGCTCGAATCGAGGGCGTTGGAGAAGGCCCTGAAAGCTGAGGAGGCGTGAATGGACGTTGCGATCGGATTGCCCAACGCGGTGCCTGGGACGACGGGCGCGCAGTTGGTCGAGTGGGCCCGGCGCGCCGAGGCCCGTGGGTTCAGCAGCCTGGGGACGATCGACCGAATCGTCTACGATAATTATGAGCCGCTGATCGCGCTTGCCGCGGCCGCCGCGGTCACCGAGCGGATCGGTCTCTGCACCTCGGTCCTGCTCGGGCCGCTGCGCACCAACGCAACCGAGTTGGCCAAGGAGGCACTGAGCCTGCACGCCCTCTCCGGAGGTCGCTTCACGCTGGGCATCGGCCTCGGCGGTCGCGATGACGACTACGAGGCGAGCGGTGTCGAGCTCACCGGTCGCGGCCGGCGTCTGGACGCGATGCTGGAGCGGATCGAGGAAGTCTGGTCCGGGGGCGAGATCGGCCCCTCGATCGAGGGGCCGCCGCCCCTTGTGGTCGGTGGCCACGCCGACGCCTCCTTCACCCGCGCCGCGCGCTTCGCCGCCGGTTGGATTGCCGCCAGCTCGGGGTCGGAGCAGTACGAGGAGGGCGCCCGTAAGGCAAAGGCCGCCTGGGCCGAGGCCGGCCACCAGGGGGAGCCGAGGACGATGGCGCTTGCCTACTTCTCCCTGGGCGACGATGCGGAGGCGGACGCCCGTGCCAACCTGGCCGACTATTACGCCTGGCTTGGCGAGCAGATCGCCGAATTCATCGTGTCCGCTGCCGCCAGGGATGCGGAGTCGGTCAGGCAGAGCCTCGCCGCCTACGAGGCTGCCGGGTGCGACGAGCTGATCTTCTTTCCCGCCTCGAGCGATCCCGCCCAGGTCGACCTGCTCGCCGACGCGGCGGGCCTCTGACATGACCGGTGGTGCGGGCTCGACAGTCGACGTGGCAATCGTCGGGGCGGGGCTGTCCGGCCTGGGCGCGGCGAAGGCGCTGTCCGATGCAGGGCACGAGGTGGTTGTGCTCGAGGCCCGCGACCGGGTCGGGGGCCGTCTGCTCAGCGCCGAGCTCGGCGACGGGGTCCAGGTCGATCTCGGCGGGCAGTGGGTAGGTTCCAACCACGCGCGGGTGCAGCGCCTTGCCACCGAGTTGGGGATTGAGATCTTCCCCCAGTACGGCGAGGGCCGGAATCTGCTCGATGTCGCCGGAACGCGACGCACCTACAAGGGGACAATTCCCCGCCTCGGCCCACGCGTCCTCTGGGATATCTTCATTGCCCGGCGCCGCATCGCCAAGCTGGCGGCCGGCGTGGGCGCGGAGCGGCCCTGGGCCGCCGAGCGGGCCGCCGAGCTGGACGGGCAGACGCTCGCCGAGTGGTGCGAGGCGAACGTGCGCACGCCGATTGCCCGCGAGCTGATCGGGCTTGCCGGGCGCACGGTCTGGGGGACGGGGCCGGAGGAGCTCTCGATGCTCCACGTTCTCTTCTACGTCAGCGCCGCGGGCAGCTTCGACAAGCTGATCGACACCGAGGGCGGGGCGCAGCAGGACCGCCTCGACGGCGGTGCCCAGTTGCTGCCGATCGGCCTCGCCGAGGCTCTCGGCAGCCGAGTTCACCTTTCGACGGCGGTGCGCCGGATCGAGCAGAGCACCGACTCGCTGTCGATCCAAGCGGATGGCGTCGAGGTCGAAGCCCGACGGGCGATCCTCGCGCTGCCCCCGGTGCTTACCGCCGGCATTGAGTTCGATCCGCCCCTGCCGGCCCAGCGGCTGGAGCTCACCAAGAGCCTGCGCCCGGGCAGGCTGAACAAGTGCATGGCTCTCTATGAGGAGCCGTTCTGGCGTGCCGACGGCTTCACGGGCGAGTCGGTCATCGATACGGGCCCGGTGACCCTCACCTTCGACAGCTCGCCGCGGGATGGCTCGGCCGGTGTCCTGCTCGGTTTCGTCGGTGGTCCAGAGGTCGCCGACATGGCGGGCCTGGGGGAGGTTGAGCGCCGAGCGGCGGTCCTGGCCTGCTTCGCCCAGCTCTTCGGCTCTCGCGCCGAGCATCCGCTCGACTACGTCGAACAGGAATGGTCGGCGGAAGAGTGGTCTGGCGGTGGGCCAACTTCCAACTTCGGGCCCGGGGGTTGGACCTCGCTCGGCTCGTCGCTTCGCGAGCCTGTCGACCGTCTCCACTGGGCGGGAACCGAGACGGCTACGGTCTGGAGTGGCTACATGGAGGGAGCGCTTCAGGCCGGAGAGCGAGCCGCGGCCGAGGTTCTTGCCGACGGTGGTTGAGGTCGGTTAGGGTCGCTATGACCCTGCCTCCCCAAAGAACGGAGCCCGCATGGCAATCGAGATGAGCATTCGCGGAACGCAGGACGAGGTCAAGCTCCGCAGCCCCTGGGCCGTGGCCCTGCTGCCGCTTATTACGCTCGGCATCTATCACTTCGTCTGGTGGTACCGAATCAACCGGGAGCTGCGCGATCTCGGTCGCGCCAAGGGCCAGGACCTCGGTCAGAATTCGACCAACTCCCTACTCGCTTTGGTCCCCGGCTTCATCCTCATCGTGCCTCCACTTGTCTCCTACTACCGGGGCGTACAGCGTGTGCAATCGGCATCCGACCTCGCCGGCAAGGAGGCGCCGAACGGCTGGATTGCCTTGCTTCTATTCCTCCTGCTCCCGCTGGCACTCTGGGCTTATGTCCAGGTTTCGCTGAACGAGGTCTGGCGCCAAGAGGCCGAGGCTCAATCAGGACAGGGGCTGCCGCCAAGCCCGGCCGAGCCGCCGCCAGCCTCCTAGCCACTCAAATCCCACAACACCCTCAATCCTTCCCAGCCATTAAGGGGATGCCGGCACCCCTCCCCGGGAATTGAGGTCGCACGCGCCTACGGCGCGTGCGACTAATGAGGAGCACGGCTTCGCCGCGCAATCCTCGGATTGCATTTCCGCCGCCTTCGGCGACATTCCCGGAGAGAGGCACCGGCATCCCCTCAAGGCACACCAAGCTTCGCAAGCTCCTTGCAGGAAGCGCCGCTCGACCAAGCTTCTTGCGGGCTTGGGCGCTGTACACGCTTGGGAGCTTGGGGGCGCTAAGGCCGAAGGCCGTGCGCCATCAATTCGACTGGAGGGCGGACGGGCTTCTCTCTCGCCAGGGGTTGTGGGATCGATGATTGGAGGTCATCCAATCCAGCGCCACGAAGGCGCTCGCCTACACTCGGCCACGTGGATCGCGCCATCCTCGAGCAGGCCCTTGCCGATGCCGGTGAGCCTTCCTACCGCGTCTCCCAGGTTTGGGAGTGGGTGGGGCGTGGCGTGCGTGCCTATGAGGAGATGACCAACCTGCCGCTCGCTCTGCGCGAACGGCTCGCTGCCGAGGTGCCCCTTTCGACGCTGTCGGTGCGAACCGAGGCACGGTCCGATGACGGGACCGTCAAGGCTCTCTTCGACACCGCCGATGAGCGGCCGGTCGAGGCGGTGCTGATGCGCTACCGCGACGGCCGACGTTCGGTCTGCGTCTCCTCGCAGTCTGGCTGCCCACTCACCTGCACGTTTTGCGCGACCGGCCAGATGAAGTTCGGTCGCAACCTGAGCGCCGACGAGATCCTCGATCAGGCGCTTCATTTCCGCCGGATCGAGGAGATCGATCATGTCGTCTTCATGGGGATGGGGGAGCCGACGATGAACATCGGCGCTGTGCTCGCGGCCTGCGAGCTGCTGCCCGACCTTGGTGTCACCCACCGTCGCACAGCGATCTCCACCGTCGGTTGGGTGCCTGGGATCGACCGCTTGGCGGAGTGCGAGATGCCGGTCAGCCTTGCTCTATCGCTGCACGCCCCCAACGACGGGCTGCGCTCGCAGTTGATGCCGGTCAACGATCGCTACCCGCTGGCCGAGGTGCTTGCGGCATGCGATCGCTACCGCGCGCGCCGACGCCGCAAGGTCTTCGTCGAGTACGTGATGCTGGACGGGATCAACGATCTCCCAGAGCACGCTCGCGAACTCGCTGCGCTACTCGATCCACGCGTTTACAAGGTCAACCTGATTCCCTACAACCCCACCGGCGCCTACGACGGCTCGCCACCCGAGCGGATCGAGCGCTTCCGCTCGATCCTGGCTGAGCACCGGCTCGCCGCCACGGTTCGCCTCACCCGCGGCCGCGACATAGATGCTGCATGTGGGCAGCTCGCGGCGGCATCTCCGACGGCCTGAGAGCCTCGCTGCGGAGGCCGTCAGGCAAGCTGGCTGGTCAGCCAACTACGATACTGCCGATGCCGAGCGACACAGTCGCCACGCCGACCCGACGGGTCCCGCCGCCGAAGCAGTTGAGCGCCAATCCAGTCGTGCGCGTGCTCGACGACGCCCGCGCCGAGTTCCGGGTTCGACGCCGGGGGGCCTATCCGCCGGGTCCCAAGGATTTCAGCATGAGCCGGACGCTCCAGGCCGCTCGCGACCCCCTGCCTCTACTGCTCTCCCTCTACGAGGAGCATGGGCCGATCTTCTGCGCTCGCCTCCTTCACAGCCAGGTGGTCTTCATGCTCGGCCCCGAGGCAAACCACTTCATCACCGTCTCCAACCCAGAGAATTTCCACTGGCGCGAGGGTAGCTTCGGGGACCTAATCCCACTGCTCGGCGACGGCTTGCTGACGATCGACGACGCCTATCACGACCGCGCTCGCGAGATCATGATGCCTGCCTTCCACCGCGAGCAGGTGGCCGCCGCGGTTGAGGCGATGCGAGTTGAGACCGAGGCGGCAATCGCGACGCTCAGCCCCAGTGAGGTCGTCGACATCTACGAGTGGATGCGCGGGTTGGCGATGCGTATCGCGATGCGGGCGCTGCTTGGGCTCGACCCCGACGACGCAGGCAAGGGCGCCGCGGCAGCCGAGCATTTCGAGCGGGCACTGGGCTTCTACGGCATCGACTTCCACCTACGGCTCCTGCGTGGGCCGGGCTCTCCGTGGTCGAAGATGGTTGCCTCGCGGGCCGTGCTCGACGAGATCGTCTACGGCGAGATCTCTCGCCGGCGCCGTGACCCCGACGAGGGCCGCCACGACATCCTCAGCCTCCTGATCGGGGTGGAGGACGATGCTGGCGAGGGATTCTCCGACAAGGAGGTGCGCGATCAGGTGATGACCCTGATGTTTGCCGGCCATGACACCTCGACCTCGACGTTGACCTTCATGATGCATGAGCTGGCACGCCACCCCGACGTGCTCGTCCGCCTGCAGGCTGAGCAGGATGAGGTGTTGGGCGGCGAGGCTCCCGACATCGATCGGCTCGAGCGAGAGATGCCCTACCTCGACATGGTCCTCGACGAGGTGCTGAGGCTCTATCCACCGGCATGGATCGGGCCGCGCCGGGCCGTCCGCGACTTCGAGTTCGGCGGCCACGCGGTCAAGCGCGGCACCTACGTCAACTACTGCTCCTGGGCGAGTCACCGGATTCCGGAGGTGTTCCCCGATCCCGAGGCGTTCATCCCCGAGCGCTTCACACGCGAGCGCAAGGCGGCACTGCCACGCGGCGCCTACGTCCCTTTCGGTGGCGGACGGAGGATCTGCATTGGGAAGCGCTTCGGCCAGACCGAGGTGAAGCTGGTGGCGACGATGCTGCTCCAGCAACTGCGCCTAGACGCGATGCCGGGGCGGACGATGGCGATTCGCCAAATGCCGACCCTGTCGCCCAAAGGCGGTCTCAAGATGCGCGTCCTGCCCAGGTCTAGCGAAAGCTGAGCCGCCAAAGCGTCTCTTCCGCGGATGGAGTTTCCTGCCAACCATCAACTAGGGCTGCTCCCGCGGGTGGCGCGGTAGGGGTTACCGCCCCCGAGGAAGCTTTAGCTACCGCAGGGGGTGGTGGGCCCCTGCCGCGACAGGACCCGCAGGCCGCGCAGCGCTACTTGATGAAGAGCATCTCCTCGTACTTCGGCAGTGGCCAGAGATCGTCGGCGACGATCTTCTCGAGCTTGTCGGCAGCCTCGCGCACACCCTCCATCGCGGCGACCTGCTTGTCGCGGGCATGAATTGCCCAGTCGATGCCCTCTAGGCCGGGGTCTACGTTGGCCGCCTCCAGCTCAGCAAGAGCCTTGCCTAGGTCAGAGAGCATCTCTTTGATCTCGCCTGCCACACCCTCCGCGGCACCCGACTCGTTGATCAGCGCCAGGTAGCGCAGGGCCGCCGGCAGGATCATCGTCTGGGCGATCGAGTGAGTGGTCTCAGCCTCGATGTTGGCGCGGATCGCGTACTGCTCGACCCAGACCTCATAGCGTGACTCGAGCTCGCGCTTGGAGAGGACTTTGTAGTTCTCGAAGGCGGCGATGGTCTGATCGCTCAGCACCTCGGGCAGCGCGTCCGGCGTCGTGCGCAGGTTCTTAAGACCCCGCTGCTCGGCCTCGGCGTGCCACTCCTCTGAGTAGTTGTCGCCGCCGAAGCAGACCTGTTTGTTGGCGGAGTAGGACTCCTTGACGATCTCGATCACCGCCTCGGCGATGTCGGCGCCGCCGGAGGTCTTTGCCTCGAGCTTGCCGGCGAGCTCGTCGATCGCCTCGGCGACGATCGTGTTGAGCACGGTGTTGGGGAAGGCGAGAGACATGCTCGACCCCAGCGCCCGGAACTCGAATTTGTTGCCGGTGAAAGCGAACGGCGAGGTCCGGTTGCGGTCGCCGCCGTGCATTGGCAGAGCTGGCAGCACGGTCGTCCCGAGCTCCAGGAACGAAGCCGGCGTGTGGGGGTCTCCCTCGCCGGCAGCGATCGCCTCGAAGGCCTTCTCCAGCTCGGCGCCGAGGAAGATCGAGATGATCGCCGGCGGCGCCTCGTTGGCGCCGAGGCGGTGGTCCTGGCCGATG
>JANWHW010000007.1 GCA_025450195.1 Solirubrobacterales bacterium | reverse complement strand
TAGCGCGAGAGGGTGAAGCGGCGGCGGTGTAGATGCCGTTCTGCGATTTCGTCGTCTGGTTGGCAACGAGGACGCGGTCGCCAGAGGCAAGTGTCACTCCGTCAACCACGTCGCCGCTGTTCAGCGCTGTAGAGGTTGTGACGTTGGTGGTTGTACTGGCCACAACTGATTCCTTCCAGTCGTTGGAGCCAGGCCCCGTTGCGCCCGTTGCGCCCGTTGCGCCTTTAGATCCTGTTTCTCCTTTTTCCCCTTTTTCTCCTTTGGCACCGGTATCGCCCTTGTCTCCAGTGCGGTAGAAGTCGACGGTAATTTCATCATTGTCTGCGAGGGTGCCATTGCTGGCGACAGACTCAACCGGCAGCTTGTCCCAGTTGCCTTTGTCGCTCAACGATCCAGAGACCTTGTACATGGCGAAGGTTCCAGGCGCGTTGGCCTTTCGGAACAATAGGAGGCCATGATTATTGGTTGTGGAATCGTCCCAGGTTGCGACATAGGGGCCCATCGGAGTGCTGTCGCCGTCGGTCTCGTTAATGAGTAAAGTGGTACTTCCCGTGAGAGGCCCTGTTGCGAAGTTGATCAGTCTCGGAATGTTCCCATTGCCATCGAACCCTGAGTAGCCTTCTGTGAAGGTCGAATCTGTCACTTCCGTCCCAATGAGCGCTGGGGTTCCTTCACCGACCCGGCGCCACATAGACACCTTCCCGTTATGGGCAGCAAGGTAGATGGAATCGTTGTCGTTGTAGGTCACTCCTTTGACTTCGGAGAGGACTGTTTCGGTCCCGCCGACCCACTTGCGCAGAATGAACTTCGCGGTCGTTGCTTCAGCGATAATCGCAAGCTGGTAGCCCGATGGTTTCGCTCCGCCTTCGGTAAACAGCCAGACGGAGAATTGGCGATTTTCTGTGAGACTGCCGGTCGTCTTCTTTAGGCCGACCGCAGCGTTGTCTTTCAGTTTTTCGGTGTTCCAGTAGAGACCGCTGCGGGAACCAGCTTCAATACCCGTGGTATAGGCGTCAGCTGACCAGCCAGCAGATTCGCTCCAGCCGCCGGTTCCTGATGACCAGGGAAGCGCCGTGAAGCTCGCAGGCTGCGATGTATGTTTGAGGGTGTCGGTAACTGGAGTGTTGAGGAGCAGTTCGCCTGCCGATTTCACCTGCGTCAGCTTCAATGAGCCGCTCGCTGGTTCGGTTTCACTGGTGTCGCTGAGAAAGACGTACTGCAGTCCGGAGGAGCCCCCTCCTCCGCCTGTACCTGCCGGCCCTGTCGCTCCTGTTGCTCCTGTTGCCCCGGCTTCGCCGTCCTCGCCTTGCGGACCTGTTGGACCGTCGGCACCTTTGGCCCCGGTAGCCCCAGTAGGCCCTTCAGCCCCAGTCGGCCCCTGAGCTCCGGTTGCACCTTGCGCGCCAGTGGCTCCAGCCTCACCTTTGGCTCCGGTCGCCCCAGTCTCACCGGTCGCGCCCTGATCGCCCTGGGGACCTGTTGTGCCAGTGGCCCCGGTCGCTCCATCAAAGCCTTTGGCTCCGGTGGGTCCAGTCGGACCCGGATCACCTTGCTGGCCGGTTGGTCCGGTTTGCCCTTCGGCCCCGGTTGCACCTTGAGCCCCAGTCGCTCCGTCAGCTCCAGCCTCGCCTTTGGCTCCGGTCGCCCCAGTCTCACCGGTCGCGCCCTGATCGCCCTGGGGACCTGTTGCGCCAGTGGCCCCGGTTGCTCCATCAGCTCCTTTGGCCCCGGTCGGCCCAGTAGGCCCTTCAGCTCCAGTCTCACCCTGAGCTCCGGTTGCACCCGTGGCCCCGTCAGCTCCTTGCGCGCCAGTGGCTCCGGTCTCACCCTGAGGCCCGGTCGGCCCAGTTGGTCCAATGAGCCCTGGAGGCCCGGTTGGTCCTTCGGCACCAGTCGGCCCCTGAGCTCCGGTTGCACCGGTCTCACCTTGCGGCCCCATTGGCCCTATGTCCGCGGGTCCCGCAACCCCCGTCGGCCCAGTTGCGCCCTGGGGTCCTTGCTCCCCTCGAAGTCCAATCGGACCCTTGGCTCCAACTGGCCCAGTTACGCCCTGGGGTCCTTGTTCTCCTCGAGGTCCAACGGGACCCTTGGCCCCAACTAGCCCAGTTAGTCCTTGGACCCCTCGTTCTCCTCGTTCTCCTCGTTCACCTCGAGGTCCAACCGCACCTTTGGGCCCAACTAGCCCAATTGGACCTTGGACCCCTCGTTCTCCTCGTTCCCCTCGTTCTCCGCGAGGTCCAACCGCACCTTTGGGCCCAACGGGCCCCGTTGCCCCGGTCGGGCCAGTTGGCCCGGTTGGGCCTGTCGGCCCGGTCGGGCCCACTGGCCCGGTTGGTTCTTCGCCTTCCGCGGCTTGCCTCAGCGTGAGTACCTTTGATGGCTCATTTGGAGCGGGAGTGCCCACCACTCCACTGCCGAGTGCGTATACCAATGGCAGCGAGCAAACGATGAGGAGGAGGCGGAAGCTGGTGCGGCGTGGAGAGGGCATTGATCCTTCTTCCTATCGACCTAATCCAATGACCTGGCTTGCTGTTCAACTTAACGAACTAAGACGTTTATGCAAGGGGTAATTCGGCCTTAAGGCGCGAAACTGTGCATGTGTCAAACCGGCTCGGTGCTGATTTGCCAAAAAGGCGCATTGCATGCCTGGGCTCTGAAGTTCAACTGGAGCTTTACGAGGGCCGATTGCCGTCTTCAGGCATGTCGGGAGCCAGGCTTCACAACCCTCCACCTACCCCTTAGATCGCCGCAAGCGGTCAGCAGGGATAATCCTGGGATGGGCGACACGGAGCAGAGCCCGATCGAGCTGCTGCGCAGCGTGCCGCTCTTCGCCGACCTAGAGGCTGATGAGCTCGAGCATTTTTCCCGGGTCGCAGTGCCGCGCTCATTCCCGTCGGCAACCCGCGTGTTCCACGAGGGCGATCGTTCAGATGCTTGCTACATCGTCCGCTCCGGCAGCTTTCGGGTGACGCGCGAGCACTCCGACGGACGCGCGATTACGCTCGCCACCCTCGGAACTGGAGACATCTTCGGCGAGTTGGCGATGCTCGATGGGGAGGTGCGTTCGGCGAGCGTTGAGGCTCTCACCGACGGAGAGCTGCTCGCCCTGCCCGGTGGAGAGGTGCGGGCACTGTTAGGCCGCCATCCGGAGATCACGGTGAAGTTGGTAGCGGCGTTGGTTCGACGACTGCGTGCCGCCAACGAGCGGATTTCCCGCCAGTCCTTCCAGACGGTTCCAAGCCGCGTCGCCGGAGTTCTTTCCCAGCTGGTCGCTGAAGAGGAGCCACAAATCGCAGACGGCGGCGAGGTGACGATTCGAATGAACCAGGCCGATCTCGCGCAGCTAGCTGGGACTTCGCGAGAGAGCGTCAGTCGTTTCCTCGCCGATCTCGAGCGCAGCGGGGTGGTGCGCCCCGGCCGCGGCCGGGTCACCATTCTCGCCCCTGGCAAGCTCCGCAACTACATTTTTTAGGCGTGCACGTGGAGCGTAGATATCCAACCCCATGCAAGCGGAGCCAGAACATGGGCGCTTCGCCCGTCGACTAAGCCAATGGATTTCCCCGCAGCTCGGGCGGAGATGGTGGAGCGCCAGCTGCGGCATCGAGGCATCACCGATGAGCGGGTGCTTGTTGCGATTGGGGAAGTACCCCGGGAGAAGTTCGTCCCCGAGCGATACCGCTCCCGGGCCTACGCCGATTCAGCTCTGCCGATCGACGAGGGGCAGACGATCTCCCAGCCGTGGATTGTCGCTGCCATTTGCCAAGCGCTGGAGCTACGCGGCAAGGAGGTGGTACTGGAGGTGGGGACCGGCTCAGGGTATTCGGCAGCCGTGCTTAGCCGGCTTGCTACACGGGTAGTGAGCATTGAGCGCCACGAGTCGTTGGCTATCGCCGCCCGCCAAGTCCTCAATTCGATCGGCGTCGCCAACGTCGAGGTGATGGTCGGTGACGGCAGCCAGGGAATCCTCGAGCGGGCGCCGTTCGAAGCGATCGCCATTCACGCCACAGCCCCCGGGCCACCCGCGACTCTCCTGGGGCAGCTCGCGGACGGTGGCCGTCTGGTGGTGCCGATTGCCGGTGACGGCACCGATCTGCTGACGGTCTTTCGGCGTCGGAACGGCGAACTGCAGAGCGACCTCATCGGTCCCTGTCGCTTCGTCCCGCTAGTCGGCGAGGAGGGGTTCGGCCCTGCCTGACCTACTCGTGTTCGGCGTCTCGGCCCGAACCGCCGATCAGCCGGTCCCGATCGGGGCCGCCGACAAGGCGGTCATTGCCGCCAAGGCCGATCAGGACGTCGTTGCCGTTCTTGCCGATCATCGAGTCGCTCTGGTTGCTGCCGATCAGCCTGTCTGGGCCGGGGGATCCCTCCATTGCCTCGACTGAATCCAGGACCTGGCCAGGCGTGCAGCCCCCACCGCTCCGGCTCGCCGGCCCGCCGATCTTGGCGACGACGCCTGGCGTGAAGCGGAAGAAGTTGGCGTCGTCGTTGCCGGGCCCGCCGTCGAAGATGTCCCCATCGCAAGGGTCACCGCCGACCATCACATCGGACCCCGGCCCGCCGACCAGCGTGCTTTGCCCACTGTTGTAGGGGACATGCAGGTCTGTGCGAGCGCCAACCAGCGCATCGTCGCCGGTACCACCCTCAAGCCGGTCGGGGTCGCTGTCATCGCCAGCCTCGATCACGTCGTTGCCGGGCCCACCGAAGAGATTGTCGGCACCGGCCCCGCCGTCGATCCGCATCTGGACGTTGGTCGGGACGCTGTCGGCTATGTGCACGGTGTCGGCGCCACCGTCGGTGGCGATCAGAACCAGTGTCACGCCGTTGGCGCAGCGGACCGTCTGGGAGCCACCTCCTGAGTCGCAGCCCTGGGCATTGCCGCTTGGAATCCCCCCCGAAGCGCTGATCAGGTAGCCGGAGCCATCGAAGGACACGGTGATGTCGTCGCCCCCACTGCCGCCGTGGACGCCGAGGGTGGCGGTCCCGTCGATGCTGGCGGTGCGCACCACGGAGGGCCCACCGCTTGTCGTGGTTGCCGTTGGGCCGCAAGATTCGGCGAGGGCGGTGGCCTTGTTGCAGTCGGCACCGTCGGGGCCTCCGAAGAGCTGATCAGCCCCGCCGCGGCCGTCGAGAGTGTCATAGCCGGCCCCACCGTCGAGTCGATTCGCGCTGCCGTTGCCCAGGATGTCATCGGGAGAGGGCGAGCCGATTACGTCCTCGAAGCCGCTGAGGAGGTCTTGGCCATCTCCCTTCGCGACACCGCCCGCGAGGTCGACCGTGACGCCTTCCGAGGCGCCGGCAAAGGAGGTGATGTCCTGGCTGCCATCACCGCCGTCGAGCTTGTCATGTCCGAGTTCGCCGCGGACTGTGTCGCCGTCGCCGGACCCGCCGGTGGCAGTATCGCTGCCGTGATTGCCGATTACCGTGTCGTGATCGCCGGGGCCGCCGTCGAGATTGTCATCGCCAAACCCACCGTCGATGTAGTCGGCTCCAGAGCCGCCCTTTGCGGGGTCGTTGCCGCGGCCGGCGAGGATGCGGTCGTTTCCTCCCCCGCCATTCACCTCCCGGTCGGAGGCTCGGCCGGAATTGAGGTTGTCGTCGCCGCTTCCCCCGTCCAGCGAGTCTGGTCCCTTACCACTGGTTAGAACGTCTGTGCCGCCACCCCCGTACAGGTGGTCGGCACCCTTGGCGCCATCGAGGCTGTCGTTGTCGCCGCCGCCCTCAAGCCGGTCTGTTCCGGTTTCCCCGAAGAGTCGATCGTCCCCATCTTCGCCGGAGAGGGCGTCAAAACCGCGGCCGCCGCGGATTGTGTCGTTTCCCGGACCACCGCAAACCGTGTCGTTTCCGTTCGGCCCACCGGTGATCCGATCGTCGCCACCGCCACCGTAGATCACGTCGCTTGCCTTGCGCCCGACAATGACGTCATTACCGGGCGTGCCAACGATGGTCGCGTGCTTGCCGTCGCAGCTCGCCGCGCTCGCCTGGCCTACAGCAGGCGCGAGCAGTAGAACGACGCCTCCCGCGACAGCAGCGAAACGGCGACAGCTCTTTTGGGCTGAATGCATCGACTCTTCATCGGCTCGTTGGAACCCGCCCTATAGCCCTCCCGAACAGTTGTCCGCTCACTTGCATCGGATGCCTGCAGGCTGGGTTTTGTTCCATGGCCGCGTGTGCCTGGGTGTGTGCGGAGTCGTGGAATCAACCATCTCGAGCTGATTCCTCAGAGATGAGCCACCAGCTTCAAGGCCACCGTTGCCGCCTGGGTGATGGATTTGCCTTCGTCCGGCTTAAACGTCAGCAGTACCTTGACCTTCGCCTTGCCGGCATCTTTTAGCTTGCGCTCGGTCTTACCCGTCGTCTCAACCAGGAGTTCGATCAAGCCGGCTCGCTTGACCAGCCGCCTTACCTTGCGGATGCCCTTGCCCTTCAGCAGCAAAGCCCCAGGATCGGAAACGATCACAACTAGTACCGCCGTCCCACTCCCCTGGTTCAGTTCGATCTTGATCTTCGGCTTCGCAACGATGTGGGGAGCTTTGGGTAGTGAAGTCAGGTCCACGATCGGAGCAAGCGATTCGGTCACAGGCGGAGTTTCATCAGGAGGGGATGGCGGTGTGCATGGCGGCAGCGCGGTTTCGGGTTCTCCGAAGCGCTCCACCCGAGCGATGGTCAGTTCGTCCCTCTCTCCCGCGTACGCCTCGACTGCGTAGATCGCCCCCCGGCAGTCCATCGCCGTTCCCCGGGGGCCGGACACGGCACCCGGAATCGTGCCGGGAATACCCGCTTTGCAGTCGGTCACCCCAGTGCAGACCTGGAAGGTGGACGCCCCATCTACAACGCCCGCCCCGAAAGCACGGGTGAACGTGCCGTCGAAGGAGAACTCGTTGATGCGGTGATTCTTGGCATCTGCGACGTAGAGGCTCCCGGAGTTGCCCACCACAATCGAAGTCGGGGAGGCCAAACCGCCGGCGACACTGCTTTCGTCTCCCGTGGTGCATCCGGTGGCCGCCGTGCAAACATTGCAGTCCCCATTGACCAAGCAGAGAAGGTTGGGGGTTACGTTTTTGCCGAAGGCGCGGACGAAGGTGCCGTCAGAAGCGAAAACGTCAATGCGGCGATTGCCCGGGTCGGCGACGGCGACCTGTCCTTTGGCGTCCACCGCAACGTCGGACGGCAATTTCATCGCGCCAGCTTTTCGGGCTTCCATCTCTTTCGGGCACAGTGCCGGGAAGTCCCTGCAAAAGTCAGGTTCTTTTTGAGATTCGCTCACTTCATTGCCGACCGAGCGGATGTATTTCCCTTCCGAGGAGAAGACATCAACTCGGTAGTTGCCCGTGTCGGCAACGTAAACCAGCCCCGCGGAATCGATTCCAATCCCCGCTGGGGAGGAGAGTGCTCCGATTCCACCGGTGGCAGAGCCTTTTCCGCATCCCGTGGATGTCGTGCAGACGTCGGGTGTCGTCGAGTTTTGATCCGAATTCACCGCCATTCCGAAAGCGCGGATGAATGTTCCGTCGGTGGAGAAGACGCTGATGCGGTTGTTGCGGGAGTCAGCGACGAAGACGTTGCCCGTGGAATCGAGCGCTACGTCTTTGGGCGCACTCAACGCTCCAGCTGAGTTCAGGCCGTTTTTGCCTTGGCAGTGCTGGTCGTCCTCGTCGCATTCTTCGGACGGTGCCAACACCTTGCCGATCGAGCGAACGAAGCTCCCGTCGGGAGCAAAGACGTCAATGCGGTTGTTGTCTGAGTCGGCGACGTAGGCAAGGCCGTCGGTGGCGATCGCGATTCCCCCGGCAGTCGACATCTGGCCGGGTTCTTTCCCGTAGGTGCCGAAGCTGGAAAGTGGGCCAAGCGCAAGGGCACTCGCCGGCACGCCCAGACACAGGGCGGTAGCAATACAGGTCACCACTACAACTGGTCGTATCGCAATAAACATTTGCGTTCGTCATAGACGATACGCCACTCGGCTTGAAAGTAAAGGCTCTTTCGGCTGGTTGCTCGCCAGCGAAGCAGGTGGGCTAGGGCGTCATTCGGGCGGGTGGCGCCGCAGGGGCCCCCATCCCCGAGGAAGCTTTAGCTACCCGGAGGGGGTGGGGGGTCCCTGGGGCGACAGGACCCGCCCGCCTATAACTACGTAGCTACGCGGTTACAGCCGCGACGGGAATCAGCCCGCGCTGCTCGAGGTACTCCACCAGCTTCTGCGCAGATTCCTCAGGGGACTCATTTTCGGTGTCGCAAACCCAGGCCGGGTTCTCTGGAATCTCGTAGGGATCCGAGACGCCGGTGAATTCCTTGATCTCGCCCGCAAAGGCCTTCGCGTAGAGGCCCTTGACGTCGCGCTCGGCGCAGGTGTCGACCGAGGCCTTGACGTAGACCTCGATGAAGCGGTCGCCCATCAACTCGTGCGCCTCATCGCGAATCTCGGCGTATGGGGAGATCGCCGCGGTGATCACCGGCACGCCGTTACGGCTGAGCAGGTCGGCGACGAAGGCGATCCGGCGGATGTTGGTGTCGCGGTCCTCCTTGGAGAAGCCGAGCCCCTTGGAGAGGTTTTCGCGGACGATGTCGCCGTCGAGGATCTCCAGCTTCGAGCCACGCGCGCGCAGCTCGGTCTCCAGGAGACCGGAGATCGTTGTCTTGCCGGCTCCGGAGAGCCCAGTGAACCAGAGGGTGAATCCCTTCTCACCAGCCATGCTTGTTTCAGTCCTCCTTGTAAGCGTCGATCAGGATGTCGGCGACCTCGTCGCGGGAGAACTCGTGCGGCGGCCTTTCGCCGTTGCCGAGCATCTCGCGGACCTTCGTTCCGGAAAGGAACAGGTGCGCCTCTTTGTCGTGCGGGCAGGTCTTGCCGGAGGCAAGTCCCTCGCACTCTTTGCACCAGAAAGTGTGCTCGAACATCAGCGGCTCGATCCCGAGCTCGTCGATGTCGATCTCGTCGAAGATCTTCTGCGCGTCGTAGGTGCCGTAGTAGTCGCCGGCACCGGCGTGATCGCGGCCGACGATGAAGTGCGTCGCACCGTAGTTGCGGCGGACGATCGCGTGCAAGACGGCCTCGCGGGGACCGGCGTAGTGCATCTTTGCCGGCTTCACGCCGAGCACGACCCGGTCGTTCGGGTAGTAGTTCTCCATCAGCACCTCGTAGCAGCGCATCCGCACGTCGGCGGGGATGTCGCCGGCCTTGGTCTTGCCGATCAGCGGGTGGATGAAGAGGCCATCGCAGGTCTCCAGAGCCGCCTTGGTGAGGTACTCGTGGGCGCGGTGGATCGGGTTGCGGGTCTGGAAGGCGACGATCTTCTTCCAGCCGCGCGCCTCGAAGTCGGCCTTGTGCTCGGCCGGCGTCTTGTAGCGCCGCATGAAGGCCTCGTCGTGGTCGGGCAGCGCGTCGACCTCGATCGGGCCGGCGATCATCCGGTTGCCCTCCTCGTAAATCGCGGCAACCCCAGGATGGGCCTCGTCGGTGGTCCCGTAGACCTGCTCGGCCTCACGCTTTGCGTCGCGCTCCCAGATCTCCTCGACCGTGATCCGGCCAAGCGGCTTGCCTTCGTCGCTGGACAGCGCGACGACGTCGCCGACCTCGCACGCGAGGTCGCTTGCCAGGGTGATCGGGATCGGCCAGTAGTCGCCGCCCGTGGTCCGCATCTCGCTGCAGACGCGCTCCCAGTCGGCGGAGCCCTGGAAGCCGGTCAGCGGTGCGAAGCCGCCGTTGCCGATCATCTCGAAGTCTGCTGTGTGGCGCTCGGAAAGGGTCAGGGAAAGCTCGGTCATCGTTTCACTCATCGAAAAGTCTCACCAATCAGGTCGTCGGGAAGGGAATCAGGAATTACGGAGCGCGGTAGCGCGGTTAGTTGATCCCGCACTCAGTCTTTGAGAGGCCCGCCCAGCGGCCGTCGCGCGGTGAACCGCCCGGGCCGACCGGCTTCGTGCAATGGGTGCAGCCGATCGACGGGTAGCCGTGATCGTGGAGCGGGTTGTACGGGAGGTGGTGCTCACGGATGTAGTTCCAGACATCGCGCTCTGTCCAGTCCGCAAGGGGGTTCAGCTTCCAAAGGTCGAACCGCTTGTCCCAGCCGAACTTCGGGGTTTTGGCGCGGTTCTTGGAGTCCTCGCGGCGGACGCCGGCGAGCCAGCAGTCTACGGAAGACAGGGCGCGGCGCATCGGCTCGACCTTGCGCAGGCCGCAGCAGGCGTCGGGGTCGCTCTTCCACAGCTCGTCGCCGTACTGGGCGGCCTGCTGCTCCAGGGTCAGGTTGTGGAAGCGGTCGAACTCGACCCCGAGGTGCTCGGCGAGCTTGTCGCGCGTCTCGTAGGTCTCCGGGAAGAGGACGTCGGTATCGAGGTAGAAGAAGCGCGCCTCGGGGTTGACCTGCGTGGCCAGATGAGCCGTCACTGAGCTCGTCTTCTGGAACGAGCAGGCGATGTAATGGCTCTCGCCGAAGGTCTCGAACATCCACTCGATCGCTTCATGCGCGGAGCGATCCTCGAGGTCGGCTGCAACCGCCTCGGCGTCAATCTCAAGCGCGACGGGGTTCATATCGCGCACTCCCCCTCCCCGCGCTCGACTTTGTAGGGGCTGGAGCGATTCCAGTCGATGAACTGCTGCATCGTCTCGAGGCTGAACTCGACCGGCAGCGTCAGATCCTTGACCTCTTCTTCGAAGCGCCCGGCGCCGACACGCTCGGCGAAGGCGTTGAACTCCTCGCCGTCGGAGCGGTCCGCCTCATAGAGCTTGATCCAGCGCTCGACTGCCTCAGGTACGCGCTTGGCGGGCAACCGCGACTTCAGCCGCGTGCCGAAGATGACCTCTCCGCCCTCATAGTTGCCACCGATGTGAGGGATGTAGGCAGGAATCTGGCGTGCGGCCACTTTCAGCGAGGCGCCGTAGAAGCCGATGTTGGCGATGTGGTGCTGGCTGCAGCCGTTCGGGCAGCCGCTCATCTTGATGTGGATGCGCCTGGTCAACTCGTCGGAGATCTCCATCCCGTCGACGCGCTCCTTGATCGCACGGTTGAGGCCCATCGAGCTGGTGATTCCCAGTTTGCAGCTGTCGGTGCCGGGGCAGCTGACCACATCGGTGATCTCACGGGGGCCGGCCTCGGCAAGGCCCAGCTCGTCGAGGTGGCGCCAGACGTCGTAGAGCGCCTCATCGCGGACCCAGCGCAGGACGAAGTTCTGCTGCACCGTGCTGCGCGCGTAGCCCCCGGTGAACTCCCGCATGATTGTCGCCAGGCCACGGAACTGCTCCGGCGTCAGGTCGCCCCGGTCGATCTTCACCTCAACCGTGGAGAAGCCCTGCTGGCGCTGGGGCTGCACGTTGCCGTCCAGGAAGCGGTCGAACTCAGAGTGGTCTCCATTCGGAGAGGCCGGCGCGGCGGGAGGCTCGGGGGCACTTGCCTCCTCGTTGTCGTCGAAGCGCAGCGGCTCGACCTCGAAGTCTCGCTCGGCGACCCAGTCGCCTTGCAGCTCCTCGTTGACGAGCTCGCGAAAGGCGTCGATCCCGATTTTGTCGACCAGCACCTTGATCCGGGCGCGGGCGCGGTTGACCCGCAGCCACTCCTGGCGGTCGAAGATCCGCAGCACGGCCTCGGTGACCTTCAGGTAGTCGCCGTTGTCGGCCTCGACGAACTCATAGAGGGTCGGTGCGACGCGAGCCATGATCGAGGTGCCGCCGCCGACCCGGATCTCGAAGCCCTTGACGCCGTCGCGCTCGCGGCTGAGCAGGGCGATGTCGTGGATCCCGCTGATCGCGCGGTCGGCATCTGAGCCGGTGAACGAAGTCTTGATCTTGCGCGGCATCAGCTGCGTCGTCGGGTGGCGGACGAAGTAGCGAACGTAGGCTCCGGCATAGGGAGTCGGGTCGAAGACCTCATCCGCGGCGACGCCGGCCCAGGGATCGCCGGTCACGTTGCGCATCGTGTTGCCGCAACCCTCGCGCGAAGAAAGATTGACCGCCGAGATTTCCCGGATCAGCGACTCCATGTGTCGCAGCGGCACGTGGTGGATCTGGATGTTCTGGCGAGTGGTGATGTGGCCCTTGTTGAGCGGCGCCCACTTTTCGACCACATCGGCAAATGCCTCCATCTGCTCCGGCGTCACACCGCCGAATGGCAGCTTCACTCGCACCATCTGAACATCGGCCTGGCGCTGCCCGTAGACACCCTGCTTGAGGCGGAAGCCGATGAACTGGTCCTCGGCCAGCTTGCCCTCGAGGAATTTCTCGGCTTCGTTGTCGAAGTCGTCGAACTCGCGCTCGATGATCGGGATGACGTTCCCGGGGACGTTCTCGTAGGTCTCGGGGTTCTCCAGCGAGCCCTTCCGGCCTTTGCCGTGCTGGCGCTTGCCGTGATCGACGTCTAGGCCGTCGAGGATGGCGGTGGCGTTGCTTTTCGGTGGGGCTGAAACCGAAGAATCCATTTACCTAGGGCTCTCTTGCGTGGTGGGTGCAGCTACGGCCTTGCTGACCGTGGTCGGCACAAACTAGCAAAACCTGACAGGGATTATGGGATTTATGCCTGGGGCAGACTTTTTCGTGCCTGGAGGATCGATGCCGCCTCGCCGGACTCGGCGACATAGCCGTCCTCCTCCGGCTCCAGCGTCAGCTCGGCCTCGGCCCAACCAACGATCCCCTCGCTCAACTTCGAGGCGTCATAGCCTGCGTCGGCGAGTGCTTCGGTTGCCATCGTGGAGCGGGTGCCGCCGCGGCAGTAGAGAACCACCGGCCGATCCTTGTCGATCTCCCCGGTTCGCTCCGCCAACTCTTGCAGAGGCAAGTGACGCGCGCCGGGAATCCGGCCCGCCTCCCACTCGTGATCGGCGCGCACGTCGATCAGCTGAGCGCCCTCGTCGATCAGCTTCTGCGCCTCCTCACGCGAGATCTCTTTGCCCGCCTCATCCATCTAATCGACCTCGGTCCCCTCGACCAGGAACGCAACCCGCACATGGGCCCGGTACTCGTCCAGGTTCTCGCCTCGGATCCCTGTCGAGACGATGTCGACGGCGCGAATGTTGCGAAGTGTCCCCTGCGCCTGGTTGAGCGCCTGCCTCGCGGCGTCATCGGTCGACGTCTTGGAGCTGCCGACCAGCTCGATGATCTTCACGACCGCCATTTTGCTCCTCCTTCTCGATGGTCCTGGACGGTTGCCCTCGCGCTGACCCCCTCGACCAGCGCGGCCCGGTGCCACGGGCTGATCGCTTCCTCTGCTGCGCCGGAGGCTGGGGCCGTCTCGATGCGGAACCGCTCGATCGCGGCCGCGATCGCGGCCGCCTCGTCCGTGCTCGGGCTCCGGTCCATAGTCGAAGCCTAAATGGTCGCCCGCGGCTTCTGAATCAGCCGGTGTGGTTGAGGCCCGGAACGGGGGTGCCGTGTTTGTGGTCCGTGCAGAGAACCGGGAGGGGATCGAAGGTATCGATGAGTGCTCGGCCACTTGCCGTGCCGACGATGACCGGCTCGGCTTTGGCGATTTTTTTACCTTTTTTGTCCCTGGGGTAGACCGGCTTGCCGCGACCGCACTGGATGGAGAAATCCCGTACGCCGTCGCGGGCGTCGATCACATCGTCGCCACCGCCACCGTAGAAGCGATCCTCGCCAGGCTGGCCGAGCATCGCGTTTTTACCGCCATCGCCAATCAGCACATCCCAGTCGAAAGACCCCTCCATGTCCTCGTTGGAGTCGTCGAGGCGTACGGGCTTGCAGCCGCGGACGGCGTCGATCCAGGCCTTATCGAGGGGAAAGGAGATGAAGAGCAGACCTGGATGGGCCTGGGTCTCGGCGAAGGAGGCGTCGTCCCGACCGGGGCCGCCGACGATCGCGCCGCCGGCGCAGCCGCCACCGGCCGCCAGTAGGTCACCGTGCTCTTCGCCGAAGAGGAAGGTGGGCCCAGGAACGCTGCCGATCAGGCCGTCGGCGCCGGCGCCGCCATAGAGCTTGTCGCTGCCAAAGCCCGCCTCGATCAGGTCGTCCTCGGGCCCGCCGCGGATCGTGTCGTTGCCGCGCCCACCCGCGATGCGGACGTTCTCCACATCGGAGAGGGAGCCTTCGACGCGCAGCCGATCGGCGCCGGGGCCGAGGTCGGCCATCAGCCAGCGCGCCGGGCCGGTGACCGTACAACTCGCCTGGGTGGCGCGGATTCGCGTACAGCCCGGCCCAAGAGCGATCCCTTTGCCGGCGGTCACACCGAAGGTCGCCGTAGGGGCATCGAAGGCCACCGTGAAGCTGTCGGTGCCATCGCCGCCGACAATTGCCAGGCCACCGCCACCGCCCGGGGTGTGATCGAGCTCTATATAAGCGGAGGCTTTGAACGGCTTCTGGCGATGGCAGGAGGAGGTGTGTCCTTTCGCTCCTTTGCAGCTGTCGGATCCCTGACCGCCGCGCAGCTCGTCATGGCCTTTGCCTCCAACGAGGGTGTCGCTCCCGGGGCCGCCATCGATCGTGTTGTCGCGGGGGTCACCGATCAGAACATCGGCGAAGGCCGAGCCTTCGAGGCTCTCGAAGCGAAAGAGCCGATCGTGGCCATCGCCGCGGGACTTGTGGGTGGCAAGCGAAGCGCGAACGCCGCCGCCGCTCGGCGAAGCGACATCGGTGGCAAACGAAGCGACATCGCCACCGCCGGCGCCGCCGTCCATGCGGTCATAGCCGTAGTCGCCATGAACGAGGTCGAAGCTGCCACTGCCGCCGTTGAGGACATCGATGCCGAGGCTGCCGGCTGCCTCGTCGAACTCCCCAGAGCCACCCAGCACCATGTCATCGCCGAGGTCTCCGATCACCTGATCGCCGTCCCCCGGTCCGCCGTCGACGGTGTCATTGCCGCGGCCACCGTGGATCAGGTCCGCGCCGGGAGCCCCGCAGATCAGGTCGTTGCCGAGGCTTCCGATGATCGTGTCGTCTCCCAGCCCGCCCCAGATCACATCTCGTCCGGGCGTGCCGCGCAGGTTGTCGGCGCCGTCGGTCCCGAGGATCTTCGCCAGCCGCCCGTGGCAGCGGGGCGGCTCGCCTTCCTCCTCTTTAGCCGGGGCGGCCCCCAGTGCAGAAACGGCACCAAGCACCATGAATGCGACCGCAATCGCCTTGCCGGATCCCTTCACCGGGCGAGCGTAACGATCGCAGGCGGACGTGCCGGGAGTTGACCATGCATTGCAACGTCAACCCGGGGGCACCCCAAGGGGTGCGGCCAGTCGAGACGGTGGCACCCCTTGGGGTGCGGCCATCAGTCGAGGTTGATCATGACGTGCTTGATCTCGGTGTAGTCCTCCAGCGCGTACATCGAGAGGTCCTTGCCGTAGCCGGACTCCTTGTAGCCGCCGTGAGGCATCTCCGAGACGAGCGGGATGTGGTCGTTGATCCACACGCAGCCGAAGCGCAGCGCGTTGGTGACCCTCATCGCCCGGCCAACGTCGCGCGTCCAGACCGAGGCGGCAAGGCCGTAGCGGGTGCCGTTGGCCCACTCGATCGCCTTCTCCTCATCGGAGAACGGCTGCACGGTGATCACCGGGCCGAAGATCTCGCTCTGAACCATCTCGTCGTCCTGCTCGAGGCCGGCGACGACGGCCGGCTCGAGGAAGTAGCCGGGGAGGTCGGGCTCAACGCCCCCCGTGACGATCTCCGCATTGCCGGGCTTGCGCTCCAGGAAGCCCTCGACCCGCTCCCGCTGACGGGCGCTGTTGAGCGGCCCCAGCGTGGTGTCAGCCGACATCGTGTCGCCCAGGACCAGGCCCTTGGCCTCTGACTCGAGGCCGCTGACGACATCGTCGTAAACCGCTTTGGCAGCGAGCACACGACAGGCCGCCGTGCAGTCCTGGCCGGCGTTGTAGTAGCCGGTGCCGGCGATCGTCTCCAGAGCCGCTTCCATGCTGGCGTCGTCGAAGACGATGACGGGAGCCTTGCCGCCGAGCTCAAGATGGACTCGCTTCAAGCGGTCGGCGGCGGCCTTTGCGATCCACTTGCCGGTCGGAGGGGAGCCGGTCAGGCTGACCATCTCAACGTCGGGGTGAGTGACAAGCTCTGACCCGGCCGGCTCGCCATGGCCGCCGATCACATTCAAGACCCCGGCCGGGAGGATGTCTGCGCACCATTCGGCGAACTTCAGCGTCGTCACCGGCGTCGTTTCCGCCGGCTTCAGGACAACGGTGTTGCCGGCGCCCAGAGCCGGGCCGATCTTCCAGATGGCCATCATCAGCGGGTAGTTCCAGGGGGTGATCTGGCCGACAACGCCAATCGGCTCGCGCCGGATGAACGAGGTGTGCCCTTCCATGTACTCGCCGGCGGCGCGGCCCTCCAGGCAGCGCGCGGCGCCTGCGAAGAAACGCAGATTGTCGGCCATCACCGGAATCTCATCCTCGAGGACTGCGCTGCGCGGCTTGCCCGCATCGGCGGCCTCGAGGTCGGCAATCTCCTCGCCGCGCTCTTCGATCAGGTCGGCCATCTTCAGCAGCGCGCGAGCGCGTTCGCCGGGCGGCGTGGTTGCCCATCCATCGAAGGCGGACTTCGCGGCCTCGACGGCGCGGTCGACGTCCGGCTTGGTCGAGAGCGGCGCCTCCGCAATCGCCTCGCCGGTGGCTGGGTTCACCACCTCCTCGGTCTGACCCTCAACGGGGTCGACAGTCTCGCCGCCGATGAAGTTCTTCAGCTCCGTCTTCGTGGCCGTAGCCATCAAATCACCTCCGCTTTGCGCTTTTCTCGATTGAGCGAATGTTCCGCGCTTCCGCGATCTCGCTCACTCGCTCCGCACTCATGCCCATGGCCTCCTCGACCGGAATGCAATTCACGCTCACTCCTTCGGCCACCGCCGGATGAGTCACCTCGCCACCTGCGACGTTGACGCCCGGCCGCAGGCCGGGATCGCGCCGGATCGCCTCCCTGACCCCATGGTCGGCGAGAGCGATCACATACGGCAGCGTCGCATTGGTGAGCGCGTAGGTCGAGGTGATCGGGACCGCTCCCGGCATGTTGGCGACGCAGTAGTGCGTCACCCCGTCGACTTCGAAGGTGGGGTCGCGGTGCGTGGTCGGGTGCGATGTCTCAAAACAGCCGCCCTGGTCTATCGACACATCGACGAGCACCGCGCCGGGCCTCATCAGGGCAAGCTGTTCGCGGCTGACGACGAACGGGGCCCGGGCACCGTGGACAAGGACCGCGCCGATCACCAGGTCCGCTCGGGGCAGCATCTCCTCGATCGCCAGCGTGGTCGAGTAGACGGTCGAGCAGCCGCCCGAGAACGCTGTGTCGAGCTCGCGCAACCGGTCGATCGAGCGGTCGTAGACGAAGACGTCGGCGCCCATTCCGATTGCGACGAAGGCCGCGTTGGTGCCGACCGCACCGCCGCCGATCACCATCACGTTCGCGGCGGCGACCCCGGGGACGCCCCCGAGCAGGATGCCGCGACCGCCGAACGGCTTCTCCAGCATGAAAGCCCCCGCCTGAGTTGCGATCTTGCCGGCGATCTCACTCATCGGCGCCAGCAGGGGCAGGCGGCCGCGGCTGTCCTCAACGGTCTCGTAGGCAATGCAGGTGGCGCCTGAGGCGCAGAGGCCCTGCGCCTGCTCAGGATCGGGCGCAAGGTGGAGGTAGGCGAAGAGGAGGTGCTGCGGGCCGAGCATCTCGATCTCGGGCGCCTGGGGCTCCTTGACCTTGACGATCATTTCGGCCTCCCCGAAGACGTCGGCGGCGCTGGGAACGACGCGGGCGCCCTGTGACTCGAAGTCCGCATCAGAGATCGCGCTGCCCTCTCCGGCCGTGGCCTCGATCAGCACCTCGTGGCCGCGCTCCACCATCTCACGGACGCCCGCGGGGGTGGCCGCGACGCGGTACTCATCGTCCTTGATCTCTTTCGGGACCCCGATTTTCATGTTCCGACCAGTTCTCTAGCGCGCAGGGCCAGCCAAAACTCAATCCGGTCGTGGGCGCGAGAGAGATCGCGCCCGGTCAGCTCCTCGACCTTGCGCATCCTGTAGCGCAACGTGTGCCGGTGGCAATAGACGGCGCGCGCGGCGCGCTCCCACTGGCCGTTCTGCTCGATGAATGCCTCCAGCGAGCGCAGCAGCTCGCCGCCATAGTCGTCGTCGCCGTTTTCGATCGGTCCGAGGACGCTGTCGCAGTAGAGCTTCAACGCCTCGTCATCCTGGATCGAGAGCAGGAGGGTAAAGGCACCCAGGTCGCGCCAAGAGGCTACGTCAGGCTCGCTGCCGTTCGCGAAAGCGGTTGCCTCCAAGGCACAGCGCGCCTCGTGGAAGGAGTGGCGCAGATTCTCAGGCGGGGCTGGGCGGCTAGCCGCGGCGCGAACCGTGCCCCGCTCTTTGATCAAGGCTTTGCGGGCTTCTGAGGCGAGGTCAACGGGGTCACGGTCGGCCGCGTCGACGACCGCACAGAGCAGCTCGCGCCCGCCACTCTCGTGAGGCGCGACCACAGCCGGGCAGGCGTCTGCCGCGAGGGCTCGCTCCAGAGCGGACTCGGCAGCCGAAGGATCGTCGAGGTCGAAGACGAGGACGGCGGTCTCCTCGCCGATCCCGAACGGCTCGAGGCGCCGACGCAGCTCGGAGGGGTCGAGGCGACCGCCGAGTGCGCCGGCGAGCACATCGCCGGCGAGGCGGCGCTCGGTCTCACGGGCTACCCGGCGGCGCATCAAGTCCAGGGCGACGACAGCGACGGCCTGCTGGAGGATGAGTCGCTCGAAGTCCCCCAAACCGCCGGAATCGCGCACTACGACGACCCAGGCCTGAGGCGGGCCGCCTCCCGGCGAGATCACGGGGTGGGCAAGGGCTCGGCCGGCAATCGAGGGATGCGCGGGAACGAACGGGTGTCCGTCCACGGTGTGGCCAAGCGCTTCGTTGCGGATCGCCGCGATGGCGTCAGCCGACAGTTCGCGCCGAAAGCCGCGACCGGCGATGCGTTCGCCACGGCCGTTGAGGATCGCCACCGTGCCGCCCACGGCGGAGGAAATCGTCGCGATGATTTCCTCGAGGTCGCGCTCTTCAAGCACCAGCCGCTCAAGGCGGCGTTGCACCGCGATGCCCCTCTGCAACACCTCGTATTGCTCGTTGACGAGGCGGGCGAAGGCCTTCTCGGTAATCGCGATGAATGGGGTCGAATAGGGAACCTCGAAGAGCGGGAAGTCGCGTTTGCGCGCTTCCTCGACCATCGCTTTCGGCAGTTTGCGGTGGCTGAATCCGGTGCCTAGGCCCAAGCCGGCAAGGTTGTGCTCGGCGAGCAGTCGTATGTAGGCGCGCTGCTTGGCGGCAGTATCGAGCGGGATGCCGGTGGTCAGCATCAGCTCGCCCCCAGACAGCCATGGGGTCGGGTCCTCCAGCTCGGAGATGTGAACCCACCTCACCGGCGCCTCGGCTGCGTGCGAGCCGGCCGCGAGATCGAGATCGAGCTCGTCGAGAAGGCTCTGTACGGTGAGCATGGAGGCCTCTATCTCTTGACGCGCTCCCAGGCGGCGGAGAGCACGTCGTGGAGCACATCGTGGATTTCTTCGAACTGCTCGGTGTCGGCAATCAACGGCGGAGCGAGCTGGACGACCGGATCGCCGCGATCGTCGGCGCGGCAGATCAAACCGCGGTGGTAGAGCTCGGCGGAGAGGAAGCCCCGCAGCAGGTCCTCGGACTCCTCGTCGTCGAAGGTCTCCTTCGTTTCCTTGTCCTTGACCAGCTCGACCGCATGGAAGTAGCCGGCACCTCGCACGTCGCCGACGATCGGAAGCTCATGCAGCGTCTCCAGCATCTGCCGGAACTCGGACTCCTTGGCGCGAACGTGCCCGCAGAGGTCCTCCTTCTCGAAGATGTCGAGGTTGGCCATGGCGAGAGCCGAGGCGAGCGGATGGCCGGCGAAGGTGAAGCCGTGCGCGAAGGAGGCGTCGCCTTCCAGGAACGGCTCGGCGACGCGGTCTGAGGCGATCATGGCACCCATTGGCGCGTACGCCGAGGTCAGTGCCTTCGCCACTGTGATGATGTCGGGGACGTAGCCGAAGCGTTCGCAGCCGAAGTAGTGGCCAAGACGCCCCCAGGCGCAGATCACCTCGTCGGAGATCATCAGCACGTCGTAGCGATCGCAGATCTCTCGAACCCGCTCGAAATAGCCATCGGGCGGGACGAAGCAACCGCCCGCGTTCTGCACGGGCTCGAGGATCACCGCGGCAACGGTCTCTGGGCCCTCGAAGAGGATCCGCTCCTCGATCGCGGTGGCGGCCCAGAGGGGATGCCGATCTTTCGGCCAGCGATAGACGTTCGTATTGGGAACGTGACAGCCGCCGGGAGTGAGCGGCTCGAACTGGGAGCGCAAATCGGTGATCCCGGTGGCGGACAGGGCCCCCAGCGAAGTGCCGTGGTAGGCGATCTCGCGAGCGATCACCTTGTGCTTCTGCCCTTTGCCGCAAATGCGGTGGTAATTGCGCGCCAGCTTCAGGGCCGACTCGACTGCCTCTGAGCCGCCGGATGTAAAGAAGACGCGATTGAGATCGCCGGGCGCAAGGGTTGCGATCCGGGCCGCAAGCTCGATCGCGCGGGGATGTGCATAGCTCCAAAGCGTGTAGAAGTCGAGCTCCTCCACCTGGCGCGCCGCCGCCTCCCCAAGCTCGGTGCGACCGTGTCCCGCATTGACGCAGAAGAGCGCCGAGAGCCCATCGAGATACCGCTTGCCGCGCTCGTCATAGACATAGCACCCGTCGCCGCGAACGATGATCGGGATTTCGTTGTCGCCGTTGTAGGAGCCCATCCGTGAGAAGTGCATCCACAGATGTCGCCTAGCCAGGTCTTGGAGGCTGGTATCAACCTCTCCGGGGCGCGGCGCTATGGCCATTCAATCCTCCTTTTTACTACGACGTTCTGGACAAAGCTAGACCCAGAATCAAACAAATGCAAGTTGCCATTCGGTATAGCTACTGCGTAAGTCTTAGACAAAATGTATAAGGACATTATTTAGTGCCGAGAGTTACGATGGTTACACCTTGGCACAGACAGGCGGGCATGGGCTAGAGAGAGATGTGACCCTCGCTCCGAGCGTCGAACTGCGAGGAGTCACCAAGCGATTTGACGACCTGGTCGCGGTGGACGACCTGGACCTGGAGCTGGGGGGCGGCGAGTTCTTCACGCTCCTCGGGCCAAGCGGCTGCGGCAAGACGACGACGCTGCGGATGATCGCCGGCTTCGAGCAGCCGACCAGCGGGCAGATCCAGATCGAGGGGTCTGACGTCGCCGGCCTGCCGCCCCATCGGCGCCCCACCAACACCGTCTTCCAGAGCTATGCGCTCTCCCCCCACATGAGCGTCGAGGACAACGTCGCCTTCGGATTGCGGCGCAAGCGGGTGCCGAAGTCGGAGATCGCGCGGCGGGTGGCAGCCGAGCTGAAACGCGTCGGCCTTGGGGCGGAGTCAAAGCGACGCCCCGCGCAGCTCTCCGGAGGCCAGCAGCAGCGTGTGGCCTTGGCCCGAGCGCTAGTCAATCTGCCAAAGGTGCTGCTGCTCGACGAGCCGCTTGGAGCGCTCGATCTAAAGCTTCGCAAGGGACTGCAGGTCGAGCTGAAGCGGATCCAACGCGAGGTTGGCATCACCTTCGTCTACGTGACGCATGATCAGGAGGAGGCGCTCACGATGAGCGATCGGATCGCGGTGATGAATCGCGGCCGGATCGAGCAGGTGGCCGATCCAGAGGAGGTCTACGAGCGGCCGGCCACCACTTTCGTCGCCGGCTTCATCGGCGTCTCCAACCTGATGCCGGCTGTGGTGGCCAAAGTGGACGAGGTGAAGCTCGACAACGGTCCGGCAGTGCGCATACCGGCCAACGGCCTCGCCGCCGGTGAGCGCTGCCACGCCGTGGTACGGCCGGAGAAGCTGAGGATCGAGCGAGTGGATGTGCCGAGCTCGTCGGCCTCCAATGGCATGCCCCGCATGGAGGGCGTGATCGAGAGCTCGCTGTACCTGGGGACCGCGACGCAGATTGTGGTCAACCTCGGCGACGGCGTGCGGATGACGGTCCTGGTCCCCAATGCGAGCGAGGCGGAACGGCAGCGACTGCCAGGTGGCGGGGCGCGGGTGGCGCTGAGGTGGGAGCCAGAGCACATGCATGTGGTGCGGCAATCCCCGACAGGAGTGAAGAACGACGGCGGGGGTAGTCCGGCAAATGACTTAGGGCATGAGGCAATCGAGAGAGGGTGAGCGCGATGGGGACAGGAGACACGCGAGCAAGGAGGGCAGCGTTGACCGCTGCCTTGGCGGTCGCTGCCGTGGCCATGTCACTGGGAGTTTCCGCCTGCGGCAGCGACACCGTCGGCGGTGGCAACACCGGCGAAGTGACGGTCGCCAAAGCCGGGCCCGTCACGGGCAACCTGACCATCTCCAACTGGCCCGGCTACATCGACCCTGGCCCGAAAGGGACGGTTGCCGAGTTCGAAGATAAGACGGACGTCAGCGTTGACTACATCGAAGACATCAACTCGAACGACGGCTTCTTCGGCAAGCTGCAACCCCAGCTCGAACAGGGCGAGTCGGGCGGGCGCAGCATCTTCGTCGTCGCCGATTACATGGCGAAGCAGATGTATGACCTCGGCTACCTGCAGGAGATCGACCACGCCGATCTGCCAACGGTCTTCAAAACCCTGTCGCCCGGCCTCAGGAGCCCGGCATTCGACCCGGAGCGCAAATTCTCGGTTCCGTGGCAGGGCGGCATGACCGGGATCTGGGTCGACACCGCCAAGGCGCCTGAGATCCGCTCGGTCAACGATCTCTTCGACCCGAAATACAAGGGCAAGGTGACGATGCTGGATGAATTGCGGGAAACGCCGGCGCTGGTGATGCTCGCCGAAGGCGTGGACCCGGCGCAGGCGAGCGTCGATCAGTGGCTCGACGCGATCGACAAACTCGGCGACGCCGCCAGCTCCGGGCAGATCCGCCGCTTTACCGGCAACGAGTACACCGAGGACCTCACCGCCGGCAACATCGTCGCCGCGATCGGCTGGTCGGGTGACGCCTCGCTGATTGAAAACGAGAACGCCGAATGGCGGATGCCGGCCGAGGGTTGCACGCAGTGGATGGAAAACATGGTGATCCCAGTAGGCGCGCCCAACACCGCGGCGGCGCTCGCCTGGATGGACTTCGTCTACCGGCCAGAGGTGGCAGTCGACATCACCGAATACGTCGAATACATCTCGCCGGTGCAGGGCGTCAAGGAGCTCCTCGCGAAACGGGGATCGGACCTCGCGGAGAGCGAGATCGTCTTCCCGACCGAAGAGTTCACCCGCAACTGCACGGGCCAGATCACGCCACCGGACCTAGAACAGGTCAATGAAGCCTGGCAAGACGTGTTGACTGGGTGATCCGATGAGCGCGGAGCGAGCCCCAACTAGGCATATCTGGTTCTGCGCGCCGCGAGCGAAGCGCGAGGTTATGTAATGAGCCTGAAGCAACGCCTGGTCCCCTACTGGCTCTTGGGACCAGGCCTGCTCTGGCTCATCATCTTTTTCGTTGTGCCGATGTACTTCATGGGCGAACTGGCACTGCGTTCGGGCTCGCTGACCACCGGCTACACCTTTGACTGGGCCTGGTCGAACTTCCCCGATTCGCTCTCCGGCCACACCGAGCAAATCGGCCGCTCCTTCTTCTACGCCGGCACGGCGACGCTGCTGGCCCTACTGATCGCCTACCCCCTCGCCTATGCGATCGCCTTCCGCGCCGGCCGCTTCAAGCTGCTGTTGCTGTTCGCGGTGATCGCGCCCTTCTTCACCACCTACCTGATCCGCACGATCGCCTGGAAGACCATCCTCAGCGACTCGAGCCCCGTGGTCAGCGTCCTGCAGACACTCTCGCTCGTCCCTCCCGACGGCCGCGTCCTGGCGACCTCGGGTGCCGTGATCGCCGGCCTCACCTACAACTTCCTCCCCTTCATGGTCCTGCCGCTCTACGCCAACCTGGAGCGGCTCGACCTGCGCCTGATCGAGGCGGCGAAGGACCTCTACTCCTCCTCGCGGCAAGCCTTCCTCAAGGTGACCCTGCCGCTGACGATGCCGGGGATCGTCGCCGGCGTCCTGCTCACATTCATTCCCGCCTTCGGCGACTACATCAACGCCCAGATCCTCGGCGGCACTCAGCAAGCGATGGTCGGCAACGTAATCCAGTCGCTCTACCTGAACCAGCGCAATTACCCAGAGGCGGCGGCACTCTCCTTCTTGATGATGGCGCTGATTCTCGCCGTCGTCACTGTCTACATCCGTTTCGCCGGGACCGGCGCCTTCATGGGCGACGAGGACGAGGAGACGGCCTGAGTATGGCTTCCCTGTCTCGCGCCTGGGCCTGGCTACGGCGCAACGCGCTGCCGATCTACGCCGGCATCGCCGTCGCCTACATGCTGATCCCGATCGTCGTCATCGCCGTCTTCTCCTTTGGCGCCACGCCAAAGGGAAAACTCACCTTCGGCCTCGACCACGGCTTCACCACCGAGTACTGGAGCAGCGCCTTCTCGCTCTCCGAGCTGAACGAAGCGCTCTTCACCAGCCTGCGGCTGGCCGCCCTGGCGACCGCGATCTCGACCGTGATCGGGACATTGATGGCAATCGCCCTGGTCCGCCACAGATTCCGCGGCAGGCGGCTGACCAATTTGCTGATCGTGATTCCGATGGCGACGCCGGAGGTAGTGATCGGCGCCGCGCTGCTCTCGATGTTCATCTATTACACCTTCGCGCTCGGCTTCGGCACGCTGCTGATCGCCCATGTGATGTTCTCGATCAGCTTCGTCGTCGTCGTCGTGCGCTCGCGGCTGATCGGCTTCGACCGCCATCTCGAGGAGGCGGCAGCCGACCTCGGGGCGACGCCGCTCGCCACCTTCCGCACCGTCACCCTGCCCCTGCTCGCCCCGGGGATCCTCGCTGCGGCGCTGCTCGCCTTCTCGCTCTCGATCGACGACTTCATCATCTCCAACTTCAACTCAGGCACGACCGTGACCTTCCCGCTCTACGTGTACGGGGTGAGCCTGCGCGGCGTCCCGGTGCAGGTCAACGTGCTGGCGACGATGCTGTTCGCGCTGATCGCGATCGCTGTCTCGCTGGTCCTCTGGCAGCAGCGGCGAGCGGAGCGGATGGCGAAGGTGCGCCCAGAGCCCGAGCCAATCCCCGTCCCCGGCGCCCCGGTGACGACATGAGCGTCGAACAGGCCGTCCAGCAGCTGGCCAACTACATCGGTGGCGATTGGCGTCCGGTGGAGGGAGTCGAGACGTTGGATGACATCGATCCCGCCACGGGCGAGATTGCCGCCGTGGTACCGCTCAGCGGCGAGGCTGAGGTCTGCGCGGCGGCCGATGCGGCCCGAGCCGCCCAGCCCGGCTGGCGCGCGGTGCCGCCACAGCGCCGGGCGCGGGCGGTGTTGGCGCTGCGCGAGGAACTCGAAAGGCGGCGCAGCGAGCTGGTGGCATTGGTAAGCGCCGACATGGGCAAGACGCTGGCCGACGCCGATGGAGAGGTCGGGCGGGGGATCGAGTCGGTCGAGTCGGCGGCGGCGATCCCCCACCTGCTCAAGGGCGAGACCCTTGAAGGCGTCGCCCAAGGGGTCGATGTCGAGATGGTGCGACAACCGGTTGGCGTCGTGGCGGCGATCACTCCGTTCAACTTCCCGGCGATGATCCCGCTCTGGTTCCTGCCATACGCGATCGCCTGCGGCAACTCCTTCATCCTCAAGCCCTCCGAGCAGGACCCACGCCCGGCGGCGCTGATCGTCGAGATGGTCGACTCGATCGAGGAGATCCCACCCGGCGTCGTCAATCTGGTCCACGGTGGGCGGGAGGCGGTAACGGCGATCCTCGAAGAGCCGGGGATCGACGCGGTCTCCTTCGTCGGTCGCGCCGAGACAGCCCGGATCGTTGCCGAAGGCGCGGCGCGGACGGGCAAGCGAGTGCAAGCGCTCGGCGGCGCCAAGAACTCGCTGGTGGTGATGCCCGACGCCGACCTCGACGAGACGACAGCGGCGATCATGGGGTCCGCCTTCGGCGCCGCCGGGCAGCGCTGCCTGGCGGGATCTGTCTGCCTCGTCGTCGGCGACCCGGGGCGACAGGCGGAGGTCCGCGCGACCCTGGTCGAAGCCGCCTCGCAACTGACGATTGGGCCGGGTGGCGACCCAGCAACCGATGTCTGCCCGATGGTCTCAGCGGCCGCCCGCGAGAAGGTGGCCGAAGCGATCGGGCAGGGCGAGCGCGACGGCGCCAAACTGCTGCTCGACGGTCGCCGAGACGCCGGGCCGGCGGGGACCTTTCTCGGGCCGACTATCGCCGCTGCCAACCCCGAGTCAGACCTGGCGCGCGAGGAGCTGTTCGGACCGCTGCTGACCATCGTCGACGTGCCGGACCTCGATGCAGCGCTTGAGTTCCTGAACGGCTCTCGCTACGGCAACGCTGGGGCGATCTTCACTCGTTCAGGCGAAGCAGTACGCCGCTACCGCTTCGGTGCCGAGGTGGGGATGCTGGGCGTCAACGTCGGTGTTCCCGCGCCCGTCGCCTGGTTCCCCTTCGCCGGTTGGAAGGACTCCTGCGACGGCGACCTCCACGCCAACGGCACCGACGCCGTCGACTTCTACACCCGCAAGAAGGTCATCACGAGCCGCTGGTAGCGACGAATCCGCAGTTACCGCCTCCAAGCCGGGGTAAATGCGGACTCGTCACCCTCAGCGGCCGATGTGGAAGCCGATCAGCTCCGGGACCTTGGAGACCAGCGCGCTGAGTGGATCTGGGGAGCGGGCGGCCAACTCTGCCTCCTCCTTGTGCATCAAGGCGGCGCGAATCGCTTCGCCGCCGAGCCAGTGGAAGGGCTCGGGCGGGACGCGCTGAGGCGAGGGGTCGATGAACGGCAGGCGGCTGTGCTCATCGTGGCGATCCAGGGCCAATGAGGCGAGCGCCCTTCCAACCATGTAGGAGGGGCCGACGCCATTGCCCGTGTAACCGGCGGCGGCAAAAACTCGCCCGCCTCGCGATGGCGAAACGATCGGCAAGTGAATCGGCGAGACGTCGATCGGCCCACCCCAGGCGTGGGTGAGCCGGCGCCCTTCGAGGGCCGGGAAGTACTCGCGCAGGCGAGCCGCCGCCTGTGAGATGACCTCGGGGTCGACCTCGGCGCGGCCGCGCAGACGCGCGCCCATCGCTATCCGCCCGCCACCCCAGCCAAAGGCAATCCTGCCGTCTGGGGTGGTGCGGAAGTAGTCGATCAGGGCTCGGCTGTCGGTTATGCACTCGCCACCGGTCCAACCGACCTCCTCGAGCACATCGGGCACGGGCTCGGTAAGGACGATGTGCGAGGAGGTGACGCTGAGCGTGTTGCGCAGCGGCCCTCCTCTCGTCTTCGCGGCACCGCCGATCGCGACGACCGCGCTATCGGCGCGTACCAACCCAGCTGGCGTGCTGGCCTGGACTGCGTCCGGCGTCGCCCGCAGGGATCTGACCGGCGATTGCTCCCACACCTCGATGCCGGCGGCACGCAACCGGTCCCGCAACCCCAACGCCAGCCGAGCAGGCTGCAAGGTGGCGGCATCCGGGTAGAACGCGCCAGCACGAAAGGCAGGCGATGCACATCGAGCAGCAACGTCATCCGGGGAGAGCGACTGGACCACATCCGGGACGCCGAGCTCACGGCAGGTTGCGACCGCCTTGCCCCAAACATCGTCGTGAGGCGGCGCCGTCGATACCTGCAGGTAGCCGCCGCGTTTGAACCATGCATCGACGCCCTGGCTCTCGCAGAACGACCCGACGCCGGCGATCGCGTCGCGGGCCGCACCGGCAACTGCCAGGGCCGCCCGATCGCCCCATCTCCCTCGCATGTTGGGAAGCGAGAACCACATCGAGTTGCAGAAGCCACCGTTGCGTCCGCTTGGGCCATGCCCACACGTCTCGGCCTCCAACACCACCACCCGCGCCTCGGGCTCGAGCGCCTTGATCTGCCAAGCCGCCCACATCCCTGTGTACCCCCCGCCAACCACCACCACATCCGCCTCCCGCTCCCCTTCCAGCTCAGGGGCCAGCTCCACTGCGCCCGCCTCCTCCAGCCAGTAGCCGTGAGCTGTGTGCTTCATAGCTAGGCGAGTGTGTCAGCCAGGACGTTGATCGGGCGGGTGGCGGCGAAGGGGGGCCTCCCCCGAGGAAGCTTCAGCTACCGGAGGGGGAGGGGGGTCCCCTGCGCCGACAGGACCCGCCCGCCAACTACCTAGACTGCGACGCGTGGCGACCTTCGATGCAATCGCGGACCTGCCGGTAGAGATCGAGGAGTGCGAGCTGGAGGGGCGCGAGATAACGCTCGGCAGCTTCGAACGCATGACCACGCTGGTGAAGGTGCGAGGAGGAGGCCACGAGGGGATCGGCGAGGACGTCACCTATGACGCCGTCGACCACATCGCCCTGCAGGATGCGGGGGCGCCGGAGGAGCTGCGGGGGAGCGACTCCTTCGCCGGCTTCTCGAACCTGATCGGCAACCTCGACCTCTTCCCCTCGCCACCCGAGCGGGACGTCTCGCGCCCCTACCGGCGCTGGGCATTTGAGTCCGCGGTGCTCGACCTCGCGCTGCGCCAGGCGGGCACGAACCTCGCAGCAGTACTCGGACGGAAGGCACGCCCGGTCAACTTCGTCAGCTCGATGCGGCTGGCTTCGTCCGCAGACGAAACCTCCTCGATCGATCCCCTGCTCGCCCGGCTCGCCATCTATCCGACGCTTCGCTTCAAGCTCGATCCGGTAAACGACTGGGACGACGAGCTGATCGCCGCCCTGGTCGAGACCGGCGCGGTCGACTCGCTCGACCTAAAGGGCTTCTACAAAGGCACGGTGGTCGACGTCGAAACCGACCCCGAGCTCTACCGCAAGCTGATCGAGGCCTTTCCGGATGCCTGGCTGGAGGATCCCGATGTCAACGAGGAGACGAAGCCTCTCCTCGATCCGGTCTCGGAGCGGATCACGTGGGATGCGCCCATCCACGCGGTCTCAGACATAGAGGCGATGCCATGGGTGCCAAAGATGGTCAACATCAAGCCCTCCCGGTTCGGCGCCATCGAGGAGCTGTTCGGCGCCTATGACTACTGCGAGGAGCGCGGTATCGGCGCCTACGGCGGCGGCCAGACGGAGCTGGGAGAGGGACGTGGCCACATCCAGTACCTGGCCTCGATCTTTCACCCCGACACTCCAAACGACGTCGCGCCAAGTGGCTACAACGATCCCGAGCAGGCAACCAAGCCGGGGCTGCTTTCGAGCCCACTCGAGCCGGCAATCGACGAGACCGGCTTCCGCTGGATCTCCTAGCGGCTGGGCGCCCCTGGCTGGCCGTTGGCCGGTGAGCCGGTCGTCGGGTTCCCTAACCCTCAGTTCGGCCAGCCGAATCCGGCGTTTCGGCTACGTTGGAGGAGCCAGCCCCGACGAGCAAGGAGTTGAAATTGGCCGAGAAAAGCTTTGCCGACGCGCTCAACGAGCAGATCGCCAACGAGTTCGCCGCCTCACAGCAGTACGTCGGGGCCGCCGTCTACTACGACGCTGAAACGCTCCCCCGCCTCGCCCATTTCTTCTACCGGCAGGCGATGGAGGAGCGCGAGCACGCGATGATCATGATCCGCTACCTGCTCGACGTCGACGAGGGCGTCCACATCCCCGACATCAAGTCCCAGGAGACCAAGTACCAGGACGGGATGTCGCCGGTGAAGATGGCGCTGGAGCAGGAGAAACGAGTCAGCGAGGAGATCTTCTCCCTGTTCGAGCTGGCGCGCGAGCTGAAGGACTACCGCGCTGAGCAGTTCCTGCAGTGGTTCGTCAAAGAGCAGGTCGAGGAGGTCGCGTTGATGGGCGACCTGCTCAACGTGGTCGAGCGCTCCAAGGACAACCTGCTGCTGGCCGAGGACTACATCGCCCGCGAGGGCCTCGGCGAGGAGAGCAGCGACCCGACGGCACCGCCCGCCGCCGACGCCTAGCTCTGGTCAGCCCAACCAGCCCGCGCCTTGTCTCATACGGCGGACGCGGCGGAACTCGGCGATGTCCTCGCGCAGGGCCGCCGGCGCCGGCGCCGGCAAAAAGCGGGCGGGCAGCGGGGACTCGATGACACCCGAATCGCCGGCGGTGACGCGGTAGGCGCGAGCGCCACGGCGAGCAGTCAGCGCCGAGGGCGGGCCGGAGCCCTCCCAGAGCAGCCCGGCGTAGTCGTCGAGCCCGTAGCCGCTCGGCATCCCATTGCCTACCGCGTCGAGGTAGGCCGCTCGCCTCTCGGGTTCGTTGTTGTAGTGGACGCAGAGACTGCCGCTGAGCAGTCCCAGCCCATCGCCGGGCTCGGGGCGGCCTGACGATTTGGTGATCCCCGCTTCAAACCAGCACATCGCCCCGGCGCTCTGCCCCGCGAGCACGATCCCCTGCCGCCAAGCCTCGCCGAGAATCTCGCCAAGCTCATGCGCCTCCCAGACCGCGAGCAGGTTGACGAGGCTGCCCCCGTCAACGTAGATCAGGTCCTGGGAGAGAAGGTGCTCGCGCAGGGCCATCGGACGGCGACCGAGGCGAAACAGCGAGAGGTCCGACGGCTCGCACGGTCGCTCGCTGAAAGCCGCGTAAAAGCGGCTGGTCTGCTCCGAGGTGTCGCCTCCGGCAGTGGGCAGGATGCAGATTCGCGGCCGTCCCTCCGCCCTAGTGGTGGCGAGGCGCAGGAGCAGCTCACACACGGCTCGGTCGGAGGGGCGCGACGCGAACTCGTGGCCACCGAGGGCGAGAAGACGAGTGATCATCGGCTGGCCGTCACGCGGCGACCTCGGTCGCCATCGCCTCCGGCAACGGCATCAGCGGAGCCACGCTGCGATCGCCGCCGAGATAGGCGGTTGCGATTCGCATCTCGACGACCCGATCCCCGACCACGTCGAGCCGGTATCCGCGAGCGTTCGGGCGGGAGGCAACAACCCGGCTCAGCTCGGTCCCGGTGAAGTGCAGCGCGGCGCCGTCCTCAGCCGCATATCCCGACCTCATCCCAGCACACAGGAAGTCGTGGTACGCGCGGCGCCTGCTGGATCCTTCGTCGTAGTGAACGCAGTTGCTGAACGGCAACAGGCCGAGCCCCTCGACTCGCTGCGGCGCGCCGTGGAATCCGCTCACCGCTTCGGCGAACCAGCACAGCGACCCCGCCGAGAGGCCGCAGAGGACAACGCCTCTCTCCCACGCTTCCCGCAGGATCAGGTCGATCCCGTGCGCACGCCAAACCCCGAGCAGGCTGACGACGCTGCCGCCGCCGACGTAGATCAGATCCTGGGAGAGAAGGTGCTCACGGAGGTCGGCAGGGCCCTGCTCGCGCCGGAACAGCGAGATGTGGCTGGCCTCGCAGCGCTCAGCCGGGAAGGCTCGGTAGAAACGCACGATGTAGTGGTCGGCGTCGCCGCTCGCCGAGGGCATGAAGCAGACCTTCGGCCGTGCCGCTCCAGTCAGCTTCAGCACGTAGTCGTCCAGCAGCGGGTTTCCGGACTCCATAGAGAACCCGCCGCCACCGAAGGCCACGATCTGACGGAGTGTTGCCTCCATTGTCAAATGGTGGCCGCAGGCAGTCTCGGTGTGGTTGTACAGCGGTCCGAAGTTTTCGGTATCTCCCTCGCCCGCGTGTACAGTCGCCGACGGCAACCGCGCAACTAGCCCCGGCTTAGAGCCTGTCTCAAACCTGCGTTTGGAGACAGGCTCTTAGTAGCCCGGGCTCTGCTTCATTTTCTTGCGCTCGGCGGGATGCGCCCCGCCCTTCTTCTCCAGCATCTCGCAGGCCGTCGCGATGTCGCCGGCGAGCCGCTCGACCTGCTCCCGGCTCAGGGTCTGCTTGACCAGCGCCCGCAGGACTTTCACGTCTTCGGCGTTGGGCGGCATCGTGTAGGCGGGAAGCATCCAGCCGCGCTCGGCCGAGAGCTGCCAGGAGAGGTCGAACTCGTCGTAGTTCTTCTCGCCGGCGAGCTTGAAAGCGACCAGCGGCAGCTGCTCCTTATCGGCGCCGATCAACTCGAAGTTGCCGTTCGCCTCGAGCTGATCGGCCAGCGCCTGGGCGTTCTTCTGCATCGCTTTCATGATGTAGGAGTAGCCCTCGCGCCCGTAGCGGACGAAGTTGTAGTACTGGGCGAGGACCATCGAGGCGCCGGTCGAGAAGTTGAGGGTGAAGGTCGCGTCGGTTTTCCCCAGGTAGTTCTCGTAGAAGACGAGGTCCTCGGCGAGATCCGACTTCTCGCGGAAGACGAGCCAGCCGACGCCCGGGTAGACGAGCCCGAACTTGTGCCCGGAGACGTTGATCGAGCGCACCTGCTCGAGCCGGAAATCCCACTCTGAGTCCGGGTAGAGGAAGGGCCAGACGAAGCCGCCGCTGGCGCCGTCGATGTGAAGAGGGATATCGAGGCCTTTGTCTCCCTTGAGGTCGACCAGCAGCTTGTTGATGCCGACGATGTCATCGGCGTGGCCGGTGAAGGTCGTGCCGAGCACGGCAGCGACGCCGATCGTGTTCTCGTCGATGTGGGGCTGCACGTCCTCGGGGCCGATCACGTACTTGTCGTCCTGCAGCGGGACGATCCGCGGCTCGACGTCGAAATAGCGGCAGAACTTGTCCCAGACCACGTGGACGTCGCCGCCGAAGATCAGGTTCGGCTTGTCGACGGGCTTCGATTCGGCTTCGCGGCGCTGCTTCCACTTCCACTTCAGCGAGAGCGCGCCGAGCATGATCGCCTCCGAGGACCCCTGGGTGCGGGCGCCCGTCGTCTCACCGGGAGCGTGATAGAGGTCGGCGAGCATGCGGATGCAGCGCTGCTCGACCTCGGCGGAGATCGGGTACTCGGCGTGGTCGATGAAGTTGCGGTAGAGGTTCTCGCCGATGATCCGCTGCGCCTCCGGCTCCATCCAAGTGGTGACAAAGGTCGCCAGGTTGCGCTGCGGGTCGCCCTCCAGCGCCAGTTCCTCCTCGACAAGGCGCATCGCGTCGAGCGCCGACATGCCGCTCTTCGGAAATGGACCGTCAGGAGCATCCTCGGTGAGGAAGCGGTTTCCGTAGAGCTCGGCGGCTTGCTCGATGCTGAGGTCCGTGTCCATTTGCGCTCCTGTTCTGTCGCGGGACATCGAGCCTATCCACGAGACCGCCGACGCGGTCGTCTGCAAGCAGCAACGCCGCATCTGTTAGGCCGCCCACAGCTCCTGCCTAACGAGTCAACCGCTCCTGCTTGATCCAGGTGGGGGCTAATTCCACCACCGGGGCGCTTAGGACCGAAACCAAGCGCCCCGGAAGCACGTGAGTGGCTCCGGGGCCCGCACCGGAGGTATGACCCATGCAGGACAACCCTTCTTCTCGAGGCGAGGACCCGGACAAACCCGATCGCATCTCCGATGAGGAGGCAAAGGTCGGGCATGCTGTGCTGTCGCTTGTCGTCTCGCTCTACCCCAGCACGATCTCGATTGCCGAGCTGGCCCACCGGCTGAGCAAGGGACCGGAGGACTCGACAGTCGAGCGGGCCATCCGCGATCTGGCCAGCGCCGGCCTTTTGCACTCCGACGGCCGCAACGTATTAGCGGCTCAGATCGCACTCGCTCTTGATCGCCTGCGCATCCTCCCCCCGGTCGACCCCCCTCCCAAACCCGACCAAAACGGCGGCTGAAGGAATTGGCGCCGGGTTCTTGCGCATCACCACATCGCTTTCGGCATTGTGTAGACTTTTTATCTACATCGTGCCCGCCGACACCACCACAATCCGAGTTCCGACCCAGACTCGCGATCGCTTGAAGGCTCTTGCAGCTCGGCGCGGCGAGTCTGCCAGCGAGGTCGTCACCAAGCTCGTCAGCGCAGCCGATGAGGAGGCAATGCTGGCCGAGGTTGAGGCCGGATTCGAGAAGCTGGCCAGCGATCCCAAGGCACTCGCCGCCTACCACGCAGAGAGTCGCGCGATCGAGTCGGCATTCGACGCCCCGACGCCTGAGTGGTAGCCGCTCCCCAGCAGGGAGAGGTCTACTGGACGGATCCCGATCCGACACGTGGAACCGAGCAGGCGAAGCCACGGCCCTTCGTCATCGTCTCTGTCGACCAGTTGAACAGAGCGGGCCTCGGCCTCTCGCTCGCGGTCCCGCTCACCCGCACCGACTTCGGTAACCCACTTCATCTCGAAGTCCCAGCATCGGAGGGCGGGCTGAAGGAGCGAAGCTTCGCAATGCCAGAGCAACTGCGCGCGATCTCCCACGAGCGACTGAGTCGCCGGCTTGGAACGCTTCGCCCCAAGACTCTGCAGGAGCTGCTGAAACGCTGCCGCGTACTGCTGCGGTAGCGGGAGCGACGGGGGTCAAACCCCCTCTGGGCACCGCATCGAGATCCGATCGTAGCTCGGCGCAGGGTTTGGCTACCCTCCTGCGACCGGCTATCGGTCGTGGAGGTGCGGGCGCTGCCATGAAGGTCGCTGTCTAGAACCGGACCTGGCCGCCGAGGGCGACGACTTTCTCGGCCGGAAGGTTGAAGTATCCAACGGGGCTCGCGGCGTTGCGGTTCATCGCCAGGAAGAGGTCCTTGCGCCAACGCGCCATGCCGCGATCGCCGAAGGGAACCGGGGCAATCTGCGAGAGGTAGTAGGTGACGTGGTACGGGTTGAAGTTCGCGAGCCCCTGGTCCCGCGCCACGTTGATCCCCCTCGGGATATCGGGATCGTCCAGGTAGCCGTAGCGCAGGGTCAAGTGCGAGAACCCGTCGCCAGGGTTGCCGAGGTGATCGAGTTCTGCGCGCTCCTCATCGGGGACGCTCGGCACGTTCCCGATGTCGACAGTCAGGACCACGACCTCCTCGGGGATGGCGCGGAGGCGCATCTGCGCAACACGGAGCGCCAGGGGGGTCGTCTCCTTCGAGGGGTTGAGGAAGACAGCCGTTCCCTTGATCCGCGTCGGTAGCCCCTTGCGGTTCATCTCATCGATGAAGTCGGGCAGTGAGCCCTCGGCTCGGGTTCGCTCTGCGGTGAGGAGCTCGCGTCCTCGATGCCAGGTCGTGAAGAGGAGCAGTATCGCCATGCCGACCAGCATCGGGAACCAGCCGCCCTCGGCGATCTTCGGCAGGTTGGCGCCCAGGAAGAGCAGGTCGAGCAGGACGAATCCGATCACCCCGAGAGCAATCAGGGAGCGGGGTTTGTGCCAGAGCGTCCGCGCCACGACCAGGAACAGGATGGAGTCGATCAGGAGAGTGCCCATGACCGCGATGCCGTAGGCGGTCGCCAGCTTCTCCGAGGAACCGAAGCCGAGGCAGAGTCCGACGACCAAGACGAAGAGCGTCCAGTTGACGGCCGGCAGATAGACCTGGCCGATCGTTTCCGCCGAGGTGTGTCTGATCGTCATGCGCGGTAGGAAGCCGAGTTGGACGACCTGCCGCGTAACCGAGAACGCCCCGGAGATGACTGCCTGGGATGCGATCAGCGTCGCGCAGGTCGCAAGCACGATCATCGGCACGCGCGACCACTCCGGCAGGAGGAGATAGAACGGGTTCGAGACCGCGCTTGGGGTCTCGAGGATCAGCGACGCCTGCCCGATGTAGTTCAGCAGCAGGGCGGGGAAGGCGACGAAGAACCAGGCCCGGCTGATCGCGGGTCTGCCGAAATGGCCCATATCGGCGTAGAGGGCCTCCGCACCGGTGAAGACGAGAACGACGGCGCCGAGCGAGAGGAACGCCGTCAGCGGGTGGCTGACGAAGAACTCGACAGCGTAGGAAGGCGCGAGGCCCTTCAAGGCCTCAGGATTGCGGATGATCTCAGCGACCCCAGCAGTGGCGATCGCGACGAACCAGAGCAGGATGATCGGCCCGAAGAGCCGACCCACCGCAGCGGTTCCGTGGCGCTGGATGGCGAAGAGGAGCGCCAGCACGCCGATCGTTACGGGCAAGATGATCGAGGAGAGGCTCGGAGCCGCAACTTCAACCCCTTCGACGGCTGAGAGCACCGAGATGGCCGGGGTGATCATTGCGTCGGCGAAGAAGAGCGCGACGCCGATAATGCCGGCGGCAAGCAGGGCGCCCTTGACCGCCGGCCGCTCGATCGCGGTTCGCCGCACGAGCGCATAGAGGGCCATCACGCCGCCCTCGCCCTCGTTGTCGGCCCGCATGACGAAGACGACGAACTTGATCGAAACCATCAGCGTCAGCGACCAAGCCACCAAGGAGATGACCCCGTAGACATCTGCCGGGGTCGCGCGCACCGGGTGATCGCCGGTGAAGATCGCCTGCATCGCGTAGAGCGGGCTCGTCCCGATGTCGCCGAAGACGACGCCGAGCGCTGCGAACGCCAGGACGTTTCGCGAACGCGGCCGGTGCGCGGGTGAGTCGCTGCTAACGCGGCTTCTTGGGGCGGTTGCTCTGGTCTGGCTCATGGGCGATCCTTGCCGACCAGTCTTCCCGGCGCACCGGCGGGGAGCGTACTCCTACACGGCGCGCCGTCCCGAGCGACTGCTTGAAGAACTTCGGCAGCCTGCTGTCGAACTTCGCCGACTTCTGGAAGGTCGAGACCGCGCCAGCCGAGCGTCGCCGTCTACTGCTCAGTCTCTTCGAGCAGGTTTGGGAGGACTACGGGCAGATCGTCGACGTCAAACCCCGCAGCGGCTTGGTCCCCTACTTCCAGGCGGCCAGTGCGAAACGCCATGAAACCCGATCGGGATTCAGCAGTGCCCAGAACGGGAGCGACGGGACTCGAACCCGCGACCTCCGGCGTGACAGGCCGGCGCTCTAACCAACTGAGCTACGCCCCCAAGGGATGGGCAGAGACCGCCCAAGGCGGTGATTATCTCAGAGCTAGGGTCAGGGGTATTCGCCCCCTCGATTGGCCTAAGACGTAACTGGGGCTCAGGGCCTGGGCCCTGGATCGATCTCGTAGGCCTTGGCGGGAAGTGACGCCGAGAGAGGTCGGTGGGCTGGGATCGCCCGGCTGGTGCCGGCGCGGCCACGGCGAGTCGCTGAGGTTCCCGCCCACCCTGGACGCACTGGTTCAAGCTGGAGAAGGGCATCCCAGGTTGCGGTTCCAATCACGCCGTCGGCATACAGGCCGCGTGAGGCCTGGAACGTCCGTACCGCCCCCCAGGTGAGCTTGCCGAAGATCCCGGTCACGGGAAGGTTGGGTCGAACTGCGGCGCGTAGGTAAGTCTGGGCCCAGACGACGAGATCGCCGCGGCTGCCGCGCCTCAGGAGCGGGTGTTCGGCCATTGGCTGGTAGCCGGGGATCGGTTTGGCGGCCGGGGCGGCAAGCGCCCCCCACTCGCGGCCGCTTGTCTCCTGCCAGCTCCACCAGCTAGTCGGCAGGCCGCCGTAGATCGTCGCGAAGCGGCGGAAGCGCTGGATCGGTTTGTGCCCCGGGTTGAGATAGGTCTGCCCAATCGGATACACGGGCCGCTCCCAAACGCGGTTATAGAGATAGGTGTGCTCGTAGACGGCGCGCACCGAGGTCCCGATCGCCTTCCAGTACATCTGCGGCTGGTTGTAGGTGGCGCCGCCGGGGCCGAGGAAGACCGAGTAGGGGAAAGACGGGTGGTAATCGACGTAGGGAAAGCTCGACAGCGACAGCGGGAAGGCTTCGCCGATGCGGGCGCGCAGCGCGCGGATGTAGCGGTCGGCCGCCGCGTACTTGCCCTCGTACTGCCCCTCCGCATCGATCACCAGGCAATCGGCGCCGCGCCTCACAGAGGCCGCGCCGACTTTGGCCTCGGCGACCGGGCGGTCGCCGTAGACGAACTGCCAAGCGCAAACCTCGAGCCCCGCTTCGTGAAGACGTTCGATGAGCGGAGTGGTGAACTGGCTCCAGGTGCTTCCAGCATCGCCGGACTTGATGTAGAGGGTGCCGATCCCAAAGCGCTGCGCCCGCGCGATGATCCGCTCCAAATCTCCACCGTCGGAGCTGTCGACGTACCAGATCCACATCCCCTGGCGGTCGAATGGCGTGGCACCCGCAGCCGGCAGTCCGGTCGGCTGTTCCGCGCCTCCCGGCACAGCAGGAGCAACAGCGGAGCTGGAAGCGATCAACGCCACCGACAGGACTGCCAGGAGCACGAGGCGAGGCCCTCGCCTGTCAGTGCTTCTGACCCTCACATCAACTCCCAACACGGGAACGTCGGCGGCGCTGCGGTGAAAACCCTGCTGCCCCGCTGGTTCGAAGCTCTCGATTCGGCACCAAATCAGTATGGACAGGCTTCCTAAAGAGTCATCGTTATCGCCCGCCGGGTCGCAAGATCCCGTGCATGAGAGCATCTGCGCTTGGCCGACGTGACCCAGAAGGAGGCGCAGTTGATCGTAGAGCGGACCGAGAATCCAAATTGGCTGTCGAACGCATACCTGGTCGCCGATCAGGCGGGCGGCAAGGGGGTGCTCATAGACGGCAACGACGAAATGGGCCCGCTGCTCGAGCGCGCCGAGCAAGACGGCATCGAGATCACGCATCTGCTCATCACCCACCCCCATCTCGATCACGTCGCAGGCCTGGCTGAGGCAGGCGAGCGCCTCGGCGGACCGACGCTCGTCGCCCACCCGGACGCCGCCGCCGAACTCGACATGGACATCGACACGATGCTGGAGGACGGAGCGAGCCTCACCACCGGCGGGCTGGAGATCGAAGCCATCCTCACCCCCGGTCATGCCACCGGCCATCTCGCTCTGCTCGTCAACGGCAGCGACGTCTTCACCGCCGACGTCCTGTTCAAGGGGACGGTCGGGGGAACGATGGCGCCGGGGGCAAGTGGCTTCGCGGATCTCAAGTCTTCGGTGATGCGGCTGATGGAGCTGCCGCCCGAGACGCGCGTGCATCCCGGACACCGGGAGCCGACGACGATCGGCGAGGAGTGGGAGAGCAACCCCTTCGTCCGGATATGGCGTGGCCTCGACGAGGTGGGCGAGGAGTCGTGCACCGTTTGGGATCGCCCCGCGACGCTGAAGCTCTGGGCCCCGGACTACGACGGCGGCAACAAGGCCTGGGTCCTCTTCGGCGACTCCGGCGAGGACGCGATAGTCGGGGGCTCCCAGGTCGTAAGGGCCTGATCGGACCAGAGCTCAGAGCGGCAGGATTCCGGGCCGTTTCTTGCGTGGACAGATGTGCGATTGGAGTTAGGGCTCTCTGCCCCCACACTCTCTGCCCCCACTGGGAACTGCGGGCCTAATGCATCTGCTCTACGCGCTGACGACATCCGAAATCCAGGAATTCTTCTTCGACTGGTACCCGATCTTCGGGATCTTCTTCATGTTCTGTTTGCTGCTCGTCTTCCTGACGCTGATGCGCAGCACGCTCGGGTCGACGAAGCCGGAAACGGTCAAGGCGAGCAAGACCAAGCCGGTGCTATGGGAGGAGGTGCAGGGAGTCGACGCGGCCAAGGATGAGCTGATGGACGTGGCCGAGTGGCTGCGCGATCCCGACCGCTTCGCCGGGCTGGGGGCCCAGCCGCCCCGTGGTGTGCTGCTCTTCGGCCCGCCGGGAACGGGCAAGACGATGCTGGCGCGGGCGGTCGCCGCGCAGGCGGGCGTCGATTTCTTCTCCGCCTCCGGCTCGAGCTTCGTCGAGATGTTTGTGGGGAGGGGTGCCGCCAGGATCCGGCGGCTGTTCAAGGAGGCGCGGAAGTCAGGGAAGGCCGTCATCTTCATCGACGAGCTCGATGCGGTGGGAGGCGCGCGCAGTGGGGGAGGTGGCGACGGCGGCACCAGTGAGCGTGAGCAGGCGCTCAACCAGCTGTTGGTCGAGCTCGACGGATTCGAGCGCGACCCCGGCACGGTGATCGTGATCGCCGCCTCCAACCACGTCGACAAGCTCGACAAAGCGCTGCTGCGACCGGGTCGCTTCGACCGGCAGGTGCTTGTGTCTCCCCCCGACCGCGCCGGGCGCGAGGCGATCCTGCGGGCCCATGCGAAAGGCAAGCCGCTTGGGGCCGATCTCAACCTCACCGACGTCGCCCGCAAGACGACAGGGATGACGGGCGCCCAGCTCGCCAACGCGCTCAACGAGGGCGCGATCATCGCCGGGCGCGCCGGACGAAAGGCAATGGCCCGGGAGGACCTCGACGAGGCTCTGCTGCGGCAATCCGTGGGGTCGCAGCAGGCACGTCGCCTGAACCAAAAGGAGCGGCGGATTGTCGCCTACCACGAGGCAGGCCACGCTCTATGCCGGCGGCTACTTGGACTTGACCCGCCGGAGATCCTCAGCATCGTGCCGCGCGGGCCGGCGCTTGGCTTCGTCGGCCACTCTCCGAAGGAGGACACCTACCTGAAGTCTCGCGACGAGATGCTCGACGAGCTGGTCACGCTGCTGGGAGGCAGGGCGGCCGAGGAAGAGGTGATGGGCGAGTCGTACTCGGGAGCGGTAGACGACCTCGCTCGCGTTCACACTCTGTGCAAGCAGATGGTCGGCGAGTTCGGGATGGGCGTGCCAATCGATGCCGAAGGGGCGCCCCCGATCGCGCTGCCGACCGATGACTACGCGCTCTCCGACAAGACGAGACGCGACGTCGACCTGGCGGCGATGGGGCTTGCCCGGGAGGCCTACCGCCGAGCGCGCGGCCTGCTGGCGGCCAACCGGAAGTGCCTAGACGACCTGGCGGCAAATGCGCTGGAGCGCGAGACGCTCACCCGCGAGGACCTCGATGAGGTCTTCGCCGCCCACGGACTGGGCGAGCTTGAGCTGTCGGAAACCAGCCAGGAGCCTGCGGTCGCTCTCTCGACCGAGCTGCCGCCGACGGCCGAGTAGCATTTGGCTGGATGGCCAGCCGGAACACCGACTCCTCCAATCAAGGCACCGACGCCTATTACTTCCCGCCGGGCGTCTCGGTGGCGCGCCGGGTACACGGCGAGCGCTCGGTTGGGCTGCTCTACGGCCAGAGAGCCTTGATGATCGGGGCGCTCGAGCCCCTCACCTACACAGGCACGATGCTGAGCACGCGCTCTGGCGATCGCCCCTTCGAGCGGCTTGCCCGCACCGCGAAGATCCAGGAGACCGTGTTCCTCGGCACTCGCGAGGAGGCCGATAAGGCGCTCGCCATCGTGCATCGCCTCCACGAGCACGTCAAGGGAACGCTTCCCGAGGCTGCCGGCGTCCATCCTGCTGGCGCCGCCTATTCGGCTTTCGACCCGGAGCTGATGCTCTGGACGCTGGCGGTGATCGCCGACTCAGGCCGGGAAATGTACGAGACCCTGGTGCGACCGCTGAGCGACTCCGAGCGCGAAGACCTGTGGCAGGACTATGTTCGCTTCGGGGAGCTGTTCAGCCTGCCGCGCAGCGAGGTCCCCGCCACCTACCGTGAGTTCAAGGCCTGGTGGGACGAGAAGTTGAGCTCACCCGATCTCCAGGCCACCGAGCACGGGCTGGAGATGGCCCCGCTGGTGGCCTTCCGGCAGCCGGTCCCAATCCCTGCCCGCCCCAACCTGGCGGTGCAAAACCACATCATCAAAGGAACGCTTCCGCCCCGAGTCCGCGAGGTCTTCGGCATCCGCTGGACTCGCACCCATGAGACGAGCTTTCAGGCAATGGCCGCGGCCAGCCGACGCACACGACGCTTCCTTCCGCGGCCGATGCGCCGCGGACGCAACGACGTGTTCTTCGACGTCGTCACAAAAGGCGAGCGCAAACGCGGCGGGACTGTGACTCCCGAGCTGAGCGCCAACGCTTCCTAGACTGGCTCGCCTCGTCACTGAGGAGACGCAAGTAGTCATTCCCGTCGGAAACGGGGATCGAGCGACGCTCACCCGCGGTCCACAGCTGCCGTTTTGAAATCCCACGGCAACATGCGATCATCCGCGGGGAATGGGCAGGGGGGACACGCCGATGAAGCGGCAACCGTTCGGTGCGGCAAGCGCCCGGCGATGCCTTGCAGTGCTCGTTGCCTTTGCGATCGCGCTGCTCGTGCCAACGGCGGCGTCGGCCCTTGACAGGACGATCTCCGTCAAAGGCACTGCAACCGAGCAGGTCGTTAACGACGCGGCCAGCCTGGGGTTCTCTGTAAGCAAAGAACGAAGGACCCGGGGCGCTGCGCTTCGCGACACTGCGCTTCGCCTGCGAAAAGTGATCGCCGCGGTCCAGACGGTGCCCGGAGTCGGAGCCGGCGATGTGACAACCGGTCGCATATCCGTGCGCCAGGTCCTTCGTGGCAAGAAAACGATCTTCAAAGCGTCCGAGGGCATATCGGTGATCCTGCATCAGCCCGATCGGGCAGGGGAATTGATCAACGTCGCAATCAACGCCGGGGCAACTGGCGCCAACGGACCCAACTTCTTCCCCAGCGACCCAGACCTCGCCTACAACAAAGCCCTTCTCATCGCATTCGATCGAGCCAAGGCCAAGGCCTCCGCGCTAGCCACCCGAGCAGGCGCCACTCTCGGCCCCGCAATCTCAATCGAGGAAGGGGTTGAAGTCGTTCCCGAGTTCGCCAGCGTGGTGACCCCAGCCAGCAGCCGAGGCACAAAGAACGCGCCCCCAGTCAAGCCAGGCACCTCCACGGTCACAGCCACCGTCCGCGTCGTCTTCGAACTGCAGTAGCGCCCCCGCCAGCGAGGCTGCTGGGCATCTCGGCGGCCTACCGTGGTTGCGGGCCCCAGGTCGGCGCGCCGATATAGGTTCCGTAGCCTTCGGCTTCGGTACCGCCGGAGGCGAACTCCTTGCGTTGCGTGCCGTCGGGGCGCATCACTTCGACGTCGCTGCTGTAGCGGCGCAGGCTCAGCAGCGCGATGTGCTTGCCGTCAGGCGCCCAGGCTGGGTTGAAGAAGCAGGCGGTGTAGTGACAGCTGTCGTGACCTTTGGTCAGGGCTCGCACCCGGCGCCCATTCGACTTGGCAACGTAGATGTGGGACCCCTGGCGCCGGTTGCTGACGAAGGCGACCTTGCGGCCATCCGGTGAGATGTCGGGTTCGGACTCGTTGTAGGGGCCATCGATCAGGACCTTCTGCTTCGTCCCGTCGGCGCGCATCGAGAGGATGTCGCTGCGGTCGGTTTTGGCGTCGTGGTCGCGGTCGCTGACGAAGGCGATCCATTTGCCGTTCGGCGCGAAGACAGGATCGTAGTTCTTGCTCCCTTCGGTGAGCTGGCGCAGACCGGTGCCGTCGATGTTGACGATGAAGATCTGAGGCCTGGAGTCCAGGAGAGTCGAGCGGTCGAACACCACCTGCTGCCCGTTCGGTGAGAACGACGGGTTGCGGTCGAAGCTGAGGCTGCTGGTGATGGCTTTCACCCCGGTCCCGTCCGCGTTCATCACGTAGATGTGAATGGCGTAGTTGGCGGGCGCCGGAGGTTCGCGGTTGCCGGAGAAGACGATCTTGCGCCCGTCGGCTGAGAAGGCAGGGGAGTCATCGCCGGTGTCGTCGGTAATTGGGTGGCTCCCACCCTGGCGGCGGGGGCTATGGGTGATCAGGCCCCCCGTGGTGCCTTCCTCGTTGCTCACGTTCTTCGCGTAGACGATCTGGCCCGGCTTGCCGGGGAACGCCGCCTGCGCTGGGGCGGTGCCGAAGACGGCGACCATGGTCAGGGCAATCGCCGCCGCCAAAAGCATCCGTGCTGTGGAGAAATGCGTGGAGATCAAGTTCATGCCGCGACCGTAGTTGGCCCTGGGCCGGCTGTAAAGAGACAGATTTGGCCCGTTAGGCGCCAGGACGCAGACGAGCGCAAAGATCAAAACCGAAGTCCTTGGACAACTTCCCAATCAGCACCAAAAATCCTGCGTTCTCAGGATTTTGCGATGGGCGGTACTGGGCTCGAACCAGTGACCCCTTCCTTGTAAGGGAAGTGCTCTCCCAACTGAGCTAACCGCCCTGGGGAACCCATTATGGAACAACGCGTTGGGCGGCTGCGGCGGGCTGCGCTCAATCCGAGGGTAGATCGCCTTGCGCTTGGCGCTCGTCCCCTACCCACGGGATGCGGCCGTGCTCGAGCGCGTTGCGGGCGCGATCCGATGCATAAGCGTCGCAAAGCACCTCGTCTCGCATCGCGAACCTAACCCCCGCTCGGAGCATCCGCTCGGCAAGCCACCAGTCGCCTGGCAGGCCGAGGTCCGCCGCCAACAGCTCACGGCCGAAGAAGCGCAGCCCGCCGTGATACATCCCCGCCGCCCAGGAGAAACGGCCAAAGCGCGGAGGAAAGGCGCACAGGTCCACTGGATCGTCGGCCGCGTGCTGGCGGACCTGCCCGTAGACCGCCTCCGCCTTGGTACGACGGGCAAGGTCGATCAACACCTCCAAGCAGTCAGGCCGCATCGCGTCGTCATCGTCGAACTCGACGATCCAGTGACCGCGAGCCGCGCTCACGGAGGCATTCCGCGCCCGGGTCGCACCCACCAGCCAGAGCTTGACCGGGTCATCGGTCCAGGTTTGACGGGGGCCCAAGTCCAAGTACCGGACCCTGGGGTCCCCAAGCTCGGCCACGGCCGACTCGGTCTCTGCCGTAGCACCGTCGGCTGCCACGATCACCTCGAGCTTCCCGTAGCTCTGGCCAAGGATCGAGGGCAGCGATCGAGAGATCAGCTCCGGCCGGCCCAGGGTTGCAACGGTCACGCTGATCAGGGGCGCATCTTCGTCCCAGGCCTGCTGATAGTCGGAGCCTTCGCGGACGGCCTGGAGAGAACGGCGGTTCTGAGGCTCGTTGGCGGCCAGCGCCCGCAAGGCGTCGCGAAGATCGTCGTGCAGTCGCGACGCCAAGATCTGGCTGTGCCACTGTGAGGATTCCAGCTTGGCGACGCCTGATTTCAGCTCGTTGACCTGGCCCTCGATCCGGTCGAGACTTTCGTAAGGACCGCGCAAACGCCGCGCCACGGCCGCGCCGATCCGAGCCATGCTCCAAGGTCGTCGGTCCTGGCTCATCCGGGGGAATAGGACTGGGCTGGAACGCCTTGGACTCGCACTTCGGCGGGCACGTCGCGAATCGTGACGGCTCCGGCGGCAACGGTCGCTCCCGCTCCAACGCTGATTCCGTTGACGACCACACACCCCATGCCGAGGAAAGCGCCGACACCGACCCTTGAGTTTCCGCCGACGTTCGCGCCGGGATTGAGCGTGGCGAAGCTTCCGATCTGCGTGTGGTGGCCAACGAGAGCCCCCCGCGAGAGGATCGCGTGCTCACCGATCTCCGCTTCAGCGCCAACCACCGCTTGCGGCCCGACGGTGGCACTCGGCGCCACCCGCGCGGAGCGGGCTATGTGAGCTGTCGGGTGGACCACGCCCCCGGCGAGCCAACCCGCTTCTTCCAGCTGTCGCCAGCTGGCTTGGCGATCGCCGCCCAATCCAAGGACTGCCCGGCCCTCAGGCGGGGGCGCCTCGCGGCCCACAACCGGCATGCCGTGGACCACCGACCCGACCCGCTGCGGTTGCTGTAACTCGATCAAGCCGTAAATCTCGGCGGCGGCGTCCGCCGCCCACTCGGCGATCTCGGCCGCGAAGGAGCCTGTGCCAGCAACGTAGAGGCTTCTGGTCACGATGGCTCACCCTATTACGGGTTCTTTGCCGGAGCGCCAGTAGACAGCGGTCCAGGGCGCCACCCAGCGGTGGATGGGAGAATCAGGGCGTGGATTCGGAGATTCTCTGGCGCGTGGCGGTGGTCCAGGCGGTTTCGGTGATCGTGCTGTCGTTGCTCCTTGGCCTGCTCCTTCCTCATAGCTTCTTCGAGGACTGGGGATGGCTGACCGGGCCTGGCGCTTGGCTGCTTTGCGCCTGGTTCACGGCCTGGGTCTTGGGTTTGGACGCCGGGCAGGTGATCGTCCGGGCCATTGGCGCCGGCGTGCTGAGCCTGCTCTTCGTGATCGTCGGCCTGCACTGGCTCGGCGCCGCGGTGGCCGTGGCCCTGTTCGCGGCCTGGTGCGCGCGATTGCCGCGCCCACTGGCCGAAAACTCCCCCTGATGCGCCCGACGAGAATCGAACTCGCGACCTCCGGCTTGAAAGGCCGGCGCTCTTTGGAACCCGTAAAGGTCCCGTTTACCACTGAGCTACGGGCGCCCAATGCTGCACTCTAACGAGCGGCGAGAGACGAGTATCGTCGGGAAGACGATGGAGCTGGGCATCGCAGACAGGGTCGCTCTGGTGATGGGAGCCAGCCGAGGCATCGGGCGGGGCATCGCCGCGGTACTGGCGCGAGAAGGCGCCAGGGTGGCGATCGCGAGCCGCTCGCAGGAGCGGATCGAGACGGCCGCCACCGAGATCAACGGTGAGGTGCTGCCCTTCGTCGCCGACACAGCAGATCCGGAGAGCCTGGATGCCTTGGCAAGCGAGGTCGCCGGCAAGCTCGGCCCGGTGGAGATCCTCATCGCCAACACCGGCGGCCCGCCGTTCGGCGGCTCCCTCGACCACGGCCTGGAGGAGTGGCAGGACGCCTATCGCTCGCTGGTGCTGGCGCCCCGGGTGCTGATCGATGCGGTCCTTCCTGGAATGCGCGAGCGCGGCTGGGGCCGAATCGTCAACGTCGGCTCCAGCTCGACGCGGGAGCCGATCCCCGGTCTCAACCTCTCCAATTCGCATCGCATGGCCGCGGTCGGCTTTCTGAAGACCCTCTCAAGGGAGGTCGCCACCGACGGGATCACGGTCAACACGGTGGCCACTGGGCGCTTCGCGACCGAGCGGCTGGCCGGAAGCGACGGCTCGATGGAGCCCGCCGAAGCCGCCGCCCGCAACGAAGTCCCCGCCGGGCGGCTGGGCCAGCCTGAGGAGTACGGAGACCTGGTCGCCTTCCTCTGCTCTGAGCGAGCCGCCTACATCACCGGAACGGTGATCCCAATCGACGGCGGTCTGCTCCACTCGTCGTTCTAGGCGAATCGATCCGACTCCCGAGCGCCGCTTCGGGCAGGTCTAGTGTTGTGAAGCGATGAGCCACTCGCACGCCGGTCATAGCCACGGCGTCACCGCTGATGCCGACCGCGGCAAGCTGCGGATTGCGCTCGCGCTGATCCTCGGATTCATGGTGGCCGAGGTCGTGACCGGGATCCTCGCCAACTCGTTGGCGCTGCTCTCCGACGCCGCCCACATGCTCACCGACGCTGCAGCGATTGGGCTCTCGCTGGTGGCGCTGCGCCTCAGCCGCCGTCCGCCCGGTGGCTCGATGACCTTCGGCTTAAAGCGCGTCGAGATCCTCTCCGCTCAAGCGAACGGCATCACTTTGCTGGTGCTGGCGGTGCTGATCGGGTATGAGGCGATACGACGGCTGTTCGACCCGCCGGGCGTGGACGGCAGCCTTGTCCTCGTGGTGGCTCTGGCGGGGATCGTCGTCAACGTGGCAGCGACTGCGGTCCTTGCGCAGGCCAACCGCCAGAGCCTCAACATCGAGGGCAGCTTCCAGCACCTCGTAACCGATCTCTACGCGTTCATCGGCACCGCGCTCGCTGCCGCCGTGATCCTCATCACGGGCTTCGACCGCGCGGACGCAATTGCCTCGCTGCTCGTCGCGGGCCTGATGCTGCGCTCGGCCTATGGGCTGCTACGCGATTCCGGGCGCATCTTCCTCGAGGCCTCCCCGAAGGGCCTCGATCCAGAGCGGATTGGAAGGCGCATGGCAGAACAACCGGCGGTGGTCGAGGTCCACGACCTGCACGTCTGGGAGGTCACTTCCGAGTTCCCCGCCCTCGCGGCTCACGTAGTCGTCGAACACGATGCCGACTGCCATCGTGCGCGGCTCGCGATGGCGGAGCTCCTAGAGCGAGAGTTCGATGTGCACCACATCACGCTGCAAGTCGAACAAGAGCCGGAGCGCCTACTGCAGATCGAAAAGACAGAGAACGGCTAAGGACCCAAGAGTCCACTCGTGGAGGGGTTTCTCAGGTCGCCTCAGCAGAACCGGCTGCCACCGTTTCGGCGGGGCGCGAAAGCGTGCCGTGCCGACGCCAAACCACCACCATCCAAACCAACCCGGCAATGACCATGGCAAGGCTCTCCAACTGTGCCGTCGTCAACCCCAGCGCGGTGTCGTCGTTGCGCCGAAGGAACTCCACCAGGAAACGCTCCATGCCCGCATAGACGAGGTAGAGGGCGAAGAGGACGCCGGTGCGGAAGCGATCGCGCAACTGCCAGAGGATCCAGGCGCCGAGCCCCATGGCGAGCGCCTCATAGACCGGGGTTGGGTGGACCTCCTGATCGGTGGGGACGGTCCCATCGGGATAGGCCATTGCCCATGGCCCGTCCCAGGCTTTGCCGTAGTCGCCGTCGCCGGAGAGCTGGCAGCCGACCCGGCCGACCGCATAGCCAAGCGCAAGGGCCGGGGCCGCGAGGTCGAGCAAGGCCAACCCGAGGAAGCCGCGGTACCAAGCCCAGAGCAGGACGGCCAGCGCACCGCCGATCGCGCCCCCGTACCAGACCAGGCCAGACCCAGAGAAGAGATTCCCGAGCAGGTCGTCCTTGACGCTGTCGTAGTTCTGAACGATGAAGTAGACCCGCGAGCCGACAACCCCGCCGATCAGAGCCGAAAAGCCAATCTCGTAGGCCCAGTCGACTGGCTTGCCGATCTCCTTCAGCCGCTTCGCGATCAACAGCCCCGCCGCGAGAAAGGCCAGCGCGAACATCAGACCAAACGTCTGGACGGTGAGTGGTCCGAGGTTGATCTCCGGGTACATGAGCCGGTGCGACTAGTCGCTGAGCAGCGTGGCCAGCAAGGCCTTCTGGGTGTGGAGGCGGTTCTCCGCCTGGTCCCAGACCGCGGACTGAGAGCCGTAGAGCACCTCCTCGGTGATCTCTTCCCCAGGATGGGCAGGCAGGCAGTGGAGAACGACGGCGCTGTCCTTGGCCGCCGCCAACAGGTCAGCGTCGACTTGGAACGGGGTGAGGTCGGCGCGGCGTCGCTCTGCCTCCGCCTCATCGCCCATGCTGACCCAGACGTCCGTGTAGATCGCGTCCGCTCCGGATACCGCCGCCCGGGGATCGTCAGTGAGCTTCGCGCCGTGCCCCTCCTCCAGCTGATAGCCGGCCGGCGCGGCGACCACCACCTCCATCTGAGCGAGCTCTCCGGCAATGGCCAGCGAGCGGGCGACGTTGTTGCCGTCGCCGACATAGGCAAGGCGAAGGCCTTGGAGATCTCCAAAGCGCTCGCGAAGTGTGAGTAGATCGGCGAGTGCCTGGCAGGGATGGTGAAGCGGGGTGAGCGCATTGACCACCGGCACCTCGGCGCTCGCAGCCAGCTCGGATACCGCCTCGTGTGACCCGGAGCGGATCACGATCGCATCGACGTAGCGCGACAGCACCCGCGCGGTGTCTGAGATCGACTCGCCTCTGGAGAGCTGCAGTTCGTCTCCGCGCAGCACGATCGGGGTCCCTCCCAGCTCCGCGACGGCGACCTCGAAGGAGATCCGCGTACGGGTGGAGGGCTTTTCGAAGACCAGGGCGATGCTGCGGCCGGCAAGCTTCTCGCCTCCCACGCCGTCTCGCCTGCCCGCTTTCAGCTCCTGCGCTCGGTCCAGCAGCTTGTCGAGCTCAAACGCACCCAGCTCTTCGCCTGTTAGGAAGTCTTGCTTCAAGCCGAAGATACTAAGCGGGTGCAGCTCACCGCCATCGCTTGGAACCTCTTCCACGGGCGCGATTTCCCACCTGACCCAAAGCTGCGCACCTGGCGCTCGCGACTGCTGCGAATCACCGAGAGAAACGCGACCCACATCCAGGTGAACCGCGACCTCCTTCCCGAGTTCGCTGCCATGCTGGACGGTGCGGAGTGGGACGTGGCACTCCTGCAGGAGTGCCCGCCGCGCTACGCCGGGCCGCTCGCGCGTGCCTGTAGAGCCGAGGGCCACCGGGTCCTCACCTCACGCAACTCCCTGGGCGCGATCCGCGCCCTTGCGGCGCGCCTCAACCCCGATCTGATCGCATCGGGAGAGGGAGGCTCCAATCTGACCCTCGTTCGCACGCCGGGGCCCACTGGCACGATCGCGGAGCGACGCGACCTGACGATTCATGAGGGGCGCCCCGAGCGCCGCACGATGGCCTTCACGAGAACTGCCTCGGGCCTCTGCATCGCCAATCTCCATGCGACCGCCGGAAACGCCGCGCTCGCCATTGAAGACGTGCGGCGCGCGGCGGAGGCCGCGACGCAATGGGCCGGCGATGCGCCCCTTCTCTTCGGTGGCGATCTCAATCTTCGGCCCGCGGGGAGCCCGGTCATCTTCGAGGAGCTGCGGGAGCGCTTCGGGCTGACCGCCCCAACCGCTCCCAGCGCGATCGACCACCTTCTGGTCCGCGGCCTGGAGATAATCGAGCCACCTCGGCCGTGGCCACCCGAGCGGAGGGAGGTTCGACGGGAAGGTGGGGCTCTGCGCCTCTCCGACCACGCGCCGATCGAGGGAAAGTTCCACGGTCCGTAGTCCGGTGGGCCGGGTAATGCGATAGTCATACCGACCACCCGCCGAGCGATCCAGAAGGGACCCCAGATGGCCGCGAAAAAACCAGCTCCTAAGAAAGCAGCGAAAAAACCCAAAGGCGGGGCCCGCGCCAAAAAACCAGCCGCGAAAAAAGCGAGTGCGCGCAAACCAACTGCGAAGGGGGCGAAAAGCCCAGCCGCGGATCGCACGGCCGGCCTCGACAAGAGCGTTGAGCAGTTCCGCGAGAGCCTCGAACGCAGCGTCACGCTGAGCCGCGACCGCTTGCAGGATGTCGTCGATGACGCGGTGAAACGAGGGCGGATGACCCGCGGCGATGCCGAGAAGATGCTCTCGGACCTGATCAAACGCGGGCGACGACAGACCGACTCGCTGCTGAAGGAGCTGGAACGGCTGGTCAGGCAAGCGCGCAAAGAGGTCGAGGGACGCGCGGAGCCGGTCCGCAAACAGGCGACTCAGGCCGCCCGGCGCGCTCGCAAGAAGCTGGGCTAGATGACTGATAGCCCGGCCACCGGTGAGATGCCGGCGGCCCGGCCGCGTCGCGGCGAGCTGCTCGAGGTCGAGATCGACTCGCTCGCCTACGGTGGCCGCGGCGTCGCGCGGGCAGAGGGCTACGTCGTCTTCGTCTCCGGCGCGCTGCCGGGGGACCGGGTGCGTGCCGAGATCACCAAAGCAAAGCGTCGCTTTGCCGAGGCGCAGGCGGTCGAGCTGCTGAACCCGAGCGCCGACCGGGTGGCCGAGCGCTGCTTTCACGACGGCGAGCCATGCCCGGGGGCGCCGCTGCAGGCCCTGCCCTACGAGCGCCAGCTCTTCCACAAGCGCGAGCAGGTGGATGACGCCCTGCGACGGATCGGCGGCCTCGACGGCTTCGAGCTGGAGGAGATCGAGCCCGCGGTCGAGCAGTGGCGCTACCGCAACAAGCTCGAATACTCATTCGGCGAGCGCGATGGAGAGCTGGTCCTCGGCTCCCATGTGCGGGGGCGTTGGGACCTGATCGTCGGCGTCGAGGATTGCCACCTGGCCTCCGAAGCGGCCAACGCGGCTCGCAACCAGGTACGTGACTGGGCGCAGCTGCACGCGATCCCGCCGTATGACCGCCGCAAGCGAAGCGGCGTCCTGCGGAACCTCGTCGTGCGCGAGGGTCGGCGCACCGGTCAGATCCAGACGCGTCTGGTCACCTCGCCGGCCGGCTTCCCGAAACCCCCAGTCGATCTCCACACGGTGATCGAGGGCGACTCGGGAGGCACAGACGGGCCAACCGGTGCACTGGGCGAGGAGCGGCTTCACGAGGCGATATCCGGCCTGCGCATCGAGATGTCACACAGCGCCTTCTTCCAGACCAACACCGAGATGGCCGAGCGGGTCTACGCCGCGGCGGCCGAGTTCGCTGGGTTGACCGGCAATGAGCGAGTCTTCGACCTCTACTGCGGGATCGGCACCATCGGCCTGACGATGGCAGCGCACGCTGGCGAGGTCTGGGGGTTGGAGATCGTGCCGGAGGCGATCGTCGACGCAGAGGCCAATGCTGAGCGCAACGAGATCGCCAACGCTCGCTTCATGGCGGGGAGCGCGCGGACCGGGGTGCGACCGCTGCTCGAAGAGGCCGGCAAACCCGACGTCATCGTGCTCGATCCGCCCCGTGCGGGCCTCTCCCAGAAGATCGTGCGGCGGGTGATCGAGTGCGAGGCGAAGCGGATCGTCTACGTGTCCTGCAACCCGACGACGCTCGCGCCAAATGCGGCGCAGCTGGTCGAGGCCGGCTATAGGCTGACGCGCGTGAGGCCGGTCGACATGTTCCCCCAGACCCCGCACATCGAGTGCGTCGCCCTTTTGGAGAAAGCCGCCCCCGGACGCGGGAGCGAGGGCCAGTCCATATCTGTTTCCTCTGACCCGAGTGAGAACAGAGGAGGCGGCGCCTGATGTCACGCGGGTTTGGAGTAGCGGCGGGGCTCGATCCCGAAGTGGCGCGGCCGCTGGCCGCCAGCTGTGCTGAGCTCGGCTACGCCTCGATGTGGTCAAACGATCACCCAGGCGCCAAGGGCTTGGAGACGCTGGCGGAGTTCGCTGCCGCGGCACCGTCCATCGACCTCGGCGTGGCCGTGATCGCCCTCGACCGTCAAAGCCCCGATGTCATTGCTGCGGACATCGAGCGGCTCAGCCTCGATCCGAAGCGGCTCTGGCTCGGGGTCGGCGCCGGCTTCTCGGAGAGACCGCTGACCCGGATGCGCGAGTCGCTGCCGGAGCTACGCGAGAAGCTGCCCGGCGTGCGCCTCGTCCTCGCCGCGATGGGGCCCAAGATGTGCGCGCTTGCGGGTGCAGAGTTCGACGGGGCATTCTTCAACTGGATGACGCCAGAGTTCGCCGCCGGGGCGCGCGAGCAGGTCGAAGCGGGCGCCCGCGATGCGGGTCGCGAGACGCCGCCGGTGCTCGGCTACGTCCGCACCGCCGTCGGCGAGGACGCCGGTCCGCGCCTTGCCAAGGAGGAGTCCTTCTACCGCGACCTCCACGACGGCTATCGCAACCACTTCGCTCGCCTGGGCAAGCCAAATGGCACGGTCGGCGTTGCCACTGTCAGCGCCGGAGAGACGCAACAGGCCCTGATCGCCTATGAAGACGTCCTCGACACAGTCGTCGTCCGCGGCCTCGCCAGCGCCACGGTCGAGGCAATGACCTCGCTCGCCTCAGCTGCGGCGCCGGACTGACGGTCGCCGGGAAGCAGACGTGCCTGTGGGGGCGCAGCTGGGCAAGCAGCGGGGCAGACACTGACGAGCGAATAGCAGAGCTATTCGCGAGGAGGCGGATGGCGTGATGCGCCACCCAGATGCGTCCTCCCGCGGGTGCGGATGCGACCGGCGCCCGTCAGTAAGGCGGTAGGTCCTCGTACCACCGGCCGAGGGTCCTGAAGGCACGCCAGAAGCGCAGCTTGTTGCCCTCCTCGTCGAGCGAGTCGTCGATGTCCGGTGTGTAGAGGACGTCGATGGTCGGCGTGAAGGCCTGCACCTCTTCCTCACGCGGCTCAACCGGGCGAGAGAGCGGAATCTGCATGTCGTTGAGGACGCGTAGGGCCGGCTCGCCCATCACTACGACGATCTTCGGCTGCACGATCGCGAGCTCGGTAACTAGCCGGGCGACACACTCATCGGCGGCGAGATCGGGCTCGGCGATTGGGCACTTGACGCAGAGGGTGCCGTAGACGACGAGGGGGTCGATCGCCAGCCGCTTGAAGCATTTCATCAGGGCATTGCCCGCCCGCCCGTAGAAGGCGACTCCCTCTTCGATCTCAGCGACCCCGGGAGCATGCTTGAGCATGAAGATGTCGGCTTGCGGGTGACCCGAGCCGAGGACGGGCATCAGATTGCCACGCGGGCAATGCGAGCACTCCTGCACCTCGTGTGTGAGCTGGTTGAGCTCACGGATCGCCCGCTCCAGGTACTTCTCTCTGATCTCGTCGTCGGTCGTACGCACGCTGGACGATTTCTTTGACGGACTCGCCGCGTGTCCTTTCGCGACCGAGTCCTGCATCAGCTCTTGCTCGCCGAGCGGCGCTTCCGGGGACGGCCCCCCCGCACCGGTTTAGCGTCGGTGACGCTGCGCTTCGGCGCCTTTGGGCGTCCCGTCGTCTGCAGCAGCTTCAAAGCTTGGACGTAGACGAGGTTCTTGTGCTTGCGGGTGATGTCGGCATCGCGCATCGCCTCGAGGAACTCTTCCGGACCTTCGAAGTCATGGATCCGCACCCGGACGCTGCCCAGCCCCTGCGCGACATGGCTGTCCGAGCCGGCGCCGGGGACGATCCGGTACTTGCTGGCAAACCGCTCGGCCTCCTCGTTGAAGGCCGTCAGCGCCACCCGTGGGTTGAAGACCTCGAGCACGTCGATCTCCTCGACGATGTCGAGTAGGTGCTCGTAGTCGGGCACCGAGTGGAAGCGATCGAACGGGTGGGGCACGTAGACCAGCCCGCCTTGGCGGCGGATCTCGGCAATCGTCTCCGCCATCGTCATGCCGCGCGGGATCTTCTCCTCCAGGAAGAGGCCGATCACCTCACCCTGCTCGGCGGTCTTCACCTCCTCGGCGACGATCACCTTGATGTCGCCCATCTCCTCTGCGACCCGCCTCGCCTCAAGTGCCCCCGAGACCTCGTTGTGATCGGTGATCGCGATCGCGCCGAGGCCGCGGTCGCGGGCGGTTTCCAGCAACACCTCAACCGGGGTCGCGCAATCCGGCGAGTGGTCGGTGTGCATGTGGAGATCGACCTCGATCAGCGGGCGTTCGGCGATCCGCCGGCGCGCCTCGGGGTTGCCGGTGGGATCGTGGCGGCGGGCGACGAGGCGACGATAGATGGCCTCCAGCTCAGCGGCCACCTGCGCCCAATCGCGGGAAGTGCCGGCGGCCTCGATCAGCTCATAGGGGCCGGGGAAGTAGCGCTCGAGCAGCTCGCCCGTAGCCGGGGAGACAACCGTCCGCGCATCGAGGCGGCCGAAGAAGATCTCGACCAGCGGCCTGGCGACATAGGTCGAGAGCACCCGCTCCTGCGGCGCATGGAAGGTGGCGACGTTGAGAGAGAAGGAGTGGCGTAGCGCCGCCGAAGAGACGCTCGGGGCGAAGGGGTCGTGGACATGGACGATGTCGAATGGAGTCGAGCCGAGCAGCTTCTTGACTCGGTTGCCGGAGTCGACGACAACCACCTCGTGGCCACGGCGCTCGAGCTCCTCGGAAACCCCTTTGACGAAGTCGTTGACCTCGTTGGGAGCGCTCCGGGGGAACGGCGTGACCTGGGCTATCGAGAGACGCTCGGCCGACACGAACAAGCAGCATAAGGGGCCGCGCGTGCGCCCCTCGTCACTAAGCCTCCGTCTTGGCCTCTGAAGAAGCCGTCGCTGCCCCCGCCACCGGGCTGCCCTTGCCGCGAGCATTCGCCGCGATGAACTCCTCGGTCTGCTCGCGAGCTTCGTCGTCGGGACGCTGCGTGTGCGGTGACTTCATCAGGTAGCTGGAGGGGCCGTCAAGCTGGCCGGCGATGCCGTTGTTGAGGGCCAGCTTGATCAGCCGCACGGCGTCAATGACGACACCTGCGGAGTTTGGCGAGTCCCAGACCTCGAGCTTCAGCTCGACGTTGAGCGGCACGTCGCCAAATGCTTTGCCCTCGACCCGGATGTGCGCCCACTTGCGGTCGGTCAGCCAGGGCACATAGTCGGAGGGGCCGACATGGACCTGGTCGTCGGGCAAATCGTGGCCCATGATCGAGGTGACCGCGTTGGTCTTGGAGATCTTCTTCGAGTCGAGCCGCTCGCGCTCGAGCATGTTGTAGAAGTCCATGTTGCCGCCGACGTTGAGCTGCGAGGTCCGCTCCATCCGCACGCCGCGATCGTGGAAGAGGCGCGCGAGCTGGCGGTGGACGATGGTCGCGCCGACCTGAGACTTGATGTCGTCGCCGATGATCGGCAGGCCCGCCTCGGTGAAGCGCTTGTCCCAGTAGTCCTCACGCGCGATGAAGACCGGCAGGCAGTTGACGAAGCCGACGCCGGCCTTCAGCGCCTGCTCGACGTACCACTTGGTCGCCTCCTCGGAGCCGACCGGCAGGTAGCAGACGAGCACATCGGCCTTCGTCTCCTTGAGGATCCCGACGACGTCGGCGGTTTCGCCCGGCGCTTTCGTGATCTTCTCTTTGAGGTACTTGCCGAGGCCGTCGTGGGTCATCCCGCGCTCGACCTTGACTCCGACCTCCGGCACGTCGGCGAACTTGATCGTGTCGTTCTGGCCCGACCAGATCGCCTCGGAGAGGTCCTTGCCGACCTTCTCGGAATCGATGTCGAAGGCGGCGACGAACTCGACGTCGCGCACGTGGTAGCCACCGAGGTCGACGTGCATCAAGCCCGGAACTTCGTCGGCTGGATCGGCGTCCTTGTAGTAGTGGACGCCTTGAATGAAGGAGTTGGCGCAGTTGCCGACGCCGACTATTGCGACGCGGACCTTCTCGTCCTGACGGCCGGCGCCATTGGCGCCGCTTGCTCCGTTGGTCTCACTCATGAAGCTCGAAATCCTCCTCGGTCTGGCTGGGTGGCAAAACACACCCCCAGACTTGACTGGTTACAGGTCAGGCGGCGAAGTGTTCTCGCTTGAAAGCTCGTTTCGGACATGCCATACACGCTGGATAGCCGTGAACGTGGTCAACGCCGCCATTACGTAGATCGCCGGCGCCAGCAGTTCGAAATCGCCGATCCCGGCACCCTTGGCGAAGACTAGGCCGATCGAAAGTACCACTACCCTGACCGGCCGCGTCGCCAAGCCGACCTTGCACTCGACGCCGAGCGCCTCGGCCCTGGCGCGCGTGTAGGAGACCATCAGCGAGCCAAGCACGGCGATCACACACATCGCGGCCGCAAAGTCATCGCCGGTCGCGGCGAAGTAGCCGGCGACCGCGGCGAGCACGATTCCCTCCTCGATCCGGTCCAGGGTCGAGTCGAGAAAGGCGCCAAACAGGGTGCCCTTGCCCGACATCCGCGAGTAGCGCCCGTCCAGGGTGTCCATGATCGAGCCGAGGATGAAGGCAATCCCGGCCAAGAAGAAGAGGCGCTGGGTAATCAGGACTGCGGCCAGCAGGTTCCCGGCCAGGCCGACCATCGAGATCGCGTTCGGCGTCAGCCGCGACTCGATCAGACGATCGCGGGCATAGGCGCGAAGCTCTTGGCCATTGCGGGCCTGGCGGCCATTGCGGCGACCGCCTGGGGCCCTGGGGGGCGCCGAAGGTTCCACTATGTGTGAGGCTAGTCGATCCCGCTGGAGTAACGCCACCGGGAGGCGACTACGCCTCCGCCTCTTGCGGCGAGCGGACTCGCCACGACCATGCCTCCGGTCGGGCGCGTGCCAGCAGCCTCTGGGCTATCAGGGCGGATGCCCCCGCAACCATCCAGCCAAGCACGACGTCGATCCAGTAGTGGTTGCCGGTGACGATGACGACCCAAGCAATGAGCAACGGCCAGAAGGCCCAGAAGGCCTTTGTGAGCCTGCGGCGGGAGAGGCGGAAGCCCGAGACGCCGATCATCATCGCGAAAGCGCAGTGCATGCTGGGCACCGCGGCATAGGGATTGATGAAGAGCTTGGCCAAGGCGGAGTCGTGGTTGACGCTGGAGAAGTCATTGATCGTGTCAGCGAAGCCGTACTCGCTGAAGAGACGCGGCGGCGCGGTTGGATAGAGCGTGTAGCCGATCAGCGCCAGCCCCATCGAGACCATGAACATATTGCGCACGAAGTAGAAGGACTCGTTGCGGAAGAAGTAGACCCAGAGGAAAAAGCCAAGCACCACCGCGAACTGGCTGTTCATATAGATCTGGTTGGCGAAGTCGATCAGCCAGTTCGCAGGCAGAAAGAATGACTGCATGCTCGGCTCAAAGAACGTGTTGGTCGCCCGCTCGGCATCGATGACCTGCTGGCCGTGGGCGAAGGCGACGCTGTGCTGCCCGTCGGCGAGACCGCGCACCGTCTCATAGGCAAGATCCACCACGACGACAAGGCCGATCTGGCGGCCGAGATCACCCCAGCCTTTGGGCAGCCAGGCTCCGGTCTGTGAGATGAGACGACGCACGAAGCGGGATATTGTAAATCCCGAGTTAACAGGTGTGGGTTGACGGGGGGCATAAGCCGTAAACCCGCCCGCTGCCAGCGAGTTATTCGAGGAAGTCGACGACTCGATCAATCGCGGCAGGAACGTCTATCCAGGGCCAGTGGCCGGCGCCCTCGACGAGCTCGAGACGGGAGTTGGGGAGAGCGCTGGCGAGATCTCCGGCGAAGCGAGTTGGGATGAAGGGATCGCGATCGCCCCAGAGGACAAGCGAGGGGCAGGTGAGCTTGCCGAGGTCCTTGCCGGCGGCGGCAAGGCGATCCGGGTCGGCATGCCGGTAGAGGGAAAGAACGGCGCGGCTGGTTCCCCGGTCCCAGTGATTCCAGACCATGTCGACGAACTCCTCCGGCATCGGGCTGCGATCGCCTCGGGCCTGGCGCATCGTCAATGCCATCGAAGTTCGTGTGGCGGTGGCATTGACGATCTCACCCAGCAGGCGGCGGCGCCAAATCTGGGCAACCCAGTGCCACCGATAGCCCGGCAGCAGGGGGACGACATTTACAACCACCAGGCGCTCGACCAGCTCGGGGCGCCGCTGGGCTCCGATCAGTGCCAGGACGCCCCAGTCGTGGACGACCATCTTCCGGCGCTCGATTCCCAGCTCGTCCAAGCAACGCTCGAGGAAGGCCGAGAGCCCGTACATCGAGTAGTCGAAACGGGCGGGGTCCGGACGATCCGATCGTCCCCAGCCCGGCATGTCAATGGCAATCGCCGGGCCGCCCCGCTCCATAAACGGCAGCCAATCCTCAGTGTGGGTTGGATTGCCGTGGCAATACACCGTCGGGGTCCCCTCACCCGGAACGCGACGGTAGAAGACTCTCACCCCGTCGAGAACAAGCTCCGCCTCTTCGATTGCACCCGCCACGGGCGGAACCATATGACGATGCGACCATTGGCCTCTCGGCGGCTAGGGTCACGCCGTGAAATGGAAGCGACCGGAAGGGCGGCGGGTGCGAGCGATTCGCGATCGGCTCCGCGAAATGTACGGGCGGCCGGTCAACGAGCCCCACGGCCAGCCGATCGCCGAGCTGGTCAAGACCGTGCTCTCCCAGCACACCAACGACCGCAACCGGGATCGGGCCTTCGCCATCCTGCGCGAACGCTTCCCGACCTGGGAGGAGGTTCGCGACGCGCCGGTCTCCGAGATCGAGGAGGCGATCCGACCCGGTGGCCTCGGCAAGCAGAAGGCGCCGCGGCTCCAGGCAATCCTCAAGTTGCTCGGCGACCCTCCCAACCTCGACTGGACCAACACCGCACCGCGCGAGGAGTCGCTCGAGTTCCTGCTGTCGCTGCCGGGGGTCGGGCGGAAAACCGCTGCCTGCGTGCTGATCTTCACCTGGGACATCCCCGAGATCCCGGTTGACGTCCACATCCACCGGGTCGGCGGGCGCCTCGGCCTCTTCCCACCAAAAGCCTCATTCGAGCGGGCTCACGATGAGATGCTGGCGATCGTCGACCCCGAGGATGCCTACGAGCTCCACATGAACCTGATCCGTCACGGACGCGAGGTCTGCCGGCCAACCCCGCGCTGCGGCGAGTGCCAGCTGCGTCGCATGTGCCCCTGGTACCGTGCCGAGCGCAAATGAACAGGAAGACCTTCGTCATCTTCGGGTTGTTGGTCCTTTTTCTCGCGGTCCTGATCCCTTGGCTTGCCTTCCGCGCGGACGGCGATGCAGGCGAGGGCGCCGAGGAGGTGCCTGCCCAACTGGAGACAGGTCAGAGCCTCTTCCAGACCAACTGCGGCGATTGCCACACCCTCTATGCGGCGGGGACCGACGGCAACTTCGGGCCCAACCTCGACGAACTGCTGGCGCCGACCGGGCCACCCAGCGAGCAGAAGGCAATCGAAGACACCGAAGGTCGCGTCCTCAACGCAATCGACGAAGGCGTCGACGGCAGCACTACTTCCGGGCGGATGCCCGGCGGGATCCTTTCCGGCGAACAGGCCAAGCAAGTAGCCGAATTCGTCGCCCGCACAGCCGGCGAGGGCTAAACGCTCTACCACCCCGGGCGATCGGGGTAAGTTGCAAAAGCGCATGAGCGAAGCTCCGTTGTCGGCGCGATGCATCGCCGAGGAGATCGCGCTAAACATGCACGAGGCGAGAGTGGAATACCCGCCCGCCGTCCGCGCCGGCATTTGCGAGGTGTACAAATCTGCCATACTGACACTTAGATTTTTCTAAGCCAGTCAAACGACCGCTGGAGGTATGGGACAAGTGGGAAAGACGATCGGGATCGACCTGGGCACGACCAATTCCTGTGTCGCCGTCATGGAGGGCGGTGAGCCGACGGTCCTAGAGAACGCGGAGGGCGGGCGCACTACTCCCTCGGTGGTCGCCTTCACCGAGTCCGATGATCGTCTCGTCGGCACCGTGGCCAAGCGCCAAGCCGTGATGAACCCCGAGAACACGATCTTCTCGATCAAGCGCTTCATGGGTCGCAAGGAGGCCGAGGTCAAAGAGGAGGAGACGATCGTCCCCTACAAGGTCGTCGCCGGGCCCAATGGAGACGTGCGGATCGAAGCGCGCGACAAGCAGTACAGCCCGCCCGAGATCAGCGCGATGATCTTGCAGAAGCTGAAGACCGACGCCGAAGCGAAGCTCGGCGAAACGGTCGACTCAGCGGTAATCACGGTCCCCGCCTACTTCAACGACGACCAGCGCCAGGCGACCAAGGACGCCGGCAAGATCGCCGGGCTCGATGTGAAGCGAATCATCAACGAGCCGACCGCGGCCTCGCTGGCCTACGGGCTCGACAAAGAGTCAGCCGACCACGCGATCCTCGTCTTCGACCTCGGAGGCGGGACCTTCGATGTCTCGGTGCTCGAAATCGGCGACGGAGTCTTCGAGGTGAAGGCGACCGCGGGTGACAACCACCTCGGTGGCGACAACTGGGACAAGGCGATCGTCGAGTGGCTGGTCGCCGAGTTCAAACGCGACCAGGGCGTCGACCTCGCCCAGGACAAGAACTCCTTGCAGCGCCTCTACGAGGCGGCCGAGAAGGCGAAGATCGAGCTCTCCTCGACTCAGGAGACTCAGATCAACCTCCCCTTCATCACCGCAGTCGAGGGCCAACCGAAGCATCTTGACTTGAAGCTCACCCGTTCGAAGCTGAATGAGCTGACGGCCGACCTGCTGGAGCGGATCGTCGGCCCGGTCAAACAGGCGCTCGGCGATGCCGGGACAGAGGTTGACCACGTGGTCCTGGTCGGCGGCATGAGCAGGATGCCCGCGGTTCGCGAGCGCGTCAAGGAGCTGACCGGCAAGGACCCACACCAGGGGGTCAACCCCGACGAGGTGGTCGCGATCGGCGCCGGCATCCAGGCGGGTGTGCTGGCCGGCGATGTCAAGGACGTGCTGCTGCTCGACGTCACCCCGCTCACCCTTGGGATCGAGACCAAAGGCGGCGTAATGACGAAGCTGATTGAGCGCAACACGACGATCCCGACCAAGAAGTCGGAGACCTTCTCGACCGCCGACGACAACCAGCCGTCGGTTGAGATTCACGTGCTGCAGGGCGAGCGTGAGATGGCTTCCGGCAACAAGAGCCTCGGCAAGTTCCAGCTCACCGGAATCCCACCCGCGCCGCGCGGCATGCCACAGATCGAGGTGACCTTCGACATCGATGCCAACGGCATCCTCCACGTCACCGCGAAAGACCTGGGGACCGGCAAGGAGCAAAAAATCGAGATCAAGTCGGGCTCGGGCCTCTCTGATGAGGAGGTCGAGCAGATGGTCGCCGACGCCGAGACGCATGCCGAGGAGGACCGCAAGCAGCGCGATCTGGCGGAGGCCCGAAACCTCGCCGAGAACGCTGCCTACCAGGCAGAGAAATTGCTCGAGGAGCAGGGCGACAAAATCGACGGCTCCAACAAAGAGGAGATCGAAGCGGCCGTCAAGGACGTGCGCGAGGTGCTCGACGCCGGCAGCCTCGAGGAGGTCAACTCGAAGATGGAGGCGCTGACGGCGGCGATGCAGAAGGTCTCTGAGCAGATCTACGCCGCCGCGCAGGAGCAGGCTTCCAGCGACGGCGCCTCCGCCGAGGCCTCCTCAGAGGACGAGGAGGAGGTCGTGGACGCCGAGGTCGTCGACGAGGGTGACGACAAGTGAGGCTGCCTCAAGACGGCGATTCCCAAAAGCCTCAGCCCGCGGGTCCTGACGCCGCAGGGGACCCCCCACCCCCTGCGGTAGCTAAAGCTTCCTCGGGGGTGGGCCCCCCTACGGCGCCACCCGCGGGAGATGCGCCGGCGAGCCCCGAAGCTGACGACGGCCAGGTCGAGAAGGATCTCGATGCGTTGCTTGCTGATGTGCAGCGAGAGCGAGATGAGTATTTGGAACTGGCGAAGCGGACGAAGGCCGACTTCGAGAACTTTCGCAAGCGGATCGCGGCCGATCTCGAGGCCGCGTCAAATCGTGGCAAAGCGGATCTGGCAAGGGAGCTGATCGATCCGCTTGACAATCTTGAGCGCGCGCTTGCCGCCGCCGGAATCGATGCCGAAGCCGAAGACCCTCTTGGCGACGGAAACAGCAGCGAGGAGAAGGGGGGCGACAGCCTTGCCCACGGCGTCCTGCTCGTTTTCCATGGGCTGCGCGAAACCCTTCGCCGTCACGGAATCGAAAGCCTCAATCCAAAAGGGGAGAAGTTCGACCCGCAGATGCATGAGGCCCTCTCCACCCAACCGGGAGATGGCGTCGAGCCGGGCACCGTTGTCGAGGTGATGCAGAAGGGCTACCTGGTCGGCGAACAGCTGGTCAGGCCCGCGCGCGTGGTGGTGGCGGAGTGAGCGCGGAGCGAGCATCCAAATTGTCTCTGGTCCAGCTTGCGCCGCGAGTGAAGCGCGAGACATTGGAGTAGGAAGACGTGGCCGAAGACCTCTACAAGGTGCTGGGCGTCTCCAAAAAGGCATCGGATGAGGAGATCAAGAAGGCGTACCGGAAGCTGGCGCGCCAGTACCACCCGGACCGCAACCCCGACGATCCGAAGGCCGAGGAGAAGTTCAAGGAGGTCCAGGGCGCCTACGACACGCTCTCCGATCCCGAGAAGCGCCAGCAGTACGACGCGGGTGGGATGTTTGGGGGGTTTGGCGGTGGCGGCAGCCCCTTTGGAGGGGGCGGTCCACCTGGGGGTGGATTTGGCGGCGTCGACCTCGGCGACATCCTCGGGGGGGTGTTCGGTCGCGGGGGTAGACGGGCAGAGCCCCAGCAAGCCCAGGGGCGCGACCTCGAAACAGAGGTCAGCCTCAGCTTCGACCAGGCCGTGAACGGTGCGCAGATCGACGTCAACGTGCCCAAGGCCGAGCGCTGCACGAACTGTCACGGCAGTGGCGCCAAACCGGGCACGAGCCCGATCACCTGTCCGCGCTGCGAAGGCCGCGGGGTCGACGCGCAGAGCCAGGGCTTCTTCTCGATCAGCCAGCCCTGCCCACAGTGCGGCGGGGCCGGTCAGATCATCGAGGACCCCTGTCCCACCTGTGGCGGGTCAGGTCTGACCCAGCAGACGAAGCGCTACAAGGTCAACATTCCAGCCGGTGTCAAGAACGGCACCCGAATCCGTCTCGCGGGCAAGGGAGAGGCCGGGCCTCGCGGTGGGCCGCCCGGCGATCTCTACGTGACGACACGGGTCGCCGCCTCCCCAGTCTTCAAGCGGCTGGACGACGGCAATCTCGAGGTGACGGTGCCGATCACGATCGCCGAGGCACTCCAGGGCGCGACGATCGAGGTCCCAACCCTCGATGGCAGCAAGAAGATCAAGGTCCCGGCGGGAACCAAGCACGGCACGCTCCAGCGGCTCCGAGGCGAGGGCCCTCCGAAACCGCGAGGCAAGGGCCGCGGCGACGTCCGCTACCGGCTCGAGATCGAAGTGCCAGAGGAGCTGACCGAGGAGCAGCGGGAGGCAGTGGAGAAGCTCGCCGAGACCCTGAACGGCTCCGATCCCCGCGCCGAGCTGCTGAAGAGGGCGGGACGATGATGGAGTTCGGCGGGCCGCGGCGGGTGCGACGGGAAACGGTCAAGACGACGATCGATGCGGAGGGTCGCGTCTTCAAGATCTCGGTCGCCGCGGAACTGGCGGACATGCATCCCCAGACCCTTCGGGTCTTCGAGGCGCGTGGCTTGATCTCACCGCAGCGCTCGCCGAAGAACACCCGGCTTTACTCGCAACGGGATGTCGAAAGGCTGCGACGCATCCAGCAGATGACCTCCCAGGAGGGCCTGAACCTGGCGGCGGTCGAGACCGTGCTGAAGATGGAAAAACGGGTAGAGGAGATGCGCGCTGAGCTGGAGCGAATGCGGCAGCGTGCCTCCGAGCTGGAACGCCGAGTGTCGAGCGAAAGGGGCGACTGATGCAACCCGATCGGTTCACCGTCAAGTCGCAGGAAGCGGTTGCCGCCGCGCAGCAGCTCGCTGCGAAACGCAGTAACCCGGAGGTTGCTCCCCCCCACCTGCTGGTCGCGCTGCTCGAGCAGGCCGATGGGCTCGTCGTCCCGATCCTGCAGAAGCTCGGCGCCGACGTGCCGTCGATCGTCGCGAAGGCGAACGAGGCCGTTGGAGCCCTGCCGACGCTGAGCGGTAGCGAGGAGGCAGAGGCCCGCCCCTCCTCGTCTCTGGTCAAGACGCTGCAGCGGGCCGAGAGGGAGATGGCAAAGCTCGGCGACGAGTACATCTCCACCGAGCACATCCTGCTGGCGCTGACTGAGAAGAGCTCCGGCGTCTCCGACATCCTCCCCGATCGCGATTCGCTGGAGCAGGCGATCGCCGAGGTCCGCGGGCCACACAAAGTCACCTCGCCGAACCCCGAGGACAGCGTGCAGGCACTAGAGAAATTCGGCCGGGACCTGACCGCCGAGGCGGAGGCCGGAAAGCTCGACCCGGTGATCGGGCGAGACGAGGAGATCCGCCGGGTGATCCAGGTCCTCTCCCGCCGCACCAAGAACAACCCGGTGCTGATCGGCGACCCAGGGGTGGGCAAGACCGCGATCGTCGAGGGGCTGGCGCAGCGCATCGTCGATGGCGACGTGCCGGAGAGCCTGCGCGACCGCCGCGTGATCGCCCTCGACATCGGCTCGCTGCTGGCCGGCTCCAAATACAGGGGTGAGTTCGAGGAGCGGCTGAAGGCGGTGCTCTCCGAGGTGCAGGAGGCCGAGGGCCAGATCGTCCTCTTCCTCGACGAGCTGCACACGATCGTCGGCGCCGGAGCCGCCGAAGGCGCGGTCGACGCCGCCAACCTGCTGAAGCCGATGCTGGCCCGCGGCGAGCTGCGCGCGGTCGGGGCGACCACGCTCGACGAGTACCGCAAGCACATCGAGAAAGACGCGGCGCTGGAGCGACGCTTCCAGCCGGTGCTCGTCGGCGAGCCCGACATCAACGACACGATCGCGATCCTGCGTGGGCTGAAGGAGCGCTACGAGGTGCACCACGGCGTGCGGATCGCCGACTCGGCGATCGTTGCCGCGGCGACGCTCTCTGAGCGCTACATCGCCGACCGCTTCCTGCCCGACAAGGCGATCGATCTGATCGACGAGGCCGCCTCGCGACTGAAGATCGAGATCGACTCGATGCCAACCGAGATCGACGAGGTCGAGCGGCGTATCCAGCAACTGGAGATCGAGCGCGAGGCGTTGAAGAAAGAGAAGGACGATGCCTCCAAGGAGCGGCTGAAGGCGATCGAGGCTGAGTTGGCTGAGCTGCGCGAGCGCTCCGGTGAGATGAAGGCCCGCTGGCAGAACGAGAAGGAGGCGATCGAGGCGATCAAGGCGGCGAAGGCGCGCCTCGAGGAGGCGGGTCGCGAGGCGGAGCGGGCCGAGCGCGACGGAGACCTGGAGCGGGCGGCAAAGCTGCGCTACGGCGAGATCCCCGAGCTTGAGAAGACGGTTGCCGAGCAGGAGGCGAGGCTGGGCGAGCTGCACGCCAAGGGCGAATCGATGCTGACCGAGGAAGTGACCGAGCAGGACGTTGCCGAGGTGGTGGCCAAGTGGACCGGTATCCCCGTCAGCCGCCTGATGGAGGGCGAGGTCGAGAAGCTGCTCCACATGGAGGAGCGCCTCCACGATCGGGTGATCGGCCAGGACGAGGCGATCGCCGCCGTCTCCAACGCGCTGCGCCGCTCCCGCGCCGGCCTCTCAGACCCCCACCGGCCGATCGGGTCGTTTCTCTTCCTGGGGCCGACCGGTGTCGGCAAGACCGAGCTGGCCAAGGCGCTGGCCGAGTTCATGTTCGACTCCGAGCAGGCGATCGTCCGCCTCGACATGTCCGAGTACATGGAGAAGCACACGGTGGCTCGGCTGATCGGCGCGCCGCCGGGCTACGTCGGCTACGAGGAGGGCGGTCAGCTGACCGAGGCCGTGCGCCGCCGCCCCTACGCCGTGGTGCTGCTCGACGAGATCGAGAAGGCCCACCCCGACGTCTTCAACACCCTGTTGCAGATCATGGACGACGGGCGGCTCACCGACGGCCAGGGTCGCACCGTCTCCTTCACCAACACGGTGTTGATCATGACCTCCAACGTCGGCAGCGACCGGATCGTCGCCGAGTCGGTCGACGAGAAAATCCGTGAGCAAATCGAAGAGGTGCTGGCCTCCACCTTCAAGCCGGAGTTCCTCAACCGGATCGACGACACGGTGATCTTCCACCGCCTCTCCAAGCAGGACATCGGGCGGATCGTCGAGCTCCAGGTCAGCCAGCTCGTGAGTCGGGTGCGAGAGCGCGGCATCGAGGTCGAGCTGAGCGAGAACGCCCGCACCCTGATCGGGAACCTCGGCTACGACCCGACCTACGGCGCCCGCCCACTGAAGCGGGTGATCCAGAAGCAACTGGTCGACAAACTGGCCTTGAAGATCCTCGAGGGGGAGTTCGCCGAAGGCGACGTGGTCAAAGTCGACGCTTCCGACGGGGACCTCACCTTCGAAAAGGCGAAAGCCCAGATCGAGCCAGAGCCCGCACCGGCCTGACCGGGGGCAGCGTCGAATTCACATTTAGAGGGTTAATTAGGTGCCGCTAAAAGTGGGCTGCTATCAAGCTGAAGCCAACTTTTGGGACCTATGGATCAGGATCCCGATTACAGCAAAAGAACTTGAATTCCGACATAAGCTTCAGAATCTCCAAATACATGCTCAGACGACGCCACATCAACGCCGATTCGCGCGGATCACACCTGCGTGCAGCGCTGGCCGCCGCGACGCGGCCGTTTCGCGCTGTCGGCTGGGCTTTGCGGGAACGTGTGCTGTGGCCGGCAGGGGATCTGTTGCGGAGCGTCGGAGAGCTCCTCAAGTGGCCATTTCAGCGCCTCGGCTGGGCCATTGAGCGGAATCTGCTCTGGCCGTTTCGAGAGCGAGTCTCGAGCTGGGGATACCCACACCGCATGGTCGGGGCGAGCGCCCTAGTCGCGGTCGCGATCGGCGCTACCGCGCTGGGAGCTCTCTTGGCTTCACAGGAGGAGCCGGCCTCAGGTGAGCTTGCCTTGGCGACGAGCGCTGCGCTCGTCAATGCGCAAGAGGAAAAGGGCGAGCAGCCCGGCCAACCCACCCTGCAGGGAGCGCCGCCGGTGTTCGGAGTCGCGGATGGCTCCGAGGTCGCGAACGCGGAGAGCGACGGCGAAGAAGGGACGGCTTCCGAAACCGATACTTCTGGACAGGCCGAAGCAGAATCGGAATCCGAAGAAGAAGGCGCCGCGGCTGCCTCCAGCCAGAAACCGGTTCCCGCCGGGCCGGTTGCGATGAAGGTCGCTCGGCGATTCGCCGAGGCGTTCGTCTTCTACGAGGTGGGCAAGCGCCCGCTGCGAGCGAAGACGATCTTCCAGGAAACCGCGACTACCGAACTCGCCGATGCTCTGAGCGCAAGGCCGCCACGGCTGCCGGCGAACGTCGAAGTCCCCCAGGCGCGCGTGTTGAACCTCGTGCCGGGCCCACGTCAGGCCAAGACCTACACGATCAGCGCCTCGCTCCTGCGCGTTGGAACGACAAGTGAGCTCAGGCTCAGAATGCAGAAACTGGATGGCGCCTGGGTCATCACGGACGTACGGGGCTGAGATGCGGAGATTGACTCGACTCGCTTCCCTTCTTCGTGCAGGCCTGGCGCTCGCGGGGGTTAACCGCGTCCAGCGGGCCTTCTGGCCAGCCGCGCTCTTCGTGCTGATTGGGACCTTGGGCGCCGCAGCGGCATCGGCTTCCGAAAGCACCGCACCCGAAGCTCCCGCCGCAAGCCAGACCGAAGCCCCCGCACCCGCTGCGTCTGTGCCGGTCATACAGGGCGACACGATCGCCCCACCACCCGCGCCGGCGTCCTCAAAAGGCAGCGGCGGCATCGGTGCCGGACAGCCCGATACAGACCCAACGCCCAAACCCAACGTGGAATCCCGAGGCGAAACCGGTGCCGTGCCGGCTCCCGCCGAGTCGTTTGCGCCATTTGCCCTGCCACCGCTCCCCAGCTCTACCTGCGCGCCGGTGGGCATCCCGCCGATCCTCATTCCGATCTACCAGCGGGCGTCTGACGCCTACGACCTTGGCCCGCAGGGACCCAGCGTGCTGGCGGCAATCAACAGCATCGAGACGGCCTTCGGGACCAACCTCAACATCTCTTCGGCCGGGGCTGAAGGGTGGATGCAGTTCATGCCAGAAACTTGGGCTGGCTACGGCGTGGACGCCAACGGGGACGGCGTCAAAGACCCCTACAACCCCGAAGACGCGATCTTCGCCGCCGCCAGCTACCTGAGCGCCTCGGGGATGCCGGAGGACACCTACGGCGCGATCTACTCCTACAACCATGCCGATTGGTACGTGGCGGACGTCCTCAGCAATGCGGAGTGCTACGGGCAACTCGGTGGGGCACTCGGCAGCGCCTTCAACCTATTGCCAAAGCTTCAAGTCCTGAGCTGCAACCCGACGAAGCTGTGGCGGAAGCGAATGCCGGTCGAGTACCTCGACGCCTTTGAGACCGCAGCCGCGCGCTACGGGCAGGGCGAGCGTGGCGTTTGGGCGCTTGCCGCAGTCGCCCGCCTGGAGTCGAACTTCGGGCGTGGCATGACCAAAGCCGAACTGGAAGACCGCGGCCCGCTGGGGCTCGAAGGCTACGAGTGGCATCACTACGCGGTCGACGGCGACGCGGACGGGCGCATTCGACACGCCGACCCCGATGACTCAGCCGCCACGCTGGCTCGGATCATCTGGTCGCGCGGGGGACTGCGAGCCGGGTTGTTCACCCACAACCAGGCGGGGTGGTACGTGGAGGCGGTACTCAATGAGTCCGAGCAGCTCGAAGGGCAGTGCAAAGTAAGTACGGTCGAGTGGACGGTGTCGCTCCCGAACGTCGTCATCGCGCCGATCGACTGGGACAACCTGACGCTCTCCAACCCTCTCGAGAAACACGATCTCGATACCGGAGCGATCGACCCCCGCATCGTCGGGCTGATCGGAGCGATGACGCAGTCCCACCAGATCACCATCTCCTCGCTGCGCTCCGATCACTCGAAGTACACGGTCGAAGGCGGCGTCTCCAATCACTTCTACGGCCGGGCGATGGACATCAGCGCGGTCGACGGTGTCTCCTGCACCGACACCTCCGTCACCGCTCCCTGCGCCGAACTCGGTCGCACCTTGGCATCGCTGCCCACTCCGGCGATGCCAACCGAGCTGATCTATTGCTTCGATCTCGACGGTGTCGGCCCGGCGTTCGCGCGCGCCGATCACTGCGACCACATCCACGCAGGCTACGACGACTGAGTCGCACAGACACAGGGTCTCGCTCACTCGCGTAACGTAGGCGCGAACCCATCGCGAGAGGAGAGAATCGTGCCTACATACGTGATGCTCACCAACCTGACGGCCGAGGGCGTCCGAACCCTGAAGAACAACCCGGGAAGGGTCGCCGAGGTGAACAACGAGGTCGAACAGATCGGCGCCAAGGTGCTCGCCCAGTACGCAACGCTCGGGCAGTATGACTTCGTGACTATCGTCGAAGCGCCTGACGAGAAGACGATGGCAAAGGTCTCCGTCGAGCTGGGCTCGCGTGGGACGATGACGAGCCAGACGCTCGCCGCAATGCCCACCGACGAGCTGGCCGACTCCCTCTAGATAGAGGCAGCAGCTTGAGAGTCCTGATCGTCGGGGGTGGGGGGCGCGAGCACGCGATAGCGAAGGCGCTGAGGCGCTCTCCCCACTCGCCCGAGTTGCTCTGTACCCCCGGCAATGCCGGTATCTCCGCGGATGCGGAATGCCTACCCGATGTGGATACCGGCAACGTCGAGGCGATCGTCGCCGCGGCAAGGGAGCGCGGCGTCGACCTGGTCGTGGTCGGGCCCGAGGCGCCGCTGGTCGCCGGAGCAGTCGATGCGCTCGAGGCTGCCGGCGTGCCAGCCTTTGGGCCAAGCGCGGCTGCCGCTGAGCTGGAGGGCTCGAAGTCGTTTGCCAAGGAGCTGATGAAGGCAGCGGAAGTGCCGACCGCTTCCCATGTGCTGCTGCGCGACCATGAGGAAGCAGCTGAGCATCTCGCCCAGGCCTCCTATCCCGCGGTGCTGAAGGCCGACGGCCTGGCCGCGGGCAAGGGCGTGATCATCTGCCAGTCCGAGGCGGAGGCGCTCGAGGCTGCCGCGGTCTTCTTCACGGAGCGACGCTTCGGAGAGACGGCCGTCGTGCTCGAGGAGTTCCTCGACGGCGAGGAGCTCTCGCTGCTGGCGCTCTGCGACGGCGAGAACGTCGTGCCGCTGGCGCCGGCCCAGGACTACAAGCGGATCTTCGACGGCGATGCGGGGCCCAACACCGGCGGGATGGGCAGCTACTCGCCCGTGCCCGGCTTCGGGGCAGCCGAGGTCGAGGAGATCGTCGATTCCGTCCACCGGCCGGTCGTCGCCGAGATGGCGCGGCGGGGCATCCCCTTCCACGGCGTCCTCTACGCGGGGCTGATGATCGGCTCGTCCGGCCCGAAGGTGCTGGAGTTCAACGTCCGGTTTGGCGACCCCGAGACACAGGCGGTGCTGCCCCGCTTGCGCTCTGATCTCCTCGACCTCTGCCTGGCGACGCGGGAGCCGGGTGGCCTGGCCGGGAGCCAGGCGGAGTTCGGGGACGACTGGGCGGTGACCCTGGTGCTCGCCTCCGCCGGTTACCCCGAGTCCTCCTCTAAGGGCGACGTGATTCGCGGCATCGGCGAGGCTGCGGAGCTGGCCGAAGTGACACATGCGGGAACCGCTGAGCGGGACGGCGAGGTCGTCACAGCCGGGGGCCGCGTGCTCAACGTCACCGCGTTGGGGGGCACACCGGCCGAGGCACGCGATCGCGCATACGATGCCGCGCAACGAATCTCCTTCGACGGGATGCAGATTCGCACCGACATTGCCGCTCGTGCCGTCGAGCGCGTCGCCAGCTAACGAGAGGAAGAGATGAGCGAGATCTCAGAGGAGCCCCAGCCCCCCGCGCCGACATCGATGCCGGCGGTCGAGGAGGCCTTCGAGGAGATCAACGTCGACGAGCCCTTGGTGGGAATCATCATGGGCTCGAAGAACGACAAGCCGAAGATGCAGCCCGCCGGAGCCGCACTGCATGACGCCGGCATCCGCTACGAGGTGAGGGTGATGAGCGCCCACCGCGATCCCGAAATGGTGAGCGAGTACTGCACCAACGCGCGGATGCGCGGGCTGAAGGTGATCATCGCCGGAGCGGGGATGTCAGCCGCGCTTCCCGGCGTCGCCGCCGCCCACACCGACCTGCCGGTGATCGGGGTGCCGATCCTCGGCAAGAGCCTGGGCGGCCTCGATGCCCTGCTCTCGGCGGTGCAGATGCCACCCGGCGTTCCCGTCGCCTGCGTCGCCGTCGACGGCGCGAAGAACGCCGGCCTTTTGGCGGTGAGAATCATCAATGCGTAGGTCGAGGGAGGAGTTGTGGGGGGGGGCCCAACCCCCCAACGCGGGGGGGGGGGGGGGGGGGCCCACCAAAACCCCCCCCCCCACACCCCACAAGCCCGCCACCCCC
>JANWHW010000006.1 GCA_025450195.1 Solirubrobacterales bacterium | reverse complement strand
GAGGACTTCTCGCTGACGTCGAGGACGATCAGCCCGCGCTGGCGCAGCAGCTCGCCGACCTGCGCCTTGGACTCGGCCTCGACTTCCCCGCCCGTGGCCGCCCCGGCGACGTCGAGAGCACGAAAGCTGAATGTCGTAGCGCCGGCCATCGGCTAAGCGCCCTGCGTGTAGGCAGGCGGAGCGGCGGATGCGGCCGGAGACGGAGCGGCCATGCCGTTCCCGGCGACGCCAGCCGGGGCCGCCGCCGGCATCACCGCCGCCTCGCCGCCGAGCAGCCGCTTCAGCTCCTCCGGCACCCCGGCGCGCTGTTCGGCCAGCGAGCGGGTGATCTTGCCGGCTCGCACCAAGCGCACCAGGTCGGCGTCCATCGTCTGCATGCCGACCGCGCCGGAGGTCTGCACCGCCGCGTAGATCTGGTGCGTCTTGCCCTCGCGGATCAGGTTGCGGATCGCCGGCGTCGGCACCAGCACCTCGCAGGCGACGACGCGGCCGAGGCCATCGGCGGTGGGCAGCAGCTGCTGGGTGACGATGCCCTGCAGGGCAATCGAGAGCTGAGTGCGCACCTGGCCCTGCTGCTGGGGTGGGAAGACATCGATGATGCGGTCCACAGTTTGCGCGGTCGACTGGGTGTGGAGGGTGGCGAAGACGAGGTGGCCCGTCTCGGCCGCGGTCAGCGCCGTGGAGACCGTCTCCAGGTCGCGCATCTCGCCGACGAGGATGACGTCGGGGTCCTCTCGCAGGGCGGCGCGCAGGCCGAGGGAGAAGTCCTCGGCATCGGCGCCGACCTCGCGCTGGTTGACGATCGAGCGCTTGTGCTGGTGCAGGAACTCGATCGGGTCCTCGATCGTGAGGATGTGGTCCTGACGCTCGCAGTTGATCACGTCGATCATCGAAGCCAGGGTCGTCGACTTGCCCGAGCCGGTCGGGCCAGTGACGAGCACGAAGCCGCGCGGTTTGGCGGCCAGCTCGCGCAGCACCTGCGGCACACCGAGCGAGTCGAGGGCGGGGATGTCCTGCGGCACGAGACGGAAGGCGGCGCTGATCGCGCCACGCTGGAAGAAGCAGTTGACGCGAAAGCGAGCGACGCCCGGGATCGCATAGGCGAAGTCGAGCTGCTTGTTGTTCTCGAAGCGTTTGCGCTGGTCCTCGTTGAGGATGCTGAAGACGACCTCGCGGGTCTCCTGGCTGGAGAGCACCGGGAAGCCGTCCATCGGCACGATCTTGCCCTTGTCGCGGATCGCCGGAGGGAAGCCCGCGGTCAGGTGCACGTCGGAGGCCCGGACCTCGACCATGTGGCCAAGGACCTCGGAGAAGTCGAAATCCATAAGCCCTAGATCGTCTCCTCGGTCCGAATCCTTGAGGGCAGCAAGTGCTCAGGCGGTGACACGCAGGACCTCCTCGAGGCTGGTCTGGCCGCTGCGCACCTTGGTCATGCCGTCCTCGCGCAGGGTCAGCATGCCCTCCTCGCGGGCGACCCCGGCGATGTCAGCCTCCGAGGCCTGGGAGACCGTCATCTCCTTGATCGGGTCGCTCATCTTCATCACCGAGTAGATCCCGACCCGCCCGCGGTATCCGGTCTGGTTGCAGCGCGAGCAGCCAACCGGCTCATAAGCCTCGATGTCCCCGCCGACGCGGATCTCGGCGTCGGCCAGGGCCTGCGCGGGCACGATCGTGCGCTGCTTGCAGTGGGTGCAGAGCTTGCGCGCCAGCCGCTGGGCAACGACGCAGTCGACTGCCGAGGCGGTGAGAAAGGCCTCGATTCCCATCTTGGTCAGGCGGGCGATCGCGCCGGGGGCGTCGTTGGTGTGCAGCGTGGTCAGCATCATGTGCCCGGTCAGCGCCGCCTCGATCGCGATCCGGGCGGTCTCGCCGTCGCGGATCTCGCCGACCATGACGATGTCCGGATCGGCACGGAGGACCGAGCGCAGGCCGGTGGCGAAATCGAGGCCGGCCGGCCGGTTGACGTTGATCTGGTTGATGCCGCTGAGGCGGTACTCGACGGGATCCTCGATCGTGATGATCTTCTTCTCGACCTGGTTCAGGTCCTGCAGCGCCGCGTAGAGGGTCGTCGACTTTCCGGAGCCGGTCGGGCCGGTGACGAGGACGGCTCCGTAGGCCTGGTGGAAGGACTCCTCGAACCGCTCCCGCCCGGACCCGTCCATGCCGAGCTCGTCGAGCGAGCGCTGGGCGTTGTCCTTGTCGAGGACGCGGATCGTCGCCCCCTCGCCGCGTTGAGTGGGCAGCGTGGTGATACGAAGGTCGACCCGACGGTCCTCGACGGTGACGCTGACCCGGCCGTCCTGGGGAATGCGTTTCTCGGCGATGTTGAGGTCGCTCATGATCTTCAACCGGGAAATCACGGCGCTGACCATCCGTTTGGGGACGTGGGCGGCCTCGGCGAGCACCCCGTCGACGCGGAAGCGCACCCGCATCTCGTCCTCTTCAGCCTCGAAGTGGACGTCGGAGGCGCCCTCCCCCACCGCCTGGCCGAGGATGCTGTAGACGAGCTTGATCACCGGCGCGTCTTCGGCGCTTACCTCGATGTCGCTGACCTCGGCGAGCTCGGCATCGGCTTCGGCCTCGCCCTCGGTGACGGCCTCGCTGACCGCGCTCTGCAGGGTGTTGAGGCGCCCGATCAGCGCTTCGATGTCCTCCGCCGCGGAGACCGCGACGCGGCAGTCCAATCCCGTTGCGATCTGGATGTCGTCGACCGCAAGCACGTTGGTCGGGTCGGAGGTGGCAACGAGAAGCGTCTGCGGATTGACGAAGCCGACCGGCAGGGCTCCGTAGCGGCGCGCGGTGTTGACCGGGATCAGGTTCGCCGCCGCCATGTCGACGTGGTAAACGGAGAGGTCGATGTGGTCGAGCCCGTAGCGCTCGGCGACCGCGCGCGAGAGCTGGTCCATGCTGATCGCCCCCTGCTGCAGGAGCAGCTCCTCAGGGGGGAGGTTGGCTGTGCGGGCCTCTTCGATCGCCGTCCGGGCGCGGTCTTCGGGGACGTAACCGAGGTCGACGAGAACGTCGGTGGTGAAGCCGCTTGAGCGGCCGCGAGCGACTGGTGGCGTCAAGCCAGGGGTGCCGCCCGCGTTGGGATCGAGCGCGGGGGCGGTCGAGTCGCCGGATTCCGGGACCGGGCGCAGGTGACTGGGATAGTCCCTGCTGTCCATTGCTACAAGTTCTCGCGCTTCGCTCGCGGCGCGAAGAACCAGAGATGCACGCTTGTTCGCTCCGCGCTCATGGGTGGTACGGGACGGTGCGGCCCTTGTAGCCGGCGTCGATCACAGCCTGTTCGACGCTCTCCGGGCTCTGGTAGCCGTAATGCACGGAGGCGGTGGAGACGGCTGCGTCGAGCCGCTTCGGCCGCAGCACGACGAGAGCTGGAACGCGGTTGACATTGGCTCCCTGGGCGATCTCCGCGTAGCGAGCAATCCTGCTTGCGGGCACAACGAAGGTGACGACGCCGGGAAAGGAATGCAGGCGGAGCAGCGCCGCGGCGACCATCCGGTCGTCGATGCCACCCGGGCGGACGAAGAGGAGGACGACCGTGTCGTCGGCGGCGAAAGCAGCCGTGACCGACCGGGGCAGCGGAGGCGGGGCACCGACGCCGGAGCTGACGGCGGGCAGAGAGGTGGGGCTGCCTTCGATCGGCACGGCCACGGCCGCCGCCGGCGCCGAACTTTCTTCTTCTTTGCCTTCTTCGGCACTGCCTTTGCCCATCGTCGACATGAAGAAGACGCCGGCGAGCAGCAGCAGAACGCCAACGATGGCGAGCTGCGCGCGTGGGTTGTCGTTCAGCTTCTCTCTCATACGTCCGCTTACCGAATCGTCAGTCCGGCCCCTGAGCTTGAGCGCCGCTCAGCAGCTTGCGTCAGGGGGCGAGACGGCGACGCCCGTGCACTCGACGTAGCGGGTGCGCTGCAGCAGCGTTGCCAGCGTGATATCCGGTTCTTTGATGTTGGGGTCGGATTCGATCGTCGGATTTCCGTGGACGTACAGCGATTTACCGGCCATCATGCCTTTCCAGGTGGCGCTGCCCCCCATTTCAAGCGCGCTGTGCGGCGCATAGAGCATCAGCTCGTTGGTGCCCGAGTTGCCGTTCAGTTTCACCGTCGCTTCGCCCAGCACGTAGATGCCCGGCACTTCGAACGTCCCCTGCGAAGGGTTGTAACCCGTCGAGACGATGTTGGCATTGCCGGTGATTTCCACCTGAGTCGCGCCTGCCGAGAGGCCGCAGTTCGCGGGAGTGTCGACGAAGATCCGCACTGCCGCCCCGGCGGCCATGATGACTTCTCCGTTTTGGACGAACAGGCCGCAGACGAAGTAGTCCGCGCCGCCGAGGGTCAGCTTCGCGTTGCCACCGACGTTGATCGTTCGTTTCGTGGCGTTCCAAGGCTCTGTCGCGGTCCGTACTTCTTTTGTTTTTTTCCCGGTTTCCTTCGAGTAGGTGTCGACTTCGGATTTGATCGTGCAGGTGACTGCGAGGCGGCAGTTCGAGTTGACCGTTGCGATGTTTTCCGGCGGAGTCACTTCCGGCAGGTTCTTTTCGCCTTCGCTTTTTTCCCCGCTGCAGTCCGGCGTCGGGGCTTCCCCGCCAACGCCGTGGCGCACGTTGCCGCAGATGATGGCGTTTTTACCGTTTTCGTTTACCAGTTCGATGTTGCCGTTAGTGCCGATGTCGGTACGGATGTTCACGCTCCCTTTGAGGACAACGTCGCTCTGGCCGATCAGCTTCTCGTCAGCGAAGACGTTTTTCCCGCTGTAGGAGACGAGCCCGACCTCGACCCGGCGGCTGACCGTGTCCGACGTCCCGGTGGCGACGACGCTGTAGATGCCGGTGCCGTCATATGCGCTCACCCGGTAGGTGAAGCTGGCGCCGCCGACACTTTCGCTCGCGGTTCCCGGGCACCATCCGGCCGAGGCGGCCTGCGCTTCGCCCGCCGGCCCCACACATGGATAGGTGGCGCTGAGGCTGCTCTGGAAGCGGTTGAGGCGCAGGAGGGCGACGCTCGCGCCGGCATCGGCGGCGGCGATCGCTTCCTTGGAGTCGTGGTCGCGTGCCGTGCCCTGCTGAACGTCAACCGAGGAGAGAATCGCGGCGCTGGCCAGCGCCAAACTGGCGATCATCGCGAACAGTGCCGTCGGCAGCGCCATGCCGCGCTCGCTTCTAACCAGCAGGGACGCGCGCGCGCAAATTGTGCCGACGATGGACATCGGTGGAGGTCATCGACTTCGCGAGCGGCTTCCTTGAGGGCTGCGGCGTCAGTTCCGGCGACCCCTGGACGCCCGTACGAGCCAAACAACCCGCTCGGGTCTTACAGCTAGGCCTTCGATGCGAGGGACAGCGCGTAGTCGTCGGCGGAGTCCGTGAACCAGCCGCTCATCTCGAGGCCGGCTTCGGCATAGATCTCCTCCAGCCGCTCACGCGTGAACTTCGATGAGATCTCAGTCCGCATCTCCTCGCCGGCAGCGAAGCGAACCGTGAGGTCGAGGCCGTCGATGCGGATCGACTGATCGACCAGGGAGCGAAGGCGGATGTCCATCCATGCCTCCTCGGCGTCGTAGCGGGCGACGTGCTGAAAGCCACCGGGATCGAAATCGGCACCCAGCTCACGGTTCAGCACCAGAAGGACGTTCTTGTTGAACTCAGCGGTGACCCCGGCGGAATCGTCATAGGCCATCTCGAGCCTGGCACGATCCTTGATCAGGTCGGTGCCCAGCAGAATCCGATCCTCGGGCTCAAGCAGTCCAGCGAGTCGGGAGAGGAACCTGCGGCGAGCATCTGGGTAGAGGTTGCCGATCGTGCCCCCGAGGAAAGCGATCAGGCGACCGCCGCCTTCGCTTGAGATCCGCTCCAAGTCGTGCTCGAAATCGCACACCAAGCCACGAACCGTCAACCCGGGATACTCCTCGATCAGGGCCTCGGCGGTTTCGTAGGTGATCTCCTCCGAGATGTCGACGGGAACGTAGGTCTCGAGGCAGCCAACCTCTCGCATCGCGCTCAGCAGGTGGCGAGTCTTTGCTGCCGAGCCGGATCCCAGCTCGACCAGGGTCCCCGGCTCACCTGCCGCCGCGACTATCTCGGGAGAACGATTGGTGAGGATCTCGCGCTCAGCGCGAGTCGGGTAGTACTCAGGCAGCTCGGTGATCCGCTCGAAAAGCTGCGAGCCGCGCTCGTCGTAGAAGTACTTCGGCGGCAGCTCCTTTGACTTGGCGGTGAGCCCCAGCCGGACCTCATGCGCCATCGCGGCACCACCGGCGGCGAGATGGACCTCGACCGTGATCGCTTCCTTGGAGCTTGCCGTCACCTCGGTGGCGATGGCGAAACTCTACAGAGGGCGAGGTGTCGGCTGGTTATCAGCTTGTCCCCTCCGCCTCAGGATCGCGCCACACCTGCTTTATCCATGGTGGGCTGACGGCAAACTGGAGCCGCGCGGAGGAAAGTGCGATCGGCTCTAGGGGAATCAAGTGAACCCGCCGCCCCGGGGTGAATCGGTCTCCCTCAGGGGCGCCACCTGTGTTTCCGGCGTGACTGCCTCCCGATACGAAGAGCATTCGCGTCTCGGGGCCCCAGCCACCACGCTCTCGGACTCCAACCGCCTCGGCGAGGTCCCTGAGAGGCCCAAGCCCAGCGTCCGAAGCCCAGTTGGTGACGCTCTTGTCGGCGTTGTAGCCGTGATGGGAAGAGGCGCGCTGGGAGGCACTGCCATCGGCGCCGATCCGAATCTGCACACTCTCCCAATCATCGGCGTGGTAGCCCCTGGCGCCGACGATTGGGACGCCGCGCAGGGTCGCCGACTCCGGGTAGTAGGTCCAGTAGCTGATGTAGAGGTTGCCGGCCTTGGAGCCGGAGCAGTCGGCGCCGGCCGCCTCGGAGCCCTCGACCGCGCCCGGTCGGCAGTCGACCACATGGACGAAGGCGGTGACCGGCAGGTCGCTGTCGCTGCGCAGTACGAGCCCGGGCGCCGTGCCGTCGGCACAAGCCGGCCGGCGGCAGTGGCGGAAATCCACCGGCAGCGCGCGCGAGCCCTCCTCGAACATAAGCGTCGGCATGTGGCGGCGCACCAGCTTGCCGACTTCGGTCCCGTAGGCCGCGATCAGCGTCGGTTCGTCGCCACAGTGCTCGGCCTGAGCAGCGGCGCAGAGGATTCGCGAAGCGACCGCTCGTGCCAGCCCTGCGCCAGGCACCCGCACCCCAGTCGCGACAAGGGCCGCCAGCAGCAGCGCTACTACAGCGACCAGGCCAACCCACTCGACCGTCCCCTGACCCCGCTCGGATCCCCCCATACAGGGGCAAGGTCAATACGACACCGTTCTCTCCCCCAAATAGAGCCTGTCTCGGAGAGATGGCGTGTGCGGCTGGCGAGCGCCGGATCAAGCGAGGCAAGGACGCAAGGAGCCTGAATAGCAGCGCTATTCAGGCGACCGAGGACACCGCATCGCACCGGTCCGCCACCGCCAGACGCGCGCGAGCGCGACCCGAGCCGGCTCCTTACAAGTTGCCGATCTCGGCCGCGATGTCGGCGGCTGCCTGTTTGGCGTCCGCAAAGAGCATTGAGGTGTTCGGTTCGTAGAAGAGGTCGTTGTCGATTCCCGCGAAGCCGGGGCTGAGCGAGCGCTTGATCACGATCACCTGCTGTGCCTCATTGACCTCGATGATCGGCATCCCGGCGATCGGGCTGTCGGGATCGTTCTTCGCCGCCGGGTTGGTGACGTCGTTGGCCCCGACCACGACGGCAACGTCGGTGCGCCCCATTTCGGGGTTGATCTCCTCCATCTCCTTCAGGTTCTCGTAGGGCACGTCGGCCTCGGCAAGAAGCACGTTCATGTGACCCGGCATCCGCCCCGCGACGGGATGGATCGCGTAGTTGACGGTGACGCCGCGCTTCTCGAGCTCGTCGGCGACCTCCTTGATCGCGTGCTGGGCCTGGGCGACGGCGAGGCCGTAGCCGGGCACGATCACGACGGTGTCGGCGTAGGCGAGCTTGATCGCCGCGTCCTGGGCGCCGATCGAGACGTGCGGGCGCTCCTCTCCGCTGCCGGCCGCACCACCCGAGGGGGCACCGCCAAAGCCGGCGAAAAGGACATTGGCGACCGAGCGGTTCATCGCGGTCGCCATCTCCATGGTGAGGATCGTTCCCGAGGAACCGACCAGGGTGCCGGCGACGATCAGGGCGACGTTGTCGAGGGCGAAGCCCGCCGCCGCGGCAGAAAGCCCAGTGAAGGCGTTCAGCAGCGAGATTACGACTGGCATGTCAGCGCCGCCGATCGGCAGCACCACGAGGTTGCCAAGCAGGCCGGCAGCGACCAGGATCCCGATGAAGGTCAGCTGTGAGGGATCGTCGTTGCCGACGGCGATGCTGACGCAGGCAGCGAGGATGCCGATCAGCAGCACCCCGTTGATCACCTGCTGGCCGGGCACCGCCAGCGGCTTGGTCGGGATCAGGTCCTGGAGCTTGGCGAAGGCGATGTTCGAGCCCCAGAAGGAGACCGAGCCGACGACAGCGGCGAAGAGGATCGGGATCAGGATGTCGAGCGGGACTGAGGAGATGTGCCCCGCGTCGATCTCGGCGATCTCGTTGCGGATCTCCGACCAGGCGATCAGGGCGACGGCGCCGCCGCCGACACCGTTGTAAAGGGCGACCATCTGCGGCATCTCGGTCATCTGCACGCGGATCGAGGCGATCACGCCGACGGCGGTGCCGACCCCGAGGCCGAGCGCGATCAAGCCCCAGTTGCCCATCCCGTCGAGCAGCAAGGTGGCGGCCACGGCAACCGCCATGCCGGCCGCGGCGATCAGGTTGCCCTGCTTGGCGGTGGTCGGGTGGGTGCCGCGTTTGATCCCGATGATGAAGAGCGAGAAGGCGACGATGTAGAGCGCGGTGGCGGCATCGCCGCCTGGCTGCAGGACTGCCAGGAGCATCAGCTGCCCTTCCCGTCCGTGTCAGCCTTTGGTTTCGGCTTTTTGGAGAACATGCCGAGCATCCGGTCGGTGACCATGAACCCACCGACGATGTTGATCGCGCCGAAAGCGACGGCGATAGTCCCGATCACGTACTCGAGCCCGTCGCCGGCGTAGCCGAGCACAATCAAGCCGCCGAGCATCACGATCCCGTGGATCGCGTTGGTCTGCGACATCAGCGGGGTGTGCAGTGTGGTTGGGACCTTCGAGATCACCTCGAAGCCGACGAACGCGGCGAGTACGAAGATCGTGATCTCGGTCATCAAGTCCATAGCTACTTTGCGGCCCTCTCGTTCTTGATCTCCCCACCATGCGTGATGCAGGCGGCAGCGACGATGTCGTCCTCGAAGTCGATGCTCAACTCACCCTCCTCGGTGACCAACAGACCAAGCAGGTTCTCGAGGTTCTTGGCGTAAAGCTGGGAGGCGGGAGCTGGCATCTCGCTGGCGAGGTTGCGGGGGCCAAGCACCTTGACCCCGCCCTCGACCACGGTCTGCCCGGCCTGGGTGAGCTCGCAGTTGCCGCCGGTCTCCGCGGCGAGATCGACGATCACCGAGCCGGGAGCCATGCTGCGCACGGCGTCGGCGGTGATCAGCAGCGGCGCCGGGCGACCCGGGATCGCCGCGGTGGTGATGATCAGGTCCTGCTTGGCAGCGTTCTCGCCAAGGGCGTCGCGGACCTGTGCGTTCTCCTCGTCGGTGAGCGGCCGGGCGTAGCCGCCCTCGCCCTCCGCGTCGGGGATGAAGTCGAGTTCGAGGGGACGGCCACCGAGCGAGGCGATCTGCTCCCAGGCGGCGCGGCGGATGTCGAAGCCGGTGACGATCGCGCCGAGTCGCTTCGCGGTGGCGACAGCCTGCAGACCGGCAACCCCGGCGCCCAGCACCAAGACCTTTGCCGGCGGCACCGTGCCGGCCGCTGTGGTCATCATCCCGAAGAAGCGACCCGACTCGCGGGCGCCGATCAGCGTCGCCGCGTAGCCCGCGGCAGAAGCCTGAGAGGAGAGCGCATCCATCGCTTGGGCGCGAGTCGTGCGGGGAATCGCCTCCATCGCGAAGCTGGTGACCCCGGCCCCCGCCAGCGCCTTGTTGGTCTCAGCCGAAGTCCAAGGCACGAGATGGCCGATCAGGACCTGATTGGAGTTGAGGCGACCGATCTCTTCGGTGGATGGGGCGGCGACGCGAAGAACGACGTCGGCGCCCCACGTAACGTCGGGATCGACGACCTCGGCGCCCGCCTCCTCGTACTGGGAGTCGGGATGACCGGCGGCATCTCCGGCGCCGCGCTCGACGACCACCTCAACGTGCTCGTTCTTCTTTAAAGAAGCAACGGCATCGGGGACGAGCGCGACACGGCGCTCTCCCTCGGCGGTCTCTTTCGGCACTCCAATCTTCATGAGCTGCGGCGGGGGAGCCTATGACAACCGGCTAGGCCGGTGTCCCCACGCCGGCCAGCGCCGCGAGTCGCTCGAGCGTATGGAGCTGCTCCGCCCGATCGACGTGGACCGGAGAGACGATCAGTCGGTCGATGCCGGCACCGCGGAAGCGCTCGATCCGCTCAGCCACTTCGTCCTCAGTCCCAACCAGGGAGGTTGCCTCGACGACCTCATCCGGCACCGCCTCGAATGCACCGGCCCGGTCTCCGTCCTGGAAGCGACGCTGCACCTCATCGGCGACCTCTCCGAAGCCGAAACGATGGGCGAGATCGACGTAGAAGTTGGTCTTGCGGCTACCCATGCCTCCAAAGTAGAGGACGAGCCCAGCCTTGACCACGCTCTTCGCCGCCTCCTGATCGCCATCGATTGCCACCTGCAGCGAGGGTGAGACCTCGAGGTCGGAGCGTTGCCGGTTGCCCTTGGCGAAGCCGGCCTCCAAGTGCTCGCCCCAGGTCTGCTCAAAGGCATCGACGCTGAAGAAGATCGGGATCCAGCCGTCGGCTATCTCGGCCGCCATCTCCACCGATTTGCGGCCGATCGCCCCAACGAAGACAGGAATCTGGTTGCGCTCGGGGTGGAAGTTGAGCTTCAGCGCCTTGCCCTCGCCCCCGGGCAGCGGCAACTGGTAGTGCTCGCCCTGATGGTCAACCGGGCCCTCGCGGGCGATGATCTCTCGCACGACTTCGATGTACTCGCGAGTTCGCCCCCAGGGCTTCGCGTACGGGACGCCGTACCAGCCCTCTGAGACCTGCGGCCCCGATGGCCCGAACCCAAACATGAAACGCCCACCGGAAAGCTTGTCGATCGTCGCGCCGGCCATCGCCGCGGCTGCGGGAGGACGGGCAGGCACCTGCAAGATCGCCGCGCCGAGCTTGATCGTCTCGGTCTGCGGCGCGAGCCAAGCGAGCACGCTGACCACGTCGGAGCCGTAAGACTCCGCCGCCCAGACCGACTCGAAGCCGGCGCGCTCGGCGGCTTGCACCACCTGCACCGCATCGTCGCCAGCGGGGCCGATTCCCCAGTAACCGAGATTGATGCCCAGCTTCAACTCGCCGTTTGCCATTGGCGAAACCTACTACTTCACGATCTCCAAACTACCCCGGCGCCGAGCAACTCAGTAAACATGGGGCCGTGACCGACGCATCGATCGAACAGGGCCTTTCGGGCGCTGAGGCCGCCGCCCGGCTGCGCAAGCTGGGGCAGCCGCCGGAGACCTCGTCGCGCTCGGTGTCCAGCATCGTCGCCGGCAACGTCTTCACGCTCTTCAACGCGATCATCGGCGGCTTCTTCGTGCTGATCCTCTCCCTGGGACTGGTTGCCGACGCCCTCTTCGGCGTAATCGCGATTATCAACTCCTACATCGGGATCCGCCAGGAGCTGAAGGCGAAGCGCACGCTTGACGCGCTCGCGGTGCTGGTCGCCCCGCACGCAAACGTGATGCGCGACGGCGCCGTCCTCAGCCTGCTGGCCACCGAAGTCGTGCCGGGCGACATCGTCAGGGTTGAGCCCGGCGATCAGCTCGTCGCCGACGGCAGGGTGATCCGCAGCCGCGGGATGACACTGGACGAGTCGATGCTCACCGGCGAGGCCGACGGCGTGCACAAGAACGTCGGCGAGAAAGCCCTGTCCGGCTCCTTCTGCCTCTCCGGGTCTGGCTTCTATGAGGTCGACGCGGTGCGTGAGGAGAGCTACGCGGGCCGCTTGGCCGGGGAGGCGCAAGCCTTCCGCCACCCTCCTTCCCCCCTTCAGGGAGAGGTGAATCGAGTGATCGTCGCCTGCACCTACGCGATGGCACCGCTTGCCGTGGCTCTCCTCATCACCTTCCAGCTGCGCAGCGTCAGCCTCGTCGAGGCCGCACAGACGGCAACCGCGGGGCTGGTGACCCTGATACCCGAGGGGCTGGTGCTCCTGATGAGCGTGACCTTCGCAGTGGCGGCGGGGCGCCTGGCCGGCCGTAACACGCTGGTGCAGCAGATGAGCGCAACGGAGAGCCTCGCCGCCGTCGACACGATCTGCGTCGACAAGACCGGGACGCTCACCGATGGCAAGCTGCGCCTGCTCGGAGTCGAGGTGGCCGAAGGGATGGATCCCAAGGCAGCCAAGTCGGCACTCGGGCGTTTCGCGGCCAGCGCCGGCGAGCGAAACCGAACCTTGGAAACGATCGCGGAGAGCTTTCCCGGAGAGGAAGAGCGGGTAAACGGCGAAGTGGCGTTCTCCTCGGCCTGGAAGTGGAGCGGCCTGCGCATGGGCGGCAACAGCTACGTGCTGGGGGCCCCCGACATTCTGGAACGAGCGGGGGCATTGACGCTGCCCTCAGGGTTGTCCCGGAAGCTGGAGGAGGAGACCGCGGCAGGCCACCGGGTCGTCGCCTTCGGCGAATCGAGCGCGGGGCTCCCGGATGACCCGCGCGGGGGAGCGCCGCCCAGCCTGGTGCCGATCGCGCTGATCGTGCTTGAGGAGACGTTGCGGCCCGACGCCGCCGAGACGATTGCCCTCATCCGCAATGAAGGCGTCGACCTGAAGCTGATCTCGGGCGATGCGCGTCCCACCGTCACCGCCGTGGCGTCCGCGGTCGGCGTTCCCGCCGGTGCCGGTGTCGTCGAGGGGCCAGATTTGCCCGAAGATCCCGAGGCCCTCGCCGAGGTGGCGCAGAAGAACACGATCTTCTGCCGAATCGCGCCCGAGCAGAAGAAGGCGCTGGTCGGTGCGCTGAGGGCTTCGGGCTGCTACACGGCGATGATCGGGGACGGAGTCAACGACGTGCCGGCGCTGAAGCAGGCTCGGCTGGCCGTGGCGATGGGCTCGGGCGCGCAGGTAACCAAGGGGATCGCCGACGTGGTCTTGCTCGAGGACGAGTTCAAGAGGCTGCCGGAGGCCATAGCCGAGGGCCGGCGAATCGCCCGCAACATCCACCGGCTGGGACGGCTCTACCTGACCAAGAGCGTCTACGCGGCGGCGCTGATCCTGCTGGTCGCGGTGCCGGGCTTCGCCTTCCCCTTCCTCCCCCGCCACCTCACCCTGGCCGTCTTCTTGACGATTGGGATCCCTTCCTTCGTGCTGGCCTTGGCCCCCTCGGACGGGCCGCTCTACCGCGACCGCCTACTGAGGGCATTGGCCGCCTTCGCGGTGCCGGCCGGTCTGGCGACGGCGCTCGGATCGATTCTCTCCTTCTTGCTGGTGGACACCGTGTTCGGCGGCTCGCTCGAGGCCGGTCGCACCGCGGCAACGACGACGCTCATCGTGCTCGGCCTCTGCTTCATCTTGCTGCTGGAGCGCGGGCCCGGCCGCGAGCACATCGCGATCCAGAGCTACATGCTGGCGATGGTTGCCGGCCTCGGCGCACTTTTTGCCGGGATCCTCGCCATCGCGCCCTTCCGCGACTTCTTCGAGATGGAGATGCTCACCGCCGCCCAGTGGTTCCTCGCATTGCTCTGCGCCGCGGTCGGCCTGACGATCGCCAGCGTGCTCTGGCGCTTGCCACAAATCGAAAGGCTGGAATCCCAGACCGAGCATTGACCGCAACTGCAGGTCCGGATCGGCGCTGGATGCCCCGATCGAGGGGATTTCTCCGCTGAACGCTCGGTAGCGGTTCGCCCGCTGTCCATGTTGGGGGCCCTGATTTTCGACCCAAGGCCATACGGGACAGGCTCGCTCGTGCCTAGCTTTTATGCCATGGCAACGACCTTGTGCGGCATCCCTCTCTCCCATGCCGGCGGTTACCCGCTCTCCACGGGTCACTTCGATGAGGCGTTCGCCCCCGACACAGACTCTCCGCTCTCCCTGGCGGAGAGTCATGCGTCGCGCCCGCGCAACACACCCCTTGGCCGTGCTGCGCGGGCGCGTCCTGTCGGAGAGTTCGCCGCTGACCGTGGTGCCGGATCAGAATCCGGGCGGGGTCGAGCTATCGGAGCGCACCACTAGCTCGACTGGGGCGGCAAGACGAACTGGGAGACGATCATGTTCGCGGCGAGGCGCGGCTCCCTGCCATCGCGGCGGCGCTCGATCTTTACCTCGATCACAACGGTGCTCTTGCCGACATGGAGCGGCTCGGCGACCGCGACGATCTCGTCGTCGAGCAGGCCGGCGGTGAAGACGTTCAGCTTCAGCTCGATCGTCGTGAAGTTGTGGCCCGGAGGAATGCTGCGAAAGGTCGCCCAGGCGGCGACGGTGTCGCCAAGCGCCGTCCAGACCCCGCCGTGCACGTAGCCGCCAGGATGAAGATGGCGCTTGTCGACGACGATCCTGCCCTTGGCAAAGGAGTCCTCGATCTCAAGGGGCTCAATCGCCAGATCGCCGGGAAAGCTCCCCGGCAGAAAGGCGCGAACGTTCTCTGGCGTCACCGGTGAGCTGGGTGGCGGCACGTCGCTCACCGATCCCCCGCTTGACGACTCCCTGCTCATTGAGGGGCGGACCCTACTCCACGCCGAAGCCGCGCAACCCGTGGTCGCCGAATGGCTCATCGCGATCGCGGACCGCCTCTTTGAAGCCGGACTCGGCGGCGCGGCGGACGAAGCCGTGCCCCTCCTCGGTATGGCGAGCGATCCCGTCGAAGAAGGTGCCGAGCAGCTGGGTCTGGTGCAGGCCCTGCGCGTAGAGGCTCTGGTTGACCAGCATCTTCATCATCACCAACTGGTTGATTGGCAGCCGTGCGACCCGCTCCAGCAACGACTCGAAGCGCTCGTCCAGCTGCTCGGCGGGCGCCGCCTCGGTCGCCAAGCCCCACTCAGCCGCCTGCTCACCGGTCAAGGAATCGCCGGTCAGCAATAGCCGCTTCGCCCGCATCGGACCAACTCGTGCCGACCACAGCGCTGTGGTCGGCGAGCCCCAGACGCGGGCCGGTGGATAGCCGATCTTGGCATCGGAGGCGACCACCAACAGGTCCGAGCAGAGCGCCATGTCGGTGCCGCCGGCCACGCAGTAGCCGTGCACCTTGCAGAGCACCGGCTTCTCCGAATGGAAGAGGCTCATGAAGCCACGCACGTTGCGCCACATGAACTGGAAGTCGGTAACCGGGTCCCAGTTGGACTCCGGCATGTGGTTGGCGCCGATCACAGCCGGGTCGAGCGGCGAGCCGGGCGGTGCCTCCGCGCCGCCGAGCTCGCTCACATCCCCCTCGGCGGAGGCAACCAGGTCGTAGCCCCCACAAAAACCGGTGCCGTTCCCAGCCAGGGCAATGACGTGGACCTCAGGGTCGAGGTTGGCTCGCTCCACGCAGTCCGCGATCTCCCGCGGCATCTGCGGCGTGATCCCGTTGCCCCGCTCCGGCCGGTTCAGCGTGATCCGCGCAACTCGATCGCCGGTTTCGTAGGTGAGAGTCGCCAAGTCCATCTCGAGCATCGAGTTGACAGTTGATGACCTTATAGGGTCATCAACTGCTCACTCGCCTCCCCTCAGTTCATGCGCTCGACGATCATCGCCTTGCCCTGACCGCCGGCCACGCACATGGTCTCCAGGCCAACCTGGTGGTCATCGGTCTCCAGCACGTTGAGCAGAGTGCCCATGATGCGGGCGCCGGTCATTCCGAACGGGTGACCGAGGGCGATTGCCCCGCCGTGCGTGTTGAGCTTCTCCAGCGGGATGTCGCACTCGTCCATGATTGGGATCACCTGGGCGGCGAAGGCCTCGTTCAGCTCGACGGCGCCGACGTCATCGATCGTCATTCCCGCCCGGTCCAGCGCCTTCTTGATCGCGCCGATCGGGGCAACGCCCATGTACTCGGGCTCGTTGCCCCAAGTGGCAGCGGTGACGATGCGGGCACGCGGCGTCAGGCCGAGCTCCTTGGCCTTGGTGTCGCTCATCAGCAGCACCGCGGCGGCGCCGTCGTTGAGCGGGCAGGAATTGCCGGCGGTGACCCCGCCGCCCCCGAATGCCTCGGGCAGTTCGGAGAGCTTCTCCAGAGTCGAGGAGGCGCGTGGGCCATCGTCTTTGGCGACCTCGGTGCCGTCGGGCAGTGTCACCGAAACGATCTCGCGGTCGAAGAAGCCGTCCTCCTGAGACCTGACCGCCAGCTCCTGGGAGCGCTGCGCGAACTTGTCCATGTCGGCGCGGCTCACCTCATAGTGATTGGCGACGTTGACCGCGGTGGCGCCCATTTCGATGTAGGCGTTGGGCTGGCCGTCGTTGCCCTGCAGGTTGGGGTTCTGGTCGGCCGCGCCGGCGGGCTCGGTGCGCTCGTTGTAGCGGCTCACCCACTCAACCCCCGCGGCTATGTAGACATCGCCCTCGCCGGCCTTGATCGCGTTGCCGGCGTGGCGGATCGCATCGAGGCTGGAGGAGCAGTAGCGGGAGATCGTCACGCCGTTGACCGTCTGGGGCAGCTTCTCAGAGAGGAGGGAGATGATCCTGCCGATGTTGAAGGCCTGTAGGCCCTGGGGCATGCCGCAACCGCAGAAGAGGTCCTCGATCGAGGCGGGGTCGACATCCGGGTTGCGCTCGAGCAGCTGGTCGACCACGTAGGCGCCCATCTCGTCGGGTCGCAGCTGCGCCAGCGAGCCTTTGAAGGCGCGGCCGATAGGCGTGCGGACGGTATCGACGATCACTGCTTCGGGCATGCTGGGCTTCTCCTTGGGGTCTCGGGAATGCGGTCTAGGGGCTGGCAGAGTAGTTGACGCGGCCCACAGGCGGCCCCGTCTACTAGGTTAAGTACATGCCACTCGACGGGCTGCGGGCATGGATCGCCGAGGTGGAGCACAAGCTCGGCATGCGCACGCGTGTCTTCCTCGTCCTGGCGACAATCGCCATCGGGGGGGCAGGCGCGGCGATCTACCTGGCCATCGACACCCGCGACGACGTCGTGAGCAAGAGTGACGTCCAGACACTCCAAGACGAACTTAAAAGCCAAGCCGGCAACGCAGCTCCCACCGGAAGCGAGGTTGCCGGCCTCGAAGCCGAACTGAAGGCCCTCCAAGCCCAGATGCAGGCGCTTCAAGCCGAAGACGAAGCGTCAGCGGGCGAGAGCAAGGACAGCGGTGCCACTGGCACTGGCAATGCTCCCGAGGCGAGTGACGGTGGCAGCGGCGCGGCAGACACCGTCGGCGAAAAGGCGCCTGGACAAGTCGAGTCAGCCGAGGAAACCGAAAAGCAGGGCAAGCCCTCGGGATAGCAACCTTGTGCTTAATCGCACATTGATTCCCGTTTTCGTCCCCTGCCCCCGTTACATTCGCTCCAATCCCACCTCGCGCATTAGGCGCGAGCTTGCCGATATCGGCAGCGAAAGGAGGCCCCCTGATGCCTGAGGGCTACTGCGTTAAAGAGCGAAAGAAGGTCGAGATCAAAGAACCCCAGCAGGTGACCATGAAAAATGGTCGTCCGGCGATCCAGGGCGTGTGCCCCGACTGCGGCACCAAGATCTTCAAGATCGGCAAACTCTAGGAAGCTTTAGCGAAGGCAAGGGGGCGGCGTCGTCGGGGGCGCCGTCACCACACTCCAGCTCCAGCGATAGTGGATTCATCGCCACAGCGATGAAGTTGGGGCAAATGGCTTGCGTGATGCATTTCACGCAGTAGCAGGGGAAAAGGCAGGACGGTTTGCGTCTGGGTTTGCTGCCGGAGCGAACTGCCCAGCCAATGGCTGTGACGATCCCAACTATCTAAAGTGTCATCTGTGTCGCAAAGGCCCCTGGAGCTGATCCTTGCTCGCAACCTGATGTCGGCGCTCTCGACGCCGGCCTTCCTGGTCGATGAGGGCGGCGTCTTGATCTTCTACAACGAGGCTGCCGGGATGCTGTTGGGCAAGCGGTTCGAGGAGCTGGGCACGGTGGGCCCGGAGGAATGGGGCTCGCTGTTCGGCCCCTTGGATGCCGACGGCAAGCCAATCCCCTACGACGAGCTGCCGCTCGTCGTCGCGGTCCGCAACGACCGGCCCGCCCACGCAAACTTCAAAATCCGCTCCGCCAGCGGCTCGCTTCAAATGGTGGAAGCCTCGGCGTTCCCAATCCTCACCGCACACGGCTCTCGCGGTGCGATCGCAGTCTTCTGGCCGGCGTCCTCCAACGGGGGAGCTCACCGATGAGGGTGAAGCTCTGGGGAACGCGCGGTTCGGTCCCCTCCCCCGGGCCGGAAACGATCCGCTACGGCGGCAATACCTCTTGTGTGGGCATCACGCTTTCGGACGGCTCGCTGCTGGCCCTCGACGCCGGCACCGGCATCCGAAACCTCGGCATCTCGCTGCCGCCCGAGCTAACCCGGCTTCACATCCTCCTCACCCACCTCCACCTGGATCACATCCAGGGCCTCGTCTTCTTCGCCCCCGCATTCCGAGCGCAGACTGAGATCGTGATCTGGGGCCCCGCCTCGCCCGAGGCCTCTCTGCGCGACCGGATAGCCCGCTACATCTCGGCTCCACTCTCGCCGGTCGAGGTACGCGAGCTGCCCTGTGACGTCTCCTTCCGCCATACCCCCGAGACCGAGTGGGAGATCGGCCCGGCGCGGATCCGTGCGGCCTCGGTCGCACACCGTGGCCCCACCCTCGGCTATCGAATCGACGATGGCGAAAGCTCGCTCGCCTACATCCCCGACCACGAGCCGGCGCTCGGCGCCGACATCGACGCGCTGGAGGAGGACTGGATCTCGGGATTTGCCCTTGCCCGCGACGCCTCCCTGTTGATTCACGATGGCCAGTACGCCGACGACGAGTACCCCGACCACATCGGCTGGGGGCACTCCTCGCTCTCCCATGCTCTTTCCTTCGCCCGCCGCAGCGGTGCCGAGCGCACCGTCCTCTTCCATCACGACCCATTGCACTCCGACGAGCGCCTCGACCGGCTCGGTGTTGAAGCACGGAAGCACTGGGTTGAGCTCGGCGGCAAGGCAGAGGCAGTCGAGCTTGGCTCCGAGGGCTCCACCTATGAGCTGCCGGTGCGCGTCCCGGCCACCGCCAAGGCGACCTGAGGCTCACTACCGACCCGCTACGCTGAGGCCGACATGCTGCCTGAGCACTTAAGGATCGACGCCGCGGCAGGCCGGTCGAAGCCGGTCCGCGAAGCACTTGAAGTGGCGCGCGAGGCCCACGCCGGCCAGATTCGCAGTGGCAGCGGAGGGATGCCGTACATCGACCATCCTGTGGCGGTCAGCGAGTTGCTGTCAGAACATGGCTATGACGGGACAGTGCTGACGGCGGCGCTGCTGCACGACGTCGTCGAGAAGAGCGAGCTGAGTGTCGACGACGTGGCGAAGCGCTTCGGCGAATCGGTGGCAGAGCTAGTCGAGACGCTGACCGACGACGAAGAGGTCGAGCCCTACGAACGCCGCAAGGAAGAGCACAGAGGCCGCGTTGCGAAGGCCGGCGGCAATGCCCTGGCCATCTACGGGGTCGACAAGCTCTCGAACATCCGCGCTCTGCGTCGCGCCTACGCCAGCGAAGGCGAGCGGGCAGGTGAGGAATTCAAGGCACCACTGAACGTCAAGGAAAGGATCTGGGCATCCGACCTCGAGATGCTGCGGCGCGAGGCACCCGAGCTCCCCTTCCTCGACGACTTCGAGGCCGAGCTCGCCAAGCTGCACGAGCTACGAGCTAATCGGGTCCCGGCTTCTCCGAGCTGAATCGCCGCTGCAGCGGCAGCGCATACCAGAGCAGGATGAAGACGGCGAGGGAGCAGGCGCCGGTGACGATCGTCGCCGCCTTGCCGAAGAGCACATCGCTGACGAGCATGATCGCGCCGGTCATCGCCAGCGCCAGACACCCGAGGCCGGCGATCGCAAACTTGTTGGCGAGGAAGACCAGGTGCTCCTTCTGCTGCATGCGGAAGGTCAGCCGGTGGTAGGACGAGGGCGAGATCAGTAGCGCCGCCGAGAGCGCGGTCAGCAGCAAAGTCACGAAGTAGGTCTTCTCCTGAAAGGGCGTGATCTTCGTGAAGCCCTGCTGGAACGGCACCGCCAGCAGGAAGGCGAAAAGCACCTGAACGCCGGGCAGGGCGACCCGCAGCTCCTGCAGCAGCTCGCTGAGATTGCGATCGAGGCGTTCCCCCTCGTTCTCCTCTCTTCCCGACGATGACGACGAATCGCTTGCCATGCCCGACCATCCCTACCCGGGAATAGGATCGTCAAATCGGACGATTGGGCGTGATCATCGGCAGCAACGCGCTCGGGCCCGGTGGCGCGGAGATCATCCCAGTCGCGGAGGCTCAGGGACCACTCGTGCTGCAGCGCCATGGCCCCGGGACGTATCGCCCGCCTCACCTCATCGACCACGCCGCCAACATGCGGGCGGTGGTGGACGCCGGATGCGACCGGGTGCTGGCGATCAGCTCGGTCGGCTCGCTGCACCCCGAGCTTGCGGTGGGGAGCTTCGTCTGCCCGAACGATTTCATCTCGCTGCAGACCAGCGTCTCCGTCTTCGACGACGCACGCGGTCACAAGACACCCGGCTTCGATCTCGGCTGGCGAGACGCGCTTCTCTCCGCTTGGGCCGCAAAAGCGCCAACTGCGCTCCGTGACGGTGGCGTCTACTGGCAGACGGACGGGCCCCGTTTCGAGACTCCAGCCGAGATCCGCCTGATCGCCGCCCACGCCGACCTGGTCGGGATGACGCTGGCTTCGGAGTGCATCGTGGCCGGCGAGCTGGGGCTGCGCTACGCCGCAGTCTGCGTCGTCGACAACCTGGCGAACGGGGTTGGCCCGAAGCCGCTGTCCATCGAAGCGCTGGAAAGGGATCGCTGTGCCAACGCCGCAAGGCTCCGGGACGCCCTTGCCACGGTGCTGACGACGCTGGTCGCATGAGGGACCGAGGCGGGTTTGTGTCTTTACGCGGCATCGAGTCTCCTTGGGGGCCCTACTCATGAGTGAAGAGACGAAACCGCTGACCGTGCGCGGCGCGGTACTGGATGGCGGAACGGTCGGCGTCCGCTGTCAGGACGGGACCATCGCGGAGATCGGCCCCAACGTCATCCCCAATCCCGGCGATGAGGTCATCGAGGCGGCGGGCGCACCGCTGGTGCCGGCGATGGTCAATGGTCACACCCATGCCGCGATGACGCTGTTCCGCGGCCATGGCGGAGACCTGCCACTGATGAGGTGGCTCCGGGAGGTGGTCTGGCCGGTTGAGGCAAGGATCGAGGCCGAGGACGTCTACTGGGGCACTCGCCTGGCCTGCCTGGAGATGATCCGCACCGGCACCGCACGCTTCTGGGACATGTACTGGCAGCCGGCGGCAACCGCACGAGCAGTCGAGGATGCGGGGCTGCGGGCGACGATCGGAGGGCCGCTGTTCGACGTCAACGGCGATACAGCGGGAACGCAGGCTTCGGCGCTGCGTGACCTGGAGGAGCTCGAAGGCTTTGGACCGCGAATCGGAAGAGCCCTGGCCCCCCACGCGATCTACACGGTGAGCGAAGCGCTGCTGCGCTGGACGGCCGAGCAGGCAGCGGAGCGATCTCTGCCCGTCCAAATCCACCTCTCCGAGACCGAGAGCGAGGTGCGCGACTGCATTGCGGCGCACGGCGTGCGGCCGGGTGCCTACCTCGACCGGCTGGGCTTGCTGGGCGAGCGCACGGTCCTCGCCCACGGAGTCTGGCTCGACCGCGAGGAGCTGGAGCTGATCGCAGCCCGAGGCTGCACCGTCGTCACCAACCCGGTCGCCAACCTGAAGCTCGCGGTCGGTGGCCCCTTTCCCTACCCAGCGGCCCGCGAAGCGAGGGTCGCGGTCGGGCTCGGCACCGATGGCGCCGGCTCCAATGACTCCCTCGACCTCTTCTCCGACCTGAAGGCATTCGCGCTGATTCAGCGCCATACCGCGGGCGATCCGACGGTCTTGCCTGCCGCGGAGGCGCTGGAGCTTGCCACCGGTGCTCGCGCTCCACTGCTCACTGACGCCAACCCCCGCGCGCATCATGAAAAGGGGGCATCTCCCCGAAGTTGTGATGCACTCAAGGTGGGAGGGCCGGCTGACTTCCTGCTGCTGCGCCACAACGCCTACGAGCTCGGCCCCGGCGAGCTCGCCTCTGCCCTCGTCTACGCGGCGAGTGGATCGATCGTCGATACGACGGTCGTCGGCGGCCGAGCGCTGATGCGAAGCGGAGAGATCGAGGGTGCGCCCGAGATCGTCGCTCAAGCCGCCGAGCGCGCTCGGCGGCTGGGGATCTCTTGACGGCTCGACCCGCCTAACCGTGGGCGCATGAGTGTGACGCGAGCTGCCCAGGCCGCCGCTAGACCCGCTGAAGCGGCAAGGAGCAGCGCGACGCGCGGATCGTAGGCCTCCGCCAGCCAGCCGGCCAAAGGACCGCCGATCGGCGTCGAGCCGAGGAACACCACCGAGTAGAGCGCCATCACCCGACCGCGCATCTGGGGCTCGACGGAGAGCTGCAGGGAGGAGTTGATCGCCGCCGCGAACGTCACCGCGGACGCACCCAGCAGCGCCACCACCGGGACCTCAAGCGCAAGGCTTGGCATCGCGGCGGCCAGCAGAGCAAGCACGCCGAAGGCAAGTGCGGCTCCTGCGATCAAGCGGCCGTCGGTGCGGCCGTGGGCACCGGTTGCCAAGGCGCCAATCACCGAGCCCGCCCCCATCGCCGCAACCAGCATGGCGTAGGCGGATGCGCCCCCCTCGAAGCTGAAACGTGCCAGCAGCGGCAGGATTACTTGGAAGTTGAGGCCGAAGGTGCCGACCAAGGCCATCAGTGCCAGCGGCACGGCCAGCTCAGGCGTCTGCCGGACATAGCGGAGTCCGGCACGGATCGCCCCCCGCTCACGCTCGGCGAGTGGGGCAACGTTCAGCTCCGCCGGATTCATCCGCCACAGCGCGAAGATCATTGCCACGAAGGTGAGTGAGTTGACGGCGAAGCAGGGTGCGACTCCGGCGGTGGCGATCAAGATCCCAGCCAGTGCCGGTCCCACCAGCCGCGCCGAATGGACCAGCACACTGTTGAGGCTGACCGCATTGACGACCCGGCTGGGGCCGACCATCTCGATCGCGAAGCTCTGCCTGGTCGGGTTGTCGACCGCGTTGACCGTGCCGCGCACGAAGACCAAGGCAAAGACCATCCAAACCTCGACCGCGCCTGACGCCGTCACGGCGAAGAGGGCGACCGCAGGCAGAGCCATCAGCGCCTGGGTGACCATCAGGACGCGGCGCTTGGAGAAGCGGTCGGCAAGCAGTCCACCCCAGGCGCCGAACAAGAGGATCGGCAGGAACTGGAGCGCCGTAGTCATTCCAACCGCGACACCACTTTCGGTCAGCTCGAGGACCAGCCAAATCTCGGCGACCATCTGCATCCAGTTCCCCGAGAGCGAGACGATCTGCCCCGCGAAGTAGCGGCGGTAGTTGGGGACGGAGAGGGAGTCGACACTGCGCCGGAAAGCCGCGCTCACCGCGGCTCCTCCAAGATCCCCTCGAGGATCTCTGCCGCTCGCTCGAGGGTCTGAACGTCGTCGGGTGGCAGGTTGCGCATACGTCGAGCCAGGTAGGCGTTCTTGCGGCCGCGCAGGCGACGCAGCCGCTCGCGACCGGTCGCGTTGATGCTGACCAGGGCGCTGCGGCCATCGGCAGGGTCCGGTGTGCGGTCCACAAGCCCGGCCTCGAGCAGAACCCGCAAGGTCCGCGTGGCCGTCGGCCGCTTCACGCGCTCTATCTCAGCCAGCTCACTCGGGGTCAAAGGCCCGTGACGTTCGACCGTCGCCAAAGCCGAGGCCGCAGTCGGCGTCAGCTCGGCGCCACCGGCACCCGCCGCCTCCTGTCGCAGCCGTCGTGCCGTACGCACAACCGCAAGCCGCAGCCTTGCAGCCGCGTCTGTGAGCGAGTTGGTTGGCGTCTCCTGTCTCATTTGCTTAGCCTTGGTAATTAGTTTAGCAAACTACCTTCACGTGCCTTAATTTCTCGAGCGAGCGGAGGTAGGCAACGGGGCAGGTGCGTCGAATCAGACGCAGATGAGCACTGAGACAGTCGAAAGTCCCCCGCCCTACCCAGCGGGGATGGACGCGCGCAGCACACGGGTTGCGGAAGTCTTCAATACGCCGCTGCTGATCGCCGCCGCACTGACCCTGCCGATGGTCGCGATCACCGAGTCGCAGCCGGGAGGCTGGCTCGAGGCCGTCGCCGTAATCCTCAACTGGGTCACCTGGACAGCCTTTGCCGTCGAGCTGGTGGTGATGCTCGCGGTCGTGCCGGACCGTCGCGCCTGGCTTCGGCACAACCCACTCAGCCCGATCGTCGTTTTCCTCACGCCTCCGGTCCTCCCCGCCGGCCTGCAGGGGCTCCGAGTCCTGCGCCTGCTGAGACTGCTTCGCCTGCTGCGCCTCGCACAGCTCTCGCGCGAGGTCTTCTCGCTGCGTGGCCTGCATTACGCAGCTCTGCTCGCGGTGCTGACGATAATCGGCGGCGGAGCGCTGTTCGAGGCCTTCGAGAAGCACACCCAGCAACTCGACACTTGGGAAGGGATCTACTGGGCGATAACCACAATGACAACGCTCGGCTCGAACATCTACCCAACGACGACCGGCGGCGAGATCGTCTCTGTCGTGATCCTGATCATCGGCATCGGGTTCGTCGCGCTCCTCACGGGCGCCTTCGCACAGCGCTTCCTGGGCCCTGAGATCGCAGAGGTGGAGGAGGAGATAGAGGCCGAGCAGCTCTCGATAGAGGCAATCGCGCTGCGCGAGCTGCAGGGCGTACGCGAACAGCTTGGTGCCTTGGAGGTCGCGGTCGAGCGAATGGTCGACCGGCGCTAAAAGACCGGCTCGCTCATCCTTCCTCGTCGCGGCGGGCGGCGACCTTCCGCTCAAGCTCCTCCATCACCGCGGGGTCGCGCAGCGTTGTGACATCGCCCATCGCGCGGCCCTCGGCGATGTCACGCAGCAGGCGGCGCATGATCTTTCCCGAGCGCGTCTTCGGCAGGTCGTCGGCCCAGATCACCCGTTTGGGCCGGGCTAATTTGCCGATGTGCTCAGCGACTTCGGCGCGGACCTCCTCAACAAGCTCGTCGCTGGGCTCGACGTCGGCGACCAGGGTGACGAAGGCGCAGATCGCCTGGCCGGTGTCCTCGTCCGACTGGCCGATCACGGCCGCCTCGGCGACCTTCTCGTGGTGGACGATCGCCGACTCGACCTCGGCGGTCGAGAGGAGGTGTCCGGAAACATTGACCGCATCGTCGCTGCGGCCGATCACCCAGAAGTAGCCGTCCTCGTCACGGCGGGCGGCATCGCCAACGAGATAGGTCTCCCTGCCGAATTTGGAGAAGTAGGTCTCGACGAAGCGCTCCTCCTCCCTGTAGAGGGTGCGCAGCATCGAGGGCCAGGGACGGGTGAGGACCAACAGGCCCTTGCCGTTCTCGATCAGCTCGCCGTCGCTCTCTCCCATCACCTCGGCGCCGACCCCTGGGAACGGCGTCGTCGCCGAGCCCGGCTTGGTCGCGGTTATCCCCGGCAGCGGGGTGATCATGATCGCGCCGGTCTCGGTCTGCCACCAGGTGTCGACGATCGGACAGCGCTCGCCTCCGATCACCTTGTGGTACCAGAGCCACGCCTTCGGGTTGATCGGCTCGCCGACCGAGCCGAGCAGGCGCAGCGAAGAGAGGTCGTGCTCGGCGGGGATCTCGGCGCCCCATTTGATGAAAGTGCGGATCGCCGTCGGTGCCGCGTAAAGGATCGTCGCCTTGTAGCGCGCGACGTTCTCCCACCAGACGCCCTTGTGCGGGTAGTCGGGTGCGCCCTCCCACATAACGCTGGTGACGCCGTTGCTGAGGGGGCCGTAGACGATGTAGGAATGGCCGGTAACCCAGCCGACGTCGGCCGCGCACCAGTAGACGTCGGACTCGGGCTTGATGTCGAAGACATAGCGATGGGTCGCGGTGACCCCCGTCATGTAGCCGCCGGTCGTGTGAAGGATCCCCTTCGGCTTCGCGGTCGAGCCGGAGGTGTAGAGGATGAAGAGCGGGTCCTCGGCGTCGAGCGGCTCGGGCGGGCACTCGGGGTCGGCAGCCTCGAGCAGCTCATCGTAGAAGCGATCGCGCCCCTCTTGCATCGGGCAATCGATGCCGGTGTGGCGGACGACGACGATCGTCTCCAGCGACGCCAAATCGCCCATCTGCTCGTCGACCGGCGCCTTGATCGGGGCGGTCTTGCCCTTGCGACGGGCGCCGTCGACAGTGATCAGTGCCTTTGCTTCGGAGAACTCCATCCGCTCGCGCACCGCCTCGGCTGAGAAGCCGCCGAAGACGACGTTGTGGACCGCACCGATCCGCGCGCAGGCAAGCATCGCGACGACGACCTCGGGGATCATCGGCAGGTAGATGCCGACCACGTCGCCCTTGCCGATGCCGATGCCCTTGAGCGCGTTGGCAAAGCGCTTGACGTCGGCCAGCAGCTGGGCGTAGGTGACGTCGCGCTCCTCACCCTCCTCGCCACGCCAGTGGTAGGCGACGCGATCGCCCAACCCCGCCTCGACGTGGCGGTCGAGGCAGTTGGCCGATGCGTTCAGCCGCCCATCGGCGAACCACTTGTAGAAGGGGGGATTGGACGCATCAAGGCCTTGGCTTGGCTCCTGCACCCAGTCGAGCAGCTCCGTTGCCTGCCGCAGCCACCATGCCTCCGGATCGGCGGATGCCTCCGCATAGACACTGGGGTCGCTCAGCAGCGCGCCGGCCCGAAACTCAGCCGACGGCTCGAACTTCTCCACCTCGAGCAGCTCGTTCAACTCCTGCTCCAACCCCATTTGCCAAAACTACTGCAGAGCGTGCGTGACCAAGCAGGTCAAGGACGCAAGGAGCGAAGCGTGCTCTGCACGTGAGCGACTGAGGAACTCGCGCTTCGCGCTCGCACCGCTCCCTTCGGTCGCTGGATGCGCCGGCCACGCACGCTCTGGGCTAGTAGCCCGGTGGGTGGCGAGCTATGAAGCCTTCAGTGGAGCTGACCGGCGAGGGGTGCCAGCGCGGGCCTGCGCCACCCGAGGTGTCGAAGGCCAAGCCGGCGATGATCGCCCAGGCATGGCCGGCATTCGCGTAGACGGTGATCCAGCGCCCGGCGCCGGGTTCTCCCCAGGTGGAGAGGCCGGTCGAGTCGAGGGGGCTTTCGAGGAAGCCGCCGCCATGCAGCGCGAAGCTGACCGCGCCCGAGCAGTCATAGCCGGAAGATTCGAAGGAGCCATGGCCTCCGCCCCAGATGTAGGGAGTGGTGGCGATCGAGTTGGCGGCTTCGATCGCTGCCTGGACGGCAGGAGGCGCGCCGGCCGGGATGCTGGCCTGGCTTTCGGAGATGTAGTCGGCGCTCTCGCCCGGAGTCAGTGGCGCGGGCGTACCCGACGGAGCCGGAGCGCCTGTGCTCGCGATCTGTTCGGAGATTGAGGAGAGGTTGGTGTTGAGCGCCTGTTCCCGAGACTCGAGCGATTCGAGCGCCTGACGACGCTCGGCCTGGGCCGCCTTGAGCTCGCCGAAGCGTGCCTCCGCCGAGGCACGCGCCTCCGCGGCTTCCTGCTCCTTGACCGCAATTTCATCGCGCGCCTGCTTGATCTGAAGCCGAACAGCAGTCATCCGCTTCACCGCCGCCCGTGCCTGATCGCGAAGCTCCTTGACCCGACTGGCCACCGAGTTGTCGTACTCGCGGATCTGGTTTAGATAGTCGGCGCGGGCACTCATCTCCGACCAGCTCTCAGACTCGAGCACGAGGTCCAGCAGGTCCGGGCTGCCGGTCTGATAGATCGCCACGAGGCGATCGCGCAGCACACTCAGCGCGCGCTGGAGGCGAGCTCGGGTCCGCGCAAGCCGTCGCCTATCGGCTTCCAGCTTGGCGGTGGCGCGATCGAGCTCTGCCTGCTTGGCCGTCAGTTCAGCCTCAATCGCCGCCTGTTCCTGCCGCAGACGGGACACTTCGCCGAGCATCGAGTCGATCGCCGCGTTCTGTTCGGCGATCGTCGCGGTGAGCGAGCTCTGGCTTTGCCGCACCTGGTCGAGCTTGCCCTGGGTCTGGTCGAACCTTTCCTGCAGGGTCTCGGCGGGCGCGCCCGCAGCCGCGGCGCCTATCGCACCCAGAATCGCCAGCACCAGGGTTGCTGCGGGCAGCAACCGCTTTCGTGTCGCAGCGCGATCTGTAGAGGGGGAAACCGGCATCGGCCCCCGCCCCGCCCTCAAAATCGGAGCGCCGGCGGGAGCCGCGCAGGCTACAGAAGCTGCCTAAAAACTGTTAAGAGTTGCTAATAACCTGCAACTCGTCTTGCAGGTCAGGCCAGAAGCTTGGCCTTGGCCCGCTCGAACTCCTCCCCCGTGATCGCACCCTTCTCCTTCAGATCATTGAGCTTGTGGAGCTCATCGGCTGAAGATGAGGATGCCGTCTCGCGGATATAGGCGTCCATATGCTGCTTTGCCTCCGCTTGCGCCTTGATCGCCCGGTCACGCATGCCATTGCCACGAGCTATCAGGTAGATCAGTGCGGCCAGGAAGGGGATGAAGACGAGGAACAACACCCACGCCGCCTTCGCCCAGCCAGAGATTTCGTGATCGCGGAAAAGGTCGCTGAGAATCGTGATCAGGATCCAGATCCAGATCACGAAGAAGAAGATCTCGAGGGCAAGCAAAAGCGCTTCGCCAAAACCGATATCGGCAAGAGCCAGCAATGGAATTCCTTTCATCGACAAACGGGATGTCGGCTGGGGCCAACTAGATGTTCTCCACGCTACCGGCCACGCCTGCCCAGCGCATCGGAGGTTTCACCGCAGAGACATTTGCCGGGAGCCGAGAGTTATAGGCGGCACCGCGGCAGCGTGCTCAGAGTCGTTGGGCGAACAGCACCGCCGCCACCGCGGTGGCGAGGTTGAGGCTCGATACACCGTCGCGCATCTGTATGCCAAGGCGCATGTCCGCCCGGCCCAGCAACGCCTCGCTGAGGCCGTAGCGCTCGCTGCCAAAGGCAAGGATGGCGCGGGACGGCAGCTCAGAAGAACGCAGCTCCTGTCCACCGGGGTCGATCGCCACAAGCGGCCGGTCGCTTTCCGGCAGCCCTTCGACCGCGGCCACCGGCAGAGCGAAGTGCAGCCCAGCGGCACCCCGCAGGGCGTCCGGATGCCACGGGTCGTTGCTGCCTGTCGTGAAGACGCCGGCAGCGTCGGCGGCGGCGGCCACGCGCACGCAGGCGCCCATGTTCCCCATCGTGCGCGGGTCCTCAAGCAGAACCAACGGAGCCGCCCGCCGATCGCGGAGCACCTCATCCACATCCACCTTTGGGCGACGAGCGATCGCGACAACCCCGGTGCGGGGGGCTTGCGGAGCCAGCTCGGCGAGTGCATCTGGAGGAACGGCAACTACCCGCTTCTCCAGATCTCCGGTCAAGTCTGGCGCAAGCTCACCAGCCATTCGCTCCAGCTCCTGGGGATTTGAGGCAATCACCTCGAGCACCTCCGCGCCGAAGCGCAACGCATGCTTGAGGGCATGGAATCCCTCCAGAACAGCCAGGCTTGAGTCGCGCCGCGCCGTTTGGAAACGACGAACCAGGTCAGAAGTAACGCTCACCCCACCATCATGACTGCGGGTGCTTGGCTACCGAAGCCCGGCCAGAGAGCAGGCTGCCCCCGATCGTGCGGGTAATCCCGTACATCGACGTGGCTTTCCCGCGAATCGCGTTAGCCTGGCGCCATGGTCACTTTCCTCCACACCTGCTATCGCATCGGCGACATCGACCGCTCGGTTGCCTTCTACGAAAAGCTCGGTTTCGAGGAGGCTGCGCGAATGCCGATCGGCGATGAGGCAATCAACGTCTTCATGAGGCTGCCCGGCGAAGACCCCATCCTCGAGCTGACCTACAACCACGGGGTCGAGTCCTACGAGCACGGCACCGGTTACAACCACATCGCGCTTGCCGTCGATGACCTCGACGGCACCCTGGAGCGCCTCGCCACGGAAGGCATCGACCCCGAAAAGCCCCCCTACCGCCCGGGCGGGCGCACTGAGGGCCATCGCATCTGCTTCGTCCGCGACCCCGACGGCTACCGTATTGAGTTAATTGGGAGCTAGGCGTCGTTTCCCGGACTCCCCTAGAAGAAACTCAGAAAGAAACTGTCCCGCCATCCATGAACGGCCGCATCGTTGAGGATGGCCCATCCGGCCCAGACGATCACGCCCGCGATCAGGGCCGCAACAGCTTGATGGTTGCGTCCCCTAAAGACGAAGTAAGCCATCACCAGAACGGGGGCTATGCCAACCCAGCCGAGGATGAATTGGACGGTTGTCGCCGTCGACACCGTGCCGTCGTAGTTGCCGTCGGCGCTTTGCGCCATCGCGTACACAACCCAGCCGAAGAAGGCTCCGAACACGGCGGCACACGCCGCAAGTAAGGAAATGGCGAGCGCAAAGGCCCTTCCAGGGCTCATGAGCTAACTATCGGCTTCGGGCGAGGGAGAGCTGAGCAGCCGCAGCGTCTCAGTTGTCAAATGAGCGATACCCCGACGGATACCGCATCGAGCTGATCGGAACCTAGATCTAGCGCTTCACGACCTCGAACTGGCTCATCAGGCCATGGTCCTCGTGGTCGAACATATGGCAGTGGACCACGAACTTGCCGGGGTGGTCGACGAAGTGCCCGGCGATGAGGATCCGTTCGCCGGGAAAGACGAAGAAGGTCTCCTTGAGGCAGTCTTCCCAGGGTGGCGGTGGCTTGCCGTCGCGGGACAGCAGGTACCAGTCGTTGTGGTGGATGTGCATCACGTGGGCGACAGAGGTGCGATTGACGAACTCCCAGGTCTCGGTAGTCCCCAGGACCGGGAAGGCCTCGGCGCGGGCGGGATTGAAGGTCCTGCCGTTGATCAGCCAAGTGGTGCGAAAGAAGCCGCCGACCGAGATCTCCCAGCTGTGGTCGGGTTTGCGGCCCGCCCTCCGCTTCGCCTCCGCCGCCCAGGTTGGAAGTGGTCGGAGCCGGCGGGGAATCCGCGTCCTGTCCGGTGGCCGGCCGAGGCAGACCCGGAACTGCATCAGGGCGCCAACGTAGGAACGGGCGCCAGCCGGGTTGCGGCCGCCATGGCGGCCACTGCGCAGCTCGACCGTCTCCCCCATGGCCGCGGCGAAGTCAACGATGACCTCGACCCGCTCGCCCGGCCCAATGAGGATCTGCTGGCGGCGGATTGGCTTTGGCATCAGGCCGCTGTCGCTGCCAATCTGCACCATCGAAGCACCGTTGGAGAGGTGGAGGTTGTAGGAGCGGAACTGGGAGACGTTGAGGATCCGTAGCCGGTAGCGGCGGGCATCGACCTCGTGGTGCGGCATGTAGGCGCCGTTGACGAGGATGCGCCGGCCGGCGATGCCGTCGGCCGGCGGCTGCTGCCCAGAGAAGGGATCGGTGAGCTGGTTGCGGCGATCGAACGTGCGGTCGGCGATCATCAGCGGGATGTCGCGCTTGCCGCTCGGCAACGGCAACGAGGCGTCGAACTCGTCATCGACGATCCACATCCCCGCCAGCCCCCGCCAGCTATGTGGAGCGGTGCGGTCGAGACGGTGGTCGTGGTACCACTGGAAAGCGGCCCGTTCGGGGCGACCGTCCTCAACCAGGTCATAGGCATAGGTTTTCCGGCCGCCGGGTGAAATCAGCAGGTCGTTGCCCGACTCGCGCGACGACAGCCCGCGCGGGATGCGGCAGAAGTAGGAGAGCGGCTGGGACTTGGTCAGCCCGCCCGGCTGGCCGTCGAACCGGGACCGGTTGTGGCCGCCATGCAAGTGGACCGAGAGCTCGCCGGCGCTCGCCGGCAACTCGTGATGGAAGGTGACCTTCGTGCGTTGACCGGCGGGGCGGCGGATCGTCGGGCCGGGGAAGCTGCCGCCGTAGGTCCACAGCTTCGTCTTTCGGCCGGGGAAGATCTGGGCCTCGGCCTCACGGATCGGGATCTCGATATGGGCGTCGCTCAGAACGCGGGGAATCGGCAGCCGTGCCTGGAACGGCACCGCGGCCGCCGCCTCGGAGGCCTCCTCGCCGAGCAGTGGGAGCAGGCTCCCGTCGCCACCACCCCTCAGCGGCAACAGGTAGGCAAGCGCGCTACCGCCCAGGGCGCCGAGGAAAGCTCGGCGCCCCAGGCGAGGCGTGAATGTGGACTTCCCAGACGTGCCGCTAAGCGCCGGGCGGCAGGACGGTGGTCTTGCCCTGCATCCAGGGATGGATCGCGCAGAGGAAGTAAAGCGTGCTCGTCGTCGCCGGATCGGCGGTCACCTGTTGGGTGAACGAGGCGCCCTTCTTGTGGCCGGTGTACCAGGAGTCGCCCTTCTTGCTGGTGCTGCCCAGCGTGCTCCAGCCTTCGGGCCCCGCTTTGGCCGGGTTGACGGTCACCGGGCCTTCCCCTTTGACGCCGTGCCACTTGGCGATCGACATACAGATGTGTTTCGGCGTAAAGCAGTTCTGACGCGCTTTCGGGGTTTTCGGCAGCGAGCCCTTGGTGACCAGCGAGAAGGTATGCGGGCCGACCTTTTTGGCGTTAGTTTCGTTGACGATTTTCAGTTGGTCGCCCTGGTGAACGCTCGCCGGGCCAACGAACTTCAACGCCCCTTTGACGTCCTGTATGTAGACCGTGTTGGTCGTCCCGGTCGGCGGTGTCTCTGCGCCGGCCAACCCGGCGCCGAATACGACAAGCACGCCCGCGGCCATTGCCGCAACCGCAACGAGGAGATGCTTTTTCAAAAGATTCCTTTCCGCGCCAGAATCCAGCGCACCCTGCACGAGGCTTGTAAGGATTCGCAATATAGCCTGCCCTTATGCCCTGGTCACCTTCTCCGCATCGGCTGGCTGTCGCATCGAGCTGATCGGCGAGTAGCGGAATCTGCGGGTTTGGCCTGGTCAACGGGCTCGGCTTGGCTTGACCCTCCGCCGTGGGCAACGTTAGGCTGCGACCGCCCGACGGTGGGGACCGCATATGGCATGACGTGTGGCTGCTCGCCCTGGGCCAATGGCTCTAGTCCTGGGAAAGAGGGAGGAACGTGAAACTCGTGATCGGCATCGTGCGCCCAGAGAAGGCGAACGACGTCCTTGAGGCCCTGTACCGCGCCGAGGTGCGCGGAATCTCGATGAGCAGGGTGCAAGGACACGGAGGGGAGTTGGACCGGGTTGAGACCTACCGCGGCACGACCGTGAAGATGGGCCTCTCCGAGAAGGTCCGGTTCGAGATCGCGGTTTCCGACTCGTTCGTGCAGCCCACGATCGACGCGCTCTGCGAAGGGGCGCAAACCGGCCAGGTCGGCGACGGAAAGATCTTCGTCGTGCCCTTGGAACAGGCGGTCCGGATCAGAACCGGTGAGACCGACAGTGGCGCCGTGACGCCGGTGGGCAAATGAGCGCGGAGCGAGCAAGCGTGCATATCTGGTTCTTCGCGCCGCGAGCGAAGCGCGAGGTTGTGCGATGAACGTGCTGCCGGTCGCCAAGGTGGTCGCGGAAGTCGACACCGGCGACACCGCCTGGATGCTCGCCGCCACCGCGCTGGTGCTGCTTATGACGCCTGCGCTCGGGCTCTTCTACGCGGGCCTGGTGCGCTCTAAGAACACCCTCAACACGTTCATGATGTGCGTCGCGGCGATCGCGATCGCAATGGTCACCTGGGCGCTGGTGGGCTACTCGCTCGCCTTCGACGGCGACGGCTCGCTGATCGGCGGGCTTGGGAACTTCGCCATGCAGGGCATCGACTTCACGCCGCGCGAAGGGACGACGATCCCGCATCTCGTCTTCTTTGCCTTTCAGGCGACCTTCTGCATCATCACCACCGCGCTGGTCTCCGGGGCTGTCGTGGAGCGGATGCGATTCGGGGCGTTCCTCGTCTTCGCGGCACTGTGGTCGGTGCTCGTCTACGCGGTGCTCGCGCACTGGGCCTTCGGCGGCGGCTGGCTGATCGCCGGTGGCACCCTCGACTTCGCCGGCGGCGTGCCGGTCGAGATGGGTTCCGGCTTCTCGGCCCTGGCCGCGGCACTTGTGGTCGGAGCGCGCAAGGACTACGGCCGGCAGGCACTCCTTCCCCACAACGCGGTCTATGTACTGCTCGGCGCCGGCCTGCTGTGGTTCGGCTGGTTCGGGTTCAACGGCGGCAGCGGCTTCTCAACCGGAGACGCCAGCGTTCTGGCCTTCACCAACACCTTGCTGACACCGGCCTGTGCGCTGATCACCTGGTTCGTCCTCGACCTGATCCGCGGCCGCAAGGTGACCGCAATCGGAGCAGCGACCGCGATCATCGTCGGCTGCGTGCTGATCACCCCGGCGGGCGGCTTCATCAGCCCCGGCTGGGCGATGGCCCTTGGCTTCCTCGGAGCACTGCCCTGCTACGCGGTGATCGTCTGGCGACCGCGGACCCGGGTGGACGAGACGCTTGACGTGCTCGCTGCTCACGGCATCGCCGGTTTCACCGGCATCCTCTTCATCGGCTTCGTCGCCCAGATCGGATGGAACGGCGTCTCCGATGGCCTCTTCTACGGCAACGCCGACCAGCTCTGGGATCAGGCGCTGGCCGCCCTCGCGGCTCCCGCCTATGCCTTCGGGATGACTTACGTCCTGCTGCGGATCATTGGGGCGGTAATGCCATTGCGAGCCTCCGAGCATGACGAGGCGGTGGGCATGGACGTTGCCTACCACGGCGAGGAGGCCTACGCGAGCGGCGAGGGAGCCATCCTCGTCGCTCCCGATGCCGACGGCGAGGCGCTGGTCGCCGACCCGGGCTAGCCGGGTCGGCCGACAGCAGTGGCGACCGACTACGTCCAGGTGTTGACGACGGTCGGCTCTGAGGAGGAAGCAGAGCGAATCGGCTCGGCCCTGGTCGACCGCAGGCTCGCCGCCTGCGTTCAGGTGGTCGGGCCGATTGCGAGCCGTTACCGCTGGGAAGGCAAAATCGAGGAAAGCCGCGAGTGGCAATGCCTGGCGAAGACCGAGGCGGCCCGCTATCCAGAGGTGGAGGAGGCAATTAGAGAGTTCCACTCCTACGACGAGCCCGAGATCGTCGCGATGCCGATCGTCGCCGGCAGCAAGGGTTACCTGGACTGGATCAGCGAGAGCTTGCGCTGAGAGCGGGAACGCCCAAGCGCCCGCCGCTACGCACGCAGCTTGTAGCCCTTCGAGAAGAGGCGCAGGTTGACCGCGAAGAGGGCTGCCGTCGCCGCAGTGAGAGCAAGCAGCGAGAGGGCGACGCTGACTTCGCTGAAGCCAACGAAGCCGTAGCGAATCAGGTTGATCATGTAGTAGATCGGGTTGAAGTGGGTCAGCGTCTCGAACGGTTCCGGCAGCAGTGTCGCCGAGTAGAAAACGCCCCCGAGGAAGATCAGCGGCGTCAGAACGAAGGTCTGGACGAAGGCGACGTCGTCGAACTGCTCGGCACGGACCCCGGTCAGAACTCCGAGCTGGGAGAAGAAGAAGCCGACCAGGAACAGCGACGGGATCAGAACCAAGACGTGGTCGACCGGAAGGTCGACCAGCAGCGACGCGACGATGAAGGTCAGCCCCGCCACAATCAGCCCGCGCATGAAGCCACCAAAGGTGAAGGCAAGCAGCAGCTCGAGTGGCGAGGCCGGCGAGGAGAGCTGGTCCTGGATCGCTCCCTGGAACTTCTGCTGGAGGATCGAAGAGGCGTTGTTGGCGAAAGAGTTGATCGCCAAGGCCATCATGATCAGGCCGGGGATGACGAAGACGATGTATTCGATCCCATGCAGCTCTTTGATCCGCGAGCCGAGTGCCGCTCCGAAGACGGAGATGTAGAGGAAGGTTTCCAGCAGCGGCGCGCCCAGCGTCTGCTTCTTGATCTTCATGAAGCGGTTGACCTCGCGGCGCCAGAGAGTGGCGAAGCGAATCTGGGCGGGACTCATGACAATGCCTCGCGCTTCGCTCCCGGCGCGAAGAACCAGATATGCACGCTTGGTCGCTCCGCGCTCATATGGCCGTCACCTCGGCGTGGGAGCGCGACAGCTCTTTGCGACCGACCAGAGCGAGGTAGGCGTCCTCGAGGCTGTCGACCCCGTAACGGGCAGCCAGCTCAGAGCTGGTTCCCTCGCCGACGATCTGGCCGTCGTTGATGAAGGCGATCCGGTCGCAGAGCTGCTCGGCCTCCTCCAGGTAGTGAGTGGTGAGCAGGATCGACGTTCCTTCCTGGTTGATCCGCTGCACGTAGTGCCAAAGCTCCAGCCGCAGCTCGACGTCGACGCCGGCGGTGGGCTCGTCGAGGATCAACAGGCGGGGCCGGTGCATCATCGCCCGCGCCAGGATCAGCCGCCGCTTCATCCCGCCCGAGAGGGTGCGGGTTCGTTCGTCGCTCTTCTCGGTCAGCGAGAAGGTCTCCAGGAGCTCTTTGGTCCGCTCGCGGCGTTCGCGCTTTGGCATGCCGAAGTACCCGGCGTGGTAGTCGAGCGTCTCCTCGACCGTCAGGAACCAGTCGAGGTTCAGCTCCTGCGGCGCCAGGCCCACCGCTTGGCGCGCCTCGCTGTAGTCGCGGATTGCATCGTGGCCAAAGACTTGGATCGCACCAGAGGTCGGCTGCGCGAGCCCGGTCGCGCAATGGATCAGCGTCGACTTGCCGGCCCCGTTGGGACCCAGCAGGGCAAACAGCTCTCCGGGCGCTATCTCCAAGGACACGCCGCGCAGCGCCTCCACCCCAGTCGGGTAGCGCTTGACCAGATCTTCAACGTTAAGGGCCTTGCTCATCCGGAAGAATCTAGGGAATCGGCACCGTCGCCAAATCTCCGCTGCTCGCCGTCGACACGCCCTCGATGCTGTTCCGAGCCTTCTACGCACTGCCCAAATCGATTGTGGGACCAAGCGGAACGCCCGTCAACGCACTGCTCGGAGCTTCCAACCTGATCGTGCGCGAGGTCGAAATCCATGCCCCTCGTGCGGTGGTCCTCTGCTTCGGGCCCGACGCCGCCTCCTACCGCACCGAGCTGTACCCGGCCTACCACGCCGACCGCGAGGAGGTGCCGGATGAGCTGGCTCCCCAGTGGGCCGACAGCCGCGATTTCTTCGCGGCATTCGGCTGGACCGTCGCGACGAGCGAATCGCTGGAGGCCGACGACCTGCTCGGCACCTACGCGCGCCAGGAGGCCGAGGCCGGTGGCCAGGCGCTGCTGCTGACCGGCGATCGGGACATGTACCAGTGCGCGAGCGACAGGATCACCGTGCTCTACGTCCGCACCGGCAGTAAAGGCGCCGAAGAGGTCACGCCCGATGAGGTGCAGCGTCGCTATGGCGTAGATCCCGAGCAGGTGCCCGATTTCATCGCCCTTCGCGGAGATCCCTCGGATGGCCTCCCTGGTGCGAAAGGGGTTGGCCCGAAGACCGCGGCCGAGCTGCTGCGCCGACATGGCTCGCTCGAAGACGTCTTGGACAACGCGACCGACGAGCCACGTCCCAAGCTCCGAGCGGCCTTGCTCGATGCCCGCGAGGACCTGCTCGCATTCAAGGACATCGCCACCCTCCGCGACGCCGGAGTCAAGCTCCCAGCCGATAGCCCCACCGACTGGGTGGGTGCGGCCAAAGCAGCCCGCGATCGCGGCATGAACCGCCTCGCCAAACGCCTCGAGCAGCACGCGAACTGAGGCAGGCAACGCAAGCGCCGCCCGGTCCGGGCTATCGCTACTGAGCTGACTATGAGAGTGAAAGTACGTGAGCGCTCTTGGGACTGACCCGTCCCTCCAGCACTTCGAGGTAGGCACTCTGTACGGCCTCGAAGCCATGGCCGGGGATCGTCCCGAGCCAGCCGCCGGCCCACTCGCAGAAGGGGTTCCAGGCGGCAGCGGCGCGCTGCTCGAGGCCGGCGCGCCCCCAGTCCTCGCCGCGCTTGACTATGCGGTCGGGGGCGAAGAAGAGCTCGGGCCGGGGGCCGGGAAGCTCTCCGCCACCCGAGCCGAAGTCCTCCCAGTGGGTGACGCCCACCGCCATACTGCGGGCCAGGTCGTCGCCGAAGTGGTTGTGGATCGCCGCGCGGACCTCGCCGTTGCCCGAAACGTCGACGTAGGTGGCCGGGCCCTTCTGCAGCGAGCCGATCTCCTCGTAGGAGACGGTGCTCCCGTAGATTCCCAGGCCCTCGACGAACCCGGTGCTGCTGGCGGAGGTGAGTCCGACCGTTTCGACGCCCTCGCGCTGCGCGAGCAGGAATGCGACGCCGATCGCGGTCTTGCTCGAGGCGCTGGAGATCAGGATCGGCCCCCGCCCGGTCAGCCCCTCGTCGTCGAGCTCGTCATCGATCATGAACGAGGTGAAGAAGAGCGGTCGCAGCAGCATCTGCATCGCCTCGGTCTCGGCGCGGTAGAACGAGTCGGCGTCGCTCGCCAGGTAGCGGTGGTAGGCGGAGGGCAGCGCCGCCCGGTGCGGCGACCCGTCGACGAAACCGGACCCGTCAACGGCCACTGGCGTGACGACGAGGTGGGAGGAGGGAGGCAGGTAGCCGTAGAGGCGCGTCCCCGGCTCGATCCCCTCGGCCTCGCTGCGCTCGACCTCGGCAAAGCCCCACATCGGGACCCGGCCCCAGCCCTCCTCGGTCGGGAAGAAATCCCAGTAGGACATCGACTCGCCCATCACCGCGTAGGTGACGTTGTTGGCGGTCAGCCCGAAGGTGTCGACCCGCAGCAGCGCCTGCCCGGGCCCGATCTCCGGCGTCTCGGACTCGGCGATGCGGCACTCGCGCAAGTCGTCGCGCTTGACCAGAAAGTCAGCCATCGACGCGGATGCTCTCACGTTTTGAGGCTGCGCCCCCTGGTGGAGCGATAGCGATCGTCGAGCAGGTCTTCTAGATCGGCTTGACGCCGATCAGGAGCGCCATCTCGAGCCACTTCCAATAGCAGTCGACATCATCGAAGCCAAGCTCCCGCAGCCATCCGAGCTGCGTCTCGACGTCGAGCAGGCGGTCGGACGGATCCTCATTCTCAAGCGGCTCCTCGATCGCCGCGAAGAACGCCAAGTGCAAGCGCTGGGTCGGCGACGCCACATGCTCGAAGTTTGCGAAGACCCCTCCCGGCTCGAGCAAATCGAACACCTCTCCATAGAGCGAGCGCTTCCGCTCGTGCTCGAGATGGTGGATGGCCATCGACGAGACGACGGCATCGAAGCGACCAAGCGCGGGCAACGGTGCAGTGAGGTCATGCTCGACGAGCTCGATGCGCTCGTCGTCGGCGAAGCGCTTGCGAGCCGCCTCGAGCATGAGCTCGGAGAAATCAAGGCCCACGCCGAGCATCTCGTTGCGATCGGCTTGGAGAAGGGCGAGCAGGCGGCCGTCGCCCGTCCCGAGATCGAGGATGCGACGAGCGTCTCGAGGCACATGCTCGAGCAGAACGCTCTCCCCCTCCGCACGGTGCGGGAACTCATCCGCGCGGTCGAGATAGCGATCGACACGATCACCGTCTGTCCACTCCTCCCCGAGCATGCTCAGGCCCCCGGAGCCATCGTTCGTAAACCGGCGAGACGTGCAGCTGCCGCCTGGCGCTCGTCGTAGGTCACGAAGGCCTCGATTGGGTCCAGAATAATCATCCACGTTCCCGTTATCTTGCGGCGGGTGATCTCGCGAACCTGGACCGCATGGAGAACCAGCGTGCGCGCCCTTGCGGTCGACTTCGCGAACCCGGACCTGGGGATGCTTGGCGTCGCCACCGCGGTCACGTCGTTTGCGACCTGGTGCTTCACGATCGCGCTCGGGGTCTACGGGTTCGATGCGCATGGGGCGGCGGGTGTCGGGATCGTCGCCCTCGTTCGCTTCCTGCCGGCGGCGATCGTCTCGCCGCTGGTCGGGTTGTTGATCGACCGGTTTCCACGCCGGTCGGTGATGCTCGCCAGCGCGGTCGCGACCGCGGTCATCCTCTGCGCCGCCACCGCGGCCACCGCCCTCGACGCTCCCACCGCGGTGGTCTTCGTCTTCCCGGCGCTCTTCGCCATCGCCTCCTGCGGCTACGCCCCAGCCCACGCGGCACTGACGCCAACCCTGGTGGAGACGCCGCAGCAGCTCTCGGCCAGCAACGTCACCCACAGCATGATGGAAAACCTCGGCTTCATCGTCGCCGCCCTCCTCGCCGGCGTCCTCCTCGGACTGACCTCCCCCGCCTTCGTGATCGGTGTGGCAGCCGGCGCCGGCCTGCTCGTCTGCCTCCTCGTCCACCGCGTCCACAGCGACCGCCGGCCGGACTACGTAGCCGAGGAGGACGAGGTGGCGGGAGCCTTCCGCGAAGTCACGCTCGGGGCGCGAGCCCTTGCCTTCCACCCGGCACTGCGACTTTCCGCGGCGACGATGATTCTGTTGTTCCTCTTCGAGGGGTTCGCCGACGTGATGGTCGTCGTCATGGCGCTGGAGCTGCTGCACCTCGGACAGGGCAGCGTCGGCTTCCTCAACGCGACCTGGGGAATCGGTGCGGTGATCGGCGCGATGGCCCTGGCGATGCTTTTCGACCGGGGCCGGCTCGTGCCCGCGATCGCGGGAGGCAGCCTCCTGATCGGCCTGGCGACGATGTTGCCGGGGATCTCCCCCCACCCCCCGGCCGCATATGTCGGCTGGCTGGGCATCGGGATCGGCTTCGTCTTCGTCGAGGTGGCGGCGAAGACGCTGATGCAGCGGCTCGGCTCCGACGAGACGCTCGGCCGCGTGATCGGATCGCTTGAGTCGGGCCGGCAGGCTGCGATGGCCCTCGGCTCGATCGGCGCCGTTCTCCTGGTCGAACTGCTCCACGTGCGCGGAGCGCTGATCGCGCTCGGGGCGCTGCTGCCGGTCTTCGTGATGCTCGGGTGGACGCGGCTGCGCGCCTACGAGGTCGGCGCCCCCGTCGCCGAGGAGCATTACAGGCTCCTGCGCGGCAACTCGATCTTTGCGCCGCTGCCGCTGGCGACGCTGGAGCGCCTCAGCCACGACCTGGCGCCCCTCGAGGTGCCGGCAGGTGAGGACGTGATCGTCCAAGGCGAGATCGGCGACCGCTTCTTCCTGATCGAAGAGGGCCAAGTGGAGGTCTTCGAAGACGAGGCCTTCCGCCGCAACGAGGGGCCCGGCGAATCGTTCGGGGAGATCGCGCTGCTGCATGACGTCCCGCGCACGGCGACCGTGCGCACGACCGTCGACACGCAACTGCTTGCGCTGGACCGCGACCAGTTCCTGCTCGCGGTGACCGGGCACCGGCGCAGCCACCAGCTGGCGCGGGCCGTCGTCGACGAGCGCTGGCCGGCCGAGGACTCCCCCGCACCGGTCTCGAAGTGACCTCCCCGCGCAAGCTGCGGCGTCGCCGCGAAGTCGCGCTCCTGTTCGTCGTCATCGTGGCCGCGACGGTCGGGATCGTCGCCCACGCGACCAACCTGATGCGCACCTTGGAGCTACAGACCGTCGACGTCCGCTTTTCGGTCCGGGGCGCCCAGCCCGCGCCTGACGACATCGTGACCGTCGAGGTCGACGATCGCACCTTTAGCGAACTCGGTGTGCAGTGGCCGTTCCCCCGCTCGTTGCACGCGCGGGTGATCGACCGGCTGCGCAAAGCCGGCGCCAAGGTGATCGCGGTCGACATCCAGTTCACCGAGCCGACGACGCCGCGCCAGGACAACGCCCTGGTCGAATCGGTCGCCCGTGCCGGCGGCGTGATTCTCTCGACCACCGAAACCGACAAACGCGGCCAGAGCCGGATCTTCGGCGGCGAAGCGGTCGTACGCGAAATCGGCGCCCGCGCTGCCAATACCGTCGTCGTTCCGGAACCGGGGGGGACGATCCGCAAGATGCATTACGAGGTCGACGGGCTCGTCAGCTTCGGGGTCGCAGTCGCCGAAGCGGCCACCGGCGAGCCCATCGACCCGTCCGAGATGGAAGGCGACGGCGAAGCATGGATCGACTACAGGGGCCCGCCCAACACGATCGCCCACTACTCCTACTCACGGGTGCTGCGAGGGCAGGTGCCGGCTTCCGCCTTCCGCGGCAAGACGGTGATCGTCGGCGCCTCGGCGCCTTCGCTGCAGGACGTGCACCCGACCTCGACCACCGGCGACGAACTGATGCCGGGGCCCGAAATCCAGGCGAACGCCGCCTGGACCGCCGAGCACGGTTTTCCCCTCTCCTCCTCGGGCCTCCTTGTCGACCTGCTGCTGATCCTGCTGATGGCCGCGGTCCCCGCCGCCGCCACGCTGAGGCTGAGCGCGGTCGCAGCGCTCCTCGTCGCCCTGGCGCTTGGCCTCCTCTATATCGCCGCTGTCGTCGCTGTCCAGCTCGCCTTCGATGCGGGTGTCGTGCTGCCGGTCATTTACCCGCTGCTGGCGCTGGCCCTCTCGGCCCTAGGCGCGCTCGCGGTCAACTACGTGCTGAACGCGCTCGAGCGCCAGCGCGTCCACGACACCTTCGCCCGCTTCGTTCCCGCGGCGGTCGTCAGCGAAGTCCTCGCCCGCACTGACGAGGACCTGCGGCTCGGCGGGATGCGGCGCGAGACCACCGTCTTGTTCAGCGACCTGCGCGGTTTCACCAGCTTCTCCGAGGAGCTGCCGCCGGACTCGGTGATCGAAGTGCTGAACCACTACCTGGAGGAGATGAGCGACGCGATCATGGACCACGGCGGCACCCTCGTCGCCTTCATGGGCGACGGGATCATGGCCGTCTTCGGGGCCCCGCTCGAGCAGCCCGACCACGCTGACCGCGCGGTGGCGGCAGCGCGAGAGATGCTCGAGATGCGCCTGCCACGCTTCAACGCCTGGATGGAAGAGGCGGGTATGGGTCGGGGGTTCGACATGGGCGTCGGCCTCAACACCGGCATGGTGATGAGCGGCCAGGTCGGCTCGGAACGCCGAGTCGAGTACACGGCGATCGGCGACACAACCAATACCGCCGCCCGCCTCGAGGGGATGACCAAAGGGACGGGTCATCAGGTCTTCATCGCCGAATCCACCCGGCAGGCGCTGCTGCGGGAGGTCACTGACCTCGAGCTCGTCGGCGAGCACGAGGTGCGGGGGCGCAGCCATGCGATCACCGTCTGGACGTTGCCCACGCGCGGCGAGCCCGATTCAGGCGACGACCAGCAGCGCGGTCCCGAGGAGACAGAGGACGTGGAAGGACTGGTCGACGGCCACCCGCAGCCCTGAGGACGTCTTGGCGAGGCCCTTGACGCGGGCCATATACGCGTCGAGCAAGCGGCCGTCGTCCTGGATCAGGTGAGGGATGGCGATCAGCAGGCCGATCGCCGCGGCCCACGCCGCGTCGGTTTCGAGCCCGATCCAGACCAGCGCGGGGATGAAGGCAGCGGTGTAGGTGATGACGTGGGTCACCAACGCGCGGCGATGAACTGGATCGCGTCCCAGTCCTCCCTGCTTGTGGCGGGCCTGCCAATCCGTCTGGAAAAGGAAATCCCCCGCTAGGTGGGAGCCGACGAGGACGGCGAAGACTTCTACCCAGGTCAAGGCCCGGGGCCTTTGGCAACGCTCATGGAGGCTGCAGGCTACGTGACGGAGCGGGCGCCAGGCACAACTTCACGGGCATGTCTAAAGTTTTGGTGCTTATTGACCGAATAGGTAAGGTTCCCCGCTCCAATGCGACCTAAGCCAGCAGGGGCGATGTTGATTGTGATGCTTACGGGCCTCGCGCTGCTTGCCAGCTTCGCGCTTCCGGTCGTCGCGTCGGCGTCGCGCACGAACACGAGGATCACCTCCGGCCCCAGCGGAACGATCTTCACTGATTCCGCCACCTTCACCTTCGTCTCGCCCGAGGACGGCGGCTTCCAGTGCCGGCTCGACTCCGACGACCCAGACGATTGGAGACCCTGCGCCTCGCCGAAGTCCTACTCCTCACTCGCCGAGGGGGCCCACACCTTCGAAGTCCGTGCCCTGAACAAGAGTGGAAACGCCGACCCAACTCCGGCGAAGGCGCGCTTCACGGTCGTCACCGAGCCGCCCGAGACGACGATCACCTCGAGACCGATCGGGACGATCGCAACAGACTCGGCAACCTTCGCCTTCATCTCGACGGGGCCCGGCAGCTTTCAGTGCCGCCTGGACTCGAGTGCCCCGGCCGGCTGGAGCCCCTGCTCCTCGCCGCAGTCCTATCCCTCGCTCGCCGAGGGGGGCCACACCTTCGAAGTCCGGGCGCTCGACGAAGGCGGCAACTTGGACCAGACCCCCGCCGTCGCCACCTTCGCGGTCGACACCCAGCCACCGGAAACGACGATCACCTCCGGGCCCAGTGGCACGATCGATGTCGCTTCCGCGATCTTCGCCTTCACTTCCTCGGAGCCCGGCAGCTTCCAGTGCCGCTTGGACTCGAGCGCCCCGGCCGCCTGGAGCCCCTGCGCCTCGTCGCAGTCCTATTCCTCGCTCGCCGAGGGGGCCCACGGATTCGAAGTGCGGGGCCGCGATGAGGTAGGCAACGTCGATCCGACTCCGGCGGCAGCCTCCTTCACCGTCTATACCGGGCCACCCAAACCCGTGGCCGGAGAGAGCGTCAACCTCGAACCAGTGGAGGGCACGATCGAACTCCAGTGTCCGGGTGAAGACGCTTACTCCAAACTCACCGCCTTTAAACAAGTTCCGCTTGGCTGCCTGATCAACACCCGCCGCGGAGTGGTCAACCTGACCGCATCGAAAGGGCAGTCGGGGGAGCTGCAGGGCGGCCACTTCTGGGGCGGCGTCTTCATAACCGGCCAGAAAGCCGGTGACAACCAGGAAGTAGAGCTGAAACTGGCCGGGCGGCGGATGTGCGAGCGGAGAGGCTCGAAACAGAAACCCCTAGCCACCCTGAGCAAATCTGGCCGGCGGGGCCGCAAGCTTTGGGGAAGCGGCAAAGGGAACTACAAGACCAGCGGCAGCTACGGCTCCGCGACCGTGCGGGGAACCACGTGGCTCGTCGTCGACCGTTGCGACTCCTCCACCCTGATCAAGGTCGACGAGGGAACGGTTTCGGTCCGAGATTTCGTCAAAGGCAAATCGTTCACGCTCACAACTGGCGAGCAGTACGTGGCAAAAGCACTGATCCCGCGCCTGGATCCGGATCTATTCCCTTGAGTCGCCGGCTTCGTCTCCTGGTCGTCAGCTCATTCGTCTTCGCCATGGTCGCCGTGCCGGCCCAGGCAGGGGTCAAGCTGACGATTCCCGTGGCCCGCGAGAGAGCCGCCGCCTTCGCCGAGAACACCTGTGCGCACGACACGAGCTGCGCCGACTCCGGCGTCCAGAACTGCCGCCGCCAGAGCGAGCGCATCGTCCTCTGCCGGATCTTCGATCACCGAAAGACCGATGAGCAGGGCAACTTCATCTGCACGAGGTTGGTCCGACTGGCGCTGAAACTCCCCAGCCACCGCGTCGCCGTGACGGGCCTCAGCAGCTGGAACTGCTGAGATCCGCGAGTCCACGCGGGGCCACGAAACCAGACTTAGCCGAGGCAATCGCGTCGCGCTTCGACCCGCCTCGATGGGCTGGCGGCTCAAAGACGAGCAGTCGCAGCCTCGGATGTCCGGGCGTCGTGGAAAGCGATGACGACGACTCGATCCTCGGCCTCGATGTACATGTAGACGACGATCAGCCAACTCCATGGGCCGATCAGGGCCCGGCAATCCCGCCAAACACCGGAGAGCTGCTTGCCTGCGCGCGGGAACTCCTCCAGCGTGAGCAATGAGCGGGAGACTCGCTTCCGCGTATTAATCGGAAGACGGCGGGTCTCGATCAGCTCTCGCAGCTCATCGCGCTCTTGGCGCGTGACCTCGATGGTCGGCATCGACTACAGCTCGGAAAGCGGCACCGTTTCACCACGCCGAGCCTGCTCGATCGACTCCTGTGCCCGCTCCCAAGCACCAGGGATCGCATCGAGGATCTCGGTGATCCGCGCGGCATCGGGATCGGCGTCATCGAGGGCAGTCGAAAGCAGGGAGCGAGCTAGCGTGCCCTCCTGTATGTGGGTCCTCTCCGCGAGCCGAGCAAGCTTGTCCGCGTGGGCTTCGTCCAAAGTGACATTGATGCGCTTTGCCGAGGTCTCCATCGGAGGCACACTACACGATCTAACACAATTCGTGTAGTGGGGTGTCTCGAGCCTGCGACCTAGCGTGAGATGAAGCCGAAGAGATGGCCGGCGATGTTGCGGATCTGGATCTCTTCGGAGCCCTCGGTAATCCGGTAGCGGCGATGGTGGCGATAGATGTGCTCGAACTGCTTGTGCCGGGTGTAGCCGATTCCACCGTGCACTTGCATCGCCCGGTCCGCCGCCACGCAGACGAGGCGGTTGGCCCGGTAATTGCACATTGAGACCTTGTCGCTGACGCCGCTGATGCGACCCTCGCCGCTATCCATTTCGTGCGCCGTCTTCCGCACCAGGCCGCGCAGCATCTCGATTTCGGTCGCGAGCTCAACTAGCGGCCACTGGATCGCCTGCCGCTCGGCGAGGGCCTTGCCGAACGTCTTGCGCGAGCGCGCGTAGGAGACTGACTCGTTCACGCAGTACTGCGCGGCGCCGACCCCCGAAGCCGCCTGCCGGATGCGGTTCTCGTGGACGAAGAAGAGGGCCGTGGCGAGGCCTCTCCCCTCCTCGCCAAGTATCGCGCCGTCGGGCACGCGCACGTCGCTCAGCGTCACCTCGGCGTGGTCAGTCGGCATGTTGAAGGTCCAGTGCATGTACGGGACCTCGACGCCGGGAGCGTCCGTGGGCACGATGAACGCCGTGATCCCCTCCCCCCGTCCAGGGTCCCCGGATGTGCGAGCGAAGACGATCACGTGGCGGGCGAAGCTGATCCCGCTGATGAAACGCTTGGCGCCGTTGATCACCCAGTCCTCGCCGTCGCAGGCCGCCGTCGTCTCCAGCCAGGTCGCATCGCTGCCGTGGTCAGGCTCGGTCAGGCCGAAGGCGAACTCCGCTTCGCCGGCGATCGCCTTGGCGAGAAAAGCGTCCTTCTGCTCATCGGTGCCGAACTCCTCGAGGATCAGCGGGAAGACCAGGTTGCCGACCACCGAGGACTCCATCTGCAGGTCGTTGTGGAGGCCGAGGCCCCTGGCTGCAAGGTGGTCGCGGATCACCGCCATCCCGAGGTTGGTCCCGTCGCGCCCGCCCATCCGCTTCGGCAGCGCGTAGCGGAAGAAGCCGGCCGCGTCGGCGCGGCGTCGCATCTCGCCCAGCAGCTCGATCCACTCCTCGGTGTGAACGCCGTCGTTCTCCCAGTCGGTGCGCTTCCACTCGCGCCGGTGGTCGAAGAACTGCATGTTCTCGGCTTCGAGGGGTTTGATCTCGCGCTCGATGAAGGCGTCTAGCTCGGCGATGAAGTCCTGCAGGTCCTGGGGCAGCGCATAGTCCATTCGCGAGTTACCTGCCTTCGTCTCGGGGGTTCGAATCGGGCATCTGAAGAATCAGGTCAGCGTCCTCGGGTTCGACGTAGCGCGGGTTCCAGAGGCTGAGCTTCTCGACGACGTTGCGCCGCGTGACCTCTATCGCCCCGTCGAGGCGATCGTCTAGCTCGCCGGCCCGGATCGCCCGCGCCAGCTCGTCGTCATCGGCGAACCCCAGCGCCGCCAAGCGCTCGACGTGCCCGCGCTCCTGCTCCGACCCGAGCACGATCTCGCGCTCAACCGTCGCGGCGACATTCGCGGCGACGCGGGCCATGAAGCTGAGTCGCCCCTCCGTGCCGGGCATCACGTCCTGCTCGAGAAAACCCCGCAGCGCCTCGACCAGGTCCGCTGTCGTCGGCACACCGCGCGCCATCTCAGCCCCCCTCCCCTGCGTCGAGGTAGAGCAGGACGTCGTACTCCTGCTCCCACACCCGCCGGCCGATCGCCGCCAGCTCGACCGAGCGAACGTCCCCGGAGAGATGCCGTGAAGCCTGGACCATGCAGCCGACACCCCACCAGAGGCTGCTGAAAAGCTCCCACCAGCGGACGAGCTCGGGGTCGACGCGCTGCCCCGAGACCTTTTCGTAGCCGCGGAAGAGGTCGGCGTAATCGCCAAAGCCGCCGACCGGGCGGTCGACGACCCCGAAGCGCCAGCACCGCGCGCAGAGGTAGCCCAGGTCCTCCATCGGGTCGCCGAGGCGAACGAGCTCCCAGTCGAGCACCGCGCGGATGCCGTCGTCGCCGACCATCAGGTTGCCGTTGCGGAAGTCGCCGTGGACGACGACAGCGGACTCGGGCTCGGGCCGGTTCCGCTCCAGCCAGCGCATTCCCAGCTCGAGGGCCGGGCTGCTCTCCTCGAAGAAGTCGAGGGCGCCGCGCAGCTGCCCCAGGGAATCGGGGGTCTCCAGTCCCTCAACCTCCCCCGGCGGAATCGCGTGCACCTGGGCGAGGATTTCCCCGCAGCGCTCGGCGAGGCGCGGACGGATGTCGGCGTAGGCGTCATCGCGCAGGATGCGGCGCGGAACCGTCTCCCCCTCGACCAGGTCCATCACGATGAAAGGTGCTTCCAGAGCGTCCGGATCCTCGCCGCGGGCGATCACCTTCGGCACCGGCACGCCGGCGCGTGCCGCCGCTTCGATCGCCGTCGCCTCGCGCGACATCGCGCCCGCGCCCCGGACCGCTGACGGTGGGTCGCGGCGCAGGATCAGCGGCCGCTCGGCGCCATCGGCGAAAACCGCGTCGAAGGCCCACGTCTCACGGCTGGCCCCACCCGTGAGGCGCCTCAGGTTGCGCACACTCGCCTGCGGCTCCGAGAGAGCCTCGGCCACCACGGCGCGCAGCCGCTCGGCCAGTTGCTCCTTCGGCTCAGAAGGCGCGGTACCCGCCATCGATCAGGAAGGCGTCGCCGGTGTGGTACTCGCTCGCCGGGCTGGCGAGGTAGACGGCGATCCCGGCGAAGTCGGCTGGTTTGCCCCAGCGGCGCGCCGGAATCCGCGGCAGCACGCGATCGATGAACGGCTGCCAGGCGAGCATCTCTTTGGTCATCGCCGATTCGACCCAGCCCGGCAGGATCGAGTTCGCCCGGATGCCGTATTTCGAGAGCTCGACCGCACAGGAGTTGACCATCGAAACGAGCCCGCCCTTGGAAGCCGCGTAGTTCTGCCCCCGCGGCTGCCCGGAGAGCGCCGCGAGGCTGGCGACCCCGACCAGGCTGCCGCCTTCCCCCCGCTCGGCCATATCCCGAGCGGCCCCCTGCAGAGTGAGGAAGGCTCCATTGAGGTTCACCGTCAGGACCCGCTGGAACTCCTCGGGCGACATCTCGAGGAAGCGCTGGCCCCCAGCCGCCACCCCGGCGCAAGCGAAGCAGGAGTCGATCCGGCCGAACTTCTCGAGGGTCTCTGCAAACCCGGCCTCGACGTCATCGGTGGAGCCAACATCGCAGCGAACCGCGACGACCTCTCCCCCATGGCTCGCAATCTGTTCCCGAGCTGCCTCATTGCGCTCCTCGGTACGTCCCCAGATACAGATGCTCGCGCCAGCGGCCGCGAGCCCCTCAGCCATACCAAGCCCAATCCCACTATTCCCGCCAGTGACCAGTGCCACATGCCCCGACAAATCGAACGGATTCCCCATATCCCCTCTCCCAAGGTTTGACGGGCGGATGATATGGCCCGAACCCCGGGCCAATCGCTCGCTTGAAGCCGTTACAGCCCCGCCGGAGGTGACGTTGTCGATTACCTCGGGGTAATCGACCGACGGGCTGGGCCGAGCTAGAGTCGCCGCCGGATGTCGACCGCAAGCCCCCAGACCCAGGTCGGATTGCTTCTGCGCGAATGGCGCGAGCGTCGGCGGCGTACCCAGCTCGAGCTGGCACTTGACGCGGGAACCTCCGCCCGTCATCTGAGCTTCGTCGAGACCGGTCGCTCGAAGCCGGGGCGCGAGGTGCTGCTGCGGGTCGCTGAGCAACTCGAGGTGCCGTTCCGGGAGCGGAACCAGCTGCTGCTCGCCGCCGGCTACGCCCCGGCATTCCCCGAGCGTTCGCTCGTGGAGCCGGAGCTGGCGCCGGTGCGGGAGGCGCTCGATCGAGTCCTCACCGCGCAGGAGCCCTACCCGGCGATGGCCATGGACCGCGGCTGGAACGTCGTCGCCGCCAACTCAGCGTTCAGAGCGTTTGCAGAGTGGGTCGACCCGGAGCTGCTCGAGCCACCGGTCAACGCGCTACAGATCGGCCTTCATCCGCGCGGGTTGGCGCCCCTGGTTCTCAATCTCGGGGAGGTTCGGGCGTATTTCCTCGAGCGACTCCAGCGTCAGGTCGCAATCACCGCGGATGATGATTTGGCGACCCTGCTCGAGTTAGTCGCAGGCTACCCGGCGCCCGAGCACGAAGAGCTCCCTGCCGCCGAGGCGACCGCGAGGGAGATCCTCACACCACTGCGGATGCGCACTCCCGACGGAGACGAGCTGTCGTTCGTCGGCACAGTTGCGACCTTTGGCTTCGCAGGCGAGGTGACGACCTCGGAGCTCTCGATCGAGGCGCTCTTCCCAGCCGATGCGGCGACCGCCAAGACACTCGAGAGCCTTGCTCGTGAACGTTGACGACCTTGACTCCCATACACCCGTCAAACAGAGGAGGACGATGGCTATGAGTAAACCCGGTATGGGTCAGCTGATCGCGGGTGCTGGAGGCATGCTGCTGATCGTTTCCCTCTTCCTGCCCTGGGCTGACGTCCAGGACGTCAGCCAGAGCGGCTGGGAATTCTTGACGATTTCCGATGTCTTCTTCCTGATCGCCGGACTGATCGCGATCGCAGCGGCGATCACCGGCGGGCGCCATGCATTCATGCGCCCCGATCTGTCGCTGAACGCAGCCACCGACCTGCTCGGTGTCGTCTCGACGCTGCTCCTCGCCTGGCTCCTCCTCTTCGACCTCCCAGCGGGCGCCAGCACCGATACCGGCGCCTTCCTGGCGCTGATCGCGGCGATCGCAATCATGGGCGGCGCGGGCGACTACAGCGTGCTGCGCCGCAGCTCCCGAGCCGACCCGACAATCCCGGACGACGCCCGACAAGCACGGTAAGACCACCAGACGAATACGGGCCTCAAAAACAGCTCAGGCGCGCCAATGCCTCTCTGTAGTGTGGGCGCCTGATGAGGGCGGTCGCCTGCCAACAGGGTGCACTCGAGGTGATCGAGCTCCCAGAGCCCGAGCCCAGGCCGGGGCAAGTGCGGATAGAAGTCACCCGCTGTGGGATCTGCGGCTCGGACCTGCACGCCCGCCATGGGATCGACCAGCTGGCAGACGTGGCGCTCGGGGTGGGCTATGACCGCTTCGGTCGCTCTGACCAGCAGGTCGTCTTCGGGCACGAGTTCAGCGGTCGAGTCGCTGAGTATGGGCCGAAATGCAAAGGGGCCCTGGCCACCGGCACGCCGGTCGTCGCGCTTCCCCTCCTTCGCGGCGAGAACGGCGTCGATGCCACTGGCCTTTCCCAGCACGCGCCCGGAGCCTACGCCGAGCAGCTGCTCGTCCAAGAGTCGATGATGATGGCGGTGCCGAACGGCCTCGACCCCACCGTCGCGGCGCTGACCGAGCCAATGGCAGTCGCGCTGCACGCGGTTCGTCGTGGCGAGGTCGGCAAGCGAGATGTGGCGATCGTGATCGGCTGCGGCCCCATCGGCCTCGGCACGATCCTGATGCTGAAGGCGACCGGCGTTCGCACCGTCATCGCCAGCGACTTCTCTCCTGGCCGGCGAGCGCTCGCCGAGCACTGCGGAGCCGACATCGTCATCGACCCCTCGGAGGATTCCCCCTACGAGCCGCGCAACGATGCCGGTTGGCTGTCGAAGGCAGACGACGTCTTTGACCTCGCGCTCGACACACGCGAGAAACTCGGTCGCCTGCCGATCGGCTGGTGGCACGTCTGGCGTCTAGCGGAGAAGCTTGGCGCCGGGCCGAAGCACCCCGTCGTCTTCGAGTGCGTTGGGGTTCCGGGTGTGATCTCGCAGATCGTCGACTCCGCGCCGTTCTTCTCTCGGGTCGTCGTGGTCGGCGTTTGCCTCGGCGCCGACTCTTTCACGCCGGCAATGGCGATCAACAAGGAGATCGACCTGCGGTTTGTCCTCGGCTACACCCCACTCGACTTTCGCGACACCCTCCACCTCCTCGCCGAGGGCAAGGTCAACCCACAGCCGATGATCACCGGCACGGTCGGCCTCACCGGCGTCGAGGGCGCCTTCTCGGATCTCGAGGACCCCGAGAAGCACGCCAAGATCCTGATCGACCCCTCAGTCTGATCGGCCGGACTTTTAGGTGATTCGCGATGCAATCAAGGTGGTCGGCGGGGATACTCAGCTGACGGGTGAGCGACAACGACCATGAAGAAAGCGACGACAACCGTGGGGAAGAAGAGCGGCTCGACGGGAGGAGACTCTCCCTCTCAGCTGATAGACGCGAGGATCGAGGAGCTGGGCGATTGGCGGGGTGAAACGCTCGCTCGGGTCCGAAATCTCATCAAGCAGGCCGACCCCGAAGTGGTCGAGGAGTGGAAATGGAGAGGGGTTCCGGTCTGGTACCACGCCGGGATGATCTGCACCGGTGAGACGTACAAGGACAAAGTGAAGATGACCTTCGCACAGGGCGCCTCGTTGGAGGATCCCTCAGGCCTCTTCAACTCCAGCCTCGAGGGCAACACCAGGCGCGCCATCGATTTCCATGAGGGCGACAAGATCGATGAGGGGGCGCTGAAGGTACTCATCCGCGCCGCCGTGGCACTAAACATGTCCTAGCGAAGAACCCCCGGACGTCCGGGGGTTCTTCCACAGCGAGGTCGGGATTCGAACTAGAACACGGCTATCCGGTCAGCCGTTCAGCCGGACCTCGGCGACCACGCCGGCGTGGTCGGAGGGCCAGAACGGCGGGACCCCCTGGAACAGCGTGTCCCCGACCAGCTCGGCCTCGTCTCCATCCGAGCGGGCGGCGCCGCGGCTCAGGATCAGGTCGATCCGGGTGCGCAACGTCGAAATCGGATTGTTCAGCGCCCCCGGCGCGAGCGGCGGCGTGTTCGACTCCTGACAGCACGAGCTGCCGGAGCCGAGCTCATCCTCGTCCCAAGCGTCACGGAACTTGCCGGGCGCGGTGAGCCGCGCGTACGAGGTGGTCGTAGAGCCGTCCGATGCGGAGTTGAAATCGCCGGTGGCGATGATCGTCCCGCCCCTGCCCGGGCCGACGAGGAACTCAGCCGCCTGCGCCTGTTGTACGGCCGGGAAGTCCTCGGTCTCGAGGTGGGTGTTCACGAACCGGAACGGCTGGCGCTTCAGCTTCACCTCGATGCTGGTCCAGCCGCGATCAAACGACAGCGGGCCTACTGGCGAGTTGATGACTTCCTGGGCTGTGTAGTGCCCGCTTTTCGGGTGACTCCAAGTCAGTCCCGACGTGTCGTCGTTCACGAGGATCACATCGCGATCCTGGAGCTGCACCGTGCAGGTGATGGTCGGGCCCGGTTGGACGCAGCCCGGCAGCGCGAGCGGCGCCGGGCCGATGTTCGCGTTATTCGCGACGGCCGCCACCGAGTAGTCCAGCCCGCGGGCAGTGAGCTCGCTCTGCAGGATGGCGAGGAAGTCATAGCCCGGGGGCGGGTTGAGGCCGCCCGTCGTCCATTTCGTGACCTCCTGCAGGCCGATGAGGTCCGGCTCCTCAGCCTGGATCTCGTCGGCGATCTCCTCGGCGCGCACCGGGAAGTTTGTGTACTGCACCGTCGCGTAGATCTGCGCGACGGCCGCGACGAACGCCGCCGGGTCGCTTGCGCTGATCGCCGGCGTAAGGCTGGAGCCCAGATAGAGGTTCTGGGTCATCACGTTCAAGTCCCGCTTACCCGAAGGCTTGTCCGCGGAGGCAGGCGAGGCCAGCAGGCCGAGCGTGACCAGCAGTGCGGCGATTACGACGGCGAGGCGGAGGCGAGGCAAGCTAGTCATTTCTTCTCCTAGAGATAGGGTCGAAATCGTCAGTTGGTACCGATTGCGCGCTCCCGACCCCTGCCGCCGCCGCGATTCCGTGGTACCCGGTAGCTAGGGGCCCAAACTCCGTTTCGCTCAACTAGTACCGCTTCGTACCGGCGCGAGAGACTAGGCGGTCAAGACAGCAATCGCGCGTCTCCCGTTCGTCTCCTGGGTAGAGGAGGCTCATGAGGGAGCTCCCGTGACCGAAGGAGAATCGAGATGGGAAAGCTGATCGCGACAACACAGGCCACCGTCGATGGCGTCATAGATCCGGTCGGCGAGTGGGTGCAGGCGGACGGAGACCACGGCGAGTACTCGTTCGAGCGTCAGGCGAAATCCAGCGGGCTGGTGCTGGGCCGCAAGACCTACGAGGGGCTGGCGGGATACTGGCCGAGCCAGTCGGGCAAATGGGCGGACATGGTCAACTCGATGCCGAAGTACGTCGGGTCCAACACCCTGTCCGGCGATCTCGAGTGGAACGCGACCCTGCTCGGGGGGGACCTCGAGGACTCGATCCCGAAGCTGAAGGACGAGGTCGACAGTGACCTGTTCATGCACGGGAGCGGCGAGTTCGCGTACGCCCTCGCCGAGCAGGGCCTGATCGACGAGTACGAGGTCTACCTGAACCCGCTCGTCTGGGGCGAGGGAAACGTCCATGTGCTCGGTGACAGGGGAACCGTCCGAATGGAGCTCGGCGACGTGAAGCGGTTCGACTCCGGAGTGGTCCTCCTCACCTACCTCCCGGCAAGCGACGCTCAGTCAGCCCACCAGTCTCGCTGACCCTCCACGTCTTCCCGCGGGTTCTCGCCGAGGTTGGGCGCGCCGAAGACGAGGATCTCGAGGCCCTCCGGCCCGGCCTCGTACCCT
>JANWHW010000005.1 GCA_025450195.1 Solirubrobacterales bacterium | reverse complement strand
CGGCGCTCAGCCGCTCGCCCAGCAGCATCATCTCGTTGACCTTCTTGCGCGGGACGTTGCGGTAGATGATCGCCATGATCATGTAGGGGAAGGCGCCGACGTTGATCTCCGGCGTGCCGAAGGTGGCCCCCTCTTTGGCGATCAGCAGGTCGCAGGAGAGCGCGAGGCCCATCCCGCCCGCAAGCACGTGGCCGTTGGCGGCGCAGAGACTCGGCTTACCGAGGCGCGGCATCAGCCTGAAAAATTCAAGGAAAAGATCAGTTGCAAAATGTTTGGCCACCAACGGCACTTCTGCCGCAAAGCCGCCTAGGTCGGCACCAGCACAAAAAACCTTGTCTCCTGCGCCAGTCAACACAACTGCACGCACGTCCTCGGAGTCGCGCGCGGTCTTCATCGCGTCGACCAGCTCGACCAGCATCTGGCCGGAGAGCATGTTGCGCTTCTCCGGGTTGTTGAGGGTCACTGTGGCGACGCCCTCGGCAACCTCGTACTTGACGACCTCGTAGTCCATCGGCGAGGGACCATAGCCGACTCCGTAGGAAGTGGGAAGTGCTACTGTCCACGCGACCGCGAACTGCGAACGAGGAGAGAGACCAGTGGCGACCGCGACCGACGGCTCCAAAGTCATCAAGCCCAACTTCGAAGAGGGCACCAAGAGCTTCATCTTCAGCCAGGAGCACGAAGACCTGCGCGAGTCGATGGAGGCCTGGGTCAAAAAGGAGATGTGGCCGCACCGCAACGAGTGGGAGGACACCTACTGGCCGACCGAGAAGATGAAGCGGGCCGGCGAGCTCGGCTTCCTCGGCCTCTGCTTCCCGGAGGAGTACGGCGGACAGGGCGGCGACTACTACTACTCGCTGGTCCGCGCCGAGTGCATGGCCTACACCGGCTCCGGCGGCACCAACATGGGCTTCGCCGTGCAGACCGACATGGTCCTGCCCCCGATCCACCTGCTCGGCGCTGAGGAGCAGAAGCGCAAGTACCTCGAACCGGGGCTGAAGGGCGAGAAGGTCGGCTGCCTCGGGATCACCGAGCCGGGCGCCGGCTCCGACGTCGCCGGCATCCGCACCACCGCGATCCGCGACGGCGACGAATTCGTCATCAACGGCTCCAAGACGTTCATCACCAACGGCCCGCGCGCCGACTTCATCGTCCTCGTCGCCAAGACCAACCCGGAGGAGCGCCACGCCGGCATCACCCTCTTCGTCGTCGACCTGCGCGACGAGAACGGCGAGAAGGTCCCCGGCTTCACCGTCTCGGCCGAGCTGGAGAAGATGGGAATGCACGCCTCCGACACCGGCGAACTCGCCTTCGAAGACGTCCGCGTCCCGGCCAGCGCCATCCTCGGCGAAGAGGGCAAGGGCTTCTACCACATCGCCTGGGAGCTCCAGGGCGAGCGCCTGGTCGCCGCCGCCGGCTCCCACGCGGGTGCGGAGCGGATGATCGAGAAAACCCTCGAGTACGCCAAGGAGCGCGAAGCCTTCGGCCGCCCGATCGGCAAGTTCCAGGCGATCCGCCACAAGTTCGCCGAGATGGCGACGAAGGCCGAGGCGGCGAAGCAGTTCACCTACGCGACCGCCTGGCGCTTCGGCAACGGCGAGTACCCGGTTCGCGAGATCACGATGGCGAAGCTCTTCTCCTCCCGCATGGCCTGCGAGGTCGCCGACGAGTGCATCCAGATCCTCGGCGGCTACGGCTACATGAAGGAGTACGAGATCGAGCGCGCCTACCGCGACGTCAGGCTCAACCGCATCGGAGCCGGCACCGACGAGGTAATGCTCGACGTGATCGGGAAGAGCTACGGACTGTAAGGAGGAATGCCCGCATGGGGTCCCAGGTCGACCACATTCGCTCCTACTACGAGGCGCTGAACACGGGCGACGCCGAGGCGGTCGCCCGGCATTTCACCGATGACGCGACGCACTACTACACCCGTCTCGGCCCGCACGAGGGGGCCGAGGCGATCGGGCAGATGACAGACCTCGCAGTCAAGAGCATCGAGGCCCAGTGGTTCCTCGAGAACGCGCTCGAAAGCGGGGACGGGGACGAAGCCGTGATCGAGTGGACGATGACCTGGCGCGACCCCAAGAGCGGCGAGAAGCGGCTGGACAGGGGGACCGAGTGGTTCGTCTTCCGCGACGACCTGATCGCCGAGGTGCGCGCCTACCACCACGGCGGCCCCAAGAACCCGAGCGGCGACTTGCTCGGATTCGACCACGAGGGCCGCGGTCACACGATGCTGGGCTAACCGCCGCTGATGAGGATCGACGCGATGACGCCAATCAAACCGATACCCAAGCCTCCTCCGACCTGCAGGATCGCGAGGCGCAAGGAGCCGATGTCGGCGCGCAGTTCGCGAATGTCCTTGTCGACCCGCTCGAAGCCGGTATCCATGCGGTTTGAAAGGTCGTCAAGTCGCCTGTCGACTCCGTTGAACCGCTCGTCGAGTCGCTCGTCACTCCACATCGTTCTCTCCATGTCGGCGACGCTACAAGGTTCCGACGCACGTGAGGTGCATTGTCTGCAACGGAAGTGTAACTAATCATGCCCGTAATCAAGGACACCGGTGCCCGCGCAACCTTCCCGCCCTTCGGCGAGGAGCACGAGGAGCTGCGGGAGACCGTCACCCGCTTCGTTTCCAAGGAGATCGCGCCCAACGTCGACGGCTGGGAGGACGCGCGCGAATTCCCCCGCGAGCTCTACGGGCGCTGCGCCGAGCTGGGCTTCCTCGGGCTGAAGTTCCCCGAGGAGCTGGGCGGCCAGGGCGGCACCCACCTACACGATGCCGTCTGGGTCGAGGAGCTGGCCCGCAGCGGCGGGTCCGGCGGGGTCGCAGCCGGGCTCAACGCCCACACCTCCATCGCGATGCCGCCGATCTTCAACTTCGGCACCGAGGAGCAGAAGCAGCGCTGGCTAGTCCCAGGGATCGCCGGCGAGAAGATCGGTGCCCTGGGGATCACAGAGCCGGGCGCCGGCTCCGACGTCGCCGGCATCTCCACCTTCGCCAGGAAGGTCGACGGCGGCTACGTCGTCAACGGCTCGAAGACCTTCATCACCAACGGCGTCCGCGCCGACTTCCTCGTCTGCGCCGTGAAGACGACGAAAGAGGGCGGCCACGGCGGCATCTCCTTCCTTGTCCTCGAGCGCGAAATGCCCGGCTACGAGGTCGCGCAGAAGCTGGAGAAGATGGGCTGGCACTCATCCGACACGGGAGAGCTGGCCTTCACCGACGTCGAGGTGCCCGAGGAGAACCTGCTCGGGGAGGAAAACGGCGGCTTCAAGCTGATCATGGCCAACTTCGCCTGGGAGCGGTTGCTGATGGCGATCGGCGCGGTCGGCGCGATGCAGCGCCTGATCGAGATCTCGGTCAACTACTCCCTAGAGCGCGAAGCCTTCGGCCGTCCCATAGGCAAGTTCCAGGCGACCCGCCACCACATCGCCGAGATGGCGACCAAGGCCGAGGCCTCCCGCGCCATCACCTACAACTCCCTCCGCCTCTTCCACGAAGGCCACAACTGCATCAAAGAGGTGACGATGGCCAAGCTCGTAACCCAGCGCGCCGTCCTCGAGATAGCCGACCAGGCCCTCCAGATCCACGGCGGCTACGGCTACATGAAGGAGTACGGCATAGAGCGAGCCGTCCGCGACGCCCGCCTAGGCCCCATCGGCGGCGGCACGGACGAGGTGATGAAGGAGATCCTGGGGAAATTGATGGGGTTGTAGGGATTTGCTGCCCTCCTCCCGTCGTCTGGGACAGGCGGACATAATCCGTACACATCGCGCCGCTTGCTTGATCTGATCCTCGGCGATCAGGTGTCGAGCCTCACGAATTAGCACGAGCCCGATACGAATCTCCAGCTGCATGAGTGCTTTCTCGAGAGAAAGATCCCATCGATCCAAACGGCGCAAAGTGCCGAGGCAGACGAGATCACCGTCCACGTGACTCACTTTCGCGAGGGCTGCTCGCGGCGCTTGGCCGTCAGGCACTGGTCTCTAGCATCGAAGAGGGAGCCCGGGCGGCATCATGGCTGTGGCCGTCCTCTAGTCCACGGCAGGCCCGGCGCTCTCCTCCTCCTCGGACTGCTCGTGCCTTGGGGCGATGTCGGGCTTCGGCTCGGGGTCGGGCACAGATTTCAGATCGGGCCCTTCTTCCTCGGGCTCTGCGATCAGCGGCACCGCCTTGATCTTCGCCCGCCGGTTCTCTTTGCGCGCATCTTTCTCCTTGCGCTTGGCGCTTTTCATCTTGCCCACCACCTCGAGCAGCTCGGCGAGGATCGCGAGTCCCTCACCAAGCTCATCGGGCCCCGGAGAGGCGGCGCCGTCGGCGAGGGGCTGGTCGTGAACCCAGGGCGAATTCTCATCGACCCCGCGGTCAACGAGGTCGCAAACCTGGTCGTCGAGGTTGACTTCCCGCAGCAGCCCGGTACTGACTGTGTCATTACGGCGACGAATGACACCGGCGAGAATGAGCTCTTCAACGGTGCGCTCGAAGGCCGCGCGAAGCAGCATGCAAAAGTGCGCAGCCTTGGGCGCGTATGAGTCCTCATCGTTCTTCTCGTACTGCTTACGCAGCTTGACCAGCTCTTGGTCGAGGTACCCCCGACGCTCTTTGGGGCTGAGACCGTCCCAGGGCAGATCCGGGAAGACGTGCCCGACCGTTGGCCCGATCCGTTTGACATGCTGGGCAAAGACCCCGTTGGACGCGCTCGCGTAGCGCTGCAGCTCGACCACGAGCGAGAGCTCATGGGTGAAGACGATCACCTGGCGGGCCTCACCGAGCTTCAGCAGACTGCGGGCGATGCGCCGCCGCCCCTCCTGATCGATCGAGCTGGTCGGGTCGTCAAAGACCACAGGACTGTTGTCAGCGCGCACTTCCATCTCAGCCAGGAACATCGCCAGCGCCAGGCGCCGCTGCTCGCCATGGCTTAGAACGGCGGTGAGCGGAACCCCCTCAACGGTCTTGAAGGCGAGAGCGGCATAGGTCTGGCCTCTGCTCACCCGTGTTTTCGGCACCACCTCTATGTCGCGGAACTCAAGAGCCTGTAGCTGGCGTGTCAGCGCTTCCTCAAGCTCCCTTCCGATCAGACCCTCCGAAAGGCTCCCAATTTTGCGGCTGACACCCGTTGTCAACGTCTTGCCGATCGCCTCGCTGTAGCGGGCTTGCTCTGCAAGGGCGCGGCGGCGGGCGAGCACATCCTCGCGGCGCTCGGCGAGCAGGCGCCGGGCTTCGAGCTCGACGAGCTCTGCGCGGAGCTTCGCGGCATCGGCGCCGCTCTCGATCTCTGCCTGGCGGCGGGCCTCGGCCTCGCGCCCCTCGATCCAGGAGCTGAGGTTTGGTGGCTCAGACAGGGGCTCGAGGCCGTCGAGCTCGGAACGCCGCAACCTCCCAAGCCGCTCCTCAGCCAGGTCGAGCCACTCGCGGATCGACTTCGCTAGCTCCTCGTCGTCCTCGGCGAGCAACCCAAGAGCGCCCTCGTGGCGCGCACGCACCGCCCCCACCTCAGGCAGTAGCGAGAGGGCCCGCTCCGCTTGCGTCTGGAGGGCCCCCAGGCGGGCGTTGACGTCTTCGGTCACGAACTGCTCGAAGGAAACGAGTCGCGCTCGCGCTTCGGGACCAAGCTCCTGCTGGCAGAGTGGACAATGCGCTGGGTCGTGCTCTGCTGGCAGCGCCTGGCCAATGTGCTCGGCATAAAGTTTCGCGGCACTCCATAGCGCACGCCAGGGATTGCTGCCAACCTCCGCTAGCGGCTCTGACTCAAAGCGCTTGGCGGCTAGCGCGGCCGCCCCGCGCGCCTCGCTGAGCTCTTGGTGGCGTTCCCCGGCCTGCGCTAGCGCCTCGATATCGAGCGCCGAGCCAACACGAGCAAGGTCCTCGCGCAGCCGGCTGCCCTCACCCGCGTCGCGCCGGGCTGCAGCGCGCAGCTGCGGGGCCTGCATCGCGTCAATCTCCCCAATCTCCTTGCGGAGATCCTCCTGACGTGCAGCCTCCTCCTCGCCAAAAGCGGACAGCTTCTCGATCTCCCCCTCGGGAGTCTCGGCTACCAGGCCGTCAACCAGAGCCCGCGCCCCGGTTCCTTCGGCGAAGGCCGCTATGTCGAGCGGCGGCAGCTCGATCCTCCCGCGACGACGCTCGAGCACTGCTTTGACTGCATCGAGCCCACCAGCGAGTCGGGTCAGACTCGCCAGTGTCGTCGGCACGTAGTCGACTTCGGTCTCGTCACTGAGATAGGCCTCGCCAGCATGGGAGTCGGCGATGCAGATTCGCGCCAGGGTCGCTGGCGCCTCAGCGTCGAGGTCGAGCTCGGTCGCCAGCTCCACCTCACCGATCTTGACCGCCACCGTGGCACGGGGCGACCCGTCGCCGGGTCGGTGAACGTTGGCGAGAACGTTCTCACGGTGAAGCGTCCGGCCGGCCTTCTTCAACACCCTCGAGTAACCGGTCTTGCCAGCACCGTTGTGACCCCAGACAACATTGACGCCGCCGGGCTCGAAGGCGAGTGTCTGCCCGTCGTCGATTGCGTTGACGTTTCGCAGCCCGGTGATCTTCTTGATCACCATCGACTCCTCGGCGTCCCCGCCGGCCGGCAGGTGCTCGCGCTCAAGCTCCCGTGGCCGCATTCCCTCCTGAGCCTCCCCGAGTAGCATCGCCGCCACCGCCTCGGCGTCCTCCTTGCTCAGCTCAGGCGCCGAGGCGGCGCGGATGAAGAGCTCCTGTTTCCAGGGTTCGAACTCTTGCACCCACTCGAAGATCTCGCCTTGAACGCTTACGATCGCCCGACCTCCTTTCCGTGAAACCCAGAGCGTCAGGTGTACTCGTGGGTGCGGGTCGAAGGTACGAAACGAACAGTTCTTTCGTCGCCCATGGGGTCGGCACCAAAGCCACCGCCAAAGAGCATGCGAACACCGGGACCTCCACCTAGCCAGTAGAGGGCAGCCCCTCTTTGCCGGACGAGGCTTACAGCAGGCAGCAGAGTCACCGCGCCACCGGGCCACCTACAGCACTCATCGGAGGGGTTGATCACCCGCCGCGGAACAGGGGAACTGCAGTCGCTCTCGCAAATCGCTGGGTCGGCGCGATGGATGACGAGAACGAACCGGACGGCCTTCCGGTGGATGGGGCGTGCATACACGGAACAGGACGAGGCAAGATGCATAGGGTGGAGCAGCTCAGGGGGACAGTCTTCGCCATTGCCCGCGTTCTCCAGACTGAGTTGCTCTCCAGAAAGCAGCTGGGAGATCAGCCGATCCACCTCCTCACTCGATTCGCTCTCTTCAAGCTCTTCCAGCCTGCGCTCGGCCACCGGTCCGTAAACCGGATGTGCGGAGGAGACGACCGCACGGAGGCCCTCTTCGGCGGCAATGCTCTCACCCTGCTTGAGGCGGATCTCAGCCAACAAATAGGCTGCGCGCGGCCCCAGGTCGGCGTGTTCGCTGGCGATCACCGCCGCGTAGAGTTCAGCCACCAGAACACGAACCTCGGCGCCCCGCTCCTCGCCGAAGCGACGCCAGTCGAGACCTTCCTGAAGATCCGGGGTCTCGGATTCTCGTCGCTCCCCATCGATCCATTCGAGTAGATGATCCGCAAAGTCGCTCAGCATCTGCGCGCGCAGCGCTGCCGATCCCTTACACATCACGCGGCGGATCAGATCGATCGCCGCGGAGAACTGGCGGCGCTCGAGGTGCAGTTGGGCGAGGCGATAGGCGGCGGTCGCCACAACCTCATCCTGAGCGGAAGTGGCCTCGGAGAGGATTCGGTCATAGATCCCTGCGGCGGCGTCCTCCTCGCCTTGGGCAGAGCACCGCGAGGCACAGGAGAGCAGGACGTGGGGGGTGTGGGCGGTGGTGGCACCCCCAGCGGCGCGGGAAAACTCGGCGTAGGCGCGTTTGCCCTCACCTTCCTCGAGCAGAGCCTCGCCGAGTGCCCATGAGGCGCGGCTGGCGATTGCGGGATCAGCTGCCTCAGCCGCCCTGCCGAGGAGTTCCAGCCCGTCTTCCCGCTCGCCTCGAGCCAGCAAGAAACGGCCGAGCCGCAGCTCGGCGTCGGCGCGAGCCTCGCGGGGGCCGTCCTCGATCGCGCTGCGCCAGTAGCGCTCGCGCGTCCCCGTATCTGTGTTTCTCACGGCTCCTCCTTCCCGATGACGAAGCGCGACCTGATGAAAGCCGAATAAGCAGAGAGGATGTAGGCGTGGCGCTCGAGCGCCTGCGGGGAGGGATAGTCGAAGTCCGCGACCCGCAGAGCCTTGATCGCCCCCGGCTGGGGCGCGACAAGCTCAGCCAGTTCAGTGACCCTCCGCTGGGGCCGGTGACCGAGGAGCTCGCCTGGGCCGATCTCGATCTCGGGGTGAGCGATGGCGAAGCGTCCGCCCGGCAGTGCCACCGCGTACTCGGCCTCCGGGCGTCGCTCAGCACTCAGCTCGATCACGCCCTCTCCGCCGCCGAAGAGCTCGGCCAGGGTCCGCTCGGGCTCGGTGTCCTCATAGGGATGGCGGACCGGCACAGCCTCGTCGTAGTCAGCGGGAATCGAGAGCATGTAGGTGACCGATCGCGAGCGGAGCGCCCTGCGCAGCCGGCGGTCCTCGCCGAAGGTGTGGTCGGCAGCAAGAAGCGGTGGCAGGGTCTTCTCGGGAAGAGCCGCCAGCCATCCTCCCGCAAAGTGCTCGACCAGCCCAAGCACGGCCGCTCGAATCGCTTCGTCGGTGTTGGGATGATCCGGCAGGTACTCAACCAGCTGCCACTGGAGCGGGATTGAGAACCCGTCACCAAGCCCGAGGAGGACGAGAACGTCACGCCCACAGCCACCTTCGTCGATGCGGATGTCAAGCTCAATCGCGAAGGCGTCGATCTCGGCCGCCACTGCGGAGTCAAGCAACGCAGTCTGCATCGGGTCAAGATCCCAGTGCGAACGCTCGAGCAGCTGGCGGAAGCGATCGCGGTGGCGCAGCTCAGAGCCGATCATCCGCGCCAGGTCGCTGAGTGAGAAGCGCCCTGGGCCGATCATCGAGGCGGCGGCGGCGTAGTCGGCGATCGCATCGGCGCGATCTCTGCGATTCCCGAGCGCGACCATCACCTCGGCAAACTCGCGGTGGGCGCGCCGGTCAAGCGCGATCAGAGAAGTGCTTTGCGAGTCGCCGAGCAGGGTGGGCATTCGCTCCAGCGTAGCGGCGTCGATGGCCACCTCGGAGAAGTTGGCAAGTTGCCCCTCAAGTCGTCCTCTTCAGGATCTCTTTTTCCCACAAACAAGCGTTTTCTGACACCGCGCGTAGCGCCGTCTTGCCAGATCCAGGGACCCTTAGCGAAGTGGTCCTAGCTTGGAGGGAAAGAGCGGGGGCAACGCCCTCGCGAAGCAATCGAAGCCACCTAGTTGGGCGGCAGAAAAGGAGATCTCCGGATGGCATTCGAGAATCTGACAAACATCCCGATAACCAAGATCGACACCTTGGTCGAGGTGATCGGCAAAGGCAACGGCAGCCAAGAGGCCGACCAGGTGATGGTGAGCTCCACCCTCGAGCTCAGCGCTGACATCGACTCCGAGCGCGACGCCCTGCTAATTCTGCCCCTCGCCAGCGAGGCGCAGCACAAACCGATTGTCCGCTACAGCGACGAGCACGTCAAAGACGGAGCCGTCTTCGCCTTTGACCCCATCGAGCGCTCGGTCTACGACCAGGAGTTGATCGAGCGCCTTGAGGCGCTCGCCGATGGGACCTCAAAGAAGGAGCAAAAAGCGGTCGCGACGCAGCTTGAGCGCTGCGCCAATGGGATCTCTGCCGCGGTCGTACGGGTCAAGCCCGGCCAGCGGGCTCTGAGGCTGTTCTACGAGATCAGTGCCCCACGGGTTGACGAGAAGGCATTCGAGTTCCAGGTGATGGGGCCGTTGCCTAGCTTTGTGATCGCTGCCGGAGGCTCGATCAGCCTCCTCAGCGTGCTGCCGCGCGCAACAACCGTGGTCAGCGCGGTCGGCCTTCAGGACCCGGTCAACCCCGGCAGCGAGATCGCCGGCAAGGCCGAGGCCGACCTCGGGGGGCGCCACGCGATTGGCTGGTTCTGGCAAAACGACCCATTGTTCAAGGTCCGCTACAGCTACTAACGGTGCTTGCCCCCGCCGCGTCCACATTGGCGGCGGGGGCGAAGTATGGATGAACGGATCGGAAGTGGTCGAAACGGCACTCAAACTCCGGGGTCCTCGGTGTGACGGCGGTGGTCGACCCAACGACCCGACACATTCTGGACATGCTGCTCGGCACCACCCGGGGTAACGCGCGATCACTTCCCTACGAGTCAAAGAGCCTCATTTGCAGCGGTGCTTGTTCTCTAAGGTCCTCTGTGTCCTCGGGTGCCATGTGTGCCGCTCATAAGGAGATCCTTGGGAAATTGATGGTTGTAGATCCCGAAGTCGCGGAGCGGGAGACAGATACGGTGAGCCCGTGCTCTACCTCCTCCGACACGGTGACGCCGAGGACGGGACCGGCGACGACGCCTCCCGGCGGCTGACACCCAAGGGCGAATGCCAGGCCACTTCCGCCGGTCAGGCATTGGCCGCCCTCGGCACCGAGATCGACGCATGCCTCGCCAGCCCGAAGGTGCGGGCGCTCGACACGGCGCGGATCGCCTGCGAGGCGCTCGATCTCCAGCCCGAGATCACCGAGGAGCTTCGCGGCGGTCGCTTCGACTCGCTCGCTCTCACCGCCGGGCGCGGCGACGTCCTTCTCGTCGGCCATGAGCCCGACTTCTCCGGGGAGGTCGGACGGCTCACCGGCGCCAATGTGAAGCTGAAGAAGGGGGGCCTCGCGATTGTCGACGGCAGCACGTTGCTGGCGCTGCTGCGGCCGAAGGACCTGGCGGCGATCGCTTCGCGGTAGCTCTCGCCCGGGCTTTGACAGACCACGATCGGGGCGTACGATCGACCGGAGAGCCAGTCCCACTCGACAGAAGGAGAGACCAGATGCTCTGCGCACTGACGGTCCGCAATCTCAAGCCCGGCACGATGGAGCAGTTCAAGCAGGCCTTCATCCCCGACGACGTCAGCAACGTCCCGGCCGGCTGGAAGAAGTTCTACGCCCTCCAGAGCGTCGCCGACCCCAACCAGGTCATCACCTTCGGCCTCTTCGACGGCACACTCGAGGAGCTGCGTGCCGGCCAGCAGGACCCCGACGCCGAGTACGAGAAGCGCCGCGCCGCCGCCGACGAGTTCGTCGAGTCGGTCGGCACCGACGGCGTCTTCGAGGTCGTCGAAGAACGGTCCATGGGGTAGGAGCCGGCGGAGACGTCGGTTAGGGTCGTTCGCGACCAAACAACCAGCAGGGGAGAAACGAGGAGCCATGGCTTACGAAATGCAGATCCGGCAGAGCCAGGACCGAGTCAAGATAAGGAGCCCCTGGGCGGCGGCACTGCTGCCGATCATCACGCTCGGCATCTACCACCTCGTCTGGTGGTACCGGATCAACCGCGAGCTGCGCGACTACGGCAAAGCCAAGGGTTACGACCTCGGCCAGAACCCGACCAACTCGGTGCTCGCCCTCTTCCCCGGCGGGATCATCATCGTCCCCGCCCTGATCACCTACTGGCGCGGGACCAAGCGCGCGATGGGTGCCTCCCGCCTCGCCGGCCAGGAGCCGCTCAACGGCTGGATCGCGATCCTTCTCTACGTGTTCATCGCCCCGGCGCTCTGGGCCTACATACAGGTAGAGCTCAACAAGGTCTGGCAGGCGGAGGCCGATTCGATCGAGGGCCTGCCGGCGCCCCCGCCTCCTTCGGACCAGATGCCGCCCCCCTTGCAGCAGGAGCCGCCGGTCGCGCAACCCCCTGCGGACCCGCCACCCCCTGGCCCGGCCGCCTGACTCGGAGCCGATGAAGCAGCGCGTCAGCCTGATCACCCTCGGCGTGGGTGATCTCGGGCGGGCGCGCCGCTTCTACGAAGCGCTCGATTGGAAGACCGGCGCCGCACCCGACGACGACGTCGTCTTCTTCCAGGCCGGCGACATGGTCTTCGCGCTCTGGGACCGCGCCCGGCTGGCCGAGGACAGCCGCGTCGAGGACAACGGCGGCTGGGGAGGCATCACGCTGGCGCTCAACCTCGGCTCGCCGGAGGAGGTCGACGCGGTGACCGAGGAGGCGCGAGCCGCCGGCGCGACGATCGGCCGCGAGCCCGCCGAGACCTTCTGGGGCGGCTACAGCGCACTCTTTCTCGACCCCGACGGTCACCCCTGGGAGGTCGCCCACAACCCCCACTGGACGATCGCCGAGGACGGCAGCGTCAGGCTGGGCTGACGTGGACGGCACCCGGCGCGCCCACCTCAACCTGATCGACAGCTCGCGGCTCCTCTTCGGGCTCGACCCCGGCGCCGAGATCGAGGACGAGCCGGGCTGGCTCCTCGGCGCCGGCAGCGCCAGCCATCCGGTGATCTCCAACGCGGCCTTCCGCCGCGACGACGGCGCCGATCCCGAAGAGCTACTCGCCCACGCCAAGGAGTTCTTCGGCGCGCGAGAGCGAGGCTTTAGCGTCTGGTGCCGCGACGGGCAGGACGAGGACGGGGACATCCTCGCCGCGGCCGACGCGGCTGGGCTCCAGTTCGTCTACGCGATGCCGGAGATGACCCTGGGAGCACAGGTTGAAACACCAGACCTCCCGCCCGGCGCCGAGCTGCGCCGGCTGACCGCAGGCGAAGAGGCCGAGGATTACTGGAAGGTGGCCATCGCCTCCTACGCCAGCCTCGGCTTCCCGCCCGAGGTCTTCGCCGGCTACAGCGACCACTCTGGCCTGCTCGCCGGGAACGTCGCCGCCTTCCTCGCCTACCTCGACGGCGAGCCGGTCGCGATCGCGATGACGATCGTCAGCGAGGGCGTCGCCGGCGTCTACTGGGTCGGCACGCTCGAGCAGGCGCGCGGCAAGGGGCTCGGCCGGGCCGTCACCGCCGCCGCCACGAACGCCGGTTTCGAGCTGGGCGCAGACCTCGCTTCCCTGCAAGCCTCGCCGATGGGCAAGCCGATCTACGAGGCGATGGGCTACGAGACCGTCTTCGAGTACCGGCTAATGATGGCGAGCCCGCCGCAGAGCGCGTAACGAGCAGTACCGATAACCGACTGGCCAGTCAGCCAGCGCCCAATCCCTATAGCCTCCCGTGCCGACTTTCACCAATGGAGAAGGAGAACGCAGACTGATGGGACTTCTTGACGGGAAAGCGGCGATCGTCACCGGGTCGGCGCGCGGAATCGGCCGGGCGACCGCTGAGATGTTCGCCGGCGAGGGCGCCAAGGTTCTGATCAACGACCTCGACGCCGACGTCGCCGAGCAGACCGCGGGCGAGATCGACGGGGAGACCGCGGTCTACTCCGGCGACCTGACCAAGCCCGGGGCGGCTGACGAGCTGGTCGCCGCCGCGGT
>JANWHW010000004.1 GCA_025450195.1 Solirubrobacterales bacterium | reverse complement strand
CTGCTCCAGGAGTTTCCCAACATCAGGATTTCGTGGATTCCGCGAAAATGGAATGCCGAAGCGGACGCACTTGCAACCAAAGCGCTTCCTCCTCGCTGAGCGCAGCGGTGCACACAGGCCTGTCTTGACTTCCGCTTTCGCGTGAAAGTGACAGCGGGGGATGTCGCGATTTTTGGGCCGCTGAAAACTTGGTCCCGAAATTGGTCCCCGACTCCACCGAACTCAGCCGAACTCCTTGGACGTAGTTCGCTCTACCGGGCCAGATTCGGCTCTATAGACGGTTTCCAGCCCGACTCATAATCCGTGGAGCGCAGGTTCGAGTCCTGCCCGCCCCATGGCAGTCGGTAGGCTCGGCGCGATGAAGGCGAGGGTGCTTATTCTCGGTGCTGGGTTCGGGGGCCTTGAGCTGGCCACCTCTTTGTCGGAGGGGCTGGGCGAGGAGGTCGATGTGACGCTGATCGACAAGGGCGACTCGTTCGTCTTCGGGTACTCGAAGCTCGACGTGATGTTTGGGCGCGAGACGGCGGAGGCGGTTCGGCTGCCATACGCCGAATTCTCGAAGCCGGGTGTGCGGCTGTTGCGGGAGACGGTCCTAGCGATAGACCCCGAGGCTCGATCCGTCACCACCGACGCCGGCGTCCACGAGGGCGACTTCCTGGTCGTGGCGCTGGGGGCTGACTACGACATGGAGGCGACACCCGGGCTGGCCGAGGGCGGCAATGAGTTCTATTCCGTCGCCGGTGCGGAGCGGCTGGCTGAGTTGCTGCCGGAGTTCTCAGGTGGCCGGGTTGTGATTGGGGTCTGCGGCGCGCCCTTCAAGTGCCCGCCGGCGCCAAGCGAGGCCGCTCTGCTTCTCCATGACTATCTGTCGGATCGGGGCCTCCGTGACGATTGCGAGATCTCCTTCCTGATGCCGTTGCCGAGTCCCGTCCCGCCTTCTCCGGAGACCTCCAGGGCGCTACTCGAGGCGTTCTCGGATCGAGACATTGCCTTTTACCCTGGGGTCCGCACCCACTCGCTGGACCCGGCGCGAAACGTCGTCCTAACCGACAACGGCGACGAGGTTCCCTACGACCTCTTTCTCGGGGTCCCCAAGCACCGCGCCCCAGACGTGGTCATCGAGAGTGGGATGGCGGCGGATGGCTACGTCCCGGTTGCTTCGGAGACGCTCGAGACCCGCTTCCCGGGCGTGTATGCGGTTGGCGACGTCGCCGCGGTCGGAGTGCCGAAGGCCGGTGTGTTCGCCGAGGGAGCGGCCCGTGTCGTCGCTGAGTCGCTGATTGCCCGCATCCGAGGCGGGGAGGGCCCGAGTGCCTACGGCGGGCTCGGCTCCTGCTACATCGAGTTCGGGTCGGGCCAGGTTGGCCGCGTCGATGTCGATTTCCTCTCCGGCCCGAAGCCGACCGGCACCTTCAATGAGCCATCGGGGGCCTTGGTCGCAGAGAAGGAGCACTTCGGCTCGAGTCGACGCGCCCGCTGGTTCGGCCGCTGATACGCGAGCCCGGTCGTTGGGGTGGCGATCACACGGTCTGAGTGCGAAGATCGCGGCAGCGTGATCCGGTTGGCAACGTGTGAACGAGAGGAGTCGGTGTGTCGAACAGAGGATTGAGGAGGATGCAGGCCCCGGGCCGGTGGTGGGCGGTGTTGGCTGTGGCGACGGTCGGGCTCGCCGGAGTTGCCTGGTCGGGTTGCGGCGACGACAGCAGTACAAGCGAAGCCCAGGAAAGCATTGAAAAAGGCGTCGAAGAAGCGAAGCAAGGCGTCCAAAAGGGTACGAAGGAAGCCGAACAGGGACTGAAGGAAGCCCAGAAGGGAGTGAAGGAGGGCGGCGAGGAAGTCAGGAAGGGCGTCGAAAAGGCCACAGAGGAAGCCGAAGAGGGAATCCAAAAGGGCAAGGCAGAAGCGGAAAAGGCTCTCGAGGAAGCCGAAGACAGATACTCGCCCTAGGAGGGCTTACGCAGCCGAAACGTCTTCGGAGAGCCCGGTCGCAAGGCGCGATGCCGTTGCTAGCGAACGTCGCATTCGCGGGTCAGCGTAATGGTCAGTCGCTGATCGTTGGCGAAGGTGAACGTACCGCGCGCTAGGGGGAAGATTGCTCCGAGGAAGCCGTCTGGGGCGGCGCAACGGGCGCTTATGAAGCTCTGCAGCTTCCCGTTGTGCAGGTATTTGCGGCCGAAGGAGAGCTCGATATTGGTCACGTAGCCGAGGTCAGAGGCGATTTTTGGGATGCGCGCGAAGAGCGTCGTGCCAAAAGTGCCTCGCTTGTTATGTGTGACCTTGAAAGTGAGCACGACTGTGGCTTCGACCGGATTCGACCCATATACGTGCATGAGGATCGTGGGCCGGCCCTGAGCTCGGCTGTTGAAGGCGAGCATTCCCCCTTCGACTGGGAACGAGTCGAAGTTGGGAAAATCGACTCTGGCTTTGAACAGCCCGTGCCCGACGAGGGCCCCGCGACAACGATCCAGCGCGACGGCCGTTGAGGTCGACTCAAGCTGGCCGCGCTGGCAGGTCGGCAGTCCGCGTGTATTGAGCCTGCCGTAGCGATTGACGTCTAGGGCGATGCTCCTCAGCTGGGGTGGCTGGACGCCGCTGCTCGTATTCACCGCGCCGGCGAGGTCGACCGTTACCGGTGCGGGTCGGTCCCGGGGGAGCGCATGAGGTGTGAAGCTGGCATTGAATGACAGGAGTAGGTCACCGCGCTTCACCCGCTCGCCATGGGCAACTCCTACGCCGATTGCCGTAGTGGCGATCAGCATGAGTGTGAGGACAATGCGTCGCATGGGCTACCCCGAAAGTCTAGGTAGGGGCAGACCTCGGCAATGTTAGGCGTCCGTTGCAGATTTCTGTGGCGAATATCGTCCCGTGCAGATATGCCCGGCAAGTAGAGGAGGCTTAGTGAAATCGCATACGGCCTATATGACCTTCAACACCAGCGAGCGTCGCGAGCTGATCCGGATCACCGAGGAGGTTCAGGCAGCCGTTGACGAGGCGGGCATCGCCGAGGGAATGGTGTTGGTTTCAGCAATGCACATCACCTCAGGCGTCTGGGTCAACGACGATGAGCCAGGACTTCACGAGGACGTGATGGAGTGGCTCGACAAGGTCGCACCACCCAGCTGGGAGCCGCCGGCCAACGACGTGGCTCGAGAGCTTCTACCAGAGGGTGGTGACTATCGCCATCACCGGGGCGGCGAGGACAACGGCGACGCCCACTTCAAGAACCTTCTCGTCCATCATCAGGCGATCGTCCCGGTTACCGGTGGCCGCCTCGATCTCGGTCCCTGGCAGCAGGTCTTCTACTGCGAGTTCGACGGCCGCCGCTCGAAGCGGCTCGTGATCAAGGCGATCGGGGAGTAGCCGGGCCCACACCCGCTCCTTGCCCAGACGAGTCCTTCGTTTTCCATCGTATGGATGGATAACGGAGCGCTTGCCGGGCGTCAGCGCTTCTTGTCCGCTTCTCCCGGATGGGTGATGCGATCGGCGCGCTGACGGACTTCTTCGGCAGCCTCGCGTGTGGCGGCCAGCGCCTCTTGGGTCGCCGCTGCGACGCCCTCGCTGGACTTGCCGCCGACGATGTCGCGGAAGGCGTTCTTGAAGCGCTCGGTGCGGCGGTCGGGCTGGAAGCGCCTCTCCGCCTCCGCCTGCTTCTCGGGCCGACGCTGTCCGTAGCGCCGCCGCGCCCAGGGTGAGCCCGGCTTGCCGAGCCGGGCGGCTCCATAGATCGCAATCGGGAGGATGAAAAAGCCGATCGTCCCGTGCAGCAGTCGCTGCTTGGCGAAGCAGATTGCGACCAGGCTCAAGACGATCGCCGCGCTGATCATGCTGGCGACCGCCTGGGCGACCGAGCCCGTCTCGAAGGTGAATGGGCTGAATCCGAGCAGGATCAACCCCATCGCCGCGGTGGCAATCACGGTCGCGTCGATCGAGACCCGGCCCTCCTCGGCCCAGTAGACGTCGTCCAGGTACACCCAAAGCGCGAACTCGTCGATCGTCAATCCCGCCCCGACCCCGAACAGGAACGCACAGATTTCGGCGTAGGGACTGTCGCCGAGCACGGCGGCGCCGATCGTGCCGGCGATCATCATCGTGACGATCCCGAAGACGAGGTGATGCAGGTGGACGCCGCTCTCGCTGACCACGCTGCCCGGCCACCAGGGGACCCGTGGGCTGCGCATCAGGCGCGTACTCATCCGGATGAAGGCGAAGGAGAGGACGAACCCGCTCAGTACTAGGAACAGCCCCTGCTTTTCTTCGGCCAGGATCTGGTCGTTCCAGAAGTCGGCGAGTATCGAAGCAGTGGTCATGCGCTGGCCGAAGTCGAGTGTACTCGCGGATCTCGCCCATCCTTTTCCCTGATCAGGTCCACCGTGAGCAGCACGGCGGCGACTGCGTAGAAGGGGGTGAAGGCGAGGTTCGAGAGGACGTCGGCTAGCCAGTAGGCCCCCAGCGACTCTCCGAGGAGATCATGGGCGAGTGCCGTCATCAGGTTGGTCACGGCGTCGCCGACGAGCTCGATTGGAACGAGCACCGCCAGCACGGTCAAGAACCTGCCCCGGATCAACTGCACGCTGCGGGCGAAGGCTGCTCGCATGCCATGGTGCTCTATCTCCACGATAGGGGCGGCAAGGGCGAGCCAGACGAATGCGAGAACCCCGGGGACGACGAAGAGGATCAGGCCGACGGCGACCAGCGCCCCGTAGATCAGGTCGATGACGATCAGGCGTCCGTAGTCGATTGTCCTGGCGATCTCGCGAAGCGAAGGCGGCCGGCCATCGTGGAGGTGGGTGAGGGAGACCGCCACGGCACCGGTGTAGAAGACCTCGCCCAGCAGGCCGGTGACCGCCAGCGCCATCACCGCCGCTGCGGCGGCAAAGATCTTCACGAGTCCGTCGATGTCGAAGGAGCCGATCTCGGCGCTGACAGTGAGGGAGTGGATCAGCCCGACCGGAACGAAGACGATCACTCCAAGCAGCAGGAGGAAGTGAGCCCGGCGGAGGTACGCGCGTCCGATTCGAGCGTAGATCGAAAAAAGCGGCGGCAGCTTCTGGTTCACACTAGGAGCGGCGACGCCCAGGCGGCTTTCGCCCACGAGCTTCCAGCTTCGAACGGGAGGATTCGGAGGCCGGCACCCGCTTGGCATCGCGGAGCCCAGGTATCAGCAGCTCTTCGCTGCATTGCTTGTGCCAGTGGTGGTGCTCGGTGCCGCCAGCGCGCAGCACGTACTGGACGACGGCGTGCTCTGTGCCGATATCGATCTCGCCGTGGCAGGAGGGGCAACGGTAGAGCTTGTGGGCGATGCTGCGGATCACCCATGCCTCGTTGCCTTCGTCGTCGTAACCGCGCAGGCTCCAGCGTTTGTTCGGAAGCCCGCCGGCTCCGGTCATCGTTTCGATAGCCAGGCGAAGCCGACTGCCATCGCCAAGTTCGAGGCCCCGGCGAGGCGAAGGCCGAGCTTGGCGCCCGGTCGGCTGACCGCGGGAGACTCGGACCACAGCGCGTCGGTTGCGATCTCCGTGCCCCGCAACCAGGCCAGAGCCCACCAATCGCGGGGCTCGCCTCGCGTAGCGGCCAGCGCATGTGCGGCGGCGAAGGTGAGCCAGATTGGCCCGCAGCGGCGGAACAGGTGTGCCGCGTCGGGTGAGGGCTCGTCGTGACCCAGCACTCGCAGGGTTGCCTCGGGCGCGAGGATCGCTGCCGATCCGAGCGCGACATCGAAAGCAATCATGTTGCGGTTGGTGATGCGAAGGGCCTGCTCCAGCGTCATTGCAAGAAGCATCCAACCAGATCGGAAGGGAAAGGACATGGCTCGGCGAATCGGACCTCCGTGAGCCCGACTGCGACGAAATCAGCCCCAGACCTCAAGAGCCTGTCCGAGTACATCCAGGAGCGCTTCGAGGAGTTCTCGCGATCTCAGAAAGATGTCGCCCGCTACATCGTCGACCATCTCGACGAGGCCGCCTTCCTCACCGCCGAGGAGCTGGCCCGGAGAGCGAGCACCTCGTCATCGACCGTGGTGCGCTTCTCCCAGGCTCTTGGCTTCGAGGGCTATCCCGAGCTTCAGCAGGCGGCCATCGAGGAGTACCGCAGCACGGCGGTGGCCGGCAATGGCACGACCTCCAGCGGGAGCGCTCTGTTCTCCTTCGATCATTCCGAGCTGGAGGGGTCCCTGGGCGCGGATTACGCGAATCTCGAGGAAACCGCGCGCAACCTCACCCGCGAGCAGGTCGACGGTGCGGTGGCGGCGCTCGCCGAGGCGCAGCGCGTGGTGATCGTCGGAGTCGACCAGATGGCGTTCTTCGCCAGTTACCTACGGCACACGCTCAGCTTGCTGGACATTCGTGCAGAGATAGTCGCCAGTACCGGCGGCGAGTCGTTGCAGCGCCTGGGACGGATCGATGAGGAAACGCTCGTCATCGTTCTTTCCTCGGGGCGCGCCCACCCCCTGTTACTGCGGGCGATGAAGCTCGCCGTGCATCGTCGAGCCAGCACCCTGGCAATCTCCGACGCATCGATGTCGGAGGTGGGCGAGCACGCCGGGCAGACCCTCTACTTCTCTTCGAACAGCCCTTCCTTCAGTCGCTCCAACACGGCACTGATGGCGCTGGTCCAAGCCCTTGCATACGGGCTCTACGCTCGCGATGAAGCGGCCCACAAGGACCGCATCCGAGCCTTCAAACTGAAGTAGGGCGGTTCACCGGCGGGTCCTGTCGCCGTAGGGATACCGCCCCCTGCGGTAGCTAAAGCGTCCTCGGGAGCGATATCCCTACGACGCCACCCGCCGGATCAGCCCGCAGACTTCGTGTGCCGCCCGGCACGTAAGATGGGGGCGATGGCAGAGAGGGCGACATTCCGGGTCAAGACCGGTCTCGCGGAGATGCTGAAGGGCGGGGTGATCATGGACGTGGTCACCCCCGACCAGGCACGCGTGGCCGAAGCGGCTGGTGCTTGCGCGGTGATGGCTCTCGAGCGCGTTCCCGCCGACATCCGCAGGGACGGCGGGGTGGCACGAATGTCCGATCCCTCGATGATCAAGGGCATCCAGGAGGCTGTAACGATTCCGGTGATGGCCAAGGCTCGGATCGGTCACTTCGCCGAGGCTCAGGTTCTGGAAGCCCTCGAGGTCGATTACATCGACGAGTCTGAGGTGCTGACTCCGGCCGATGAGCAGAACCACATCGACAAGTTCGCATTCGAGGTCCCATTCGTTTGCGGTGCGACCAATCTGGGCGAGGCACTGCGAAGGATTGGCGAGGGGGCGGCGATGATTCGCTCCAAGGGCGAGGCCGGTACCGGCAACGTCGTGGAGGCGGTAAGGCATATGCGGGAGATCAAAGCGGGCATTGCGCGCCTTGCGCAGTTGCGTCCCGAGGAGCTCGCGGGCGCGGCCAAGGAGCATCAGGCACCCCTCGAGGTAGTCCGCGAGGTCTCGACCTCGGGGCAGCTTCCGGTGCCGCTGTTCTGCGCCGGGGGCATTGCGACGCCGGCCGATGCGGCGCTGATGATGCAGCTGGGGGCCGAGGGTAATTTCGTCGGCTCAGGGATCTTCAAGAGCTCCGACCCCGAGCGGCGCGCCCGCGCGATCGTCGAGGCGACGACCCATTTCAACGACCCCGAGCGGGTTGCCGCCGCATCGGTAGGACTCGGCGATGCGATGCCCGGGCTCGAGATCGCCGAGCTTGCCGCCGCAGACGCGCTTCTGCAGGATCGTGGTGCCTGAGCTGCAGATCGGCGTACTCGCGATTCAGGGTGGATTCGAAGCCCATGTGCGGATGCTGGTCGGACTGGGCGCAGCCGTTTCTGAGGTCCGTGTGCCGGCGGATGCGGATGAGCTGGATGGCCTGGTGATTCCGGGGGGGGAGAGCACCGCCATTTCGATGGGCATCGAGTCGGCGGGGCTGGGGCCCGCGATCCACGCGCATCACGAAGCCGGCCGGCCGATCTTCGGCACCTGCGCCGGAATGATCGTCTGTGACGACGCTCACCTCGAGATGGCCGACATCACGGCGAAGCGCAACGCGTTTGGCACGCAGCTGCAGAGCTTCGAGGTCGATCTCGGGATCAAGGGGATCGGCGATGAGCCGCTACGCGCGGTCTTTATCCGAGCTCCATGGATCAAGCGTCACGGCGCCAACGTCGAGGTTCTCGCCTCCTACGGAGGCCACCCAGTGGCGGCGCGCGATGGCAACGTGCTCGTCTGCGCCTTCCACCCGGAGCTGGGTGACGACTCGCGCCTGCATGCCCTTTTCATGGCAATGACAACCGGGTCTCGCGAGCGGGCCCACGAGGAGGCAGAGCATTGAGAGACCCGAGAACAGAGCGCCTGGCGAAGATCCTGGTCGGCTATTCGACCAAGGTCAAAGAGGGGGAGACCGTCGCTATCGAGGGCGAGAGCGCCGCCGAGCCGCTGATGATGGCGATCTACGAGGAGGTCCTGAAGGCAGGGGGCAACCCGATCGTCAACGTCTCTCTCGCCGGTCAGGCCGCCATGTTCTACAAGCACTCCTCCGATGCCCAGCTGGAGTGGATCTCGCCGGTTGCGGAATGGATGGTCGACAACGTCGACGCCCGCATCGCGGTTGGAGCGTCCGTCAACACTCGCGAGCTTTCTGGGATTGCGCCCGAGCGCCAGACCCTGCGCCAGGCGGCGACGGGGGAGCTGATGGCGCGGGCGATGAAGCGCAGCGCAGAAGGCTCCTATCGCTGGTGCTACACGCTCTTTCCCACAAATGCATATGCCTCGGAGGCGGAGATGAGCCTCTCCGAATATGAGGACTTCTACTTCGGCGCATGCCTTGCTGACGACGGTGATCCGCTGTCTGCCTGGAAACTGGCCTCCGCCGAGACCCACCGGCTCGCCGAGTGGATCGAAGGCCATGAGGAGGTGCGCGTTATCGCCCCGGGAACTGACATCACCCTTGGGATCGCCGGGCGCAAGTTCATCCCGTGCGATGGAGAGCACAACATGCCTGACGGAGAGTTCTTCACCGGCCCGGTCGAGGACTCGGTACAGGGTGAGGTGACCTTTCACTTGCCGGCCACTATCGGTGGTCGCGAGGTCTCCGGCGTACGGTTGCGCTTTGACTCAGGCAAGGTGGTCGATGCCAGCGCCGAGCGGGGAGAGGAGTTTCTGATCAAGCTCCTCGACACCGACGATGGCGCGCGTCGCCTCGGCGAGCTGGGGATCGGCACCAACTACGCGATTGACCGGGGCACGCGCGAGGTGCTGCTCGACGAGAAGATCGGCGGCACAGTGCACATGGCCGTTGGCGCCAGCTACCCGGAGTCCGGCGGCACCAACGAGTCGGCCGTTCACACCGACTTGGTCTGCGATCTCCGCCTCGGGGGCAAGATCGTCGTCGATGGCACCGATTTCCAGGTCGACGGCAAATTCATCGTCTAATTCCGCCATCTCCTCCCAGTGAGCGAAGCGAACGGTGATCCGGGCTTGCCCGGATTCGTCCGGGGTTGGCGGCAGCGCGCCATATCGGTGCCGCTCGCGAAGAATTAGATCGTGACGCTCGCTAATTCGGTTCTACGCGCCACCCGCCGCGAAAGCCCTTTGCGGTTGAGCTGGCTATTGATTTGGGATGGGGGAGCCGGCCAGTAGGAAGAACCAGGCCACGAACACGACCATCGCAAGGAGCACTGAGCCCACCAGTACCGCCTCTACGACGGTGGTCGTACCGGCCTCGGCCGGCGCTGTATCGCGCATGCTCTTCAGCCAGTTAGGTCGCATCGGGGTCAAGCGGTTGGTGCCGGTAATCCGCATGTAGAGGGCGTTGAGGCGGCCGATCAACCACGCGTCGAGCAGGATCGTGACGATGATCCCGACTGCGACCACCGCATAGGGCCCATTGCTGGGGAACTGGGTTTCAGAGACCTTGGAGCCGATGTAGATCCAGCTCAGTGGGATCGTCGTCCACAGCGACAGCGCGGCAATCAACATTGCGACGAAGACCAGGCTCGCAGCGATACCGCGGAGCACGCCGGAGCCGTGTGGGTGCGTGGCGGTTTGGGGACGCATCGCGCCCCATAGGATGGCAAACGGTGCCAGGGTGCCGAGAATCGTGGGCGCAAACCCGGCAATAGGGAGTGCACGGTGAAGGCATCCGGGGCGCCTCCCAGAATCAAGCTTCATGCAGGTTGTGATGGGCATCGATCCAGGTGCCGCAAATCTTGGCTTTGGGATTGTTCGGGTGGAGGGCAGCCGGATGGCCGCCCTCGACGGAGGTGTGGTCAGTACCGCTGCGGATCTGCCGCTGGAGCGGCGTCTGCGAAAGATTCATCAAGCGCTTGCGGAGCTGATTGCCTGGCACGAGCCAAAGGCGATGGCGCTCGAGGACGTCTACTTCGGCAAGAACGTCCGCTCTGCGATGGCTGTGGGGCAGGCGAGCGGGGTCGCGATGCTTGCGGCGGCCGAACGTGAGGTGCCGTGCTTTGCCTACACGCCTCAGGCGATCAAGATGGCTGTTTGCGGCTCCGGCGCCGCCGGCAAGAAGCAGGTCCAGCGAATGGTGGGCACGCTGCTTGGGCTGCCTGAGCCACCTACGCCCGACCATGCGGCGGACGCATTGGCGGTCGCGATTTGCCATGGGGGCGGCAGCGGTCATCGCGCCGCGGCTCAGCTCGCCGAGACCGCGGCCGCTGGGAGCGGGCTGACGGGATGATTGCCGCGGTCCGAGGCGAGGTGATGGTGCGGCGCCCGGATTGCGTCGTGATCGACGCGGCCGGAGTTGGCTATCGGCTGGCCGTTTCGGCCGAAACCCTGAAGGTCGTCCCGGCTGCCGGAAGCGAGGCGTTCCTGCATGCGGAGCTCATCGCCCGCGAGGACTCACTCTCCCTCTATGGCTTTGCCTCTGAGGAGGAGCGAGACCTCTTCTGTGAGTTGATCTCAGTCAGTGGGATTGGCCCCAAGGTTGCGATCGCTGCGCTTTCGGGCGGCCCGGTGCGTGAGCTGACGAAGGCGATCGCCGCCGGCGACGCGAAACGCTTTCAGGCTGTGCCTGGGATCGGCAAACGAACCGCCGAGCGGATCATCGTCGAGCTCCGCGAGAAGGTCGCCGGGTCGCTCGAGGGGGAGATCGCGGCATCGATCGAGAGCGACGGCGATGCCCGTGCGATGGCCCGCGACGGCCTGGTCAACCTCGGCTACCCACCGCTGGAGGCCGAGCAGTTGCTGGACGGCATCGATGCCGTCAGCGCGGAGGAGCTGATCGCCACTGCCTTGCGCAAGGCGGGGACCGGCAAGGCGGCATGAGCCCCGACTCGCCCGAGATCGGCGGTGGCCGCATTCGTACGCCGGGGATCGATGGCGATCCCGTTCCGGTTGATGCCGAGGTCCGCGTTCACGATGCGATGGCCGATACTCCTGACGAGGAGCTCGACCGTTCGCTGCGGCCCCCGAGCCTTTCGGATTTCGTCAATCAGGAACAGGTCACCGAGCAGCTGTCGATCTTCATCGAGGCGGCGCGCCGGCGTGGTGAGCCGCTCGACCACGTCCTACTCGCCGGTCCGCCTGGCCTCGGCAAGACCTCGCTTGCCCACATCGTCGCCGACGAGATGGAAGTTCCGCTTGTCCAAACCGCGGGCCCCGTGCTCGAGCGCAAGGCTGACGTCGCTTCTTTCCTGACCGCCCTGGAGCCCGGCAGCGTCTTCTTCATCGACGAGATCCATCGACTTGGCCGGGCCGTAGAGGAGACTCTTTACCCGGCGATGGAGGACGGTGAGCTTCCGGTGGTGTTGGGTCAAGGCGCCGGGGCGCGTACCGTCACGCTTCCGTTGCCTCCGTTCACCCTGGTGGGAGCAACCACTCGTGCCGGCCTTCTCACGACGCCGCTTCGCGACCGCTTTGGCGTGTGCCATCGGCTGGAGCACTACGACCCCAAGCACTTGACTGAGATCGTCAGCCGCTCGGCCGGCATTCTCGGCGTGGAGGTTGACGCAGAGGGGGCTAGGGCGATCGCCGAGCGTTCCCGTGGCACTCCACGGGTGGCGAATCGTCTCCTGAAGAGGGTGCGCGACTTCGCTCAGGTGAAGGGCACGGGCGTAGTCAGCGCCGAGGTCGCGGCTGCCGGTCTCGAGATGCTCGAGGTCGATGGCGGCGGGCTCGATCGCAGCGACCGCAACCTGCTGGATGCGCTGGCCACCAAGTTCGCGGGTGGCCCGGTCGGCCTTTCGACTCTGGCGATCGCAATTGGCGAGGAGCAGGACACAATCGAGGACGTCCTTGAGCCCTACCTGCTGCAACAGGGCCTGTTGCAGCGGACGCCACGCGGTCGAGTGCTCACCCCTCGAGCTTACGAGCACCTGGGGATCCCCATGCCCGAAGGAGCACGGAGCCTGTTCTGAGTAGCCTGTCGGGGGAATGCCATTCTTCATCTGCTCCAATTGCGGTAACAGGGAGATGAGTGCCGATCGCACAGCGGGATTCAGCACTCGTCCGAGGGGCTGCTCTAAGTGCGGCTTCGGGTTCGTCTTTGAGCTGCTCGACGACTACTACCCGGCGCCCAACGCGGCCTTCTTCGTGTGCGATCGGGAGGCGCGGGTGATCGATGCCGGTCGGGGAAGCTTCGAGCTGACGGGGTTGACGGATGAGGACGTCATCGGGCGGCCGGTGCAGGAAGTGCTGGGGCTGCAGTGGATCAAAGCGGGGGATGGAGGCGAAGCCGCTGACAAGGGTGGCGACGGAGTCGCGAATCCGATCGAGACCTCGCTCGAGTGGGGGGTTCGTTCGCTGGGCAAACGCGTTGCCGTGAACGCGGAGGGAGATATCCCGGCCGAAGCAGTCGCAGACGTTTTCCCCGCCTATGACGACGATGGTGGGCTGTTGCTCGTCTTAACGCCGGAGGCCTAAGGAAAAGTGAGACGCCGCGGCAATCTCTTCGTACTGCTCTTTGTCCTCTGCTTGATCGCTGTTTCGCTGCTGGTGATCGCCAGCAAGCCGACCAGGCTCGGGCTGGACCTGAAGGGCGGGGTTGAACTCGTGTATCAGGCCACCGCGACCGGGGAGTCGCAAGAAGTCAGCGATACGGACATCGACCAGTCGATCGAAATCATCCGCGAGCGGGTCGACAGGCTCGGTGTCGCCGAGCCCGAGGTATCCCGCCTCGGCACCAGTGGGATAGCGGTCAGCCTTCCGGACGTAACCGACGCCCAGCGAGCAATCGATCAGGTTGGTACGACCGCGCAGCTCCATTTCTATGACTGGGAACCGAATCTGATCGGTCGGGAGTTCGCCATAGGGGGAGACCCGATTCCCGACCCCGAGGCCTTGAAAGCCGCGGAAAAGGAATGGGATGAGGCCGGGCGCAATCCGGCCCAGGCCGAAAACAAACAGCTGATCGGTGCGGGCGCTTTCCCTTCTGCCTATGCGGCTGTGCAATTGGCCACAGAGCAGACTCCGACTCCGGAGTGCACCGACTGCTCGACCAACAAGCCTCGTTACTACCTGTTCACGGCCAGCAAAGAGCACGATCTGATCGCCGGTCCCGAGTTCTCCAAAAAAGACCTCTTCATCACGGCCACCGGCAAAAAACGAGCCCATGGCGGGGTCGTGGTAACGGTGCCGCCCGGGACGATCGTCGCCTCCGAACTTCCCTATAACAGCGATGGGGCGGTTCTCGAGGACGCCGAGCCGGGCTGGTACGCCATCAAGGACAACCCGGCGCTCTCCGGCACCGACATCACCGATCCAAAGCAGGAATTCAGCGAATTCACCAACGAACCCAACGTCACCTTCAACTTCACCGATGAGGGTCAGCAGGCCTTCCAGGAAGTCACGAGGACCATTGCCCAGCGTGGCCAGTCGCGGGCAATCGGCCCGGCGGCTGGGGCCAACTCCCAAGAACTCTCGGGGCACTTCGCGGTCATCCTCGACAATGAGATCAAGACCCGTCCGTTCATCGATTTCAGTGAAAACCCCGATGGGATCGATGGCCGAACCGGGGCGCAGATCTCCGGTGGCTTCGCCGACATTCAGGAGGCGCAGGACATTGCGACCTTCCTTCAGATCGGTGCCCTCCCGGTCAACCTGAAGCTGATCAGCCAGACCCAAGTCTCGGCAACGCTTGGCCAGCAGGCCCTCGACCAGGGATTGAAGGCTGGCCTGATCGGACTGCTCTTCGTGCTCATCTTCCTGATCGCCTACTACCGCATGCTCGGGGTGGTGGCGGCGCTCGGGTTGGCGGTCTACGCCGTGGTCTTCTTCGCGCTCATCAAGCTGATCCCGATCACGATGACCCTGCCGGGGATCGCCGGGTTGATCCTGACGATCGGTGTCGCAGCCGACTCGAACATCGTCATCTTCGAGCGGATCAAAGAGGAGGTGCGCGCCGGCCGGGGCCTTGCCGCCTCGATTCGGGTCGGATACCGCCGCGGTATCGGCACGATCATCGACGCGAACGTCATCACCCTGCTGACGGCGTTCATCCTCTTCGTGCTGGCGACAGCCGGAGTCAAGGGGTTTGCGTTCGTACTCGGCGTCGGCACGATCGTCTCCCTGTTCACGGCGGTCGTCTTCACCCAGGCGCTCCTGGGCATTTTCGGGCGCAGATTGCTGGGCTCGCCGCGCCTTATGGGGGCGGGGGAGTCCAAGGTCAGGTGGCACTTCAACTTCATCGGAGCCAGCCGCTGGTTCTTCTCGCTCTCGGGGGCCATCCTCGTCGTTGGAGCCCTGTCGCTGGCCGCCAACCAGTTGAACTTGGGCATCGACTTCGAGTCGGGGACCCGGATCAATTTCGCCCCAGAGCGCAGCGCGACCGTCGAAGACGTGAGGGCGACGCTCGAGACACAGGGCCTCGGCGAGGCTGAGATCCAGGAAACCGAGAACGATCAGTTCGGGACCGGCTTTCAGATTCAAACCAAGGAGCTGCAGCCCGGGGGAGTGGAGAAAGCACGAAGCGAGTTGCAGTCGGAGTTCGGCATTCAGCCAGGGAGCTTCGAAAACACCAGCATCGGGCCGACTTTCGGCGAGCAGATAGCACGCAGCGCTATGTACGCGATCATCTTTTCGTTGCTGCTGATTTCCGCTTACGTTGCGTTCCGCTTCGAAGCGAAGTATGCGGTGCCGGTGTTGATCGCGGTGGCCCACGACATCCTGATCACAGCGGGCGTCTACTCGCTGGCCGATCGCGAAGTGACCAGCGGCACGGTGGCAGCGTTCCTAACCATCCTTGGCTATTCGCTCTACGACACGGTGATCGTCTTCGACCGAATACGTGAGAACGTGCCGCGGATGCCGCGAGCGGCTTTCTCGCAGATCGTCAATCGCTCGATGAGCGAGGTGCTGACCCGTTCACTGATAACCGGGCTCTCCTCGGTCTTCCTAGTCACGGTCCTGCTGATCTTTGGTGGTACCACCCTGCAGGATTTCGCCTTCGCGATGATGGTCGGGATCTTCTCGGGTACCTACTCGTCGATCTTCATCGCATCGCCGGTGCTGACCGCATGGAAGGAACGCGAGCCCGGCTATGTGGAGCGCCGCCGCCGGATCGCCGCGGCGGACGGCACGGTGCCGGCGTTCGCAAGCGAAACCGAGGTGGCGAGGTTGGCTGACGATCCGGAAATCGACGATCAATCGGCAGAAGCAGCGGAGCCCCAGCTCGACGCTCGCCCAAGCCCAGGGGCCGTCGCGACCGCCGACCCAGATGGAAGTGACGGAGCGGGCCCCACGGTCCTCGACAGTCCGCCGGGCTCATCAGACCCAGCGGCAGTCGAGAGGCAAGAGAAGACTGCGCGACGCCGGGAGCGCCGCCAGCGCCGCAAACACGGGAGGAGCAGATGATCGTCTTCAGGATCCCGCACGCTGCAGCTAGGGGGGTGATCGGCTGATGGCGCTTGTCGTTTGGTTCACGATGGGCATTGCCCTCTGGCACTTCACGATCTTTCTTCCAGACCGTTTCTGGCAGGGGATAGTCGGGGCGTTCATCGGCTCGGTCACCGGTGCCGTGGTGTTTGGCGGGATCGTCGAGTTGATATCGGGACGCGGGCTTGGGACCACAGACGTAGGCACGGCGCTGATCGCGATCCCCGGGGTGGCGATGGGTTTGGCGGTCGTCTGGGCGATCGGCGTTCGCAGCGAACAGAGCACCTGAGGGCCAGGCCGCCCTCCACGGGCACCTCCGGTCCGCCGCTCAATCCGTCCTGGGCTCTTCCTAGCCTGGTTGGGCTGTGGAGACAATCAACGCCTACAAGGCGGATCCATACTCCTACCGTGAGGCCAGGGCCTTAGTCGAGGGCCTGGGGCTGAGCGAGCCGGTGGCGGTCACCCTTGTTCGCCGGGGCTACCGAACGCTCGAGGCTGCTCGCTCATTCCTCAATGCAGACGAGTCGCATCCACCCACTGCCTTCAAATCGATGGGGCCAATCGTGGAGCGCCTGCTCGCCGCGGTCGAGGCACGCGAGCGGATCGTCATCCACGGCGACTTCGACGTCGACGGTGTCTGCGCCACGACGATCCTGGTCAGTGCGCTTCGTGACCTGGGTGTGGACTGCGACTGGCTGATTCCCAATCGAATCGGCGATGGCTATGGCCTTGGTGAGGACAACATCAGGCGCTTGGCGGAGCGCGAGACGTCGCTGATTGTCACGGTCGATTGCGGAATCACTGCGACCCGAGAGGTCGCTCTCGCGCGCTCGCTTGGCATGGACGTGATCGTCACCGACCACCACCAGCCCGGCGCGTCCCTACCCGACTGCCTGATCCTTCACCCAAGCCTGGATGGCTATCCCTTCGAGCACCTCTGCGGCACCGCCGTCGCCTGGAAGCTCAGCTGCGCGCTTCGGGAGGCGTCGGGGGTGGGGTCCCCGGGAACTCCTCGCGAACGCGAGCCCGGGGATCCCACCCCCGAGACCTCCGACGCCGATCTCGACTTGGTGGCGCTTGCAACTGTCGCTGATGTCGTTCCTCTGATCGGCGAGAACCGCTCACTGGTGCGTCGCGGGATCGAGGTGATGCGACGCGCGCGCCGGCCAGGCCTTCGCGCGCTGCTCAAGGCAGCGAGCTGCGATTTGGCAAGGCTCGACGAGGGGGACCTGGGCTTCCGACTGGGGCCGCGGATCAATGCCGCCGGGCGCCTCTATCGCGCCGATGCCGGCGTAGAGCTTTTCCTGACGTCCGACGACACCCGAGCCGCTGAGATTGCCAAGGAGCTGGGGCGGGCTAACAGCGAGCGGCAGGTGATCGAGAGGCGGGTGAGCTCGGCAGCGGAAACGGCTCGACGCAAACTCTCCGAGGAGCTGCGTGAGGCGCCGGCGCTAGTCCTGGCGGGACGAGACTGGCATCCCGGCGTGATCGGCATCACCGCCTCTCGCCTCGCCAAGCACCACTACCGGCCGGTGATCGTTATCTCGCTCGACGAGAACGGCAGCGGACGAGGCTCTGGGCGCAGCATTCCTGGGTTCGACCTGCTGGGCGGGCTGGAAGCATGCTCGGAGCATCTTGTCCGCTTCGGGGGGCACCGGGCCGCGGCGGGCTTGGAGCTCGAAGTCGAGAGCTTGGAGGCTTTCCGAGAGGCCTTCGTTGCGCATGCAACCGAAGTCCTCTCCCAAGATGACTTGAAGCGCATCGAGCGCATCGACGCAATGGTTGGTGGCCCCGGCTTGGCGCTTGGCCTTGCCGAGGAGCTTGAACAGGTAGGACCCTTTGGGATGGGTAACCCCGGTGTCAAGCTGCTTGTGCCGTCCGCTCGCGTTGCCGACGTGCGGACGATGGGAAAAGAGGGCAAACATGCTCGCTTCAACCTTCACAGCGGCTCTCACCGGTCGCTTGCGGTTGCGTTTGGCCGCTCGACGCTCGGGGTGGGGGAAGAGGATCAGGTCGATGCGGCTGTTCGGCTCGAGGTCAATCGCTGGAACGGCTCGGTCGAGCCGCGGGTCGTGCTGGGTGAGCTGTATCCGCTCGAGGCGCCTGGCGAGGAGTCGGCCTCACTGCATACCTGCGAGTGCTCGGAGGGCGAGTGGTGGGAGCGTTTTGAACGGGAGAGGGCTCAGAGCCTCGACCCGACGGATGCCATGGAGGAAATCATCCCCGTCGAGCGCGAGATCGTTCCTCATGAGGCTTCCGCGGCCGCTGTGATCGCCGAGCTGGTCTCCAGCGGGGCTGGCGTGCTCGTCGTTTGTGCCGATGCTTCTCGTCGAGCCGCTCTTGCCAATGGGTCAATCGGCCTGGCTCGGTTCAACGGCGGCTCCGCCCCCATAGCGTGTCGGAGTTGCGGGAGAGAGGCAGTCGCGGCACTAGGACCGCATGCCGGGCTTACGTTAGTCGACTACGCCGCGCTCGACGCGGCGCCCAGCCTTGCTGGCGACTTCGAGCACGTTGTCTTGGTCGATGTGCCGTTCTCCGCCTCCGCCGAGCGGTTGGCCACGCGCCCTCGCGGCAATTGGAGTGAGGAGGAGGTGCACCCTGGCTACCTGCACGAGGTTTGGGGCAAAGCCGAGATTCCGTTCGCAATCTCGGTCCTGGAGGACGAATTTGCCCAGCGCAGGCAATTGACTGATGTTTTCAAAGACCTCCGGGATGCGGGTGAGGTCAGCGGAGCAAGCCTGCTGGCGGCGCTTCGCGACAGCGGGCAGCATCGGCGCAGCCCCGAGAGCGCTGCGCGCTGCTTCCGGGTTCTCGATGAGCTTGGGATCGTCCAAGGCTCACCGGATAGCGGTACCGGCCGGGTGGGGGTCGTATCCTCAGGGGAGGCCGATCTGGAGCGCTCCGAGGCGTTCCTTGCCTACACCGCCCGCTATCAGGAGAGTCTGCAATTCCTCGATCGACGCAAACAACCCTAGAGCGCAAGGAGCTGCTGGCGGACGTCTTCTCCGTGGTCGAGGAGTTCGATGTCGAGGCCGGCAAAGGCCGCAACGGCGACGGCCACGAGGCGGGGTCGGTCATACCGATCGATCGAGAGGCGGTCGCCCGTGCCTTCGAGTTTGCGTGCGATCGTCACGCTGACCAACTGCGCCGCTCTGGCGATGAGTTCATCACCCATCCGGTGGGCGTCGCACAGATCTGCGCGGGAATGAGGCTCGACACCGCGACGCTCTGCGCAGCCCTCCTGCATGACACCGTCGAGGACACGAGCGCCAGCCTCGAGGAGGTCCGCGCGGAATTCGGCGAGGAGATCGCCACGCTCGTCGATGGCGTCACCAAGCTGACCGGCATGACTTTCGAGAGCCGTGACGAGCGACAGGCCGAGAACTACCGCAAGATGATGGTGGCGATGGCCACCGATGTCAGGGTCATCCTGATCAAGCTGGCCGACCGTCTCCACAACATGCGCACCCTCGGCGCCCTGCCCAAGCAGAAGCAGATGTCCAAGTCCCGGGAGACGCTCGAAATCTACGCGCCGCTTGCGCATCGCCTCGGTATCCACGCGATCAAGTGGGAGCTGGAGGACCTCGCCTTCGCGACCCTGCACCCGCGCAAGTACAAGGAGATCAAGCAGCTCGTTGCCCAACAGCGCGACGAGCGCGAGGTCTATGTCAACGAGGCGGGGAGTTTCCTCAACGAGGAGCTGCAGAAGGTTGGGGTCGAAGCTGAGATCTCAGGCCGCGCCAAGCACTTCTACTCGATCTACACGAAGATGACCAAGAAGGGCCGGGAGTTCAACGAGATTTTCGACCTGACCGCGATGCGGGTAATCGTCGGCTCGGTCAAGGACTGCTACGGGACGATCGGCGTCATCCACTCGCTCTGGAAGCCGCTGCCGGGGCGCTTCAAGGACTTCGTCGCGATGCCGAAGGCCAACATGTACCAGGCGCTGCATACGACCGTGATCGGGCCCGAAGGCAAACCGCTGGAGATCCAGATCCGCACCATCGAGATGCACAACCTCGCCGAGTACGGCGTCGCCGCGCACGTCGCCTACAAAGAGGGAGGCGCCGGCGACCCTCAGCGAGAGAAGATGACCTGGCTGCGCCATCTCGTCGAGGCCGAGGGTGAGCAGGACCCGACCGAGTTTCTGGAGTCCTTGAAGGTCGACCTGTTCGAGGACGAGGTCTTCGTCTTCACCCCGAAGGGCGAGGTGAAAAACCTCTCCGCCGGCTCGACCCCACTGGATTTCGCCTACGCGGTCCATACCGACGTCGGCCATCGCTGCGTCGGGGCGAAGGTCAATGGCAACATCGTTCCACTGCACTACCAGCTGCGCTCGGGGGACATCATCGAGGTCCTGACGGCTAAACAGAAGCGCGGCCCCTCCCGCGATTGGCTCAACCTGGTGCGGACCAGCAGGGCCCGGAACAAGATCCGTGCCTTCTTCAAACAGGAGCGACGAGAGGACGCGGAGCGGGACGGTCGCGAAGGCCTCGAGGACGCCCTGCGCAAGCGGGGGCTGCCGATGCAGAAGCTGGCGATGTCGCCGTTGCTCGCGGACGTGATCCGGGAGATGGGCTTCCGCAAAGCGACCGAGTTCTACATCGCCCTCGGCCAGGGCAAGATCTCGAGTGGGGCGGTCGCTAACAAGCTGATGCAGCGGCTGAAGGCCGGTGAGGCGGTCGAAGAGGACGAGCCGCTCGGGTTCACGGGCGCCCGCGAGGACAAGGCGCGGCGGACCAAGGAGGCCTCTAACTACGGGATCAGCGTCACCGGTGCCGAGAACGTCGCCGTGCGCCTCGCCAAGTGCTGCCGCCCCGTGCCCGGGGACGAGATTGCCGGCTACGTTTCGCTCGGTCGCGGCATCACGATCCACCGCACCGACTGCAAGAACGTGAAAGCGCTGAAAAAGGCGCCGGAACGGTTCGTCGACGTCAGCTGGGACGGCGAGAACAAGGCCTCCTATCGCGTCGAGCTGCAGGTTGACGCCTATGACCGCACGCGCCTGCTCGAGGACCTGTCGCGCACCTTCTCGGAGGCGGGCATCAACATCATCGGCGCGAGCTGCATGACGAGGCAGCCGATGGTCACCAACCGCTTCGTCGTCGAAGTCGGCGACACCGAGCAGCTGAAGCAGTGCATCTCCCGCCTGCGCAACGTCGAATCCGTCTTTGACGCCTACCGCATCACGCCGTCCCAATAGTCGATCCCTAAGAGGGACGCCGGCACCCCCGCCCCGGGAATTGAGGTCGCTCGCGCCTACGGCGCGTGCGACTAATGAGGAGCGCGGCGTCGCCGCGCAGTAGTTTCGGCGCTAAGGCCGAAGGCCGTGCGCCATCAATTCGACTGGAGGGCGGACGGGCTTCTCTCTCCACCGGGGGGTGGGGTCGATGATTAGGCGATGACGGTGAGGGCCTCGGCGGTGACGCCCATGCTCAGAGCAGTCCTCTCGCCGATGTAGTCACCGTCGACCTGAACGGGGAAAGGGCGGGCGACTCCATCCTTGGTCTGGGAGATCGACTCGATGGTGGCTTCGGTGACGTCTTCGATGTGCTCGATCTGACGATGCTGCCCAGCCGCGCGCTTCTCACTGAATAGACGAGGGATCAAGGTCGGCATATCGCGCACGGCTGCCCGCTTCAGCACTCCAAGCGAGAGAGTTCCGTCGTCGATCCCCACTCCTTCGCAGACGCGCACCGGGCGACTGGCGAAATAGGTAAACGGGTCTGAGTTTTGGGCCAGCGCGGTTACTCCCTCGATGCCCTTGCCGTTCACGTCGACACGCAGCCTGACCGGGTTGAGCATGTAGCTGCGGTAGAAGGCAGAGATCGCCGCCCAGCTGTAGTAATAGGGGCCAGCCCGGGACTTCAGCCGAGGGTGGGCATCGACTCGTTTCACCACGGTCGCATCGATGCCGACTCCACAGGAGAAGACGAAATAGCGGCTGTCGACCCGGCCCAGGTCGATCTTGCGGGGCTTCCAGTCGTCCGCCAGGGCAAGCAGGTGCTCGGTTGCGTCGACGACGTCGTTGGGGATGCCGAGGGTGCGGCAGACGACGTTGGTGGATCCACCCGGCAGCATCGAGACGGGCACGTCTGTGCCGGCTAGGCCGTTGGCCACCTCATTGAGCGTGCCGTCGCCGCCGAAGGCGACGACCACGTCGTAGCCGTGATCCTGCACCTCCCGGCCGATCTCCGTTGCATGGTTTTGGGCCTCGGTGGCAACGGTCTCGACCTCAAAGCGCCCCTGAAGCGCATAGACCACCAGATTCTTCAGCCGGTTGGAAACCGTCGTCGCGTAGGGGTTGACGATGATCAGCATCCGCTTCTTCCCGGTTCGCTTACCCGGTCGTCTCATAGCGGATCACCTCCCCGTCGTCGTCTTCGCGGATTCGCCCCTCGTTGACAAGCAGGTCGGCGTGCCCGATGACCTCCGAGAGGGTCAGGAAGGCCTGGGTCACCGCGACATTGCCCCAGAGGGCCTGGGCCAACTCATAGCCGGTGCGCGGTTCTTCCGCGATCAACTTGAAGATCTTCTCCTTGCGACGATCGTGCTTGGCGAGGCGATCGTCGATTAGCTCTACGTGGTTGGTGATCGGATCGCCGTGGCCCGAGAGGACGATCTCGGCTGGCATCTCCCGCGTCTTGCGCATCGACTCGATGTAGGTGACGAGCGCCTGCGTGCGCTCGGTTGAGCCGTCCAGCGGTGGTGTGATCAGGGGGTTGGAAGAGATGTGGGCGATCAGGTGATCGGCAGCGATCAGGATGCGGCGATCGGCGTCCCAGAAGACGGTGTCGGAGGGACTGTGCCCAGGCCGGTGAAAGGCCTGGAGGGTGCGATCGCGGAACGCGATCTCCTCGCCGTCGTCCAATGGCCTGCTCACCCCGACGTGAGAGCCCCAACTGCGAAAGCTGCGGGAGACGCTCTGCAGTGCCGCGGTGACCTCCTCGGGGATGCCGCTTCGCAGCATCAACTCGACCGCGAAGCGGTCGTCGGCCTCGGCGTCCTCGTCGAAGTTGGCCAGCCGCTGTGCCGCAGCGCCGATTGCCGCGACGTCGGCTCCGGAGTGCTCGACGATGATCTCGACCAGGCCGAGGTGGTCGATGTGCTGGTGGGTGACGATCACAAGCTCGAGGTCGTCGATCGAGTGGCCGCGCTCGCCCAGCTTGCTCTGCAGTTCGTCGAGTGCCTTGCCCGAGTTGGGGCCGGTATCTACCAGGGTCAACGGCTCGTCCTCGAGCAGGTAGCAGTTGACCCTGCCCACCGCGAAGGGGGTTGGGATGCGGAGACGGTGGATTCCGGCCAGGGCGGCCTGCTCGAGCGCCCCCTCGGGAGTCAGTTCGCTCACGCCCGGATTAACCCCAGGACCTCGTCCCGTTTCGCCTCCATGTCGGCGCGGGAGACGAGCGACTCGAGGTTGAGGCGCAACAGCGGCTCGGTATTCGAGGGGCGGACGTTGAAGTGCCACTCGGGGAAGTCGACCGAGATGCCGTCGAGCCGGCCTATTTCAGCGCCCCCGCCGAAGCGCTCGACGATCTCCTCGAGCTTCGCCTCCGGGTCGGCGACCTCGGAATTAATCTCGCCGGAGATGAAGTAGCGAGAGCGGAAGCCAGCCATCAGCTCGGCCAAGGAGCGCCCTTCAGTCGAGAGCAGTTCGAGCATCAGCAAAGCCGGGATCGTCCCCGAGTCGGCATTCCAGAAGTCACGGAAGTAGTAGTGCCCGGACACCTCGCCGCCGAAGACCGCACCCTCCTCTCGCATCCTCGCCTTGAAGAAGGCATGCCCCACACGGGAAAGCTCTGAGCGGCCTTCCTCGGCCGCGATCAGGTCGGGGACGGCGCGGCTGGAGCGTGGGTCGTAGAGGATCATCGCGCCCGGGTTGGCCGCGAGCGCCGAGCGGGCAAGTAGGGCGCAGATGAAATCGCCGTCGCAGAACTCGCCCTCTCCGTCGATGAAGAAGCAGCGATCGGCGTCGCCGTCCCAAGCAATCCCGAGGTCGGCGCCTGTGGAGCGCACCCGCTCGACGATGAGCTGCCGGTTCTCCTCCAGCAGCGGGTTCGGTTCGTGGTCTGGGAACTCGCCGTTGGGCTCGAAGTACATCTCCTTGAGGTCGAGGTCCAGCTTGCGAAGGATTGGGCCGACCATAGGCCCCGCCATCCCATTGCCGCCGTCAACGACGACTTTCATGGGTCCTATCTTGGTGGGGTCGATGAAGGTGAGCGCATGGGCGCGGTATTCGCCCCAGACGTCGACCTCTTCGAAGGAGCCGCCGCCGGGGGCGTGGCCGAGGCCGGCTTCGATCTCTCGCTGGATGTCGCCGATGCCGGCGTCGCCGGAGAGGGCCAGCGCGCCCTCGCGGACCAGCTTCACGCCGGTGTAGGCCTTCGGGTTGTGGGAGGCGGTGACCATTGCGCCACCGTCGAGCTCGCGCGAGCCGACCAGGTGGTAGAGCATCTCGGTGGCGACCATGCCGGCGTCGAGGACGGTGGCCCCCTCAAAGATCAACCCGTCGCGCAGCTCGGCCGCCATCAAGGGCGCTGTCAGCCGCATGTCCCGGCCAAGCCCCACTCTCAGCTCGCTTGGCTGCTTGTCCCGCAGGCGGCCGAGGACGCGGGCGAAGGCACGTCCCACTGCGTGCGCGGTGGTCTCGTCCATCTCGGAGCCGTACAGGCCGCGGATGTCATAGGCCTTGAAGATGCCGGGTGGCGCGAGTGGCTGTGCCTCAGTCAAAGCTGCCCTTCAGGGCTTCGTAGCCCTGTTGAAGGGTTTGGGGCATCACTTTGGTATCGGCGATCACCGGCATGAAGTTCGTATCGCCGCCCCACCTCGGGACCACATGGAGATGGATGTGGTGCTCGACCCCGGCACCAGCAACGCGACCCTGGTTGAAGCCGACGTTGTAGCCGTGCGGGTCATAGACCTCCTCGAGCCGCCCCATTGCCCGCTGTGCCAGCTCCATCATCTCGGCCACCGTCTCGGCGGGCAGGTCTTGGAGCCGGCCGATGTGCTCGAAAGGGGCCACCATCAGGTGCCCATTGGTGTAAGGGAAGAGGTTGAGGATCACGAAGCAGCGCTCCCCTCGATGGACGATCAGGCTCTCCTCATCTTCTCCCGCGGCCGGCTTGGCGCAGAAGATGCAGTCCTCCTCGATGTCCTTGGAAGCGTCCTTCACGTAGGCGAGGCGCCACGGCGCCCAAATGCGAAAGTTGGCCACGAGCTGCGCATCCTACGACCAAGTCGCCCCCCGACGCGGGAGGCGGGGCCTATCCGTATCTGATTCTTCGGGCCCCGACGGGAGCAGAGGAGGCGACGCTTGATTCAGAGCCAGCCGCGCTTGCGGAACCAGGTGAGCATGCCGACGAGCATCGCAACCATTACGCCGATCACAGCCCAGAAAGCGGCGGCTTCGCCCTCGCCTGGCACGCCTACGTTCATTCCCCAGAGGCTTGCGACAAGGGTCAGCGGCAAGACGATGACGCTGATCGAGGTGAGCACACGGAGGATGTCGTTGACACGGTGGGAGATCACCGACTCGTTGGTCTCGGCGAGCGCCTCGATCACCTCCTTGTAGTTCTCGAGCATGTCCCAGATGCGCTCATGGGCGTCGACGATGTCGTCGAAGTAGATCTCGAGATCGAGGTCGGTGGCGAGGTAGCGCTGCTTGACCTTCTCCAGATCGCGCAACACCGGTCGCTGCGGGCGGATCACCTTGCGGAAGTTGATGATCTCCTGCTTGGCGTTTGAGATGTCACGGACGACCTCCTCCGAGCGCCCCTCGAAAATGTCGTCCTCGAGCGCGTCGAGCTTGTTGCCGATCTTGCGCAGCATCGGGAAGCAGTAGTCAAAGCTGTCGTCGACGAGGCGGTAGAGCAGGTAGCCGGAGCCGCGCGAGAAAAGCTGCTCGCGCAGCTCCTCCTTGCTGCGACAGCGCTCGAACAGGTACTCGACCGGTTGCAGCGGCTGATTCGGGATCGTGACCATGTAGCCGGGCCCGACGAAGAGGTCGAGCTCGCCGGTGCCGAGGCGGCCGGCGGCAGGGTCGAAGACAGGGAAGTGGAGGACGATGAACAGGTAGTCGTCGTAGATGTCGATCTTCGGCCGCTGATTGCGGGAGAGCACGTCCTCCAGGTCGAGGGCGTGGAAGTCGAAGTTCTCCTCCAGCCAGCCACGCTCGAGGGCCCCCGGGCGCTCGATGTTCACCCAGCGCAGGCCAGAGGAGTCGATCTGCTCGACGTTTGGCGTCTGCGGCTCAGCCTGCGTGACCGAAGGGATGAGCTCGCCGCGCCGCGCTGCTCGTCGCAGCCTCGGTTTCGGAAGGTTCGGCATCGGTTTGGCTCATCGTCTCGTCGGGCATGACCGCACTAGGTTAAACGGGGATCACATTTCGCACCGATGAGATTTGCCCTGGTAAGGTTCACCCAGCATAAGCGCCACATCTAGAGGGGTGGAGGGACTGGCCCGCAGAAGCCCCGGCAACCACCTCGAGCCATTGGCTCGAGGAGAGGTGCCAAGTCCAGCAGGTCGTTTGAAGGCCTGGAAGATGTGGGGGATGTCCGATCGGACCTCTGCCCCACAGGCGGAGGTTTTTTTCGAGGTCAAGGCGAAAAGGAAGATCGGATGTCAATCGAGAGCTTGAAGTGCAAGGAGTGCGGGGCCACGTATGGCTTGGACGCCCACTATGCCTGTGAGAACTGCTTTGGCCCGCTGGAGGTGGCCTACGACCACTCCTCGTTGAAGGCTGACGAGGCAAAGCGGCGGATTCAGGCCGGCTCGCAGGGAATCTGGCGCTATGCGGACTTCCTGCCGTTTGTCGGGCGCCCGGGGGATCCGCTCGAGCCCGGCCTGACGCCGCTGTTGCGCGCCGATCGGCTGGCCGAGCGCCTCGGTCTCGGGGCTGAGATCTGGATTAAGAACGATGCCGCCAACCCCACCCACTCGTTCAAGGACCGGGTGGTGGCGGTGGCGGTGGCCAAGGCCCAGGAGCTCGGCTTCAAGACCGTTGCCTGTGCCTCGACCGGGAACCTCGCCAACGCGGTAGCGGCGCACGCAGCGGCTGCGGGGCTCGAGTCCTACGTCTTCGTTCCGGCCAACCTCGAGGAGCAAAAGCTGCTCGCGACAGGCGTCTACGGCACCAACTTGGTTGGTGTCCACGGAAGCTATGACGACGTCAACCGCCTCTGTACGCAGCTTGCCGAAACGAGGCCCTGGGCCTTTGTGAACGTCAACCTTCGGCCTTACTACGCGGAGGGGTCCAAGACCCTGGCCTTCGAGACCGTCGAGCAGTTGGGTTGGGAGTTGCCTGACCGGGTCGTCTGTCCGATTGCATCTGGGTCTCTGTTCACCAAGCTGGGCCGCGGCTTTCAGGAGTGGCTCGACCTCGGTTTGGTCGAGGGCGAGCAGCCGGTTTTCAACGGCGCGCAGGCGCAGGGGTGCAGCCCCGTTGCGACGGCCTTCGCCGAAGGCTGGGAGGTCTGCAAGCCGCAGAAGCCCGAGACGATCGCCAAGAGCCTGGCGATCGGCGACCCGGCGGACGGGCCCTATGCGCTGGAGCAGGCGCGTCGCACCGGTGGCACCGTCGATGCGGTCAACGATCGGGAGATCCGAGACGGAATCAGGTTGCTGGCGGAGACGACTGGGATCTTCACCGAGACGGCGGGCGGGGTCACCGTGGCCGCGCTCTCCAAGCTTGCTGAGCGCGGCGAGATTGAGAGCAAGGAGCGAGTCGTCGTCTACATCACCGGAGAGGGACTGAAGACTCTGGACGCGACCCGCGATAGCTTCCAGATGCATGAGATCGACCCTGACCTCGAGAGCTTCGAGGCCAAGTTCCGTCAGGAGGTAGCAGTCTGATGGCAGTCACCGTGAAGATCCCCACTCAACTCCGCGCAGCGACCGGGGGGGAGGCAGAGCTGGAGGTTGCGGGGGGGACCGTTGGCGAGGTGCTCGACGCGGTCTTCGAGGCGCATGGCGATTTGCGCGAGCGGATCACCCAGGACGGCGATCTTCGCCGCTTCGTGAACGTCTACGTCAGCGGCGAGGACATTCGCTTTCAAGACGGCCTGCAGACGCAGATCGATGACGGCGCCGAGGTCACGATCCTCCCAGCCGTCGCCGGCGGCTGACCGCGCACTTGATGACCCTGTAGGGGTATCAAGTGCACACTCGCCGATGAAACCACCCGTAGTCATCCTTTGCGGAGGCCGGGGCACCCGGCTGCGGGAGCGGACCGAGACCGTTCCCAAGGCGCTGGTTGAGATCGGCGGCCGGCCGATCCTTTGGCACGTGATCGGGATCTACGCCGCACAGGGCTTCGATCGGTTTCTGCTTGCCACCGGTTACCTGGGGGAGGCGATAGAGGCTTTCACCAGCACCGAGGATTGGCCCGGTGGCCTGAGCGTGGAGTGCATAGACACTGGGCTGGATACCCCGACCGGGGGAAGGGTTTCGCACCTTGCCGAGCGCCTCGGGGACCAGCGCTTCTGCGTGACCTATGCGGATGGCGTTGCCGATATCGACCTTGGCTGCCTGCTCGATTTTCATGACGATCAGGGAGCCTTGGCGACTATGACCGTCGTTCAGCCTCACCTCCAGTGGGGAGTCGCCGATCTTGGCTCGGATGGGCGCGTCGATGGGTTTGTCGAGAAGCCGCGCATTGAGCACTGGATCAATGGCGGCTTCTTCTGCTTCGAGCCAGGGGTGTTTGGTTATCTGGGCGAGGACAGCGTCCTCGAGCGCGAGCCGCTGGCCCGGTTGGCGGATGACGGCCAGCTTCGCGCCCATCGCCACGATGGCTTTTGGGACTGCATGGACACCTACAAGGACGCGGTTGTCCTCAATGACCTCTGGGCTGGTGGCAAGGCACCGTGGACGGTATGGGCTGGGACCGGGGCGATGCAATGACAGCGCTGATCACCGGTGGTCACGGGTTCGTGGCATCGCACCTGGCGTGCGCCCTGCTGGAGCAGGGTGGGGCGGTGCGAGTTCTCGACCGGCCCGACCCACGTCTTGCCGACGTTGGCGGGCACCGCCGCTCGGGGCTAGATCTGCTCGATATCCGCGGCGACGTCGAGTTGATCGAGGGGGACCTTCGCGACGCCGACTCGGTCGGCGCGGCGGTCGCCGGCGCGGGCACCGTCTTTCATCTGGCGGCGCAGACGATCGTCGGTGTGGCGCGCGAATCGCCCCTTGAGACCTTCGAGGTCAACGTTCGCGGTGCCTGGAACGTGTTCGAGGCCTGCCGTGCAAGCGGAGCGGAGAGGATCGTCTTTGCCTCTTCTGACAAGGCGTACGGGTCGAGCCCGGAGCTGCCCTACGTCGAGGACTTCCCACTGAGGGCCGCCTATCCATACGACGCCAGCAAGGCTGCGGCGGACATCATCGCTCGTAGCTACGCGCATGCCTATGGGCTGCCGCTGGCCGTTACCCGCTTTGCCAACGTGTACGGGGGAGGGGACCTCAACTTCTCGCGCCTGATTCCCGAGACCGTGGTCGCCGTCCTCGACGGCCGCGCTCCTGTGATCCGCTCGAACGGCAGCCCTGAGCGCGACTTCCTGCATGTCGACGACGCTGTCTCTGCCTACCTGGCGATCGCGGATGCGCTCAGCACCAACGGGACCGCTGGGGAGGCGTTCAACGCCGGCGGCGAACGCCCGCACTCAGTGCGCGAGGTCGTCGAGCTGATCGCCACCGCCGCCGGCACCAGCGTCGAGCCCGACTTCCAGGGCGCCGGAAGCCCAGACGGAGAGATCGACCGCCAGTTCGTTGACTCGACCAAGCTTCGTGAGCTGACCGGCTGGCGACCCCAGGTCGAGCTGCCCGATGGCCTGCGTCGCACCCTTGAGTGGTACCGCGATCATCCGGAGGCAAGGCCCTGATGTGTGGGCGCTTCACGGTCACCGCCAAGGACAGCAAAAAAATCGCCGATCGCTTCCAGGTAGAGCTGGAACGATCCCTGGAGCGGAACTCAGCCGGCGATGCTCCTCCGCCATCGCCAGAGCGTGCCGAGCGTGCCGCGTCGGGGCTGGGGCGCTTCAATGTGGCACCGACGCAGGAGGTGCTGGCGGTTCGCGCCTCACCCGACCCAGAGGAGGCAGCCCAGGGCGAGCGAGAGGCACGGCTGATGCGTTGGGGGCTGGTTCCGCGCTGGGCCAAGGACCTCAAGGTCGGCTACAAGATGATCAATGCCAAGGCTGAGAACCTGACGTCGAGTCGCGCCTACTCGCCGCTGGTCGGCAAGTTCCGCCACCGCTGCCTGATCGTCGCCGACGGCTTTTATGAGTGGATGAAGGCAGAGGACCCTAAGCAGCCGCGCCAGCCCTGGCGCTTCACGGTCGACGGTGGCGAGCCGTTCGCCTTTGCCGGGATCTGCACCCGCAAGGAGTGGGAGGACGCTGAGGACCGCGGCTTCGACGATGGCTGGCTCTACAGCTGCACGATCGTCACCACGACTCCTAACGAGGTCGTCGCCAAAGTGCATGACCGGATGCCCGTGATCCTGCCCACCGCGGAGGCCGAGGCAGCTTGGCTGAGGCCCGACCTTGAGGTCGAGGACGCCGTAGCGATGTGCAAGTCACTGCCGGCCGCTCGCATGTCGAGCGCCCCGGCCAACCCGAAGCTCAACAAGGTCGGCAAAGGCATCGAGGGCCCCGAGCTCTTGACTGTCCCCGAGGGCGAATGAGGAACTCGCCGGGGGTGTCTGAGCTGAAGGGACCTAACCCCTAGGAACCCTGGTCCAGCGCTCCGGCCGTGCGTACGGTTGCGCCGCCGGATGCCGTCTTGACCGTGCACCCGATGTGGGTCGACGGTGACACCGTTGTGCGCCAGATCGAAGCGAAGCCAAGTTCCAGAGTCTCTTGCGGGCGCCCGTCAGGCAAGCCCCACTGCCATGCCTGAAGCCCCACCCGGTATGGCGGCCAGCTGACGACGATCCCCGGGCCCGTTGTGTACCGCGTAAAGGCGTCGTTCAGGTCGACCGAGGCTATTTCTGCGCCATGCGAGTTGAACTCGACCTGCACCTGTTCGGGCACGCCTTGTTTGGCAACGTCTTCCCCGCTGCTGGAGCGGGGGAAGGAGGCGCGACTATTCGGAGTCTTGGTGGCGATGGTTCGTCGGTTGACTCGAATCGCGCAATTGACGCGGCCCTGGCCGACGGCGCTGTGTGCGTCGATCTTCAGGATCGCGACGACCCTGAACAGCTGATAGCCGCTGTCGTTGGGCTCGGAGGCGCGGATCCCCGCATCGACTATCTGCATTCCGCCGCCTCCGGGGATCGCCGCCGGTCGCGAGTCGGCAATTGGGGACTTTTCATCCCACGCCAGTTCCACCGCACCGAGTGGCTTGTCGGTGCTCAGCCACGCAGCGACGATGGTGGCAATCAAGCCCACGGCGATCACCGCAAGCGCCCCTCGCGGCGGGCGATTGTCCCGAGTCTCGGCCATGGGGCGGGACAGTATGCGAGAACCCGGCGTTTGAGCCGACAAGGTTGAGGACGCGCCCGACAGGATTCGAACCTGTGGCCTCCGCCTCCGGAGGGCGGCGCTCTATCCAGCTGAGCTACGGGCGCAGCGCGACCCAGTCTAGCTTCGGTGGCCATGCCGCTCGGTGGCGTAGGCTCGCGCCCATGGATCTCTCGGTGGCATTTCTCGGCACGAGCGGCGCCGTGCCGTCGGCGCGGCGGTCGACGGCCTGCGTGCTGGTCGCACGCGGCGGGGAAAGGCTGCTGTTCGACTGCGGGGAGGGGGCGCAGCGGCAGATGCAACGCTCGGTGGGCCTCGTCCAGGTCGACGAGATCTACCTGACCCACTTTCACGCCGATCACTTCCTTGGGCTGCCCGGCCTGCTGAAAACGTACGACCTGACCGAACGCCGCGCTCCACTCAGCGTCTATGGCCCACCTGGTCTGCTCGATCTCTTTCGGACACTGGGTCGGATCGTCGGCAAAGTTGGCTTCGAGTTAGATCTGGTCGAGCTGGAGCCCGGTGACTCTGTACCCCGCGACGGCGCCGCGGTGATGTCGTTTCCAGTGGAGCACGGCACGCGCGCCTACGGGTACTCGCTGGTCGAGGCCGAGCGACCCGGCCGCTTCGATGCCGAGGCCGCGAAGCGTCTGGGCATTCCGGAAGGCCCCGCTTTCGCTGAATTGCAGGGTGGCAGCCCCGTTGAGGGCTCACATGGGATCGTTCGCCCCGAGGACGTGCTGGGGGACTCGCGCGCCGGCCGCACCGTTGTCATCACCGGTGACACCGCTCCCTGCAATGCGACCGTCGATGCGGCGCGGGACGCCGAGTTGCTCGTGCACGACGCCAGCTTCGCCGAGGAGGAGGTCCAGCGTGCCGCCGATACCGGCCATTCCACCGTCGGCCAAGCGGCGGCGGTCGCCCGCGAGGCCGGCGTCAAGATGCTTGCCCTCGTCCACATCTCATCGCGCTACCACGTCGGCAAGGTCCTAGACGAGGCCCGCGAGGTTTACGAGCCCGCTGTTGCCCCCCGCGACTTCGACCTCGTTGAGATCCCCTTCCCCGAGCGCGGCACCCCCCAGCTAATTCCAAATGGAGCAAGAGAGCGCGATACATCAGGAGACGACTCGCCATCGCCGCAGGACGAAGCTTCGAACGAGGAGGAGCAGTAGCAGCCACCCTGGGTTGTCGCCGGTCGCTGCTACTCTGAGGTCGTCCTTTAACCAGGTCCCGAGAGGCCAGGAAGGAGCGAAGTGAGCGAGAAGGTCGTGCTCCAGCGCGACGACCTGAGGCGAACGCTGCAGCGGATCGCCCATGAGATCGCCGAGAAGAACCCGGCGCCTGAGGGCTTGGCGGTGGTCGGTATTCATACGCGCGGTGCGGTCATCGCACAGCGCCTCCATGGGCTGCTCGGCGAGCTGGCCGCCACCGAGCTGCCGATCGGCGACATCGACATCTCCTTCTACCGCGACGACGTGGGGGCCAAGGCGCCCGCGGCACAGCCGGTCGTTCGCGCCTCTCACATCGACTTCGATCTCACCGGTCGCACCGTCGTCTTGGTTGACGACGTGCTCTACACGGGACGTACCGTTCGCGCCGCGATCGAGGCGCTCTTCGACTACGGCCGCCCGCAACGGGTACAGCTCGCGGTGCTCTGCGATCGCGGGCATCGTGAGCTCCCGATTCGCCCCGATTACGTTGGAAAGAACCTTCCGACGGCTCGTGAGGAGAGGGTCAACGTCAGGCTCGAGGAGCTGGACGGGGTCGACGAGGTGACGATCTCCGAGCCGCAGACGGCAGAGGCGCTTGCATGAGCGCGGTAGCGACCGAGCGTGGATGTCTGATTCTTCGCGAGGGAGCGAAGCGCGAGGCATTGCGATGAAGCACCTACTTGGCATCGAGCAGCTCTCGCGGGAGGAGATCGAAGCGATCCTCGATCGCGCCGAGAGCTTCGCCGAGGTTGGAAAACGCGACATCAAGAAGGTCCCGACCCTCCGCGGCCGCACGATCGTCAGCCTCTTCTACGAGTCCAGCACCCGTACCAGCTCGTCCTTCGAGCTGGCCGCCAAGCGACTCTCCGCTGATCTGGTGTCGATCAAGGCGGCGGGCTCCTCGGTCGACAAGGGGGAGTCCCTGAAGGACACGGTGGCCACCCTGTCCGCCTACGAACCCGCGGCGATCGTGATTCGCCATCCCTATGCGGGGGCCGCGCAGATGGTTGCCGAGTGGTCTGAAGCCGCAGTGATCAACGCCGGGGACGGGAAGCACGAGCACCCGAGCCAGGCGCTGCTCGATCTCTTCGCTCTGCGCCGCCGGCTCGATTCGCTGGAGGGCAAGAAGATCTGGATCGTCGGCGACGTCCTCCACAGTCGCGTCGCCCGCTCCAACCTGATCGCCTTCAAGGCGATGGGCGCCGAGGTGACCGTCTGTGGGCCCCCAACGCTGATTCCGCGCGACATCGAGCGACTTGGCTGCGCTGTCTCACACTCGCTTGACGAGCTCGACGAGGCCGATGTCGTCTATGTGCTGCGCTTGCAGCGCGAGCGAATGAAAGAGAGCTTCATACCCTCGATCCGCGAGTACGTCACGCACTTCCAGATCGACTCCCGACGACTTGGGCCGCGCCAGATCTTGATGCACCCTGGCCCCGTCAACCGTGGCATCGAGCTTTCGGGCGACGCCATCGACTCGCCGCAGTCGCTGATCACCGAGCAGGTCGCCTCCGGCCTCATGGTGCGGATGGCGATCCTCTACGAGCTGCTTGCAGTGGGAGGCGAGCGACCGGCTCCCCCGGTGGGAGACGAAAGCCCCCCGCCGACGCCGATCGGACAACCGGCATGAGCCTGGCCGAGGCGCTCGACATGCGCTCCGGCGAGGGCGCCGATCTGATCCTGCGAGGTGCGACCGTGTTCGATCCCGTCGCAGGCATCGACGGCGAGCACGATGTCGTGATCCGCGGCGGCCGCATCGCCGAGCTCACGGCGCCCGGCGCGGCGCCTGAGAGCGACGGCATGGAAGTGGTAGACGCTGCGGGCCTGCATGCCTTTCCCGCCTTCTTCGACCCGCATGTTCACCTCCGCACGCCTGGTCAAGAGCACAAGGAGGACCTCGAGACCGGCACCCGTGCTGCCGCCGCCGGCGGCTTCTGCGGCGTCCTGGCGATGGCCAACACGGATCCCCCCGTTTCCACTCCTGCAGCGATCGAGGCGCTGCGGGAGGAGGCCCGCGAGCGGGCCTCGGTTCCCGTCGGCTTTTTCGCCACCGTCACCCGCGAGATGGCCGGCGAAGAGCTGACCGAGATGGCGGCGATCCGCGATGCGGGGGCAATCGGCTTCAGCGACGACGGGCTGCCGATTCGAAGCGCGCGAATCCTACGACGTGCGCTTCAGTACCAACGCCTCTGCGGGGGCACGATCGCCCTGCACGAGGAGGACCCTGAGCTCTCCGTGGATGGCGTGATGCACGAAGGGGCCGTTTCCGCAGCACTTGGCCTGGCTGGGATTCCCTCTGTGTCGGAGTCGACCATGATCGCTCGCGATGCCGCTCTGGCCGGCTATGAGACGGGACGGATCCACGTGCAGCACCTCTCGGCGACGGAGTCAGTCGAGGCGGTGCGTGCCGCGAAGGCCGCAGGGGTCGCGGTCAGCTGCGAGGCGTCCCCGCATCACCTCTGCCTGACCGACCAGGAGGTGCAGAGCCTCGATCCCCGGCGGTTCAAGATGAACCCGCCGCTGCGCACCGAGGCCGATCGCCAGGCGCTGATCGAGGGGCTTCGAGATGGGACGATCGACTGCATCGCGACCGACCATGCGCCGCACGCGCTCGAGGAAAAGGAGGTGCCCTTCGAGCAGGCGGCGATGGGGGTGACTGGGCTGGAGACCGCCTTCGCCGTTCTCCACACCGACCTGGTCCTCCCGGGTGTTATCGATCTAAGCCTGCTTATCGAGCGCTTGGCGGGTGGCGCTGAGCCGTTCGGGCTGGAGCGGCCCACTCTGGCGCCTGGAAGCGAGGCCAACGTTGCGCTGTGCGACCTCAGCGCCGAGTGGACGGTCGGTGAGGAGGGGTATGAGAGTCGCTCCCACAACTCTTGGTGCGCGGGCCGCACGCTGACAGGCCGGGTGTTGATGACCGTCGCCGGCGGGCAGGTCGCCTACCGTCTTCGCTCCTTCTCACTCGGAGTTGCTTCATGACCGGCCTGGGCGACTTAGTCGCGGTATGCGCGACTAAGTCGATCAGGGGGAGACGATCGTGAGCGCTGGCTACATCCTGCTCGAGGATGGGGCTCGCTTCGACGGCGAGCTCTGCGCGCACCCCGAGCCAATCACCGGCGAGGTCGTCTTCAACACCGCGATGACCGGGTACCAGGAGTCGGTCACCGACCCTTCCTATGCCGGCCAGATCATCGTCTTCTCCTATCCGCTGATTGGCAACTACGGCGTCTCCACCGAGGCGATGGAGTCAGATCGCATCCACGCCCGCGGAGTCGTGATGCGCGACGCCAAGAACCGCGAGGACGTGGCCACGGCCGAGGGCGGATGGCTCGATTGGCTCGCCGACTGCGGCGTGCCGGGGATCACCGGCGTCGACACGCGAGCTCTGGTTCGCCACATCCGCGATCGCGGGGCTATGCGAGGCGGCATCTTCTCTGCTGAGCTGAGCGAGTCCGAAGCACGTGAGCGGGTAGAGGCCGAGCCCTCCATGGACGGTGCGGACTTCGCCCGCACCGTGACTCCGCCCGAGCCGATTCGCTTTGAGGGCAGTGGGCCGCATGTCGTCGGGATCGATACCGGCGTGAAGTTGAACATCGTTCGCCAGCTTCGAGAGAGAGGCTGCCGGCTCACCCTCCTGCCCTGCACGGTCTCTTCCGAGGAGGTTCTGGCCGAGGACCCCGACGTCGTCTTCCTCGCCAACGGGCCCGGTGACCCTGCCTCGCTCGACTACATAGTCGACACGGTTCGCGAGCTGGTCGGCAAGCGGCCTCTATTCGGCATCTGCCTCGGCCACCAGCTGCTCTGCCGCGCCGTCGGTCTTCAGACCTTCAAACTACCCTTCGGCCACCGCGGCGCCAATCATCCGGTGAAGGACCTGGCGACCGGGCGGATCGACATCACCTCGCAAAACCATGGTTTCGCCGTGCAGGGCCCCGGCGGGGAGCCTCGGATCGAGGTCGATGAACCGATTCGGTGGGAGACCGACTTCGGTGCCGCCGAGCTCTCACATCTCAACCTCTACGACCGAACGGTTGAGGGACTGGTGCTCAGGGACGTGGCTGCCGCGACCGTCCAGTACCACCCGGAGGCCGGGCCGGGCCCGCATGACGCTCGCCACCTTTTCGACTCGTTTTTGGATCTTGCGCTGTGAGCGGAGCGGAGGAAGCATCCATATCTGATTCTTTGCGACCGGAGCGAAGCGAACTTTCATATGCCTAAGCGGACGGACATCAAGAAGATCCTGTTGATCGGCTCGGGGCCGATCGTGATCGGCCAGGCGGCCGAGTTCGACTACTCGGGGGTGCAGGCCTGCAAGGTGCTGCTCGAGGAGGGCTACGAGGTTGTCCTCGTCAACTCGAACCCGGCGACGATCATGACCGACCCGGAGTTCGCCACGGCCACCTACATCGAGCCTCTGTTGCCGGGCCCGGTGACCAAGATCATCGAAAAGGAGCGCCCCGACGCACTGCTGCCGACCCTTGGCGGGCAGACGGCCCTCAACGTGGCGATGGCGCTGCACGAGGACGGCACCCTGGAGCGCTTCGGCGTCGAGCTGATCGGCGCCGACCACGCCGCGATCCGTCGTGCCGAGGACCGCGAGGAGTTCCGCCGCACGATGACCGAGGCCGGCCTGCGCATCCCGTGGTCGATCACGGTCGAGACCCTCGGCGAGGCTGAGACCGCGCTTGCCGAAGGCAAGATCACGTTGCCGGCGATCGTCCGCCCGGCCTTCACGATGGGCGGCCAGGGTGGCGGCGTGGGGGAGACCGAGACCGAGCTGCGCCAGGTCGTCTCCGAGGGCCTCGCGGCCAGCCCGATCAACCAGGTCCTGGTCGAGGAGTCGGTGCTCGGCTGGGGCGAGTTCGAGCTCGAGGTGATGCGCGACCGCAACGACAACGTCGTGATCGTCTGCTCGATCGAGAACGTCGACCCGATGGGTGTGCACACCGGCGACTCGGTCACGGTAGCTCCGGCCCAAACCCTCACCGACGCGCTCTACCAGGACCTGCGCGACCAGGCGATCAAGGTGGTCCGCGCCGTGGGTGTGGAGACCGGCGGCTCCAACGTCCAGTTCGGCGTCAACCCGGAGAACGGCGAGATCGTCGTGATCGAGATGAACCCGCGCGTCTCGCGCTCCTCTGCGCTCGCCTCGAAGGCGACCGGGTTCCCGATCGCCAAGATGGCGGCGAAGCTCGCGGTCGGATACGCGTTGGAGGAGATCCCCAACGACATAACCCAGGCCACGCCGGCCTCCTTCGAGCCGACGATCGACTACGTGGTGACCAAGATGCCGCGCTTTGCCTTCGAGAAGTTCCCAGGCGCCGAGGGTCGCCTCTCGACCCACATGCAGAGCGTTGGCGAGGTGATGGCGATCGGGCGTACCTTCCGCGAGTCCTTCGCCAAGGCGCTGCGCTCGCGCGAGCTTGACTCGGCGCCAGAACTACCCTCCGGCGAAGAGGAGCTGCTCGAGGCGATCGCCGTGCCGTGCGCCGAGCGCTTCGACCTGGTGATGGAGGCCTTCAGGCGCGGCATCGGCGTCGACGCCGTGCACAAGCGATGCCTGGTCGACCGCTGGTTCCTGCGGGAGCTGGAGGCGCTGGTCATCGAAGGCGACGGGACCGAGGGCCTTGCGCGGACCTACAAGGCGGTCGATACCTGCGCCGCCGAGTTCGAGGCGGCAACGCCCTATTACTACTCGGCGCATGAGCGCCCCCGCCCCGACGGCACGGCCGCCTCGGAGGTGCGTCGAGGAGATCGCGATTCGGTCGTCATCCTCGGCGCCGGGCCCAACCGGATAGGCCAGGGGATCGAGTTCGACTACTGCTGCGTGCACGCGGCGATGACCGCGCGTGAGATGGGCCGCGACGCGGTGATGATCAACTGCAACCCGGAGACGGTCTCAACCGACTACGACACCTCCGACCGCCTCTACTTCGAGCCCCTGACCGCTGAGGACGTGCTGGCGGTTTGCGAGCAGGAGCGGCCCGAGGGTGTGATCGTCCAGTTCGGCGGTCAGACGCCGCTGAAGCTGGCTCGCGCTCTCGAGGAAGCCGGCGTGCCGCTGCTGGGCACCCCGGTCGATGCGATCGATCTGGCCGAGGACCGCGGCCGCTTCGGCGCCCTGCTGCGCAGGCTCGGCATAAAGCACCCGCCCTACGGGACGGCGCTTTCGGCAGAGGAGGCGGCGGTGATCGCCGAAGAGGTCGGCTTCCCACTGCTGGTGCGGCCCTCCTACGTGCTCGGCGGCCGGGCGATGGAGATCTGTTACGCGAACGAGGACCTCGCCGCCTATCTGGAGGCCAACGTCAAGGCCGACCAGGAGCACCCGCTGCTGCTCGACCGCTTCCTCGAGAACGCGATCGAGGTCGACGTCGACGCGCTCGCCGACGGCGCCGATGTCCACGTCGCCGGGATCATGCAGCACGTCGAGGAAGCCGGCGTCCACTCGGGCGATTCCGCCTGCGTGATCCCACCGCTCAGCCTCGGCGAGGAGATGCTGGCGGAGATTCGGGCGACGACCAAGCGGATCGCCCTGGAGCTGGGGGTGATCGGCTTGATCAACATCCAGTACGGGATCGCCGGTGGCGAGCTGTACGTGATCGAGGCCAACCCGCGTGCCTCGCGCACCGTCCCCTTTGTCTCCAAGGCGATCGGGGTGCCGCTGGCCAAGGTGGCGGCGCGGCTGATGTTGGGGGAGAAGCTGTCTGAGATGGACCTGCCCGAGCCGCCGGTCGGACACGTCAGCGTCAAGGAGGCGGTGCTGCCGTTTGCGCGTTTCGCCGGGGTCGACTCGGTGCTTGGGCCGGAGATGAAGAGCACCGGCGAGGTGATGGGAATCGCCGCTGATTTCCCAACCGCATTTGCCAAGGCTCAGGCAGCCGCCGGTGTGACCCTTCCGATGGAGGGTGCGGTGTTCATCACCGTCACCGACACAGACAAGCCGGCGGCAACGCAATTCGCAGCGCGTTTCCATGATCTCGGCTTCGAGGTGATCGCGACCGGTGGCACCGCGCAGGCGATTTCTTCAATGGGGGTGCCGGTGACGCCGATCAACAAGCTGGGCGAAGGCTCGCCCCACGTCGTCGATCTGATTCGCGAGCACCGCTGTGCCCTGGTTATCAATACGCCCACCGGCTCCGGCGCCAGGGCCGATGGGCACGCGATCCGCACGGCCGCGGTGCGCCATGGCATTCCATGCGTGACGACGATGACCGGCGCTTCCGCCGCGGTGCGGGCGATCGCCGCACAGAAGCAGGGTGAGGCCGGCGTGCGCTCCCTCCAGGAGATCCACGGAATCACCGCCGCCTCCTCAGCCGCCCCCGGACGCGAAGCAGAGGAGGCGGCGTCCTGAGCCCGCGTCCGGGGGCGGCGGGCTTCGCTCCATTCGGCAGGCGTCTCTGCGAGGTCACCGAGAGCCGCGCCTCGGGTGGCTACCGCGTCTTCTCGCTACTCGATCGCGAGGGCCCCGTGCCGTTGCCCGGCCAGTTCTACATGCTGGCCGCGGAGCGCCACTGGGAGGAGGACGGAAGTCGCCCCTTCTTGCCCAGAGCCCTCTCCGTGGCGGACGCCGCGTCGCTCGACGATGGTGTCCGGCTTGACTTCCTGATCGAGGGGATCGGCCCCGGTACCGACCGTCTCTGCGAGCTGAAGGTGGGGGAGGGGGTCTGGGTCAACGGCCCGCTCGGCAACGCCTTCTCCACCCCCTCCAAACTGCATCACGTTTGGGGGGAAATAGACCCCGAACGTGATGCAGTCCAACCGGCCGGGGCGATTCTGGTCGGTGGAGGCATCGGCATCGCGCCACTTGCTCTGTTGCGCCGGCGCTTCAGCGATCAAGGTGTGCCATCTCGGGTTCTGCTGGGCTTTCGCGACCAGGCACACTCCGGTGGTCTCGAGGATCTCTTTGCCTGCTGTGAGATAGGCCTCGCCAGCGAGGATGGCCACGTCGGGCACCGTGGCTACGTGACGGACCTCCTCAGCGCGATGCTCGACGGCGATGATGCGGCCAGCGCCGCCGTCTACGCGTGTGGCCCACCCCCAATGCTCGACGCCGTCGCCGACCTCTGCCTGACACGCGACGTCCCCTGTGAGCTCGCCATGGAGTCGCCTATGGCCTGTGGCTACGGCGCCTGCTTCGGTTGTGCCGCCCCCAAGCCGGACGGCGGCTACCTTCGCCTATGTGTCGATGGTCCCGTGTTGCGCGCCGGGCCGGCGGGTCCTGTCGCCGCAGGGGACTCACCACCCCCTGCGGTAGCTGAAGCTTCCTCGGGGGCGGCCCCCCCTGCGACGCCACCCGCCGGCAGCCGCGAATCAGAGGGACCTTCGACAGACGACGCCGATGCCGTCGACTTCTGTGGCCTGAAGCTGAAGAACCGAGTCATCAACGCGTCTGGCACCTTCGACGCGATCGCCGCTCGCAGGGTTTACGGGGGCGCGTTGCTGGAGGACTTCCCGTTCTCGGCCTTTGTCTCAAAGACGATTACCTTGAAGCCGAGGGCCGGGAACGAGCCGCAGCGGATCTGGGAGACCCCGGCGGGAATGATCAACTCAATCGGGTTGCCGAATAAGGGGCTGGATGGCTTTTTGGCCGAGGACCTCCCACAGCTCGCCGAACTTCCGGTGCCGTTGATCGTCTCGGTGATGGGGACCAGTAGGGAGGAGTTCGCGCGCTTGGTCGACGGCGTGGGCGGCCGCGAGGAGGTCGCGGCAATTGAGCTGAACGTCTCCTGCCCCAACGTGCATTCCGGCCTGATCGTCGGCGAGCAGCCGACCGAGACCCTGGCCCTGCTCGAAGCGCTGCGCTCGCTTACCGCGAAGCCCTTGATGGTCAAGCTGACGCCAAATGTCGCGGACCCAGCCGCCATTGCCGTTGCAGCGGAGGAGGGCGGCGCCGATGCCGTTTCGTTGATCAACACCCTCAAGGCGAGTGCGTTCGATCCGGTGACGTGCCGCCCCGGGGTCGCCGCCGGGCACGGCGGCCTCTCCGGGCCGGCGGTGCGGCCGATCGCCGTGGCGCAGGTTCGGTCGGTGGCCGCGGCTATCGATCTGCCTGTGGTCGGCATGGGAGGCGTCTCAAATGGCGCCGATGCCTGGGAGCTGATCTGTGCGGGCGCGACGCTGGTGGCGGTGGGAACCGAGAGCTTTCGTGACCCCCGGGCGGGCCTGCGCATCGCCGATGATCTTTCTGAGCGGTTCGCGAAGCCGTCCTGATCCCGATTCCAAAACACCCTAATCTCAACCTCGACTACAGGTCGAGCAAAATTTGACCGTATTGGTTGATATGCCCTTGCACGTCGGCGACCCGCGGCTATACTCGCCGCCCACATGCCTGTCCCAGTCAAGACCTCTGCCGCGGCCCCCGAGAGGTCGCTGGATCAGCGGATGGATGCGCTGAAACGAGCCAATGACATCCGCACGGCTCGCGCCAAGCTGAAGAAAGACCTGAAAGCCAATAAGGCGAACATCCACGCACTGCTGTTGGACCCACCGGAGTACGTGATGACAGCGAAGGTCTTTGACATGCTTCTCGCCGTACCAAAGTACGGCCGCGTGAAGACCAATCGGATACTCAACCAGTGCCGGATCTCCCCATCGAAGACGATCGGGGGCCTTTCCGAGCGGCAGCGGGCCGAGCTGGTCTCCCAGCTTCGCCGCTAACGGGCTGCTGCAAGCCGGCGCAGCTGGCGTCCTCGATTGCTCGCGTGCGAGGCGCTATCCGATGACCGAAACTCCCTGCGTCCGGCCAATCTGCTTGGTTTTTGCCGGTTGCTTATGTCCAAAGTATTCGTGATCACTGGGCCCAGCGGGGTCGGCAAGGGGACGCTGATTGCTGAGCTGCTGAGGCGGGTGTCGGGCCTCGAGCTCTCAATCTCGGCAACGACCAGACAGCCGCGCGATGGAGAGATCGGTGGCCGTGACTACCACTTCCTCAGCGCCGAGGAGTTCGATCGACGGGTAAAAGCCGATGACTTTCTCGAGTTCGCCACCTATAGCGGCAGCCGGTACGGCACCCTGCGCTCCGAGGTGCGCGATCAGCTTGCCGCGGACCACTCGGTGGTGCTCGAGATCGAGGTGCAGGGAGCAAGGCAGGTGAGAGCCGCCATGCGTGAGTCCATTCAGGTCTTCATCGCACCCCCCAGCCCCGGGATCCTGCGGGAGCGCCTGAGAGCTCGGGGGACGGATAGCGCCGAGGCAATCGATGTCCGGCTCGAGGTAGCAGAGCAAGAGCTGGCGGCCCAGGACGAGTTCGCGTACCGAATCGTCAACGACGATCTCATGCGGGCGGCCGGAGAATTGGAGGAGATCGTGCGCACCGAGCTCGGTCTACCTCTACACTCCGAAGCCGAATGATCAAACCACGAGTAGACAAGCTTCTCGCAAACGCCGACTCGCACTACGCCGCGGTTGTCGTTTCGGCGAAGCGAGCGCGCCAGATAAACAGCTACTTCCACAACATCAGCGAGGGAAGCTTCGGCGAATACCCGCCGCCGATGGTTGAGACCAACAGCGAGAGGAACTACCTCTCGATGGCGCTGGAAGAGCTCGCCGAGAACAAGCTCAAATACGAGTACCGCGCCTAGCGCTTCAGCGGCAGCAGTACTTTCAGGAGGAACAAGATGGCCAGAGTCCTGCTTGGCGTAAGCGGTGGGATCGCCGCCTATAAGGCTTTGGAGCTGGCGCGACTGGCCACCGTGGCCGGCCACGGAGTGCGGGTCGTGATGACCGAGGCAGCAGGGCGCTTCGTGGGCGCCGCTTCCTTCGAGGGCATCGTCGGCGCCCCCGTCCTGAAATCGGAGTTCGAGCACGATCCGCTGCGGGGCGCCTTTCCCGGCGACCCGCAGCCGCAGCACGACCCGATCGGCCACCTCGAGGTCGCCGCGAACTGCGACGCCTATCTGATCGCGCCCGCCTCCGCCAACACCCTGGCCAAGTTGGCCAGTGGATTCGCGGATTCGATGCTTACGACCAGCTTTCTTGCTTGCACGGCACCACGCCTCGTTGCTCCCGCGATGAACGATCGGATGTATGCGAGCGCGGCCACCCAGGCCAACCTGGCGACATTGAAAGAACGAGGCATCGCGGTCATCGAGCCGGATGAGGGACGGCTGGCCTCTCGCGGTGAGTTCGGCCGGGGCAGGCTGCCCGATCCTGTGCGACTGCTGGAGCGACTCGAAGCGGTGCTGCCAGGCGGCGATCGTCCCTGGGACGGGCTGCGAGTATTGGTCACGGCCGGCGGCACCCGAGAGCCGATTGACCCGGTTCGCTTCCTCGGCAATCGCTCTAGCGGGCGGATGGGCTTGGCGCTTGCCGTGGCCGCCGCCCGGCGCGGCGCCGACGTCACCCTGATTGCCGCCAATGTGACCCTCCAGGCGCCCGCTGGGGTTCGTCGTATCGACGTTGAGACTTCAGCCCAGCTTGCCGAGGTTGCCCGCGCTCAGTTCCCTTCGGCTCACGTTTTGCTGATGGCGGCCGCCCCTGCTGATTTCCGCGCCGCGGAGGTTGCCTCCGCGAAGCTGAGGCGCTATGACGGCCTCGATCTGCATCTGGAGCCGACTGAGGACATTCTCGCTGGTCTCTCTGCGGCACGATCAGAGGATCAGACGATCGTCGGCTTTGCTGCCGAGCACGGCGAAGGCGGCGTCGAGCGCGCAAAGGAGAAGCTCTCGCGCAAGGGGGCCGACTTGATCGTCCTCAACGACGTGTCCGATCCATCGATCGGCTTTGAGAGCGCCGACAACGCAGTGACCCTCGTCGACTCGTCCTCAGAGACCCCTGTTCCTAGGGCCTCGAAGGACGAAATCGCCGACGTAATCTTGGACAGAGTGGCTGCTCTGCGTGAGGGGAGACAGTCCTCTCAGCGGGCGGATACTCAGAGCAGCCCGTAGGGCTGCGAGTCCGGGGAGGGGACTGTCTCCCCTCACGCTTGGCGGGCTATACTCAAAAGAGCTTTTTCGTCACTATGTGAGTCGAGAAGTGGGCCTGGCCCACTTTTTTTTCGCCCCAAACCGTATGGCAGACCTCCAACAAAACATCCAGCAACAGCTCAGCGAGCTCGATTCGCAGCTCGACCTGGTCGCTCTCGAGCGCCCCGGTTCAGAGGCGCTGCGGTTGTACATCGATCACCCCGACGGCGTTGACCTGGCGCTTTGCGAACGCGTCACCAAGCACCTCGGCCACCTTCTTGCCGACTTCTCGCTGGAGGTTTCCTCGCCAGGGCCCAAGCATCGCAATCGCAATGCCACGCCGGTCGCAAGCGAGCCCGCGTCCGTTTCCGATTCTTCGCGAGCCAGCGAAGGCGAACCAAGGGGGGTCCAGTGAGCAAAGAGATCGTCGACGCAATCAAGGCGCTCGAGCAGGAGAAGGGGATTGCGGCCGACACGCTGATGGACGCTCTTGCCGATGCGCTCCTCTCGGCCTACAAGAAGACCCCCGGGGCCGCGAAATACGCCCGCGTCGACCTCGATCACGAGACCGGGGACTTCCGCGTCTTCGAACTGATCCTGCCGCCTGAGCTGGAGGAGAAGCTCCTCGCCGAGGCTGCCGAGGCACAGGAGGAGGAACGCGAGATCGACCCCGAAACGGGGGAGGTTCGGGAGCCCGAGGAGCCAGAGCTGGACCCGGCGATGATCGCGCCCTATGAGTCTCAGATCACAACTCGCGACGTAACTCCCGACGACTTCGGGCGCATCGCCGCCCAGACGGCCAAGCAGGTGATCCTCCAGCGAATCCGCGAAGCCGAACGGATGATGATGTTCGAGGAGTACCAGGACCGGGTGGGGGAGCTGATCACCGGGATCATCCAGCAATCCGACAAGCGATACACGCTGGTACAGCTGCGCGAGCGGGTTGAGGCCTTGTTGCCGAAGTCCGAGCAGGTCTACAACGAGCGCTACGACCATGGAATGCGGGTCAAGGCCGTGATCACCGACGTTTCCGACTCGACCAAAGGTCCCGCCATCGTCGTTTCGAGGCGCAGCCCGGAATTGATCAAGAAGCTGTTTGAAATCGAGGTTCCGGAGATTGCCGACAAGCTGGTCGAGATCGTCGGCGTCGCTCGCGAGCCCGGCTACCGCTCGAAGATCGCCGTCGTGTCACATGCCGACGGCGTCGACCCGGTGGGCGCTTGCGTTGGACCGCGCGGCTCGCGGGTGCGGATGGTCGTCTCGGAGCTGCGCGGCGAGAAGATCGACATCATTCCCCATAACGACGAGCCCGCTCGCTTCGTGGCCAAGGCGCTCTCGCCTGCCAGGGTTCGCGAGGTGATCGTGGATGACGAGGAGCGCCAGGCGACGGTGATCGTCCCCGACGACCAGCTTTCGCTTGCGATTGGTCGTGATGGGCAGAATGCTCGCCTTGCCGCTCGGCTGACCAGTTGGCGCGTTGACATCAAGTCAGAGACCGAGTTTGCCCAGGAGGACGAGGACATCGAGTACGCGGGCGAGGAGCCTTCCGATGGGCACTGCATGGCAGTGATGTCCACCGGGCGCCGCTGCCCTAACGCCACGATTGCCGATTCGTCCTTCTGCGGGCTACCACAGCATCAGGCCCTGAGTCGCTTCGAAACCAATCAGCTCGTCGTCTTGGCGCCGCTTGCCGAGGCTGAGGTCGAGGTCTTGGCCGATCCCGACGCCGATGCGGGCCAGGTCGCCGAGATTGTCGAGCGCGCCGAAGCGGAGTTTGTGGAGCCAGAGGAGGACCCCGTCGAGGAGGTCGACACGGAGGACCCTGAGGCTCCCTCCGGCGATCCTGACGCTTCGGCCGCAGGTCCTGTCGACGCAGGGGACCCATCTCCCCCTGCGGTGGCTGAAGCTTCCTCGGGGGAGGTACCCCCTGCGTCGCCACCCGCGGATGAGACGTCGGAGGAGGGGCAGCCTCAGGACCAAGGTGTCGAAGACCCCTCTGACGCGGACTCCGAAGAAGAGGCCGACGAGGCAGAGGGGTCGCCCGAAGAGCCCGCAGATGAGGCGGAGCCGGCGGCTGAGGAGGCAGAGCAAGCGTAGTGGCCAAAAAGCGGGTGCATGAGATTGCCAAGGCCCAGGGCCTGTCCAGCAAGGAGCTGCTTGCCGCGCTGAAGGCATCCGGGATTGAGGCGAAGGCCGCCGCATCCAGTGTTGACGAGGCAGACGCGTTGAAGGCCCTTTCCGCTGCGAAGGGGGATGGGAGCCCCCCGACGGGGAAAGCACCGGCCTCGAAACCGAAGCCCAAGCAGAAGTCCAAGGCAGAAGCCAAAGCATCGCCGCCTGCCTCCGAGGCGGCCGCCAAGCAGGCGACCGGTCCGAAGAGCGGCAAAGCTGCGAAACCAGCGGCCACGCCGGGGAAGTCAGCCAAAGGCCCGGTCCGGTCGCCCGAGGGGAAAGCGGCCCCTGGCGGAGCGGGCGCGGCGAAGAAGCGCCGCGTGGTGATCGATTCGCAGGCGGCGCGCCGCGATCAGATGGGCGGCCCGCCGCCGCAGCGCCCGCCCCGCCGCCGCGGCGGTCGCCGCCGCCGGCCGTTGCTCGAGGAGCCACCGCTCAAAACCGAGGCCCCGGCGGAGCCGGAGGCGACCAAGGTGCAGTCCGGCGCCACCGTGCGCGAGGTGGCTGAGCTCCTCGGCCTCGGCAGCGCCGAGGTGATCAAGAAACTGATGACGATGGGGGAGATGGCGACCCTCACGCAAACGCTGACCGACGATTCGGTCAGGGCGATCGCCGAGGAGTACGACCGCAAGATCGAGATCGTCACTGCCGCCGAGGAGGAGATCGCGGCGCCGGAGTTCGAAGACTCCGAGGAGAGCCTGGTCGATCGCCCACCCGTGGTGACGATCATGGGCCATGTCGACCACGGCAAGACCTCGCTGCTCGACGCGATCCGCGAGACCGAGGTGGCGGCGGGCGAGGCCGGGGGCATCACCCAGCACATCGGCGCCTACCAGGTCCACCACGACAAAAGGACGATCACCTTTCTCGACACCCCGGGCCACGCCGCGTTCACTGCGATGCGCGCCCGCGGCGCCAAGGTCACCGACATCGCCGTGGTCGTGGTCGCCGCCGACGACGGCGTCATGCCGCAGACCAAAGAGGCGATCGACCACGCCCGCGCGGCGGATGTGCCGATCCTGATCGCGGTCAACAAGATCGATAAGGAGGGCGCGCAGCCGGACCGGGTTCGCAACGAGCTCGCGTCCGACGGCCTCAACCCCGAGGAGTGGGGGGGCGAGACGGTCTACTGCGACGTCTCCGCCAAGACCCACGACGGGCTCGAGAACCTGCTCGACATGATCCTGCTGGTCTCCGAGCTGGAGGAGCTGGGGGCAAACCCCGACACCGACGCCTCGGGGACGGTGATCGAGTCCCAGCTCGACCCCGGCCGTGGGCCGGTGGTCAGCATCCTCGTTCAGCGCGGCACGCTCGAGATCGGCGACGCGCTGGTGGCCGGCTCGCAGTGGGGGCGGGTGCGGGCCATGCACGACTTCACCGGCGAGCGGGTCGAGACCGCCGGGCCGGGAATGCCCGTCGAGGTGCTCGGCTTCGATGGGGTCTGCGAGGCCGGGGAGTTCGTCCAGGCGGTTGAGAACGATCGCCGCGCCCGGCAGCTTGCCCAGGAGCGCGCAACCCGCCTCAAGACCGAGGCGCTGGCGCGACGCCAGGCACGCAAGGTCAGCCTCGAGGAGGTCTTCTCGAAGGTGCAGGAGGGGGAGATCAAGGAGCTCAACATCGTGCTCAAGGCCGACGTTGCCGGCTCGCTGGAGGCGCTTCAGGACGAGATCGCGAAAGTTCCCCAGGAGCAGGTCGGGATCAACATCATCCACTCCCAGACTGGCGGCATCAACGAGTCCGATGTGATGCTCGCTTCGGCCTCCGAAGCGATCATCATCGGCTTCAACGTTCGACCCTTGGCCGACGCTCGGCGCGCCGCCGAGCGCGAGGGCGTCGACGTTCGCACCTACTCGGTCATCTACAAAATCACCGAAGACCTCCGGAATGCGATGGAGGGGCTGCTGGAGGCGGTCGAGGTCGAGGAGATCCTGGGCGAGGCCGAAATCAAACAGACCTTCAAGGCTTCCAAGGTCGGGCGGATCGCGGGCTGCATCGTCACCGAGGGCAAGGTCGCCCGCGATGCCAGCGTCCGCCTGGTCCGAGAGGGCACGGTGATCTGGGACGGCAAACTTGGCTCCCTGCGCCGCTTCAAAGAGAACGTGCAGGAAGTCGAAGAGGGCCAGGAGTGCGGCATCGTGCTCGAGGGCTACGCCGACGTCAAGGAGGGCGACGTGCTCGAGCTCTTCAGGACCAAGCAGGTCGAGCAGACCCTGGAGTAAGTGGCATAAGATGGCCACGCCTCGCATGCGACGCATCAATGAGGTGCTCCGCGAGGTGATCGGCTCAGCGATCAGCGCCGATTTGAGCGATCCTCGGATTGGCTTCGTCACCGTGACATCGGTTGAAACTAGCCCAGACCTCCGCACCGCCAAGGTGCACGTAAGCGTCCTCGGCAATGAGGAGGAGCGTCAGAGCACGCTGGCCGCTCTGCAGTCCTCACACGGCGTGATCCAGTCCAAGATCGCCGCTGAGACCCGCATGAAGCGTACGCCCAGCCTCTCGTTCCATTACGACGACACGGCTGAGAAGGGGATGCGAATCTCGCGTCTCCTCGACGAGGAGCTATGAGCGCGGAGCGAGCAAGCGTCCATATCTGTGATTTCGCGCCGCGAGCGAAGCGCGAAAGGAAAAGATGAGCAAAGTGACCGATGTAAGCGCTACGGCCCTCGACCGGGTCGCTGAGGAGGTTCGCACCCGGAGCCGGTTTTTGCTCACCGCCCATGAGGGGCCTGACGGCGACGCCCTCGGCTCGCTGCTGGGCATGCACCACCTCCTTACGCAGCTCGGCAAGGACTCGGTGATGTTCATGGCAGCGAAGGAGTTCCCGCTGCCGATCGAGTATCGCTTTCTGCCGTTGGAGGAGGTCTTTCACGAGCCCCCGGTCGACATGGCGGACCGCGCGGTTGTCTTCCTCGACTGCGGCAACATCGATCGGATGCCGGTCGACTTCCTGACCGAAGGCGACAGCTTCGTCATCAACATCGACCATCACCATGACAACACGCTGTTTGGCGACGTCAACCTGGTCGACGTCGATGCTTCCTGCACCGCCGAGATCGTCTACGAGCTGGCGAAGCTGCTGGGGGCGAAGATCACGCCGGAGATCGCCTCTGCCCTCTATGTGGGGATGGTGACCGACACCGGAAAGTTCATGTACGAGAACACAAAGGCGCGAACCCACCAGATCGCCGCGGAGCTAATCGAAGCCGGGGTGGACGTGGACGACACCCATCGCCGGCTCTACGAGCACGTTCCAATCGAGAAGCTGCGCCTTGTCTCGCGTGCGCTGGAAGGCATCGAGCGGCATTGCGACGACTCTGTAGTGCTTGCCTACGTCACGGCAGCCGACTACGCCGAGAGCGGCGCCGGCGAGGAGATGACCGAGGGGATCATCGACCACCTGCGCTCGGTCGAGGGCGCCAAGGTCTCGGCTTTGATCCGCGACCTCGGCGATCGCGGACGCACCGCCCGCAAGGTCAGCCTGCGCTCCAGCGACGGTGAGGTGGATGTGTCGGCAATCGCTCGGCGGTATGGCGGCGGTGGGCACAAACGTGCCGCGGGGTTTTCCACCGATGTCGCGTTCGACGACTTGGTCCCGCTCCTCTGCGATGAGGTTCGCGCTCAGCTTGGCTCTTGACGG
>JANWHW010000003.1 GCA_025450195.1 Solirubrobacterales bacterium | reverse complement strand
CGAGCAGCTCATCAGACTCCTTGCGCTGGCGTTCCGCGGCTTCGATCGACTCGGCGATCGTCTTCGCTCGCCGGTCGAGCGCCTCCTGGATTTTCGGGAACGCGAGCTTGCTCAGCACCCACATCGTGAACAGGAACAGGACGAGGGTCCAGATCATCAGCCCGAGGCCGGGTGAGACCAGGAAGCTGCCGCCTTCTTCCTTCCCCGACTCGGCGGCAAGGCTGAGGATTCCTGCTATTTCACCGACGATGAGCTCCACGTGACCGGCCTAGAGGAAGAAGGCGATGAGGCCGAAGATGAAGGTGTAGAAGGCGACCGCCTCGGTCAGCGCGAAGCCGAGCCAGCGGATGCTCTGAAGCTCCTCTTTCATCTCGGGCTGGCGGGCGACGGACTCGATCTCCTTGCCGAAGATGAAGCCGATGCCGATGCCGGCGCCGATCGAACCGAGGCCGGCACCGACGCCAAGGGCGATCGCCTTACCGGCCGATTCGATCCCTTCGTCGGAGATCGCGGCGACAACTGGGGACAGATCCATTGAGACAGTGCTCCTTTTCTAGTGGCTGGCGGAGGTCGCTCCGCCGAGGTAGATGGCGGTGAGGGTCGAGAAGATAAATGCCTGCAGGGTGGCGATAAGGCCCACCTCGAGGATGAAGAAGAAGAAAGCGAGGGGGAAGGTGAGGGCACCGAGCGCGGCGATGCCGAGCAGGACCGCCAGCCCGCCGCCCATGAAAAGCAAAAGCAGGTGGCCGGCGAGAATGTTGGCGAAGAGCCGCACCGAGAGCGAGATCAGGCGGGCGAAGTGGGAGATCGCCTCGATCACAAAGATGAACGCCTTGAAGGCTGGATTCATGTCCTCGATCCCGGGCGGTAGCCAGCTCGCGAAGTACTTGAAAAAGCCCTTGGCCCGGATCCCTTCGACGTGGTAGGAGACCCAGACCACGAGGGTCAGGACCAGCGGGATCGAGAGGTTCGCGGTCGCCGCGTAGATCGCGAACGACGGAACCGCGAGGCCGAAGATGTCAACTGTGTGCTCGGTGTTGGTCGGCAACGGCAGGAAGCCGATCATGTTCGAGAACCAGATCCAGAAGAAGAGCGCCGCCAGGAACGGGAACCAGCGGCTCGCCATCTTCCCCTCGAGATTGCCGCCCGTGATCGTATTCTTCGTCATGTCGTAGGCGACCTCGATCATGGTCTGGACCCTGTTCGGCTTCTGCGTCATGCGGCGCGAGATCCAAACCATCACGGCAATCGTCAAGGCGCTGGCGATGAACAGGTAGAGCACCGCCTTGTTGATGCTCATGTCGATGCCGGCGAGGTGGATTTCGATCCACGGTTCGAGCTTGAACTCGTTCTGCGGCTGGAACTCTTCGTTTTTGCCCGAGCTGCCGAAGACCAGCACCATCAGAATCGCGATCGCCAGGTAGACCCCGAGCCCGATCAGGAACTTGGCCTTGGTGCTGAGGCCGCTCTTTGCGGCTGCGGCCTCGGCCGCTATCGCGGGGTCGGTGCTCATGACAACTTCTCCCGCTTCGCTAGCGGCGCAAACTGGACCAGAGGCAGTTTGGATGCTCGCTCCGCGCTCATCGTGCCCCCTCTCCTTCGGGCTCGAGGAGATGGGCAATCCCCTGCGCGGCCAAGGAAATCGTGAAGAGAACAAGGAGCAGAACCGCGGCGGCGAGGCCTGCCTCGTGGTCCGCCAAGCCGGCCAGCAGCGCCGCGGTCACCATCAGCCAAACGCGACCGAGCGTAGTTGCGGCGAGAGTCCCCATAGCCCGCTGGCGATTCCCGCGCGCCAATTCCTTGCTCACGCGGCGCGTGGCGATCATCTGAATCCCCCGCTGCGCAAGCCAGGCGCCAGCGGCCACTGCATAGCCGAGCAACGGCAATCCACCCAGCACAAACACGGCCAGGGCGGCGGCTAGCGCCAGTAGATCTACATACTTGGGAGGGGACATAACTCCGCCTCACTCGAGCCGAGCAGGCGGACTGGCGACTATATCCGAAAGGCCCCTCGATCCGCTTTGTAGAGCCAGTTCGTGAGGCTTGTCACAACCTGTCACTAACTCCCGCATCGTCGAGGTCGATTGCCTCGAACTCCCCGGTCTCGGGATTGAGGCGACCTCGATTCAGCTTGAGGATCTCCAACACGTAGATGAGATAAACGCTGGAGGCCAGAGCGATCAACCCGCAGATCACCATCACCGCGGTCCAGAGCGGATCGAAGTTGCCTCGATCGTCGCTGTAGGGAACGAACCGCAGAGCAAGGGCGAGACCGGCCAGCACCAGAGTCCACCCATACAGGTAGGCGAGGGTGCGGCGCTGGGAGAAGCCGATATTGGCCATCCGGTGGTGGAAGTGCCAGCGATCGGCCTGGTAGATCGGCTGGCGGTACTTGAGTCGCTTGGCGACGACGAACCCAGTGTCGAGGATCGGCACGGCAAGCACGCATAGCGGCAGGACCAAGGCGATCACCGCGTTGGTCTTCAGTGCCCCCTGGACGGCGACGATCGCAAGCAGGTAGCCGAGTAGGTTCGACCCAGTGTCTCCCATGAAGCTGGAGGCAGGCGGGAAGCCATGGCGCAAGAAACCCAGGGCGCCACCCGCCGTCAGTGCCGCCAGCACCCCTGCCGCATTGCGATCGAGGGAGAGCGCGATGATCGCTAGCGCCACCGCGGAGATCGTGCAAACCCCGGCGGCCAGCCCGTCAATGCCGTCGATGAAGTTGATCACGTTGACCATCGCCACGATCCCAACCACGGTCAGCGGATAGGCGACCCAGCCAAGCTCAAAGCCGCCGACGAAGGGAAGGGTGAGAACGTCGGGCCGCACCCCGCCCAGCACGGGGATCAGCGCCGCGCCGATCTGGCCAAGCAGCTTCGGCAAGGCGGGCAAGCCGCGCACATCGTCGACGACGCCGACCGCGGCTATCGCGGCGGCGCCGATCAGGATCGAGCGAGTCTCGCCGTCGGAGGGCAGCCAGATCCATCCCGCGATCTCGATGCCCGCGAAGATCGCGAGTCCCGAGAGCCGCGGCATCGGCCGATCGTGAAGTCCGCGTTCCTTGGGCGGGTCGATCGCACCGATCCGGTAGGCAAGACGCTCGGCGTACGGAACCGTCAGCCAGGCGATCGCGGCGGCTGTGAGGAATGCGAGGACTGCGTCGGTTGGCGTCGCACCCATTTCGCGGTGCCCGAGACGGTTACGGGCCGGCTCAGGCTACTCGACGGTTTCGACGGCCTCGAGCGCCCCTTCCACCAAGGGCTCCGGATCGCGTGAATGCATCACGCCCACAGGGGTCTCGCGCTTGCGGAGCGGAAAGTCGTCGGGATCGTCGAGGACGCGCAGGCGGCCGGTGGCGATCAGTGCCTCGTCAACGCCGCCCATCTGTCCGGCAAACGTCGTGAAGACCGGCGTCCCAAGCGCCACCGCCTCGCGGTTCATGGTCCCCCCCGCGCTGACTACGAGATCGGCGAAGGCGATCAGGCTCTGAGCGTCGATCGCCTGCTTGGGCACGACCAGGTTGGCTGCGTCGAGAGTGCGCACTGCCTCGCGCTGAGACTCGGTGCGAGGGATGACGACGGCCTGCGCGCCGACCTCGGACGCCAGACGACGGATCACCCGGCCGTAGAGGTCGTTGCGGGCGTGGTACGCGGATGTCTCCGGTGGCGGCCGGACGACCACGAGCACCTTCTCTCGATCCAAGCCGAGATCGGTTAGGACAGCCGGATCCGGCCTGAAGTCAGCGAGGTAGTACTCCTCCTTGAGCCCCGGATAGCGGAAGAGCTTGTCCTCGGCGGCGCCGATCCGCTTCAGTCGCTCGACTGGGATCGCATCGGGAACCAACACCCTGCGTGCGATGCGAAAGCTGATCTTGCGCTGCAGCCCGGCGAACTCGTAGTCCTGCATCTGCACGGAGGGAATCCTGAACAGCGCCGAGACGATTGCGAGATCGACCGAGCCGTGGGAAATTGCCAGATCGGGGCGCTGTGCCCATACGAGCCGCGCCAGCCGCGCCGATCGCCCAACCAAAGCCCTTCCCTTACCCAGCCTCGACCCACCCCCATGACTTCCCACCACCGTGTGGGGAATGCCAAGACGCTCCAAGATCCCGACCGTCTGTCCATACTCCCGCGCGGTGACGAACACCTCGTCCCCGCGAGCTTCCAATCTCTCGATGATTGGTCTCAGCACCAGGGGATGCGCCGCGGCTGTGCAATCGACCCAGACCTTCATGGCGCCGCATCTTCGCGGATCATCTGGTCGCGATAGGCCGGCAAGCACCATTCGCCCGGCGCCGCCACCCGCCTTCGGCGGGTGGAATAGAGAGCCCCTTTCGGGGCAATAGTCACTCCGCGGTGCCGATGAAGGCGCCGACGAACGACACTTGCCGGCCTATCGCGATCAAACCGCTGCGGCAGAGAGCTGTGGGTACAACGGGTAGCGGTCCATCAGCGCCTTGGTCCGCTCCGCCAGCGCGTCCTTCTGAGCATCGAAGTCCTCGGACAGGGCGATGGAGATCACCTCGGCGATCTCGCGCATGTCGTCCTCGACCATGCCTCGGGTGGTAAGCGCCGGGGTGCCGATCCGCAGGCCGGAGGGGTTCATCGGCGGCCGCTCGTCGAAGGGAATCGCGTTGCGGTTGACGGTTATCCCGACCTCCTCGAGACGGTCCTCGGCGGTCTGGCCGTCGAGCCCGCTGGGCGTCAGATCGACGAGGACCAGGTGCACATCGGTGCCGCCGGTGAGAACCGGCACGCCGCCGGTCTGTAGGGCCTCGGCAAACGCCTTCGCGTTGGCGATCGTCTGGCGCTGGCGAGCCCGGAACGGCTCGCTGGCGGCTATCCGCAACGTCACCGCCTTGGCGGCGATCGCGTGCATCAGCGGGCCACCCTGCTGGCCGGGGAAGACCGCTTTGTCGATCGCTTTCGCATGTTCCTCGCGGCAGAGGATCATGCCGCTGCGCGGGCCGCAGAGGGTCTTGTGGATCGTCGTCGTCACGACGTCTGCATACGGAACCGGGCTTGGATGCTCACCGGCGGCGACCAGGCCCGCAAAGTGGGCCATGTCGACCATCAGCTTGGCACCGACGGAATCGGCGATCTCACGGAAGGCGGCGAAGTCGAGCTGGCGGGGATAGGCCGACCAGCCGGCGACGATCATCTGTGGCTTGTGCTCATCGGCGAGCCGTGCGACCTCGTCCATGTCGACCCAAAAGTCCTCGCGGCGAACGTGGTAGGCGATCGGGTTGTAGAGCTTGCCGGAGACGTTGATCTTCATCCCGTGGCTGAGATGGCCGCCGTGGTCGAGGGCCAGGCCGAGGAAGGTGTCACCCGGCTCGAGGAACGCCATGTAAGCGGCGTTGTTGGCCTGGGCGCCGGAGTGAGGCTGGACGTTCGCGTGGTCGGCGCCAAACAGCTCCTTGGCGCGATCGATCGCCAGCTGCTCGGCAACGTCGACCTCCTCGCAACCGCCGTAGTAGCGACGGCCCGGGTACCCCTCGGCGTACTTGTTGGTCAGCACCGAGCCAAGCGAATCGAGTACCGCCTGGGGCACGAAGTTCTCCGAGGCGATCATCTCCAGCGTGTCCTGCTGGCGACGCAGCTCGCCGTCCAGCACCGCGGCGATCTCGGGATCGACCTCGGCTAGGGGCGCGGTCTGGAAGTTCTCAGGCAGCTCCGTCAAGGTGCAACCGACGATACCAACGGACCGGGATACCCTCCGGCCCGTGAAAGCCCGCTATACGGTCGCCCTGGCCACGCTCCTCCTCCTGGCCCCCGTCCCGCTCGTGACCGGCGCTGCCCCCGGCGGCGCCTCGCCTTCCGACAACCCCTGCATCGGCCCCGGCTCAAGGGAGCTGCTCTGCCCAGACCTCCGCGTCGGCTCAGCGGCAGACCTCTATATCGAGCAGCGCGGCAGCGGCGGGTACGGGTACGGCCATGGTGTCCTCCTCCATGCCGGCAATGACATCCGCTCACGGGGGCGCGGGCCGATGGAGCTGCGCGGCCGCCGCTACAGGCGTAACTGGATGCGAGCCAACCAGGCGATCTACCGGGTCGGCGGCGGCGTGCAGATATTCCGCACCGAGGCCAAGCTCCATTTCTATTCAGTCGGATACGAGTACGGCGGCTCCTACTGGAAGGTTCAAGACCCGCTCAGCATGGAGGTCTGGTCCCTCGATGAACACCGGCGGCCGCTGGCGCGAGTGCGGCAGGGGCCGAAGGTCTTCTACTGCTTCCGCGACCTGGAGCGAACTCGCGCGATGAAGCGCTCGCCGCTTCGCCGTGTCTACCCGGCCTGCAACCAGGACCCCGGGCGAAAGCGCGTCAGGCTGGGCACCTCGGTGGGCTGGTCCGACATCTATCCCTCGACCTATGACCGTCAGTGGGTCAACGTCAGCGGGCTGCGCGGCTGCTTTGCCTTCGTCATGCGCGTCGACCCACTGAATCTCCTCTACGAGGAGAGCGAGCGCAACAACCGCTCGACCCGGATCATCCGACTCCCCTACCGCGACGGCCCGCAGCACTGCTGATCCGCCGCTTGAGATCTGTCGGTGCATGGAGGACCCCCATAGAGGCCAAAACTCGTCAACAGATTGAGAGGGTGGCGGCGAGGTCTCCCGCCGAGAGACCGCCCTCGCGCAGCACGGTCCACTCGCCGGTTTCGTCGAACAAGCTGATGTCGACCACGGTAGAGGGATGGCCGGTGAGCGCACCGCCGTCGATCGCCAAGTCGACACCGGCGAGGATCTCACCAGGGACTTCGTCGAAGCGGGACGGCGATGGCTCCCCGCTGTGGTTGGCCGAGGTCTGAAAGAGCGGGCACATGGCCCCTGCCAGCGGGCCCGCGATCAGGCGAACGCCAAGCCTTTCCGGATCCTCACGGCAGGCAAGCGGGTATCGGCGCTTCGGATTGGCGACAACCAAGGTCACCGGACCGGGCAACAATGACCCGGCCGCCTCCCGCGTGCGGGGGCCGAGCCCCTCGACCAGCTCCCGCATCGCCAACGGAGAGAAGTACATGATCGCCGACGGCTTTCCGTCATCGCGGCCCTTGAGCCGGTGGACCCGCTGAATCGCCGCAGCATCGAGCGGATCGCAGGCAAGGCCATAGAGGCCGTCGGCTGGGAATACCGCTATGCCCCCAACTGCGATGCAGCGCTCGAGAGCCGCGCGGGCAGCCTCCTCACCATCGCGCTCGATCGAGACAACCTCAGCCACGCGACCCCCACACGATCCGCTCGATCTCTGCCAGGTCGCAGCGCGTTTGGAGGTCCACGAAGCCGGCATCGCGCAGCAGCCCCACAACCGCCCCGGACTGTCCCGCTCCGACCTCGAGAGCCAGCGTGCCCGTCCCCACCTGGGGCACGAGCGCGCGAATCGCGTCGAGGCCATCGGGTCCGGCGAGGAGCGCCTCGCGCGGCTCCCACTCGGTCACCTCAGGCTGCAGAGACGGCCACTCCGCTGCAGCGACATACGGCAGGTTGGCAACGGTGAGCGCGAACTCCTCGCCCTCCGGCACCGTGCCGCCCAGGAAGCGAACCCGCTCGGCGAGGCCAAGGCGCTGTGCATTGGCCCGCGCCACCTCCAGCGCCGCCTCTGAGCTGTCGGTCGCGGTCACCTCGCATTCCGGCAGCTCGTCCGCAATCGCCAGGGCAATCGCCCCCGATCCGGTGCCCACGTCGAGGATCGTTCGCGGGCGAAGCTCAAGCGCCAACTCGACCAGCAGCTCGGTCTCGGGGCGGGGGATCAACACTCGCCGATCGACCTCCAGCTCGATGTGGCGGAACCCCTTGCGGCCGACGATGTAGGCCACAGGCTCACGCCGCAGCCTTCTCCTCACCATCTCTCCAAAGATGCGCGCAGCCGCGGGTGAGACCTCACGTTCCGGGCCGGCTGCCAGGGCAGCCCGGTCCCATCCAGTGGCCTCGGCCAAAAGCACCTCCGCATCCAGGCTCGGCGTCTCCACCCCAACGGCACTCAGTGCGTCGATCGAGGCACCAAGTGCTTCGCGCACACTGCCCGCGGTTGCCGCCCCCGCCACCGGCTTAGGCCGCCGAGGCAGCAGACTCGAGGCGCTGTCGCTTCTCCTCCGCCGCGAGGGCGTCGGTGAACTCCTCAAGGGCCCCGCCGAGAACGCCGTCGAGGTTGTGGGAGGTGTGCTTGATCCGGTGGTCGGTAACCCGGCCCTGGGGGAAGTTGTAGGTGCGGACCTTCTCGGAGCGCTCGCCACTGCCCACCTGGGCCTTGCGCTCAGAGGCGACCTTCGCCTGCTGCTCGGCGAGCTCGCGCTCATAGAGCCGCGCCCGCAGCACCCTCATCGCCCGCTCCTTGTTCTGAAGCTGGGACTTCTCGTCCTGCATCGAGACGACGACGCCGGTCGGCTTGTGGGTGATCCGGACCGCCGAGTCGGTCGTATTGACCGACTGCCCGCCGGGGCCTGAGGAGCGATAGACGTCGATCTGCAGGTCGTTCTGATCGATCTGGACCTCGACCTCCTCGGCCTCCGGCAGCACCGCCACCGTCGCCGTCGAGGTGTGGATCCGGCCCTGCGACTCGGTCTCGGGCACCCGCTGCACGCGGTGGGTGCCGCCCTCGTACTTGAAGATCGAGTAGGCCCCCTCGCCCTTGATCGCGAAGGTGACCTCCTTGAAGCCCCCGACCTCGGCCGCCGATTGGGACAGTGCCTCAGTCGAGAAGCCCCGCTCTTCGGCGTAGCGGGTCAGCATCTTGTAGAGGTCGCCCGCGAACAGGGCCGCCTCGTCCCCCCCGGTCCCGGCACGAATCTCGACCAGCACGTTCTTGACGTCATTTGGATCGCGCTCGACCATCGCCAGGCGGATCTCCTCTTCCAACTCCGCCAACCGCCCTGGCGCCTCCTCGGCCAGCTTTCGCAGCTCCGGGTCCTCGCCCTCCTCAAGCAACTCCCGCGCTCCCTCGAGGTCATCCTTCAGGGTCCGCCACTCGCCAGCCAACGCCTGAGCGGGCTGTAGCTCGCGGTACTCCCGCCCCACCTCGGCGTATCGCCCCCGATCCGAGATCACAGCAGGGTCTGCCATCTGGCCCTCGAGCTCAGAGAAACGCGCCTCGATCTGCTCAACGAGCGAATCGATCATGGGGACAACATAGCCGCGGCGAGCGGGAAAGCCGGGCGCCCTCCTCGGAGACTCTGGGAGCGACCCACGCTACGTACTTCCTCGCCGCTGTCAGACGGACGGTCTCCGGGAGAGGCCGCCCGGCTTTCCCAGTTAGGCGACGATCTCGATTGGCGACTCGGTCGAGTCGGTCTGCGGCTCCTCGGCCAACACCTTCTCCAAGGCAGCAATCGCCACCGCCAGCTGCTCTTCGTCCGGCTCGCGCGTGGTCAGGTTCTGCAGCATCAGCCCGGGCCACATCACCGCCCGCACCCAGCGTTTGCGCCGGTTTTTGCCCGCCCACTTGATCACCTCGTAGGAGAGCCCGGCGATCAGAGGAATGCCGAGGATGCGCGAGGCGAGCAGCCAGTACCAGGCGGGAAGCCCGAGCGGCGCGAAGACGAAGATCGCCAGCACCATGACAATCAGCAGGAAGCTGGTCCCACAGCGCGGGTGCAGGCGCGAGTAGAGCTTCGCTCGCGCGGGAGTCAGCTGGTCTTCGGCCTCATAGCAGGAGATCGTCTTGTGCTCGGCACCGTGGTACTCAAAGACACGGCGAAGGTCCGGCAGGCGGCTGATCGCGACGATGTAGCCGATGAAGATCGCGGTGCGGAGAATGCCCTCGACCAGCCAGAAGAGGAAGGCCGAGCCAAGCTGATCCTTGATCAGGCTGGTCAACCCAACCGGGATGACGAAGAAAAGCCCGACCGCAAGCACCAGAGAGAGAACGATCGTCAACCCCCAGACCCAGCCTCCGATCTCCTCTTTCTCGCCTTCCTCATCCGGCGGAAGCTGTGCATTGGCAGAGATCGCCAGCGCCTTGTAGCCGATCTTCAACGACTCGCCGAGAGCGACGACACCACGCAGCACCGGCACGCGCCAGAGCCGATGGCGCTTCGCCCAGGGAACGAGGGGCTCGGAGCTGAGCTCGACCTCGCCCTCGGGATTGCGCACCGCCACGGCCCAGACCGAGACGCCCCGCATCATCACTCCCTCCAGCACAGCCTGGCCGCCCACCGGTGCGTCTCGCTTGGCGACTAGGGCGCCGTCGGGCATGCGCAGGGGATCGGCCCCGTTCGACGAGGTCTGCCGCACTTCCAGCGAAGCCCCCTCCGGGCTCACCGTCTACCTTTTGGCCTTGGCGTGCTTCGCGGCACGGCGCTGGAAGCGCTCCACCCGGCCACCGGTATCGACGAGCTTCTGCTTGCCGGTGTAGAAGGGGTGGCACTCCGAGCAGAGCTCGACATGAAGATCGGACTCGGTAGAGCGGGTATAGAACTGGTTGCCGCACGAGCAATGCACATTCGCCAGCACGTACTCGGGGTGAATTCCTGTCTTCATCGCCCTCAAGTCTAGAGAAGTGCGGCGGCACTGCCGATAGATCCTTGTAATGGCAGGCACCGAAACGGACACAACGGCGACGCCAAGGGGAATCAAACCCCTACTTGCCCTCCTGCTCGTCGGCGGAACGACCCTCGTTGTGGCCCACAACTGGCTTGGGATTGGGGGTGCCGGCCTAGATGGCTTCACCAGCGTGCTCTACGACGCAGTCGTGATCGCTGCCGGGGTCGCCTGCCTGCTCAGAGCTCGAGCCACAGCGGCGGAGCGCTGGGCATGGGTGCTGATCGGCCTCGCAATCCTTTCCTGGGCCGCGGGTGAGATCTACTGGACGGCAGAGATCCTGGACAACCCAACGGCCCCCTATCCCTCCCCGGCCGATATCGGCTACCTCCTCTTCTACCCTCTTGGCTATGCGGGCCTTGCCCTGCTCGTTCGCGCCAGGGCCCAGGAGCTTGATTGGCGGTTGCTGACAGACGGCCTGATTGCGGCGCTTGGCACCGCGGCGCTTGGCACCGTCTTCGTCTTCGACTTCATCGCCGGGCAAACCGAAGGCACGTCGCTGGAAGTAGCTACCTCTCTTGCCTATCCGCTGGGCGACATCGTGATGCTGTCGCTGGTCGTAGGAGTCATCGCCTTGAGCGGATGGCGTCCCGACAGGACTTGGTCGCTGCTGCTTGCCGGGCTCGGGGCCATGGTGGTCGCCGACATCGCTTTCATACTGGGGGAAACCGAAGGGTTCGTCCCATCGGGAAGCTGGATAGATCCGATCTACCTGATTGCCGCTGCCTTCCTCGGTGCAGTCCTATGGCAGCCCAATGCAACCAATATCCGGGCCTCCGCCAAAGTCAACAGCCGCGGCGAGTTGATGGTCCCAGCGATCTTCGGCACCGTGATGGTCGGCCTCGCGGCGATGCAGTACCTGGGTGGGTCCAGCGGCCTCTCAACACTGCTGTGGATGGGGACGATGATCGCGGTCATCGTGCGCTTGGCGTTTGCCGCTCGCACGAACAGGGCGCTGCTGGAGCAGGTCCAGACCGACCCGCTGACCCAGCTGGGCAACCGAGGCAGGATGCAAGTGGACCTCGAAGAGTCATGCGCCCAAGCAGATGTGGAGAACCCAGCGGCGCTCTACCTCTTCGACCTGAATGGCTTCAAGCGCTACAACGACACATTCGGTCATCCGGCCGGCGACAAACTGCTGACCAAACTCGGCCAGGCGCTGCAAAACGCGGTCGGCGAGAACGGGACCGCCTATCGGATCGGTGGCGATGAGTTCTGCGTTCTCCTCACTTGCAAAAAGGAGAAACTCGACCCGCTGGCAAGAAGGGCAGCGCAAGCTCTGACCGAGAGTGACCGGGGCGTCGACGTAGGCGCCTCTTGGGGCGGAGCCTTGATTCCCGCCGATGCCGATTCTCCCGCCGAGGCGCTGCAGCTTGCGGACGTGCGGATGTACGCGCAGAAGGAGTCGCGGCGCGTGTCGCGGACCTACGCTCCCCAGCCCCAGCTGGAGGACCCAGTCCCCAGCAGCCAGCCGGTCTCCTAACCGGTCCTGAGGCCGGCTAGCACGAAGTCGAGGGTCTTGCTCACCTCCGTGCGCATCTGCTCCGGGTCATCAGCCCGTGCAACCAGCATCGCCGCCTCATCGAGCGCGCCCATCAGGACGTGGGCCAAGGGCCGCACCGGCTGCTTGGCGATTGCGCCGGCGTCGATTGCCGCTTGGACGGTGGCTTCGATCAAGCCAAGGCCGTGCTCGGCCGCAATCTCGCGCCAGCGATCCCAGCCAAGCACCGATGGCCCGTCGAGGAGGGCGATTTGCTGCGCCTCGGGCTCAGTGCAGGCCTGCAGGAACATCTCCGCGCCAGCTCGCATCGCGTCCAGCGGCGACTCGGCATTGGCGGCGATGGCGCCCGCCGCGATCCGCTCCGCCAGCTGCGCCTCGACCTCTTCGTAGACCGCCTCGAAGAGGTCGCGCTTTCCGGTGAAGTGGTGGTAGAGCGCCCCCCGCGTCACTCCCGCCACCTTGACGATCTCCTCAGTGCCAACCGCCGCGTAACCACGCTCCGCAAAGAGCGTGCGCGCCGCCTCGATCAGTGCCCCCCGCGTTGCCTCAGAGCGCTCGGCCTGGGTCCTCCGCTCCTGTGGAGCGCTGGTGGCAGGAGGGTCTTCGCCTCGATCGCTATGCTCTTTGACATTCATACAGTCTGTATATAAGTTACCTGCCCGCTCCCCAGAAAGCCATTCCCAGGAGGAACGCAATGCCCCAGTCAAGCGAACGTCACGAGATCGAGCTTCCCGCCGGTCGAATCCGCTACCGGGAAGCGGGCGAGGGGAAGCCGGTCGTCTTCGTCCACGGCTATCTGGTCGACGGCCGTCTCTGGGACGGCGTGGTCGATCGCCTCTCGGACCGCTACCGCTGCATCGCGCCCGACTGGCCAATCGGGGCCCAGCAGGTGGCGATGAAACCGGATGCAGACCTCTCGCCCTATGGAATCGCGGCAACGATCGCGAGCTTCCTCGAGGCCCTTGACCTCACCGATGTGACAATCGTCGGCAACGACTCTGGAGGCGCGATGTCACAGGTGCTCGCCACTCGCCACCCAGAGCGGGTCGGCCGCCTTGTCCTCACCAACTGCGATACGCATTCGAACTTCCCTCCGGGGCTGTTCAAGACGATGCCGCCGCTTGCCAAGCTGCCCGGCGGGATGTCGCTGATCGCCGCGCCCTTCCGGATCGGCGCGGTCGCCCGCGCCGCCTTCAGGCCGTTCACCAACGAACCGCTGCCACCCGAGCTGATCGCATCCTGGATGGAGCCCGGCCTGCACGATGCCGACATCAAGCGCGACGTCAAGAAGGTGACGACGGGAATGAACAAGCGCTACACGCTGGAGGCCGCGGAGAAGCTGCGCAGCTCCGACCTGCCCATCCTGCTCACCTGGGCACCCGGCGACCGCCTCTTCCCCATGAAGCATGCGGAGAAGCTCGTCGCCGAGACGCCCAATGCCAGCCTCGTCCAGATCCCCGACTCAAAGACTTTCGTACCGATCGACCAGCCCCAGCGCCTCGCCGAGGAGATCGCCGGCTTCGTGGGGCCGTCCTAGCTGACGGGTGGGCGAGTTTGTTCTCGCATAGCGAGAGGAAGTCGCCCCGGCACATCCGATGCCTCTCGAAAGCGAACACCGGTTCGTATTTATCGCAAAGTGCAGGTTTTTCGTCTGACGGAGCGGACATTCTTCGTTAAACGTCCCCCACCCAGCAAGACGGAGAGCCAAATGGCCAAGGAGATCTTCGACCAAGATCGGCCCCGCAGCACGATGGCAAGACGCCTCGACGAAGCCTTCGCGGGTTGCGATGAGTGGACCCTTGCTCCGCCTTCACCAAAGCGCATCGACCTCGACATCGCCCCGTGGCTATCGCACTCAGCTCGGCCGACGAACCGCTCCCTGAGTACCGAGCCGGAGTCACGAGCCGCCTAGCCCCGACGCCTCTGCCGGGCGGGTGGCGCCGTAGGGGCACCGCCCCCGAGGAAGCTTCAGCTACCGGAGGGGGTGGTGGTTCCTGCGGCGCCAGGACCCGCCCGCCTGAAACGCGGGCTCAGGTCTCTTGATACAGCGGCCCGTCGCCACCCTCGGGGAGGGTGAGCCGGCCGCCCTTGGCGGTGATCGCACCGCACTGGACACAGTTGGAGGCGGTGACGTGGACGTCAACCTCGGTAGCGCCGTTCTCGAGCTGCTCGTCGGGGATCTCATAGACCTGTGCCGGGCACATCGAGACCCAGGTCTGGGCAATCTCACGGGGCACCTTGGTCTGGATGCGGACGTGGTTGGGGGCATCGTCGCGGGTCGCGTTGCCGGAGAGGAAGACCGAGTCGAGCTTGTTGAAGGTGATCTCGTTGTCGGGCTTCGGGTACCGCTCCGCGGCGTTGCCGATGAAGACGGCCGGCTCGGCGTTGTTCTCCACCTTCATATGACCGGGCGGGAAGTTGCCTTTGGTTGCGACCAGCGCGTTGGCGATGATGCCGCCTTTGATCAGTCCCTTGGTCAGGGGCTGCTTCATGTTGCGGGACTTGTAGAGGTCCTTCTCGATCTCCGAGTTGCGGATCATCCCGTCGTAGCTTTCGAAGTTGACCGAGTCGATGTCCTTCTTCAGCGACTCGACGATCGCTTCCGCCGCGAACATCCCGGCGTGCATCGCGTAGTGGACGCCCGCGAGCTCGGCGATGTTGACCATCCCGGCAGCGTCGCCGGCGACCAGCAGGCCGGGCACCGAGAAGCGCTTCGGCAGTGCCCAGTAGCCGCCCGAGGGAATTGTCTTCGCGCCCCAGCCGACCCGTTTGCCGCCCTCGATGATCTTGGCGATGAAGGGGTGCTGCTTGAAGCGCTGCAACTCATCATGGACCGAGAAGGTGGCGTCAGTCGTGTCGAGGCCGACGACGAGGCCGAAGCAGACCTTGTCCTCCCCCATCGGGTAGATGAAGCTGCCGCCCGCCTCCTTGTATTTGCCGCCCCAGCGCAGTGGCCAACCGAGGGTGTGGATGACCCGGTCGAGGGGCTTTGGCACCTCCCAGATCTCCTTCACCCCGAGCTCCCATGCCTGCGGGTCACTGCCCTCGCGCATACCGAAGTAGTCATAGGCGGCGTAGGTGAGGTGGCCGATCGTGCCCTCGGCGAGCACGGTCGCCTTGGCGACGACGTCTGAGCCGGGCTCGAAGTTGCCGAGCTCCTCGCCGTCCTTTCCGCGACCGCGGTCGCCAGAGCGCACGCCACGAACGATCCGGTCCTCGACCAGCAGCTTCGTCGCGGCGGTCTCGGCGAGGATGTAGACGCCGGCCTCTTCGGCTTTCTCGGCGAGGAAGCGGCCCATTTTGGAGACCGACATCGTGTACGTGCCCTCTTTGCGAAAGTTGGGCGGTGGCGGCTTCAGCGGGAACGCTTTCTTCGAGGTGAGGAAGTAGGTCGCGTCCTTGGTGACCTCCTGGTAGACCGACGGCCAGTCGGCCGGGTCGAGGTCCGGGAACAGTCGGGTCAACGCCGACGGATCGACGTTGGCCCCAGAGAGAAGATGCGCGCCGGCGACTTTGCCCTTCTCGATCACCGCGACCGGGACTTCCCCCAGCTTCTCTGTCAGCTCCGGCTCATCCTCGAGCAGCTGCATCAATTTGTTCGCGCAGGCGAGCCCGGCGGGCCCACCCCCGACGATCGCGATGCCGACCTCGATCCGATCGTCCACCGGATCGGTCGGCGGGCCGATCACCTCGGCGCTGTCGAACGGCGGGGGGAACTCGATGGGTGAAACAGCCGGCATCCTTAACTCCAATCGTTAGGTGGACAGGCGCTTTGGGGGGCTGAGGCCCCCCGCTACGTCAGCCGCCCTTCTTCGCCTTGATCGCCTCGGTCAGCTTGGGGACGATCTTGTGGAGGTCGCCGACCACACCGAGGTCGGAGAACTCGAAGATCGGCGCGTTCTGGTCCTTGTTGATCGCCAGGATGTTCTCCGAGCTCTGCATACCGACCTTGTGCTGGATCGCGCCGGAGATCCCGGCGGCCAGGTAGAGCTTCGGCGCGACCGTCTTGCCGGTCTGGCCGATCTGGGTCGAATAGGGGTACCAGCCGGCGTCGACCACGGCGCGAGTTGCGGCAACCGCGCCACCCATCGCCTCGGCGAGTTCCTCGCACTGTTTGAAGCCCTCGGCGGCGCCGAGCCCGCGGCCACCGCCGACCAGGATGTCGGCGTCCTCGATGTTGACGTCCGCGCCGCGCTGCTCGCCGCGCTGAACCATCGTCGCCTTCGTCGACCAGGACGAGAGCTCGACCTGGACGTCGACGACCTCGGCGGTCCCACCGCTTTCGACAGTGTCGAACGCGTTGAGGCGGCCGATGATGATCCCCGGCTCACTGACGTAGCCGACGTCGGCGATCTGGGAGTCCTGGAGGATCGGGCGCTCGGCGACGAGCTTGCCGTCCTGGACCTTGACCTGGGTGACCTCCATCGTCACGCCGGCGCCGAGGCGCGCGGTGAGGCCGGCGCCGATCTCGAAACCGAGCAGGCCGCCGCCGAACAGGGCGTAGCTGAAGCCCTCGTCCTGGATGACCTTGGCCATCGCATCGACGATCGGCTGGGCGAGACCCTCGGGCACGTCCTTGGCCCGATAGACCTTCGCCGCGCCCCAGTTGCCGAGTGAGGCGCAGGCCTCGTCGGAGATGTCGCCGACAACCATCACGCCGGCGTTGCCGCCGATCTGATCGGCGAGCTTCTTCGACTCGGAGATCGCCCCGAGGCTGTTCTTGTTGAAGTTGCCCTCGTCGTCATGGAGGGCGTAGGTCAGGATGCCTGCCATCTAGATCAGCTTCCTCTCGTCGAGCCAGGCGACGATCTTTTCGACCGTCTCGTTGGTGTCCTCGTCCTCGATGATCTCGCCGGCCTCCTTCGCAGGGGGCGGGTTGAGAGCCAGGACCGATGTCTTGGAGCCGGCCTCGCCGACCTGGCCGCCGTCGATGCCAACGTCGGCGGTCGCCTTCCCATCCAGCGGTTTCTTCTTCGCCCCCATGATCGCTTTCAAGCTGGGGTAGCGCGGCTCGTTGATCGCGTCGCCGACGCTGATCACCGCGGGCAGCTCTACCTCGACCGTGTCGTAGCCGTACTCGGCCTGGCGCTCGCAGCGCAGCTTGCCGTCGGTGACGTCGATCTTGATCACCTGCGTCAGCGAGGGCATCTGCAGGTGATCGGCGACAACGGCGCCGATCGTGTAGCACTCGCCGTCGTCGGACTGCTGGCCGAGCAGCACCAGGTCGGGGCTCTCGGACTCGAGCACCTTGGCGAGCGAGTAGCCAGTCGCGCAAACGTCGGAGCCGGCAAGAGCGTCGTCGGAGAGGTGCACGGAGCGGTCGGCGCCAAGCGCGACGGCCTTGTGCAGGGCACGAACGGCGGAGTCGGGGCCCATCGTCACCGCGACGACCTCCTCGACCGGGATCGCACCGCCCTCCTTGATCTGCATCGCAGCCTCAATGGCATGGGTATCGAAAGGGTTGAGGTTTTTCTCGCCGCTGCGGTCCAGTCGCATCGTGTTGGAGTCGATGCGCTTCTGGACTGCGGCGTCCGGTACCTCCTTGACCAGGACGCAGATCTTCAAGTTGAAGCCTCCTTGGCTGGTTGCTCAAGCTGGTTGACTGACCAGTCAATCAGTCTATCTATACATCCGGCGGTGTGACCTTTCCCGCTGTGCGGTTCGTCACGCTAACGCTGGGCGGATCAGCCGGCGTGACGCTCGGTAGCGCCATCGCGGATGAAATCGACGATCTCGTCGGTTCCAGCCCCGGGAGTGAACACAGCGGCGACGCCAAGCTTCTCGAGCTCGGGGATGTCCTCGGCGGGAATCGTCCCCCCAACCGTGACCAAAACGTCGTCCACGCCCTGGTCCTTCAGCAACTCGACGACCCGCGGCACAAGCGTCATATGGGCACCGGAGAGGATCGAGAGGCCAACCGCGTCGGCGTCCTCCTGGATAACCGTCTCGGCAATCTGCTCCGGGGTCTGGTGCAAACCGGTGTAGATCACCTCCATGCCGGCGTCGCGCAGCGCTCGGGCGATGATCTTGGCACCGCGATCGTGCCCGTCCAAGCCGGGCTTGGCAACGACGACGCGGATCTTTCTAGCGGTGGCAGCCTCCATCGGAGCAGAAGACTAGATGCTCAACGCCGAGGCAGGCCTCGCACCCGAGTCAACCGGAGCGCGACAACGGGCATCGGATCGCTTGACGGTCCCCCACCGGTGCGTAGGGTTGATGGTGCGATGCAACCTGAGACTCGATACGCACGAAGCGGAGACATCAGCATCGCGTACCAGGTGCTCGGCGAGGGAGATATGGATCTCGTCATTGCCTTCCCGTTCGTCTCGCACCTCGACCTGCTCTGGGAGAACCCCGCACAGAGTCACTTCATAAGTCGCCTGGGTTCCTTCGCGAGGGTCATCGTCTTCGACCGGCGAGGGGTTGGCCTCTCAGACCCGGCCGGAGGGGCGCCGACGCTCGAGGAGCGGATGGACGACGTCCGCGCAGTGATGGACGCGGCGGACTCGAAGCGGGCGGCACTACTGGGGATGTCGGAGGGAGCGACGATGTGCATGTTGTTTGCCGCCACCTATCCGGAACGCACCTCTGCCCTGGTGCTTTGGGGAGCCATGGCGCGCTCGACCGCGGCTCCCGACTACCCCTGGGCGCCTGAGAGAGAGGCGGTGGAAGAAGCGCAGGCGGAGCTGGTGGCTCCGCTCTGGGGGAAGGGTGCGACCATCGAGATCTTCTCGCCGAGCATGGCCGACAATCCCCGCGCCCGCGAGTTCCAGGCCCGCTTCGAGCGGCAAGCGGCGAGCCCGATGCGCGTCGCGCAGCTCTTGGAGATGTTCCTCGACACCGACGTCCGCGATGCCCTGCCGCTGATCCAGGCCCCAACCATGGTCATGCACCGCCGTCAAGACCGAGCCGTCAACTACCGCGCTGCTCGCTGGCTGGCCGAGCAAATCGAGGGAAGCCGTTACGTTGAGCTGGTAGGCGAAGATCATTTTCCCTGGGTTGGAGACAGCAACGCGGCGCTGGAGGAAATCGAGGAGTTTCTTACGGGCGTGCGTCCCGGGCCCGCACCCGAGCGAGTGCTGGCGACAGTGCTCTTCACCGACATCGTGGACTCCACGCGAGTCGCCGCCGAAATGGGAGATCGTCGCTGGCGCGACCTGCTCGAGGAGCACCAAAAAGTTGTGCGCGACCGGCTGGGGCAGTTTGAAGGCCGCGAGATCAAGACGACCGGCGATGGCTTCCTGGCTACCTTCGAGGGCCCCACTCGGGCGGTCGAATGCGCCCGGGCGATCACCGACGACATGCCCGCACTGGGGATCGAGGTGCGAGCCGGACTGCATACGGGAGAGGTCGAGCTGATCGGCGATGACATCGGCGGAATCGCCGTCCATGTAGCCGCCCGGATCTCAGCTCTCGCAGGCCCGGGCGCGGTTCTTACCTCGCGCACGGTCCGTGACCTGGCCGTGGGATCGGCGATCGATTTCGCTTCGTTCGGCCGCCACACCCTGAAGGGGGCCCCAGACGAGTGGGAGCTCTACAGCGTCGCTCCCACACCGCTCAAGGCCTAGAAGACCGGGGACTCGGTGTAAGTGCCGAATACCTCCTGCATCGCCGCAATCATCTCGCCCTCGGTTGCGCGGGCACGAACCGCCTCGATTATCGGCGGCATCAGGTTCTCCTCGGTCGCGGCAGCTCGCCTTAACTCGACAAGCGCAGTCTCCACAGCAGCAGCGTCGCGGCGGGCCCGAGTCGTCTGCAGCCGGTCAACCTGCTTGCGTTCCAGCGCCGGGTCGATGCGCAGGATTGGCGTCGGCTCTTCGCCCTCTTGGGTGAAGTCGTTGACGCCGACGACGATGCGCTTGCGCTCGTCCACCTCGCGCTGGTAGGTGAAAGCGGCGTCGGCGATCTCGCGCTGGGGGAAGTTGCGGCGGATCGCCTCGACCATCCCCCCCAGCTCGTCGATGCGGGCGAAGTAGCCGTAGGCGGCCTCCTCCATCTCGTCGGTCAGCTTCTCGACGAAATAGGAGCCAGCCAGCGGATCGGGAGTGTTGGGAGCGCCGGACTCGAAGGCAATGACCTGCTGCGTGCGCAGCGCCACCCGCACGGCCTCCTCTGTGGGCAGCGCCAGCGCCTCGTCGAAGGAATTGGTGTGCAGCGACTGGGTGCCACCGAGCACCGCCGCCAGCGCCTCCAGCGAGGTGCGGACGACGTTGTTGAGCGGCTGCTGGGCAGTCAGCGAGACGCCGGCGGTCTGGGCATGGAAGCGCAGCCGCATCGACTCCTCGCGCTTGGCGCCATAGGTCTCCTTCATCTCGCGCGCCCAGATCCGCCGCGCCGCCCGGTACTTGGCAATCTCCTCGAAGAAGTCGATGTGGGCGTTGAAGAAGAAGGAGAGGCGGGGCGCGAAGTCGTCAACATCGAGGCCGCGCTCCAGCGCCCGCTCGACGTAGGTGAAGCCGTCCTTCAGCGTGAATGCCAGCTCCTGCTGCGCGGTCGAGCCCGCCTCACGGATGTGGTAGCCGGAGATCGAAACCGGGTGCCAGCGGGGCATGTGCTGCGAGCACCACTCGATCATGTCGGTGACGAGCCTCATCGCCGGCTCGATCGGAAAGCACCACTCCTTCTGGGCGATGTACTCCTTGAGGATGTCGGTTTGAATCGTGCCGCCGAGCTTCTCCGGCGGCACTCCCTGCTTCTCACCGACAAGGACGTAGAAGGCAAGCAGGATCGCCGCCGGCGCGTTGATCGTCATCGAGGTGGTGACGCCGCCCAGCGGGATCCCGTCGAAGAGCTGTTCCATGTCGTCGAGGCTGTCGACGGCGACACCCTCGCGACCGACCTCCCCCAGGCTGCGGGTGTGATCGGAGTCATAGCCCATCAGGGTGGGCATGTCGAAGGCGGTCGAGAGGCCGGTCTGGCCGTGGTCGAGCAGGTAGTGGAAGCGCTCGTTGGTCTCCTCGACGGTGCCGAAGCCGGCGAACTGGCGCATCGTCCACAGCTTTCCCCGGTACATCGACTCGTACGGCCCGCGGGTGAACGGGTATTCGCCGGGGCGCCCGATCGCAGAATCCGGATCGGCGGGTGCATCCTCGGCGGTGTAGAGCGGCTCGACTGGGTGGCCCGACATCGTCGAGAACTCGGCTTCGCGCTCCGTGAGCTCAGGCCTGGCTTTCGGCTCCGCCGCCATGGAAGCAGTGTAGATGCGCTTCGGGGCGACTTACTCTCGCTATGCGAGGGGAACTCGCCCCACCGCTCAGCGCTAGACGCGCCGGGACGAGAATCTCCGGGGCGGCGCTTTGCGGCGAGAGGCGATGCGTGAGGCGCCGAAGCCGGCAACGGTTGCCAGCAGGGTGACCGCTACCGCGACGAGGCGGCGGCCCAGCTGCTCGAAGCGCATCGTCTGCCAGCCCTCCCGCTTAGCGATCTCGGCCAACGGGGGATCGGGGTTGACCACCACTGGGTGGCCGACGGCCTCCAGCATCGGAAGGTCAGAAAGCGAGTCGGAGTAGGCATAGGAAGCCTGGAGGTCGATCCCGTGCTCAGCGGCGAAAGCTTCCATCGCCTCCACCTTGCCGGGCCCGTACACGAATGGGCCGTCGAAGCGGCCGGTGAAAGCGCCCTCCGCGTCGACCTCGTAGCGCGTGCCGATCCCGCCGTCCATGCCGAGCACCGCGGCCAATGGCTCAACCACACCGTTGCCGGCGGCGCTGACGATGAAGGTGGCGCGACCGGCGTCCTGGTGGGAATAGACCTCATCGAGCATCTGTGGATAGACGCGCGGCAGGATCGCCGCCATCACCTCGGGATTCATCCGTTCGAAAACGCGGGCGGGTATCCCGGCAATCAGCTCGCGAGCGACCTTCAGCACCTCAGTGGTGCGCTCGTCGGTTGTGCCGCGCAGCCGGTAGCGCAGGTGCTCGACGCCCCAGCTCCCGAGCTGCCTTCGGCTGACGATCCCATGCCGCGTTGCGACACGGGCGAACTGCATCCCCGATGAGCCTGCCATCAGGGTCTTGTCCAAGTCAAAGAAAGCAGCAGCCCGGCTCACTGCGTCCCTCTAACGGCTGCGAAAACCAAGCAGGTCGGGGGACGCAGAGAGCGAGGTGAAGGGAGCGCACTAACTGGTGCGTGACCCGATCCGAGCGACCGAGGACCCCGAGATGCGCCGGTTTGCAGTGGCCGCGCTACTGCGCAGCCACCTCCAACACGATTGCGTCGCCCTGGCCCCCACCCGAGCAGATCGCGGCGACACCTACGCCGCCCCCTCGACGGCCCAGCTCGTAGACGAGCGAGCCGACGATCCGGGAGCCGGAGGCGCCGATCGGGTGACCGAGCGCGATCGCGCCGCCATTGACGTTGACTTTGTCCTCATCGAGCCGCAACATGCGCATCGAGTTGAGCGCGACCGAGGCAAACGCCTCGTTGATCTCCCAGAGGTCGACGTCCTCGGGGCTCTTGCCGATCTTCTCCAGCGCCTGCTTGGCGGCATTGGCCGGGGTTTTCGCCAAGTAGGGGAAGTCATCGGCGACGGTGCCGTAGGCGAGAACGCGGGCCAGCACGGTGCGACCTTCCTTTTCGGCCCACTCCTCGGAGGCGACGACGATCGCGCCGGCGCCGTCGTTGACCCCCGGGGCGTTGCCGGCGGTGTGAGTGGCGTCCTCGCCACCAATCGGCCGCAGACCGGCAAGCGTCTCGACCGTGGTCTCGGGGCGGATCGCCTCGTCGGCCTCGATCGTGTTCTCGCCCTTGCGGGACTTGACGGTGACGCCGACGATCTCGTCGGCAAGCCGGCCGGCGTCGGTCGCCTCGGCGGCGAGTCGGTGCGAGCGCTCGGCGAAGCGGTCCATGTCGGCGCGGGTGATCTCCAGCTCGTTTGAAACCTCGCTCGCCTCGTTGATCATCTGCTTCTCAGTGAAGGGATTGGTGAGGCCGTCGTGGACCATCGCGTCGATTGCCTCGACGCTGCCCATCCGGTAGCCGAAACGGGCGCCCGGCAGCAGGTGTGGGGCCTGGCTCATCGACTCCATGCCGCCGGTGACCGCGACATCGGTGTCGCCGGCGCGGATCGCGAGGTCCGCGATGCCGATCGAGCGCATGCCGGAGGCGCAGACCTTGTTGATCGTCTCCGAGGGCACCTCCTTGGGAATGCCGCCCTTGATCTGGGCCTGGCGCGAGGGGATCTGCCCCTGGCCGGCCTGCAGGACCTGGCCGAAGACGACCTGCTCGACCTGCTCGGGATCGACGCCGGAGCGCTCCAGCGCCGCCGTAATTGCCTGGCCACCGAGGTCGGTGGCGTCAAGGGAGGAAAGAGTCCCGCCCATCTTGCCGAAGGGGGTTCGTGCGGTTCCGAGGATGACTGTGCTGGGCATCGCGGTCCTTTCGTCTTGGTTTTATGCCGGGTCTCGGCTCGAACGTGGGCCGCCTGGCCCAGAGGGGACGATAGCGAGATGGTGCGCCGGGCTGCGTGCGCAAGCGCATAGACTCGCCGTCGATGGGCACGAGGTCATAAATGAAGGTCGAGGTGAAACAGCTCCAGACCGATGAGGTCGAGGCCGACCTGCTGGCGCTGGGGCTTTTCGAGGGCGAAGAGCTCCCCGCCGAACTGGCCGGCGCGCCTGGCTCGGCCGACGCAAGGAGCAACTTCAAGCGCCTGGGGAGGCTCTACCCGGAGAGCCCGAAGCGCTGCCTTGTCATCGGCCTCGGCAAGCGCGAGGAGATGGACGCAGAGCGCGCTCGGGTCGCGGCAGCGCTCGTCGCAAAAGAGGCCCGCGGCCTCGAGGCCGCCTCGCTCGCCTGGCTCCTGCCTGCCTCTGATGACGACTCAGCGACGGCCGAGGGCCTGGTGACCGGCACGGTTCTCGGCGCCTATCGCTTCGACCGCTTCCTGAGCGCGGACCCCGATGACCCCACTCCACCCGCCATCGAATCCCTCACCCTGCTGGGACCGGATGGCGTCGCCGCTGCAGCCGAGGCCGCCCGCATCTGCGCCGAAGCCCAGAACCGCGCCCGTGACCTGCAGAGCCTTCCCTCCAATGTCGCCACCCCGTCCTACCTGGGCCGCCGTGCCCGCGAGGTCGCCTCGCACCACGAGGGTGTCACCACCGAAGTACTCGGTCGCGAGGAGATCGCCGCCAAGAAAATGGGTGGCCTCCTCGCCGTCAGCCAGGGGTCGACCGAGGAGCCGCAGCTGATCGTCCTGCGCTACGCGGGTGGCGGAAATGGCCCCACCCTGGGGCTGGTCGGCAAGGGTGTCACCTTCGACACCGGCGGCATCTCGATCAAGCCCTCCGCCGGCATGCACGAGATGAAGATGGACATGTCGGGCGCCGCCGCGGTGCTCGAGGCCGTCACCGCGATCGCCGAGCTGCACCTGCCCATCGATCTGGTCGCTGTCATCCCCTCGACCGAGAACATGCCCTCGGGCACGGCGATCAAGCCCGGGGACATCATCACCCAGTACAACGGCAAGACGGTCGAGGTCAACAACACCGACGCCGAGGGGCGGCTGATCCTCGCCGACGCGCTCACCTACGCGGTCGAGCTGGGAGCGGAGCAGCTCGTCGACCTGGCGACGCGGACCGGAGCCGTGCTGGTCGCGCTCGGATCGACCCACGCCGCAGTGATCTCCAACGACGACGACCTCGCCGGCAAGGTCGAGGAGGCCGGCACGACAACCGGCGAGCTGGTCTGGCGCCTGCCGCTCCACCCCGAGTACAAGGCCCTGACCAAGGGCACCGTGGCCGACCTCACCAACGCATCGGCGAAGCGCAAGGCCGGGACGATCTACGCCGGCTCCTTCCTCGAGGAGTTCGTCGGCGAGGTGCCCTGGGCCCACGTCGACATCGCCGGCACCGCCTGGGACGTCGGCCGCCCCTACACCGGCAACGATGCCAGCGGCTACGGCGTCCGCCTCCTGGTCGAGCTCGCCCGCCGCCTGACGGCATAGCGACGCGGCAACAGCGTTCGACTGGAATTCAGTGACCCAGCCGAGGTAGGGTCAGCTCGGAGTCCCACAAACGGACCAAGCGAGGAGAGAGCATGAGCGCAAAGCAGCTCCTACCCATGAGCGGCGTCATCTCGGTGCTGCTGATCATCGTCAGCTTCATCGTCGGTGGTGAGACACCCGAAGCGGACGCTTCGCTGCAAGAGGTCGTTTCCTACTACAGCGATCACGACACCGACCTGCAGCTCGCGGCAGCGCTGCTGGGGCTTGGAGCCTTCTTCTTCATCCTCTTCACCGCCACGATCGCGACGCTGCTGCGTAGCGCTCAGGGTGAGGGCAGGCCCTCGGCAACGGTCAGCCTCGCCGGCGGAATCGTCTTCACGGTTGGCTTGGCGATCTTCGCGGGGCTGACGTTCACTGCGGCCGACGTGGTCGACGACATCGCACCGACCGGCGTCCAAACCCTCAACGCTCTCTGTGTGGACATGTTCTTCCCCGTTGCGGTCGGGGGCGGGGCCTTCCTACTCGGCACCGGAGTCGGACTCCTAAAAACGGATGCCCTGCCGACGTGGTTGAGCTGGGCGGCCATCGTCATCGGGGTTGTCGCGATCTCCCCGATTGGCTTCTTCGGCTTCCTCGCACTGGGAGTCTGGACGCTGATCACGAGCGTCCTGCTTTCGATGCGAGCCAGCGCCAGCCCAGGCGGCCCGGATGAACAACGTGCTTAGGATCTACTCCTAGCTCAGCCGCCGAGGATCATGCAGGTCGCAACCCCGTGGGCGAGCAGCTTGCCGCTGTCATCAGCGGTGAGCTTCGCCTCCGAGGTTGCCTGGCGGCGGCCACGGTGGAGGACGTTCGCCTCACAGATCACCCGCCCGGTGTCCCGCGTGATCGGCCGCACGTACTTTGCCTCCAGGCCAAGCGACGTGTAGCCGACGCCAGCCGGAAGCGTGGTGTGGACCGAACAACCCAAGGCCGAATCGAGCAGGATCGCCGCATAGCCACCGTGCACGACCCCGATCGGGTTGTAGTGCTCCTCCCCGGGATCGCCCGCGAAGACCACGCGGCCCTCGCCCAACTCGATCGGGCCCATCCTCATCGTGACCGCGATCGGCGGCGGGGGTAGCTCGCCCGCCACGATCGCTTCCATGTACTCCATGCCGGTCATCGTCGCTCCGGCGGCGGCGGTCGGTACTGGGTCCTGCCAGACGAGGGTGCGACTGCGGCTCGTCTCGGGACTGGACTCGGCGAACGCCAGCGCCGCATCGACTGCCTTGGCTTCGTCGTGGCTCACCGATCGACCTCTCGAACCCGGGCTACGAGGCCCTTGCTCCCCGGGCGTCGGCTGGCGGGGTAGAGCAGGTCGGCGAGGATCTCCTCTTGGCTTATCGAGAACCGAGAGAGCTTGGTCCGGTGGTGATGCCTATGTCTCGGAATCAGCCTCATTGCTTCGCCTCCAATCGGCTCATCAGAGCCGGGTTGCGTCATGCAACTGTTTGTTTTCGTCACCCTATCCGAGTTAGTTGCTTGACGCAACTCAATGTGCAAAGATCACGTTTGTGCTCCGTCACGACTATCCAGGTCAGGTCTGCTCGATCGCCAAAGCGCTGGAGGTCGTCGGTGAGCGCTGGTCGCTGCTGATCGTCCGCGACGTAATGAACCGCAGGCGTCGCTTCGACGAACTGCAGGCGGGGCTGGGGATTGCGCGCAACGTCCTCTCCGCACGACTGCAAAGGCTGGTTGACGAGGACATCCTCGAGCGGCGCGCCTACCAAGCCAATCCTGAGCGATACGAGTATTTCCTGACTGAGAAGGGCCTCGATCTCTGGCCAGCCCTGGTCGCCCTGCTTCACTGGGGAGACCGCCACTCCCCCGTCCCCAACGGCCCGCCGATGCTGATCGTCCACAAGGAGTGCGGTGGCCGGGTCAGCGATCGCGGTACCTGCGAGAGCTGCGGCCAGGTCCTGCACGCTCGCGACGCACAGGCGCTCCCCGGGCCGGGGTTGGAAACCGCACCCCGGGAGACCGAGGCGGTCGCGGCGCGCTAGCGTTGGCTGTACGGCCAAAGACGGACCAGCGACGAGGAGGACGGAATGGCGACCACAGCGGAGCTTCAGGTGAAGGACAAGATCTTCATCGGCGGCGAGTGGGTCGAGCCAGGGGGCTCGGAGACGATCGAGGTGATCAACTCGACCTCTGAGGAGGTCATGGGGTCGATCCCGGCCTGCACGTCCGAGGATGCCGACCGAGCGGTGCGCGCCGCGCGCGAGGCGTTCGACTCCTGGTCGCAAACTTCCCGCGAGGAGCGTGCCGGCTACCTGAACGCGATCGCCGCCGGGCTCGGCGAGCGCTCCGAGGAGATCGCCGCGACGATCTCCCAAGAGCTGGGGATGCCGCTGACGCTGAGCCAGATCATCCAGGCCGGCCTGCCAACCGGCCAGTTCGCGGCGATGCCCAACCTGATGGAGGAAGTCGCCTGGGAGGAGGAGATCGGCAACTCGCGGGTGCTGCGTGAGCCAGCCGGGGTGCTCGGCGCGATCACCCCCTGGAACTACCCCCTCAACCAGATCGCCGCCAAGGTCGCCCCCGCCCTCGCCGCCGGCTGCACGGTGGTCCTCAAGCCAAGCGAGGTCGTCCCGCTGAATGCCTTCATCCTCGCCGAGGTGATCGAGGCCGCCGGCCTGCCGGCGGGCGTCTTCAACATGGTCACCGGCACCGGCCCGGTCGTCGGCGAGGCAATCGCCGGCCACCCCGGCGTCGACATGGTCTCCTTCACCGGCTCGACCCGAGCGGGGCGCCGCGTTTCCGAGCTGGCCTCGGCAACTGTGAAGCCGGTCGCGATGGAGCTCGGCGGCAAGTCGCCAAACGTGATCCTCGACGACGCTGACTTCAGCAAAGCGATCCCCGACGGGGTCGGCAAGTGCTACCTCAACTCCGGCCAGACCTGCAGTGCTCTGACCCGGATGCTGGTCCCACGCGAGAAGCTGGCCGAAGCGGAGGAACTCGCCAAGGCGGCCGCGGAAAGCTTCACCCCGGGCGACCCGTTCGAGGAATCGACCCGGCTCGGCCCGCTCGTCTCCGAGGTGCAGCGCGAGCGCGTTCGCGGCTATATCGAGAAGGGAGAGGCCGAAGGAGCGAAGCTCGTTACCGGTGGCGCCGCTCCGCCCGAGGGCCTCGAGCGTGGCTACTTCGTCCGTCCCACGGTCTTCTCCGACGTGACGCCGGAGATGACGATCGCCCAGGAGGAGATTTTTGGGCCGGTTCTCGCGATTCAGCCCTATGAGGACGAGGACGACGCGGTGCGGATCGCCAACGACACCGTCTATGGCCTCGCCGGCGGCGTCTGGTCGAGCGATCAGGACCGTGCGGTCTCGGTCGCCAAGCGCATGCGCACAGGCCAGATCGAGATCAACGGCGGCGCCTGGAACCCACTGGCTCCATTCGGGGGCTACAAGCAATCAGGGCACGGGCGCGAGAACGGTCGCTACGCGATCGAGGAGCTCCTCCAGGTCAAGAGCCTGCAGCTGTAGGCGGGCGGGTCCTGTCGCGGCAGGGAACCCACCGCCCCCTGCGGTAGCTAAAGCTTCCTCGGGGGCGATGCCCCCTACCACGCCACCCGCCCGACAGCGCATAGGCTCCTGCCCGTGGATTTTGAGCTGAGCGACGAGCAGAAGCTGCTGCGGGATACCGTCCGCGATTTTGCGCGGGCGGAGGTGGCGCCGGTCGCTGAGGAGCTGGATCGCGAGAAGCGGTTCCCCTACGAGATCGTCGCCAAGATGGGCGCGCTGGGCTTGATGGGGATCCCCTTTCCCCAGGAGTACGGAGGTGGCGGCGCCGACACGCTCTCCTACGTGCTGGCGGTCGAAGAGCTGGCCCGGATCGACTCCTCGGTCTGCATCACGATGGCCGCTCACACCTCCCTGGGCACGATGCCTATTTACCTCTGGGGCAGCGACGAGCAGAAAGCGGAGTGGTTGCCGCGGCTCTGCAGCGGCGAGCGGCTCGCCGCCTTCGGCCTGACCGAGCCCGAGGCCGGCTCCGACGCAGGCAACGTGCGCACGACGGCAAAGCTCGACGGCGACGAGTGGGTCATCAACGGCGCCAAGCAGTTCATCACCAACTCGGGCACCGGCATATCGGGGTGCGTCTCGATCACAGCCGTCACCGGCGACAAAGACGGTCGCAAGGAGATCTCCAACCTGATCGTTCCGACCGGCGCTCCCGGGTATGAGGCCGGCGAGGCCTACCGCAAGATGGGGTGGAATGCCTCAGACACCCGGCCGCTCTCCTTCGAGGACTGTCGGGTCCCAGAGTCCAACCTGCTCGGCCGTCGCGGAGACGGCTTCAAGAACTTCCTCCACATCCTCGATGGCGGTCGGATCGGGGTCGCAGCGATGGGAGTCGGCCTCGCCCAAGGTGCTCTCGACGAGGCAATCGCCTACGCCAAGGAGCGTCAGGCGTTCGGCCAGTCGATCTCAAAATTCCAGTCGATTCAGGCGAAGATCGCCGACCTCTCGGCACAGATCGAGGCGGCGCGGTTGCTCACCTGGCGAGCGGCGCTGGAGAAGGACGCGGGCCAGTCGTTCACGCTGACCGCGGCGCAGGCGAAGCTGATCACCGGGCGCCTCGCGGTGCGGGCGACCGAGGAGGCGGTCCAGATCCACGGCGGCTACGGCTATATCGAGGAGTACCCGGTCTGCCGGTTTTACCGCGATGCCAAGATCCTCACGATCGGTGAGGGCACCGACGAGGTGCAACAGATGGTCATCGCCCGCCAGCTCGGCTGCTAGGGGCAGCCGGCAAAGCCATGCGCACACCCCTGCCAGGCGCCGCTTAGAGAAGAACCTGGACCGGATCCTGCTCAGGACGCGGGCTGCGAGGTAACGGAGTCGACAGGGCGATCGACGACCTCCGCCGCCCGGCCAACCTTCTCGCCGATCCCGTAATAGCGGCAGATCGCCAGCTCGTGCTCTCGCAGCAGCGGCCGCAGCGGATCGACGGCGGGCACCGCGCTAAACGCTTCGCGCCCGTGCACAGTCCAGACGCGCCGGCTGGCGGCCGCGCAATCGCCTATCGGAACGGCGGCCTTCTTCGCGCCGCGACGGCCAAGCGCAACGATCAGCCAGGCAGGCTCTCCGCTGGAGGCATCGGTGAAGACGCCGTGCACGCGCCCGACCCAAGCGCCATCGACCTCGTCCACATCGAAGCCGGTCCAGCGAATCGTCTCGGTCAGCGTGGGCAGCGCAGCCCCCGGCACCGGTGACTCACTCATGAGCCTTGCCTTCCATCAGCTCCGTCGCGGCGCTGGCCGGATCCAGCTCGCGCTTCACGACCCGCTCCAGCAAATTGGCAGTCTCGGGATCGGCGGCCACAGTCGCCTCCAAACGGCGTCGCATCCTCGAAGCGGCAATCCCAAGCACCTCGTTGCGGAGGTTACGCGCCCGACGCTCCTCGAGCGTGCCCGCTGCCTCGATGAAGGCCCGGTGCTCGTCGATCTTCTCCGCCAGCTCCTCAACGCCCTCACCGCGCGCCGCCTCGGTGCGCAGGATTGGCACCTTCCATCCCTCTGGATCGTGCGAAAGCGCCAGCACGCCGCGCACCTCGCGGACCATCGTGTCGGTCATCGGGTGGTCGGCCTTGTTGACGACGATCACGTCAGGGATCTCCATCACACCCGCCTTCAGCGCTTGGATCGAGTCGCCCGACCCCGGCATCAGCGCCAGCACGATCGTGTCGGCGTGATCGACGATGTCGATCTCCGCCTGCCCCACCCCCACCGTCTCGATCAGCACATCGTCCTTGCCAGCCGCGTCCATCACCAGCGCCACCTGCAGCGCCGCCTCCGAGAGGCCCCCGAGCGCGCCGCGCGAGGCCATCGAGCGGATGAACACGCCCGAGTCGAGGAAGTGGTCGGAGAGACGTATCCGGTCGCCCAGGAGGGCACCGTGGGTGAACGGGCTGGAAGGGTCGATCGAGAGCACCGCGACGTCGCGATCGGCCTTGCGCAGCTCGGCGGTCAACGCTCCGATCAGGGTGCTCTTGCCGACGCCCGGCGGGCCGGTGAAACCGACGATCCGAGCACTGCCCGTTCGCGGATAGACCTCGCGAACCAGGTCCCAGCCGGCTGGATCGTCTGACTCGATCAGAGTGATCGCCCGTGCCAGCGCACGCTTGTCACCGGCGATCAGTCGCTCGGCAAGCGGCGCGGCCTTGGCAGCGTCAGGCATAGGCGCCTGAGTTTAAAGTCCGGCGACCGTGATCCGCACTATCCGCTTTTGCGCCCGCAAAGGGATGCTGAACCCGCAGTACGGGCTGCTGCTCGGACGCTACCTGTGGCGGCGCTTCCTAACCCGGGCCGGCTGGCGCTGGAATACCAACGGGCTGCTCTTCCTCGGCGGCGGCCTCGAACTACAGATCGCACGCCGTGGCCAAGTCGACTTCGGGCGCTTCGTCTGGATCGGACACGGCACCAAGATCCGCTGCCACGAGGGGGTCGTCGAGATCGGCGACAAGTCCGTGATGGGACAGGAGTGCACGATCTCCGCCTACAGCCGGGTTCGGATCGGCGAGCAATGCGTGATCGCCGATCGGGCCATGTTCATCGACTTCGACCACGGAGTGGTGGAGGTCGAGCGGCCGATCCGCAAACAGGGCATCTACACCCGCGACGTCGAGGTCGGCTCGAACGTATGGATCGGCTATGGCGCCTGCGTTCTGCGCGGCGTCAGCGTGGGAGACAACTCGATCGTCGGCACCAACTCGGTGGTCACGAAAGACGTCCCGGCCAACGCCGTCGTCGCCGGCATCCCGGCCCGCGTGATCCGCATGCGCGAGACGCCACAGGACTTGCGCTGGCCCAACCCTGTCGAACCGGACCCCGAGGCGTGGACGACCCTGCCTCAACCGGACTGAGCGACGTACCGGAGAGCAAGCCTCAGACAGGTTCTTAGGCCGGGTGGGGATCGCCGACCAGCTCGGCGTAGACAGCCGCCGTCTGCTCGGCGACGTCGCCCCAATCGAAGCGACGCAGGTGCTCGTAGGCTTCAGCGACCAGGTGGCGCCCCAGCTCATCGTCGCGTAGAACGCGAATCGCGACATCGGCGAGCGCGTCGGGGTCATGAGCGCGAAAGCGCAGCCCCACCTCCTCGTGCGGGACCACCTCTCGCAGCCCGCCCGTGTCGGCGACGATGCAGGGGCAGCCGGAGGCCATCGCCTCCAGCGCAACGAGGCCGAACGGCTCATAGATCGACGGCACCACGGTGAGGTCGGCGATCCGGTAGAGCGAGTGCAGCACGTCGTCACCGATCCAGCCGAGGAAGGTGCCGTGATCCATCAACCCCAGCTCTTCGGCCTGTTTGTGGAGCTCTGCCTCGTGGGTTCCGGAGCCGGCCACCAGGAAACGTGTTCCGGGTGCTTCCTCGATCAGCCGTGGCATCGCCTCCAGGGCAAGCTGGAAGCCCTTCTCATAGACCAGCCGGCCGATCAAAAGGACGAGCTTTTGATCCGGGGCGGCGAACTCAGCCCGCAAGCGAGTCAACTCCGCCGGGTCCTGCGGCTGCAGGTCGTCCGGATCGATCCCGTTCGGGATCACCGTCACCCGCTCCTCCTCGACCCCAAAGATGTCGGCAATCTGCTCTCTCATGTAGTGAGAGCAGGCGATTACGCGCTCGGAGCGATTCGTGATCCAGCGCTCGACCCCGTGGATGTAGGTCTGTGGGTGCTTGTCGACCCAGCCCTGGTGGCGGCCGTGCTCGGTGGCGTGGATTGTCGTCACCAGCGGCGCATCGAAGCGCTTGGCCAGGTGGTCGCAAGCGTTGGCGACAAGCCAGTCGTGGCCGTGGACCAGATCGAAGTCATAGCGGTCGCCAAGCTCGACCCCGGCGGCGAGCATGTCGGAGTTCATCCGCTCCACCCAGGCGACGAACTCGCCGAGGTCGGTCGGTCGCTTCGGCTCGCGGATGCGATGGACGATCACGCCATTGGCGCGCTCCTCGGCCAGCGACTCTTCCCCGCCCCGGGTCAGCACGTGTACCTCAACCTCGCGCTCGACCAGTGCCTCGGAGAGCTTGCGGACATGGCGGGCGAGACCGCCCTCGATCAGCGGCGGGTACTCCCAGGAGAGGATCAGCACACGAGTCATCTGCTCAGCACACAAGTCATCCGAGGGGGCAGCGCTAGGGCTCCAGCAGTGGAGCGAGACTCAGGTCCGGGGCAAGGGAGCGCATACACGGGTCGGTGATGGTCGCGGAGTCTATGGCCTGGAGAGCCGATTCCGCGTGGAACGTGGCACGTTTGAATGCATAGTCGCCCGCCTGGCCACGCTTGTCGAGGAAAGCCCAGTCGCTGGCCTGGGCCGCGAGCAGCTCGCGGGCGGCTCGCAGTGCGCCGGCGCCGTCTAGGCCGGCCGACAGCGCCCGCAGCAGCCGCAGCTCAAGCCGACGCGCCCCCCAGGCGAGATCGGCGACGGGTGGCGAGTCCCAGGTGGTGAGGTCCTTGTCCTCGCCCCAGGTGGAAGCGGCCAGCGGTCGTGCGACCGGCTGGTGCTCGACGAGGGCCTCCGGCACAGTCAAGAGGCGCACCCCAGCCGCACCGGCGCCGGCAAGCACCTCCCGCAGCCAGATCGGCCCCTCGCTCCACCAGTGCCCGATCAGCTCGGTGTCGATCGCGAATACGAGTAGGCCACGACGGTCCTTGGCCTGAGAGAACTCACGCAGGCGGGCCGCTGCCGCCTCGAGGAACTCGCCCGCCTGGCGCCGTGCAACCTCCGCAGCGGCGGCAGGGTCGTAGGCGCCGCCTCCCACCTTCCATAGCCGTATGCCGCGCAGCGACTTGCCGGCGAATTGGGCATGCGCCGGATCGGACGGGTAGCCGCTCAGCGACCACAATCGGCTGATCGTCTCCCAGTCGATCGGAAGCGCGACTGGCCCCGCCTCGGTCGCCACGGGGGCAAGCGCCTCGAGTGAATCGCCATGACCGCTCTGATCGACGCAGAACCACCCCACCCCGTGCTCGGCCAGAGCCCACTCCAGGCCCGGCGCATAGGCGCACTCCGGCAGCCAGAAGCCTCCCGACCAGCCAAACCGCCGCCGGTGCGAGCGGATGCCCGCGTCGATTTGAAGGCCCAGGCCGGAGCGGGTGGCAAGCAGTGGCAGCACAGCATGCGTCGCCGAGGAGCTGGCAAGGGCGATGCTGCCCGCTGCCTCCGCGTCTTGGAAGACCCTCAGTGGATCGCCCCCCACATCGTCGAGCAGTCTCAAGGCGTGCCGGTACCGAACCAGCTCTGCCTCGCACGCCTCCCTGCACTCCGCCGGGACCTCATCCAGGTCCGCCTCGGCCGCCCCGATCCGCCAGTCGAGGAGGAACTCCCGCAATCGCCCCCGCACTCCGCTGTCCTCCAACTGATCGGCCAGCACCGGGGTGACGGTCATGGTCAGGCCCTGGGCAACCTCGAGCACCGGTAGGTATGACCTGATCACGGCGTCGAACAGCCACTCCTCGCCAAACGGATAGGTCCCGAAGCCCTCCACGTAGGGCATGTGGCTGTGGAGAACGATCGCCAGATCGCCGACCGTCTCCCCCGAGGGGCCACTAGACATGGCAGACGGCGAGGAAGTCCAGCGCTCGGTCGAGGTCCCCATCCCCCAGCCTGAAGTCGGAGGACGAGATCGCCGGCGTGAAGCGGTCGTAGAAGGGCTTGGTGAGGCGCAGTGCCTTGTGGATGGGATCCCAGCCGAGCTTGAGCGCGAGCTCGTGAGCGCGCAGCTTGCGGGCATGGAAGAGGCCGAGCATCTCCACCCTGGCGAAATGAGCCTCGCAGAGCTCCCGGAACTCCTCGGCTCGATACTCGCGAATGTGCCATGGGTTGTCTGACTTCTCCGCCCCCGAGGGAGCAAGCGTCAGCAGGTTGGGCGTCGAGACATAGGCGGTGCCATTGGGCCCCGCCATCGACTTGAAGTGCTCGAGGATCGCGCCGGGGTCCTCGACGTGCTCGATCGTCTGCAAAAAGACGACCGCGTCGCAAGGCTCGGCGAAGCTTTCGACCAGGTCGCGCTCGAAGCGAAGGTTGGAACGCACATACCGGAGGCGAGCGTGCTCGTGTGCGTCTGGGTTCGCGTCGACGCCCACCACGCTGGCCGCCGCTTGGGCCAGCCGATCTGAGCCATATCCCTCCCCGCACGCCATGTCGACTACGCGCAGGCCGGCCACCCGCTTGGCGATCCACTCATAGACAGCGAGATGTCGCCGGAACCAGTAGTTCTCCTCCGGCACGTCGGGCAGGGTCCGCTCGCCGGTGAGGGGCAGCGGGGGGACGCCGGGGGGCTGGTCTAGCTGCAGGTATTCGCGCTCCACGGTGCGGGACCGTATTAGAGCCAGCCAAGCGGGGAGGCGGAGACAACGCCAGGGGTCGAGGCTCGATCCCCCCACCGCCCTCGCCCCTTGGGCGCCAAAGTCGCGCATAGCGCAACCAAGTCGCCCAGGCCCTTTGCTTACGCCAATCCGTGTACCGTTTCCCGCCCGATGCCGGCCTCTCCAACCGCCACCCCCGAGCACATCAAGGACGTCAACACCCGCTATCACGACGCGGCCGCTCACGAATACAACGCCAAGTGGGGCATCGACTTTGGCGCGACCGGCCAGAAACAGGTGCGGCTGAAGCTGTCCAAGGCACTGGGCGGGCTCAAGGGACGAAGCTTCGGAGATGGGCTGGAGATCGGCTCGGGCACCGGCTACTTCTCGCTCAACCTGCTGCAGATGGGGACGATCGAACGGCTGACCGCCACTGACATCTCACCTGGGATGCTCGATGCTCTCTCACGCACCGCCGAGCAGCTCGGGCTGGAGGCCGAGACGATCGCCACCGAGGCCGAGGAGCTGCCCTTCGAGGACGAGAGCTTCGACATCGTCTTCGGGCACGCCGTGCTCCACCACATCCCCGACCTCGAGCGCGCTTTCGGCGAGTTCCAGCGAGTGCTGCGACCGGGTGGCGTGATCGCCTTCTGCGGCGAGCCGTCCCGCTACGGCGACCGGCTGGCCGCGCTGCCGAAGCGGACCGCCCTGCTCGCCGCTCCGGTTTGGCGCCGCGTCGTGCAGGCGCGCGAGCGGGCTGTGCCCGAGGTCGAGCAGTCAAACGGCCACGCCCTGGAGGGTGAGGTAGACGTCCACGCCTTCGCCCCCGCCGACCTGCGGCGCCTGCTCAGCGCGACCGGCTTCGAGGATCGACGGGTCGGCGGCGAGGAACTGCTCGCCAACGCCTGGGGCTGGGGGCTGCGAACGGTCGAGTCGACCGCCGAGCCCGAATCGGTTTCCTTTGGCTGGCGCCGCTTCGCCTTCAACAGCTACATAGCGCTGCAGAAGGTCGACACCCGCCTGCTGGAGCCGCGCCTCCCCGCCGAGCTCTTCTACAACCTGTTGGTCTCCGGCCGCAAGCCGATCTAGTCATTGCCAAGCGAGCGGCGGGCGCGAAACAGCTTCACGCGTGAGTCGATCCCCTTGAGACGGCGCTCTCCCACGAACGAGTAGGAGAAGTCTCCGTCGACCACCTTTTTGGTGTCCTCGTCCACCAAGACGCTTCCAGGCCGCGCGATCCCCGTAATCCGGCTCGCCAGATTGACCGAACGCCCGTAGTAGTCGCCTGCCTGTGGCAGGGTCGGCCCGGAGGCGATTCCCGCCCGGAGCCAGGGAAACTCCTCGCCTTCTTCCTCGGCCGCCTTGATCAGCGCCAGCGCCGCTTCAACCATCGGCTTGGGCTCTGTGGAAACGAGCATCGCCGCGTCGCCGATCGTCTTCACCAACCGCACCGGCGGCTCGGCGACCGCGACCGCCATCTCCTCCAGCCGCCCGGCGACCATCCCCAGCTCCTCAGGGGCGATCTCCTCGCCGAGGCGGGTGAACTCGACCATGTCAGCGAAGCAAACTGTGAGATCGACCGTCCCACCGATCTCTCCCGATTCAAGGTCGGCGGCGCCGATCACATCGCGGCGCACCTGCTCGAGCATATGGGCCTGCAGCGCGTACTCGAGAGTGGGGCCGACCAGCGGCATCATGTACTCGGCAGCCGCGGCGAAGCGCAGTGCGAGGTCGCGCTCGGTATCTCCGGGCTGCACCAGGGTGCGGACGGTCAGTTCGCGGTTGGCTTCGGCTATCCGGGCCGTTCCCATCCCGATCGTCCGTGCGACCTGGAGCATTCCCTCATCAGGCAGGCCCGCGTCGCGGAATGCCTTCACTCGCCGGGCCGCCTCGAGGTCGGACTCGGTCAGCGTCTTCTCGTCGGGATCGTTGTACGGAACGCCGAGTGCGGCACTGAAGCGCTGCAGGAGATCGAGCTCCATCCCGGCCAGCTCGGCGATCTCGCGCGGCGTATAAAGAGGTGGCCCACCGGCGAGCGCCCGCTCTACCGGCAGCAGGGTCAATCGGCCGCCGGTGACCGCCTCGCGCAGTTCATCGAGCGATACGCCTTCCTCCGCAAGGCGCTGGAGAAGCTGCAGCCGCGCCTCGCGAGCGTCGTCTTTCAGCTCATCGAGTAGGCCCTCGGCCTCGAAATCGATCACAGCCACACCTGCTCGCGCTTCGCTCTCGGCGCGAAGAACCAGACATGCACGCTTGTTCGCTCCGCGCTCAAAAGGCCACCGCTCCACCGCGGCGGGGGTCTCCTCCGCCGCTGAGCTCGCCTGTACCGGGATCGCGGGCGACGGCCTGCACGCCGCCGAAGAATAGGTTGATTGCGGGCCGGCGGGCGACCCGCACCCCCCGCGCTTCGATCCGGGCCAGGGCCTCCTCGTCGATCCCCGGCTCAGCCTGGACGACTCCCTGCTCGAAGTGCAGGCGAGGCGCCTGCACCGCGTCTGCGGCTCCCATCCCCTGCTCGACCGTGCGCACAATCGTCTGCAGGATTGCGGAGCGAATCCGGTTCGAGCCTGCGCTGCCCAGCCCAAGCTCGATCTCCCCGTCGCGCAGCACAACGGTCGGCGCCATCATCGACGGCACTCGGCGGCCCGGCGCGATCGCGTGGAAGCCCAGCGGGTTGAGGTCCTCCTCGCCCAACATGTTGTTGAGGATCACCCCGGTTCCCGGCACGAGCACGCCCGAGCCCGAGCCGTTTGAGCAGGTGACGCTGGCGCACATCCCATCGCCGTCGAGCACTGAGATATGAGTGGTCGAGCCGAGCAGGTCACCAGCGGCGAGGTCGAGTGCTGCCGAATCGAGCAGGCTCGCCTCCAAGCCCTCACCGTAGAGGGCTTCCGCAAAGGTCTCGCCACGCGCGGCATTGGCCGCGCCCATTGCGGCGACCAGCTGCTCGGGGCCGCTACGTTCCCCCAGTCGCTCCAGCAAGCCGAGGCAGTAGGCGATCAGGATCCCCCCGGAGGACGGCGGTGGATTGGTCAGCACTTCGGTGCCCCGGAACGGCACTCGAATCGGCCGTCGCTCAATCGCTTCGTAGCCGGCCAGGTCAGATGGCCCAAGGGTCCCGCCGTGCTCGGCCATGAAGCTGCTCAGCGCCGTGGCAACCTCGCCGCTGTAGAAGGGCGCAGCGCCCTCGGCACCGAAGCGTTCCAGCGCCTCCGCCAGATCCTCGAAGCGGAAGACATCCCCCTCGCCCAGCGGCCGTCCACCCGGCGCATACAGCTCCCGCGTGCCCTCCAATCGCTCGTGGATCGGCAGGAGGATGTCGAGGATGTAGGCCTGCTCGGCGTTGACCGGTGCCCCCTCGCGAGCGAGGCGAGCCCCAGTGCCCACCAGATCGGCGAGCGGCACCGAGCCGAACCGGGCAAGCGCCAACTCCAGACCTGCGGCCGTCCCCGGCACTCCGCAGGAAGCGGGGCCGACGTAGAACGTCTGCACGGTCTCAGCGTCGAAGTGCACTGGCACCGGGACAAGCTCGGCCCCGCGCTCGACTCCGTCCTTCCCCGGCGCCGCCACGAAGAAATCGATCAACACGGCTCCGATCTCCTCTTCCTCCGCTCCCGCTCCCTCACGAGGATCGGGCTGCGACGCTCGGTCGCTCCCGCGGTCGGAGGAAGGTCCCGTCCCGTGCACCATCATGAAGCCGCCGGCACCAAAGCCCGTCAGCGGGCTCTCTACCGCGAACGAGGCAAGCACGGCGCAAACCGCGGCGTCGACCGCATTGCCGCCCTCGCGCAGAACCTCGACGCCCGCCTCGGCGGTGAGTGGATGACCCGCAGCAACGACCCCGGCCATGGGTCGCTTGGGCTAGCCCGGAAGGAACTCGGGAACGTCGAGGCTGCTCAGCTCGCCCGCTTTATCGGAGCGTGCCGGGCGGCCCGCGTCCTTGGTGCGGCGAATCGTCGGCTCGACAGCACGAGATGGAGGCGGACGGCCGTCGAAGCGGGTCGCGACAACCGTCACCCAGACCTGCTCGCTGAGCTCCTCGTCGATGTTGGCGCCGAAGATGATGTTCGCGTCCGGATGGGCCGCTTCCCCGACCAGCTTTGCCGCCTCGCTGATTTCAACCAGCGAGAGGTCGGAGCCGCCGGTGATGGAAAGCAGGATCGAGCGGGCCCCTTTCATGGAGGTCTCCAGCAGAGGCGAGGAGATCGCTTTCTCGGCGGCCAGCAGAGCACGTCCCTCGCCGGTCCCCATGCCGATCCCAAGCAGCGCTCGGCCAGCCTCGGACATGATTGACCGCACATCGGCGAAATCGAGGTTGATCAGGGCCGGGAGCGTGACCAGATCGGAGATCCCCTGCACGCCCTGGCGCAGGACATCGTCGGCGACCTGGAAGGCCTCGACCATCGAGGTCTGCTGATCGAGCACCTCGAGCAACCGATCGTTGGGCACGACGATAAGCGTGTCAACCTCAGCCGCCAGTTCTTCAATCCCCTTGTTGGCCTGGTTGCCGCGCCGCGAGCCCTCGAAGCTGAAGGGCTTGGTGACAATCCCCACCGTCAGGGCGCCAACCTCGCGCGCCAGGCGGGCAATCACCGGTGCGGCACCTGTACCGGTGCCTCCACCGGCACCCGCGGCGACGAAGACCATGTCCGAGCCCTTCAGCAGGCGCTTGATCTTGTCCTGCTCCTCGAATGCGGAACGGTGGCCGAGGTCCGGATCGGCCCCAGCGCCCAGTCCACGGGTATGGCTGTCACCGATGTGGACCGTGACATCGGCGACGCACAGCTGCAGCGACTGAAGATCGGTGTTGACGGCCATGAACTCGACGCCGGGTATGTGCGCGTCGACCATGCGATTGACGGCATTCACACCCGCACCGCCCACGCCAATGACGCGGATGACGGGCTGATGGGGTTGGCCACTGCCGGGAGGCTCGTACTGGGGGTCCTCCCGCCCGTAGCGAGGCGTGTTGACGTTCAGATCCTCATGACGAGGCTTGGGCTCCTCCGAGAAAACCCTTTTCAACCGCTCAGGCGCCGTCTCCCGGGAAGTTTCAAACGGCTCATCAGCAGACTCTTCTTGCTTTTCGAAAGACGGCTCGGCCGGATCCTCTGCGTGCCGCGATGGCGCTTCTCGAGCGGGTGGCGCCGCAGGGGACGCCTCCCCCGAGGAAGCTTCAGCTACCGCAGGGGGAGGATCCCCTGCGGCGACAGGACCCGCGGATTGGGCCTCTTCGGCCTGCCTCTCGACGGGATCCTCGCGACCGTAGCGCGGTGCCTCGGGTGGATCGGCGGGGGCGTCGTCGGAAGTGGAGCGGAAGAGATCGGCGAGGGGACCCTCGCGCATACTTGCTCGCTTACGACGAGCCATTCGCCAATACCTCCTTCGCCAGCTCCCGGTAGTAGTTCGCGGCGCTGCTGCCGGAATCGTACTTCAGGACGCTAGCGCCCTTCACCGGCGCCTCGGCGAACTTGATCGCCTTGCGAATTCGGGACTTGAAGACGAGGTCCCCGAAATTCTCTTCGAGGATTTCCACCGCCTCCTTGGCATGGACCGTGCGCGCGTCGAGCATCGTCGGCAGGATGCCCTCGATCTTGACCGCGGGGTTGAGGTTCTCCTGGATCATCTTCAGCGTGTTCTGGAGCTGGACCAGCCCGCGCATCGACAGATACTCGCACTGCACGGGGACGATCACCTTGGTCGCCGCGGTCAGCGCGTTGATCGTCAGCAGCCCAAGGCTGGGCGGCGTATCGATGCAAACGAAGTCGTAGTCGCCGGAGACCTCCTTCAAGGCCTTCTCCAGCGAGCGCTCCCGCCCAATCTTCGTGCTCATCGCGATCTCGGCCCCAGCCAGATCGATAGAAGCGACCGCGATGTCGATCTCGCGGTGCTGGATGATCTCGCTGATCGGCATGTCGTTGACGAGCACGTCATAGAGGCTTTTCTCGACCTTGTCGGGATCGATCCCCTGACTCATCGTCAGGTTCCCCTGGGGGTCGAGGTCTATACAGAGGACGCGGTAGCCCGACTCGGCGAAGGCGACGGCGAGGTTGAGCGTCGTAGTCGTCTTCGCGACCCCGCCCTTCTGGTTGGCGAAAGCAATCACCTCGGCGTGCTTCACCGCTGGCTCGGACTCGAGGACCTCCTCGGTGGCCTCGTGTCGTACGGGCGCAATCAGCTCACTCGCCTTCATCCGCCCCGACTCCTCATCGACTTTCTCCGCGTCTTCGGTCTTGGTGACCGGAAGAGTCTTTTCGACAGTCTCGGTGGAGACTTCGTCCGTCAGTGGCATGGAGACAGGATCTGCCGGCGCGGGGGCCGGATTCTGAGAGCCCTGCGCGGGCGCCGGGCGCTCAGGCACGGCCTCCTCCATGCGCTTCAGCTCCTCGACGATCGGATGCGTGTCATCCACCTCGACGGACGCGGATTTCGGCTTGCGACTGAGGAATCCCATTGCGCGGGTATTCGCACGACCGCTCGGTTTTCCTGCCGCCTCTCGAAATTGCTAGGAATTGCCCGATCCCAGAGCTTCTAGACAAGCGGTTGGTCTTCGTGACCGGCAAGGGGGGCGTCGGCAAGACCACCGTCGCGGTCGCGCTGGGATTGCGCGCCGCCGGCGAAGGCAAGCGGACGATCGTCTGCGAGGTCTCCTCGCAGGAAAACGCCTCCCATATCTTCGACCACAGCGAGGTCGGCTTCCACGAGGTGGAGATGGCCGAGAACCTGTGGTCGATCTCGATCGACCCGGATGAGTCGATGCGCGAGTACGTCCTACTCCAGCTCAAGGTCCGCGCAATGCGCGACCTGCTCTTTCGCAGCCGCATCTTCACGTATCTGGCGGCCGCCACCCCCGGCCTCAAGGAGCTGGTCACGATCGGCAAGATCTGGGAGCTGGCTCAACTCGATCGCAAGGTCAAGGCCGGTCGCAAGTACGACCTGGTGATCGTCGACGCCCCCGCAACCGGCCACGGGATCGGCTTCCTTCAGACCCCCCGAACCTTTGCCGCAATCGCCCGGGTTGGGCCGATCCACTCCCAGGCGCAGCAGCTCGATCGCTTGATCACCGATCAGGAGCACACCGGAACGGCGATCGTCTGCCTACCTGAGGAGATGCCGGTCAATGAGTCCGCGGCACTGGAGCACGACCTGCGTTCCGAGGTAGGTGTCGCCGTCGACCGCGTTTATATGAACGGGCTCTACCCGGAGCGCTTCTCCAAGCAGGAGGCCGAGCAGCTCGCCAAGCTCACTGAGAGCGAGAACGGCCTGGCGCGATCGGCGGCGCGGGCGGGCCTCTCGGAGCACAGTCGGGCGCGGTCGCAGCGTGCCCAGCTGTCTCGGCTGCGTCGCCGTGTCGAAGCTCCTGTCAAGACGCTTCCCTTCCTCTTCGAGCCCGAGCTCGGTGTGGAGGCCGCGCGCCAGCTTGCCAAGAGGTTGCACTGATGCCCTCGATCGATCAGATCCTCGACGGCAAGGGCATCTGCATCTGCGCGGGCTCGGGCGGAGTCGGCAAGACCACAACCTCCGCTGCAATTGCCGCCGGGATGGCCGCCCAAGGCCTCAGCGTCTGCGTGTTGACGATCGATCCGGCGAAACGCCTCGCCGACTCGCTGGGCCTGGCCGAGCTGGGCAACGAGGCAAAGCAGGTTGACCCGAAGCTGTTCGAGCGCCACGGAATCGAGATGAAGGGCGAGCTGTGGGCGATGATGCTGGATGCCAAGGCGACCTTCGACGAACTGGTCGCCCGCCAGGCCCCCGACGAGGAGTCCCGTGACCGGGTCCTCGACAATCGGATCTATCAGCAGATCTCCAACGCCCTGGCCGGCTCGCAGGAGTACATGGCGATGGAGAAGCTGTTCGAGCTGCACACCGAAGGTCGCTTCGACCTGCTCGTCCTCGATACGCCGCCCACCCGCAACGCACTCGACTTCCTAGACGCCCCAAAACGCCTCACGCAGTTCATCGAGGGCCGCTCGCTGGGTGCCTTCATACGCCCGACAGGGCTGGCTGCGCGAGTCGCCGGCCGCGGCGCGACGGTGGCCCTGTCAGTGCTGAAGAGAATCGTCGGGTTCGATCTAATCGCCGACCTGGCTGAGTTCTTCAATGCCTTCAGCGGCATGGTGGATGGATTCCAGGCCCGCGCAAAGAGGGTCAACAGCCTGCTCGCCGACCGCCGCACCTGCTTTCTGGTCGTCTGCGGCCCACAGGGCGAGCCAATCGAGGAAGCCGTCTACTTCCATCGCAAGCTCGTCGAGGCGAAACTGCCGTTCGGCGGCGTCATCGTCAACAAGGTCCACTACCCGGCCGAGCGACTGCGCGGCGACGGCGCCGACCTTCCCAGCACTCTGGCCGAGCGCCTCGGCGACGAGGGCCTTGCCCAACGCGTCGTCGACAACTTCAACGACTACCAAGCCCTTGCCGAGCGAGACGCCGGCAACATCGAGCGCCTGACCGCCGAGCTGCGAGCGCAGGCGGTGATTCGCATCCCCTACCTCGATGAGGACGTTCACGACCTCGGCGGCCTGGGCGAGATCAACCGCTACCTGTTCGCCACCTCAGAGGAGAGAATCGAACTCGCGGCAGGCCGTCGCGCCAGCTGACCAAGCAGATCAAGGACACAGGGAGCGTGGCGTGCTCTGCACGCGAGCGACCGAGGACGGCGATATGCGCCGGTCAGCCAGCGTGACGGTAGTGGTCGTAGTTGAGCTCGCGGACCTCCCAGTCGGCGTCCTCAGGCACCGGGAAAAGGTGCCGGACGCGGGGCGTGTCGATCCGCTCGCGGTGCTCAACACCGCTGCCGCCCGCGGGCCACTCCAGGGTGCCGGCGTCCTCCTCGATCTCGATCTCGTCGAGCCAGGGAGTCGCCGTGATCCGAATCTCGTCTGCAACCGGGATCGGCTCGAGGATGCGGGTCTCCTGATCGTCGTGCTGGCGGATTTCGGCCTCTCGGTCTTCGTACGGTTGCGCCACGGTTACCTCCACCTCTCCAGTCGTTTCGGGTGTCTCCCACTCTGAAGTCGCACCCACGATCGCCGCGTCGCCTGCATCCAGACCGGCCGCGATGAGGGTCTCCTCAGCCGCTGTTCCAAGGTCCTCGCCAAGCTCGCCGAGCGTCGCCTCTCGAAGCACACTGCGAAGACTGTCCTCAACCCACAGGGCAAGCCCGGTACTCCCCGCCGGCTCGGCGCCGCTCATCACAGCGAGCTCGAGCTCCAGCGCCTTTTCGACGCGCTCGCTTGCGCCAATTCGATCGACGGACTCGTTGGCGATCAATGCGGCCGCACGCATAGGCAGCGAAGCGCCCACGGGGCCTTGGCCGTTGAGCACCGCACGCAGAGCCAGCAGATGGTCGCTTAGGCCCCGCAGCGCGGTTTCGCGCTCGCATCCCAACTCGAAACGATTTACCGCCCAGGCGAGCGATCCATGCGGGTCTGGGAGAGCCTCGAGCGTGCTGGCAAAGTCAGCCAACTGCTCTGCCTCCTCGGCGTTCAGCCGGTAGCCACCCGCGCGCACTCCGGCGGCTCCCGTAGCGATACGGCGCCAGCGTCCCTCGCCGGTTGGGGCAAAGGCGTAGGGTCCAAGCGCAATCCCACCACGCTTGAACATCCTCATCACACTGATCAGGTCCTGAAGCTGGCGCAGAGCGGCCTCGCCGCTCTCGGGGCCGCCATCCTGCTCGGCAATGGCCAAAAACTGAGGCTGCCAGGCTTCCCTGCCCATGCCCTCACTGCGCATAGCCTCAATCGGAGCCTCGAAGGTGTCGGCGCGAACCACCTGAATCGCCCGGGGAAGCATCAAACGGGCAAGCGACATCTGCAGGCCAACCAGCGGGGCGACCAACACGTCGGCCTCGTCGATGTCGCAGACCTCGGCATCGAGCACGGCGAGAGCGCTCTGAAGTCGCGCGTGATCGAGAGAAAACTCCGCACAGCCGTCCCAAAGCTGGGCAATGAAGGTCACCAGCATCCGAGCGGCGCGCTCTCCACCCACAGCCGGCACCGGCTCCCCGTGCTCCTCAAGGTAGGGCGCCGCCACTCCCGCCATCTCGACGGCCTCGCGAGCCTGCTCGAACGCCGGGAGCGCCCGCAACTCACCCTCCCGCTCATAGACGTATTGCGCGGTCAGGGGCACATAGCTGTGGAAGAGCGAGTCGGGACCAGGCTGCTCGGAAACGTCAAAGGGAATCTGGTCGCCACTGGCAACCAATGTGCTGAGACGGGTCGCCGCCTCGCCCGCCAGTCGCTTCAAAGCCTCGTTCAGGAGTGGATCGCGCACCCCACAGGCTTCCGTCCAGTGACTAGGCCTCCTGCGCATGCACCATGCCTTGCAAAACGCGGTGCAAACTGGACGTTTGATCTAGACAGAGCGAGCCGCCCGGCGTTTAGAACAGGTTCTTAGGCAGCGGTGGGCTGGCGCTCGGTCTCGCTGGAGAGCCAGCGCTTGCCGTAGCGCCGCATGTCCTCGACGAGCGGCAGCAATGCCGTGCCCTTCTCGGTGAGCGCGTACTCAACCCGAGGCGGCACCTCCGGAAAGGTGCGGCGCTCGACTATGCCCTCCTCTTCAAGGGCGCGCAGGCGCAGCGACAGGGTTCGTGGGCTGATCCCCTCTAGCGAGCGCTCCAGCTCGCAGAAACGGCTGCGGCCCTCGGCGAGGTCGCGGATGACGAGGAGCGTCCACTTGCCGCAAACGACTTCAGCCGTGCGGCAGACAGGACATCGGGCGTTAGATATGGCACTCATCGAAAGGACGAGGCGGTTGTGTCGATTGCCTCGCTTCAGCGAGTGTAGCGATATCGCTTCACTTACTGAAGTTTTGCGCTACTGCGCGGATCAGGTGTGCCCGGTCGGCACGGCTGTGATCTTGAGCACGTTGATCTTGTAGCGGACACCGTTGTCGCCGTAGAAGAAGGTCTCGGGGAAGCCGGGTTCGACTTCGAGAAGCTGACAGGTGTCCGTCCCGGAGAGACACTGGGCATCGCCGAAGATCGACTTGACGTTGTTGGAGACCATCAGCAGCGCTTTCTTCGCCCCCTTGCCGACACCCATGTAGGTGACGACGGGCGCCTTCTCCCCCGGCAGCGGGGTCGTCGGCATCACACGATGCCTCGTGCTCGAATCGGACTTCGGCTTGGAGCCATCCCCCCCGCCATCGATTCGAGTGATCTTCACATCGATCGCGAAGGCGAAGAGAGTCAGCTGCGAGTCCGGGCTGGCGCCGCCGCCCTTCGACTCGTCCGTCGTCTCGGTGGTGACCGTGGTCGTCTTCGTGTCGTCGCTGGTCTTGGTCGTTTCGGTCGTGCTGGTCGAGGTCGTCGAGCTCGTTGTCGATTCGAGTTCGCCCCCCAGCTCCGCCCCCTTCACCTGCGGAGCGGTAAAACGCTGTTCGAAGGGGTCGGTCGGCTGGCGGCTGGCGAGCCGCTTGCGGTAATCGCGAAGCCCCGGCTTGGCCTGGACGACCGTGAGGTGGGGCGCATCCGTACCCGCTGCGCCCGAGATGACCGCAACCGGCGGCGGGGCGGGCGCGGGGCTCTTGTCCGAACCGCCTCCAAGCAGGAACGGCACCGCCACGATGGCGACGGCGACGAGCGCCACCAGCGGCAGCAGGCGCCGATCGCGCAGGTCCCAGTAAAGGTCGGTGAGGAAAGGTGGCACCTTCAGCTCCGACAGCTTCAGCTCTGGTCCCTTTAGGCGCTTCATGGCGTGCCTCCCGTCGTGGTCGCGACCGGCGTGCCGGTTTCCGGCGCCGGGCTTTCGGGCGTCGCGCCCGCCGTCACGCCCTGGCTTGGCGGCGTCAGGAAGGTGGTGATCGTGAACGTCGCCTCCAGTGCCGGGAAGCCCTCATTCGAGTCCGCAGACAGCGAGAACCCATCGATCGTGATCAGGCGCCCGTGAACATCGACCTTGGCGTCTTCTGTCTCGACCAGCGAGTCGAGCCCCTTGATGAAGTCGGCGACCCGGAAGAAATCGCCCTTGAAAGTGAGCTCATAGGGCATCACGGCCAGCCCAGCCGGGCCGATCGCGGCCCCCAGCGGCAACGTCGAGGCTGCAACCTCAGTCGCCGAAACGGGCGTCCCGCCTGCACCTTCGGCCGGAGGAGCGGTCGGCGGCAGCGCTTCGCCGCTGGCGGCGTTCAGATTGAAGTTCTGAAACCGCACGTCGCTGGCTGTCGCGATCTGGTTCAGCTGCACCAGCAGCGACGCCGCGTCGTCGTCGCCGGGGGCCGCCTTGCCGAGGATGACGAGCTGCTGGTAATCGACCGGGAACTCGCGGCGCGCCTGCGCGGCCTGCTCGGCTTCGCCGCTGTGCTGGGCCAGCGATTCCCTTGCCTGACTCACCTGGGTGGACAGCTCGCTCGCTTCCTGGCGCTTCGGGCTCAGGGCCAGCATCCAAAAGGCACCCGCGAGCACGGCGACGCCGAGCATCACGGCAATCAGCTTGTTCGTCGAGCCCATCTCAGCCGCCTTCCGAGCCTTCTTCAGAGCTTTCGCCGGAAACCTCTTCGGCGGAGGCTTCGGATGTTTCGGTCGCCGTCACAGGCGCCCCTTCTTCCGTGGTGCCGGTAACGGGTACTGGAGCCGCGTCGAAGGCGACCACGAGGTCAAACTGGGCAATGAAGCTGCGGGTGCGGCAATCTGAGGAGGCGCCTCCACCAGAGTCAGATTCCGATTCAGAGGCGCTGCCGGCACCTTCTTCCTGGTCTGCCAGTTCGGAGGATTCGACACCGACGCGCGTCACCCCATCGATGTCCTTGAGCGCGGTGACAAGGCCGGCAACGGCTTCCTGGCCGGCTGCACAGCCGCTGATCGCCAGCGCCGGACCGGCGATCGAGCCGCGCATCGACCCACCCGAGCCCCCACTCGAACCTTCCGCCTCCGCGGACGCTGTCGCATCGAGGCTGACTAGCCAGACGTCGTGGGGCAGGATCAGCGACAGTTCGCGCATCACCCGCTCCCAGTCGAAGCGGCTGTCGGCGAGGCTGGAGATCGTCGCCACCCGCTGTTCGTGCAAAGCGGCGAACTGGGCGTAGGGGGCGAGACTTTCGGCGCGCGCCGTGGCGGCTGCGTCTTCGCGCTCGACCTGCGCCAGCTCGCTCTCGCGGTCGGAGATCTGGTTGCCGGTGAGCACCAGCGCGGTCACACCCGCCAACGCCAGCACCAGAGCCCCGATCAGGATGTAGGCAACGGGGCCCGTGCGGAGGGGCGCGTTCTGGCCACGCCGGTCCTCGAGCGGGATCAGGTTGACGGGGCGCATTGCTCAGTGCTCCAGGGCGAGGCCGTAGGGAAGTGTGAGGCGCGCCGCGTCGCTCGTGTCGAACCCTGCAAGCGCCGGGGGGCACGAGGCCGCGATCGAAAGCCCGAGCATCTCTTCCATTCGCGCGGAAAGGCCGGGAAGCGTGCTGCCTGGGCCGCAGAGGACGATGCGGCCGGCCGGCACGGCGCTCTCCTGCGCCCCGTAGTAGTCGAGCGAGAGCCGCAGCTCGTCGACGATGCTGCCCAGACCCTCCTCGAGTACCCGCCGGGATGAGGCCACAAGGGCGGGGTCGCCCTCGATTTCCTCCACGGGGGCCTCGAGGCCAGCGTGGCGAAGCCACTGGACGGCGTGCTCGACGCTGAGGTCGGTTTCCGAGGAGAGGCGCGCGGCGATCCCCTCCAGGCCGACGCTGGATACGCGGGTGAAGAGGCAGGAGCGACCCCGCGCCACGGCCAGGTTCATCACGTCCCCGAGATTGCAGTAGAGAACTGCCTCATCCTGCGGGCCCGGCGTCTCGAGCGGCTGGGCTGGTGACCCGACGACCTCCTCTGGTCCGGAACCGCCTGCGCCCTCTGCGGCCCCGACCCCCGCTAGTGCCCGGATCATCCCGAAGGCAGAGAGGTCGACCCCTACCGGCTCCAGCCCGGCGCGCCGGATCGGCTCGAGGAAGGAGCGGACCATGTCCTGGCGGGCGGCCACGACAACAACATCTAGCTGGGGCTGGGTCCCCTCCGCCGCCGGCACCCCGCCCACCACTTGGTGCTCGAGCACCGCCTGGTCGAGCGGCATCGGGATCTGCTCCTGGGCCTGGAAGCGAATTGCGGCGTCCATCTCCTTCGGGTCCTCGATCGCCGGTAGGCGCAGGGTGCGCACGATCACGCGCTGGTTCCCAACCCCGAGCCGCACCTGCTTGGAGAGTTTGTGCTTGGAGAAGAGCGACTTCAGGGCCTCGGCCAGGCCGTCGGTATCGGCCACCTCGCCCTCGTGGAAGACTCCGGGCGCCAGCGGCTCGATCGCCGCCCCGCCGACCGGTGCGCCCCCGTTCTGCTTCACCTCGGCCGCAGCAATGCTGCCCGCCTCGATGTCGAGGCCGACAACTGCCGACGCCTTCTTTTTCCTTGTCAGTTGCATTCGGAGGACCGGGGTCGAACCGCACCCGCCCTCTCTCAATCGACAGGAAAGCCCCAGACCTTTCGCCCTGCAACTACTTATTTCTAGGAGAACCTGGACAACTGTCTTAGCTACGGCAGCGGAAAGTCCGGCTCAGAAGGTGCTCAGGTACCAGTCGATCAGCTGGTCGCCCGCCAGTAGGCCGACGACGCCGCCGAGGGCGAGAAAGGGGCCGAAGGGGATCGCCTTCTTGCGCGCGCCCGCCCCGTCCCGGGCGATCATCGCAAGGCCGACGAGGGAGCCGGCGAGGAGGGCAACGAGGATCGCCGGGGCCACGTTGCGCCCGAGGAAGAGGCCCATCACCGCCGCCAGCTTGACGTCCCCCAGCCCCATCCCGCGCGGGTAGGCGAGCGCGGCGAGGAAGAGCAAGCCCCCCGCGGCGGCTGCGGCGATCGCCCGCTCCGGCAGGCTGCCGGGGTCGCCGATTGCGGCGATCGCGACGCCGAGGACCGCGGCGACGATCAGGATCTTGTTGGGGATGATCCGCCGCTCCAGATCGGTCAGCGTGACCGCAACCAGGGTGGTGACGAAGACGAGGCCGAGGGCGATCTCGGCGGGCTCGTCCCAGAGGACCAGGACGGTCGCCGCGTAGAGCGCTCCCAGGACAAGCTCGGTCAGCGGGTAGCGGGGCGAGATCGGGACTCCGCAGCAGCGTCCCCGCCCTCGCAGCAGCACCCAGGACACCACCGGCAGGTTGTCGTAGGCGGCGATCTGCACCCCGCAGGACGGGCAGCGCGAGCGCGGCCCGACGATCGATTCCCCCCGCGGCACCCGGTGCGCTACCACGGTGACGAAGCTGCCAGCGATCAGCCCCCCGAGAAAGGCAAGCGCCGCGGCGGGGGCCATGGGGCTAGCTGCCTTCGATCGGCGTGCTGGTGTCGACCTCGATCCGGGTCGGGTAGTTGGGGTGGTCGTACATAATCGGGATCGCGTCGGCTGGCGTGTTGCTCCGCTCGACACTGAGAGCCACCCCCAACCGATCGTCTTTCGGGATCGTATACGGAGCCCCGTTGAAGGTCATCGTCAGCCGCACCTTCTTCCATTCGAAGCGGGGCCAGTATTCGTTTTTTTCGGGCGTGTAGGTCCAGTATCCGGTGCTGCCGACTTTGTTGGTCAGCTGCGTGTCGGTCGCTTCCGGCGGTGAGCCGGCTTCGCTGCGTTTGAAGAGATAGACGCAGACCGTGCCGGTATAGAGTTCGTCGTTCAGCGTCCGTGTGTAGAACTCGAGCGTCGCCTTTTCGGTCATTTTGAAGTCCGCTTCCATCGGGTCGGTGACCCAGCGGTGGACCTGGCTCTCGGGGTTGGTGGCCCCAGCCGGCGTGTAGTGACAGCCGCTGGTGTCGTCTTTGCGGATCTGGACCCCCTTGTCGGTGTCCGGCGTGGGCTCGAGGTAGGTGTCGTCGGAGTAGTCGTGCAGCACCGGGCTGGTGGGGTCTTCCGGTGCCGGGTCCGGCGGGCCGCCGAGCAGCAGCGCGTCCGGCGCTCCGACCGTGGTGCCGGTCTGCAACCCGCTCGCGCAGGTGCCAAGGGTGTTGTGAAGCAGGTGGTCGCTGGCGATTTCCGCCCGTTCCGTTTCGCCGCCTTCCCCGCACGGGGTATCGGTGAGGAAGAACTGCTGCGCAGTGACCAGATTGCCTTCGGAATCCGGTGCCGGGTCGTTTTCGGAGCTGTCCGTAGGATCGACGAAGTCGGATTGGGCTTCGACATAGCCCCTCTCCCCTGCCTGGTTGCCGGGCGTGTCAAGCTTGATCGCGACGACGATCTGCTTGAAGTCCTGCGAGGTGGGACAGGAGGACCCACAGGGATCATCGTTGCGCCAGAGCACGTAGCGATGGACCGTGCCGCTGACGTCGCCGCTTTCGAAGGATTCGGAGGGGACGACGACGCCACCTTTCACTGTCTCTTCCGATTCGCCTTCGATTGGGCCTTCGTTGACGACCAGTTTGCGATAGGAGCTGCGCGGCTCCCTGACCACGGCGAAGGTGCCGCTGCTGGAGACCCGGTAGTCGGGGTCGAGCGGGTCGCCGGAGTGTGGCGGGGTCGCCGTCAGCGCCAGTTCTTCGTTGGTCAGGCTGCGCAGCGCCTCCAGTTCCTGCTGAGCCATGTTCAGCGCGACCTGGGTCTGCTTGGCGCGGTCGGTGTTGCGGTTCGCGGCGCTGAGCAGGGCGAACGTCGTGAACGCCCCGATCACCAGAAGCACCGAGGCGACCAGCACCTCGACGATCGTGAAGCCCGCCTCTCTCTCGCTCAGCCGCCGCATCAGTAGGTGAGGGTCGCGTTGCGCAGGCTAGCCCCGTCGGAGACGGTCAGGGCCGCCGGCCCGCGGGGGTTCGGCATGGTCAGGGTCACTTCGATGTACGTGGCTTCGGCGGCGTTGGGGACGTAGCTGAACACGCTGCTGCTGCCGATCCCTTCGAAGATCGTCCTCGCCGTGCCCGTGTAGACACCGGGGGCGGCCTCGATTCGCGTGCATTTGGTCGTCGTCGCCGAGCAGGTATAGGTCACCTCACATTTGATCGCGGGCGAGGTGCTGGCGAGAACCCCGCTGCCCCCGCAGGTGCTGTGGCGGACGTAGGTTTCGAAGGACACCGAGGAGGCGGTCGCTTTGTCGACTTTGACCCCGTTGCGGATCTCGCGCGTCAGCCGCTCCAGCACCCAGCGCGCGGTCGAAACGTCCTGCGCCCGCTCGCTGATCTGAGGCTGGGTCTTCATCGCGCTGACGACCAGCGAGCCGACCGCGCCGAGCACAACCACGCCCATGGTCGAGGCGACGAGCAGCTCGACCAGGGTGAACCCCCCCTCGCGGCGGCATCCAGCGAGCCTCGCGTTCAACGCCCTCATCGCACCACCTTGAAGGCGCGCTTGGCCGGCTGGCTGTCCCAGGTGCCAACGGCGTTGACCGACTTGACGGCGAAGACGTGACGGCCGCGCGCGAGCTTCGCCACCCGCATCGGCGAGCTGCAGGCCTTCCAGCGCTGGCGGTCGACCTTGCAGGAGAAGCTGGTCCCCGGCTGGCCGGTCCCATCGGAGAAGCGGAAGACGACCTTGCGCTTCTTCGTCTTCGAGGCGGGCCCGAAGGTGATCAGCGTCTCCGGCGCGACGTAGGCGATGCCGCCGTTATGCGTCTTCTCGCCGGAGCCGCCACCACCCGATCCCGTGGGAGTGCCGCCTCCTCCGGGGCCTTTTTCTTCTTCGCCCGGCGGTGGGGGCGGCGGCGGCGTTTCCTGCTTGTATGAGATTGGGCCCGAGCAGGGCGAGACGAGCCCTTCCGCTTCCGCGGTGGCGCGGAAGCTCGTCGTCGAGCCTTCGGCTACCGTCACGGCCAGGCCCGCCCCGGCCAGCTCCTCCACGGTGCCCTGGGCCACGGGCTCTCCCGAGCAGTCGAAAGTCGCGTACAGCTTGATCCAGGTTTCCGGTTCGGCCTGGCCGAGGATCGAGGGCGTGGTGGAGGTGCTGGGGGATTTCGGGTTGGTCGCGGTCAACGTCGGCGCAACCGGGCCCAGCGCCAGCAGATTTCCGACCGAGACCAAGCGCGTGGTCGAGGCCGAGCGTTCGTAGATGTCCGTTTCAGCGTCGGGATCGCCTTCGGTCAACCTCTCGTCGGTCGTGAAGAAGACCCGGCCGCCTTCTTTCGAGACGCCTTTGCCGTTTTCGGGAAGGCCTGAGCCAAACGCCCCATTGCCCCCTTCGGGACCGGTTGAGATCAGCGTCGTGGCGCCTTCGTAGCGCTGGTAGATATCCGAGCTGGAGTCCGTGTCTTCGCCAACCAATTTCTCGAGGGTGATGAAGAAGACTCGCGAGCCGTCGTGAGAGGCGCCGGCGAAGAGCGCGTCGGGGGGGCCGTTGCCGCCTTCGGGGCCGGTCGAGACAAGGGTGGTGACGCCGACGGAGCGCTGGTAGACGTCAACCGAGGAATCTTTGTCCGCGCTGGTCAGCTGCTCGGCGGTGCTGAAGAACGCCGCCGCGCTGGAGCCATCCGGAGAGACCCACCGCAGGGAAGCGTTGAAGGCGCCGTTACCGCCTTCCGGGCCGGTCGAGACAAGGGTGGTGACGCCGACGGAGCGCTGGTAGACATCCTGTGAGGAGTCTTCGTCGGTGGCGGTCAGCTGCTCGCTTGTCTCGAAGAAGACCGCCCCACCGTCTGCTGAGCTGCGGGCGAAGGTCGCGTTGGGGGCGCCGTTACCGCCTTCCGGGCCGATGGACGCGAGCGCAGCCCCGCCACCCGAAGTCCAGTCGTAGACATCCTGGGATTCGTCTTCGTCTTCTTCTGAGATCTGTTCGCTGCTCTCGAAGAAGACGTGGGAGCCATCGGCCGCGATCCCGCCGTAAACGGCTTTGCAGTCGACGCTGCCGGGGCAGCTGCCGGGAGTCGACACGAGCTGCGTCGCCCCACCCTCCAGGTCGCGAACGTAGAGGTCCTGGAGTTCGTCTTCGTCTTCTTCGGACAGTGACTCGTTGCTGCTGAAGACAGCGGCCGAACCGTCTGCCGAGACGGCGTTGAAAGAAACGCCAAAGGCTTCGTTGCCGCAGCCTTCTTCCTGGCAGCCGGCCGAGCCCTCCGATACCAGCGCCGTCGTGCCTGCCCCTAGGTCGCGCACGTAGATGTCGGGAGAGCCGTCTTCGTCAGCGGCGGAGAGCTTCTCGTCGGTGACGAAGAAGAGCTCCTCGCCATCGGCGGTGAGGCCGCCAGGCGCGAAGCTGGTGTCGAAGGCACCGCTTCCGCAGCCTTTCGATTCGCACGACGCTTCTCCCCGGGACACCAGCGTCGTCGTGTTGGTGCTCAACTCGCGCCGGTAGATGTCGGTGCGGTGATCGGTGTCGATGCCAACCAGCGGCTCTTTCGTCGCAAAGAAGACCTGGTTGCCGTCAGCCGATACGGCGTCGTACTGCACCGGCAGCGCGTCGTTGCCGCCAACCGGCCCGATCGATACCTCACGCGTCACGTACCGTTCGAGCGCCTCGTCGTAGGAGCGCTCGTAGACGTCGCGTTCATTGTCGGTGTCGCCGGGGACGAGCGCTTCTTCGGTGCTGAAGAAGGCGACGTGGCCATCGGCCGCGATCCCGTTGTAAATGACCGTGGAGGCGGCGGCAGGGGAAGCAGCAAACCCGGCCATGATCAGGAAGACACCGAGCGCGACACCGGCGCGGCCCAAGAGAGGCAGCTCGCGAGGCGAGCCCGGGGTGAGTGTCGAGGACTCGATCGGCATCGTCAGCGGGTATCGGCTGGAATCGGCCATCCGTTTAGCCCTGTCGCCTTGCCTGGCCGAAAAGCGGGAGGGGCGGACCAAGTGGCCCGCCCCTCCAACTTCACGCTTGGCTAGGCCAAAGCGATGCGGCTAGTGGGATCAACCACCCCAGTTGCCGTAACCCGTCGGGGTTTCTTCTTCGCCCACTTCCTCAGCAGGACAACCACCAGTGCCTGGTGCTTTACAGAGGAAAGCCATGGTGCCAGCCGTGTTTTCCACGAAGAATTCGTTTGTGCTCGTGGATTTCGACACGAATTTGTACGCGGTGGCCGTTGCCGAGCTGATCGTCAGGTCTGCACTGCTCAGCGTAGGCTCGATTGCCTCAAGAGCAGCCGTGTCAGCACCCACGTAACTGCCGTTGTGGTCGGTGGAGTACGTCTCCATGGCGACCTGAGCCGAGTGCGCGTACTCCTTGGCCTTCGCGTCTCCGGCCTTTTCTTTCTGGTTGAAGAACGCCGGCAGCGCGATCGCGGCCAGGATTCCGAGGATGAGCATGACGACGAGGAGCTCGATCAGCGTGAAGCCGGCCTCGCTGTCGCCGTTGAGCCGGGCGCCAACTTTGGCCCGG
>JANWHW010000002.1 GCA_025450195.1 Solirubrobacterales bacterium | reverse complement strand
TCGTCTACGACGTGGAAATCGAGAAAGAGGACGTCTACGTCACCTTCACGCTGACCACACCGGCCTGTCCGATCGGCCCGCAGGTCTCCGAGCAGATGAAGGAGTTCGTCGGCGATCTCCCCGGCGTCAACGCCGTTCACCCCAAGATGGTCTTCGACCCACCCTGGTCCCCGGAGATGATGACGGACGACGCCAAGTTCGCCCTCGGTTTCTAGGCAGGCTTTTGGGGTCATAGGGGGTAGTCCCCATCCTGTCCCCACGGCTGGGACCGCGCGGATCACGGAAACAACTGGCTTTGTCGCGGGCTTTAGAGATCAGTGTCAGCGCGACCGACGTCGTGCGGCGACGCTACGTCACAGAAAGAACCATGACACGGAACTGCCCCAATGCGTTCAACGCAGGGGCATTCCCTGTGCAGCCGCGAGTTCCGGTGGATGTCAGCGTAAAGGTGCTGTAGCTGCCAAACGAGATGAATCGGATTCCACTAGACAAAAGGAGGTCTCTTCATAGATTAGAAGTTTTATTTAATCCCCTTGTATTGATTACTAAAGGATGATTAAGTGCCTCCATTGGCCGAGGTCATATCGGGCCAACAACAAATGCTCGTGCCGCCTCCTCCGGCAAGGGCAGTACAGCGAAAGGGGTCTAGATGCGGGGGATGCGGCTTTTCGTGGCGGTGCTTGTTGGGCTCGTGGCACTGGGAACGGGCATCGCGCTCGCCTCCGCCGAATCCGATGAAGCCACAGACCCCACCCCTAGTGCTCTTCCCGCACCGCAGGGAACGGAGATCCCCTCCGAGCGCACCGCCGACTCGCGAACCTACGAGCTCCCCGACGGCCGGCAGGAAGTCCGGATCTACCCGGGTCCCGTCAACTACCAAGACGGAGAAGGCAACTGGAGGCCAATTGGCAAGCGCCTGCACGAAGTTGAAGGGGGCTTTGCCAATGGCTCCAACGCCTTCGACCTCCGCCTGCCCACCCAGATCGACGCAGAAGCCCTGCGCCTCACAGTCGACGGCCAGTGGGTCTCGAGTCGACTCCTCAGCTCCCAGACGAGTGCGGGTAATATCGAAGGCGACACGGCGAGCTACGAAGGATCGGGCGTCGAAAGCGCCTCATTCGAATACACCAGCCTCGGCAACGGCGTCAAGGAGAGCATCGAAGTCGCCGATCACTCCCAGCCCACGAGCTTTGATTTCGACCTAAGCGCATCGGCAGGCCTCACCCCGAGCCTCGAAGCCGGCGGGGCGATCGCTTTCCGCGACACCGATGGCCGCGTGGCTTTCGTCATGCCGCCGCCCGTCATGGCCGACAGCGCCCCCAATCCCGCGGTCTCGCGTGCGATCCACTACGAACTGGGCGAAGAGCACGAAGGCCGCTGGCGCCTCACCGTCCAGCCCGAGGTCGACTGGCTCGCAGCACCCGAGCGGGTCTGGCCGGTGAAGATCGACCCTACGATCAGCGTCGGCCCTTCCCTGGACTGCGTGATCGGCGGCAAAACCGGCCAGACCGGCTGGATCGACTGCGCATCCTGGGGCCGCAACAACCTGCTGATCGGCTACACCCCGCAGCTCAAAAGCGCCGAAGACAGCTGGTGGCGCACGCTGCTCTACCTCGAAACCTCCGCGATCCCCTCGACCGCCTCCGTCGATGTGGCCACCTTCCACGCCTACGCGACCGAATCGGCCAAAAACACCGAAGGCATCGAGCTGCGCAAGGTCACCAAGCCCTGGACTTGGAAAGCCTCCTGGGCTCGCTACGACGGCGCAGAACACCTCTGGAGCACCGAAGGCGGCGACTACTCCGAAAGCCTCGGCGAAGTGCTGACCGCAAAACGTGGCTCGCAGTCGGGCTGGTGGGACTTCGAAGTCCCCACACAGGCCGTCGAGGAATTCGCCGAAGCAGAAGAAGACCTGCCGGCGATGCTGAAGCTGATCGACGACAAAGTGCGCAAATGCGGGGACACGAGCTGCACCCAGCGCCAGGACAAATTCGACTCGAGCGCCGCGGAAAACAAAGAACACCGGCCTTACCTCTCGGTCATCTACGACGCGCCGCAGACGACGATCACCTCGCTGATGCCCACCTACACTTCCCACGAAGAGCCGAACGTCGAATTCAGCTCCAGCAAAGCCGGCTCGACCTTCGAATGCTCGCTCGACGGCGCCAAATTCGCCTCCTGCGCCTCACCCTACTCGCTCTCAGAAAAACTGGGCAAAGGGGCCGAAGACTGGCATACCTTTGAAGTCCGCGCCGTCGACTCCGAAGGCACCCCCGACCCGACTCCGGCAAAATGGAGGTTCAACCTCGGCATCTACCCCGACACGCCAAGCACCAGCCAGCTCGTCTCGCCCGAAGAAGGACATGGGTCTTCGAGCTACTACACGCTGAAGGCGAAGTGGGGCGAAGCGCCCGAAGGGGGCGGTGTCACGGGCGTCACGTTCCAAGCGCGATTCTCGGGGTCGGAACAGATCTTCGAAACGATCCCTGCGAAATACGTGTTCGATACGCAAGGGAACGAAGTATCCTGGCCGATCGCGGTGAGCAAAAATCCCGGTGAAACCTCACCTGTGTTCGTTGACCTAAAGCGCTACGCCGAAGACGAAAAAGAGCTGGGAGCCGCGGAAGACGAACTCAAGTTCCGTGCCGTCTTCGACGGCGGGGAAAAAGCCGCCGGCGCGAGCCAGCCCGTGGCCGTCGAGTTCGACATCAAGGGCCAGGGCGCTCCGACCGACACGGTCGAAACGGTCGGCCCGGCAAGCGTCGACTTGCTGACCGGCAGCTTCACGATCAACACGGTCGATGTCTCGATCCCAGTGCCGGGCTACGAAGCAAACCTCGAATTCGCAAGGACATACGAATCCTCGCTGATCGAGCGCTACGCAGCGGGCAAATCCCAGGTGCTCGGCTTCAGCTGGCAGCCCTCGGTTCCTGTCGAACTAGCTTCTGAAGGCAACGGATGGGTCAAGGTCGTGACCCGTCACGAAGACGCCATCCCGCCTGTCTACGAAGAAGAATGCTGGATGGAAGGCAAAAAAGAAGAATGCGAAAAATGGATGGCCGAAGAAGAAGTTCCCGCGGCTGACTGGGCCGAAGTGCTCGACAACGAAGGCGGGGGGATCACCTTCGAGCTCGTGAACGGGGTCTACGTCGCCCCCGAAGAAGCAAAAGAATATTCGCTGACCAAAACCGGTGAAAAAACTCTCGTCCTGACCGAATCCGAAGGAACTAAAACCGTCTTCGAAGGCGGCATATCGGGTTACGTCGGCGAATACCTGCCAACCTCCATCTCGTTGCAGGCCACTCCGAAAAGCGCTCGGATGGTCTACGGAGCATTCAACGGGCAGCAACGCTTGAAGATGATGATCGCGCCCAGCGCCTCCGGAGTAACTTGCGAAGAGGCCACCGGAGGCAGCAACTACGCGCTGACGACGCCAGGCTGCCGCACGCTCACCTTCCAGTACACCAAAGACCCCGAATATTCCGGCTATGACCGCCTCGCCTCGATTACCTATTACAACGCAACTGGCTCTAACTCGCAGGTTGTGGCCGAATACGAATACAACAAAAAACATAGCCTGGCGGCGGAGTGGGATCCGCGCCTCTCCCCGACGCTGAAAGAGAAATACTCCTACTACGGGGAATACGCAGAGCTGACGAGCCTCACTCCGCCGGGCGAAGAACCGTGGGAATTCGCCTACTACGACTACAAATCTCCATCAGACGGCAAGCTGAAGAGCGTCAGTCGCGCCACCTTGCTCGAAAGCCCGTCGGTTGCGACGACAACCATCGCCTACGAAGTGCCGGCTAGCGGTGAAGGCGCCCCCTACGACATGAGCCCCGAAACTGTCGCCGAGTGGGGGCAAACTGACTATCCGGTGAACGCCACCGCGATCTTCCCCCCTGACCAAGAACCCAGCGACCCGCCGAGCGATTATTCCTATGCGACTGTCAACTACATGGACCCCGACGGCTATCTAGTAAACACCGCGTCGCCTTCGCCGCCGGGCGTTGAAGGCGACGCGATCGTGACCAGCGAAACGAACCCGCAGGGCAACATCATCCGCTCGCTGAGCGCGCAAAACCGCCTGCTCGCGCTTGAAGCGGAAGATCCAGTCGTGCGCTCACACGAACTCGACTCCCATTCAGCCTACTCGGTGGATGGCACCGAGATGCTCGAATCATGGGGCCCGCTGCACAAAGTGCGGCTCGAATCAGGCGAAACGGTCGAAGCACGCACCCACGCCGTCGTCGAATACGACAAAGGAGCCCCCGAACCCAAAACCGGGGAACTCTGGCCGCATCTGCCGACCAAGGAAACGATCGCCGCAGAAGTCCCGGGCAAAGGCGATCTCGAGCCGCGCGTTAGCGAAACGAAATACAACTGGATCCTCCGAAAGCCGACAGAAGCAATAGTCGACCCGTCTGGGCTCAACCTACACACGATCACGGTCTATGACGAATCGACCGGTCTTCCGATTGAAACCCGGCTGCCGGCCGGCTTGAGCGGGGGCGATGCCCACTCGACCAAGACCGTCTACTACAAAGCGACCGGCCAGGGAAATGAGAGTCCCTGCTATGAGCGTCCCGTTTTGGCCGGCCTTCCCTGCAAGGTGGAACCCGCAGCGCAGCCGGGAACCGAAGGCCAGCCCGAACTTCTCGTCACCCAGTACAAGAGCTACTCGTCTCTGGATAAACCAACCGAAATCGTCGAGAGCCCGGGCGGAAAAGAAGCGACCACGCGCAAGATCTTCCTCACCTACGACAGCGCGGGCCGACAACTGACGAAGCGGATCGAAGGGGGCGGCGCCGCGATCCCCAAGGTCGAAACCACCTACAACTCGACCTTGGGCCTGCCGACCGGTCAGCACTTCGTCTGCGAAACTGAATGCGCAGGCGGTTATACCTACACGAGCGCCTTTGGCTCCTCGGGCAGCGGCGAAGGCCAGCTTAACCATCCCGCCGATGTCGCGATCGACGCCAGCGGCAACTTCTGGGTCGCCGATAGGGAAAACAACCGCATCGTGAAGTTCAACGCCGCGGGTAAATTCCTGCTCGCGGCAGGCTCTAAAGGCTCCGGCGCGGGCCAGCTCAAATCCCCCTCGGCGATCGCGATCGACTCCGTGGGCAAGATCGACGTCACCGACACCGGCAACAACCGAGTGGCCCAGTTCAACGAAAAAGGAGAATTCGTCGAGGTCATCGGCACCAACGTCAACAAAACCAAGGTCGAAAGCGGCGGCACGGCTCTCGAAAAAAACCGCTGCACGGCCTCCTCGGGCAACGTTTGCCAGGCGGGCTCGGGGGGCAGCGCCGAAGGGGAAATCGCCGAACCGATCGGGATCGCGACGACGGGCGGCCAAAACATGTTCGTCGTCGAGCGGGCCAACAATCGGGTCGAGAAGTTCAACCCTCAGGGCGAACTGCTGGCCAAATTCGGTTCCACGGGAACCGGAGCGGGGCAGCTGAAAGAACCGACCGCGATCGCCTATACGCCGGCCGGCAACGGCCACCTCTGGGTCGCCGATACGGGCAACAACCGCATTGAGGAGTTCACGACCGGCTACAAATACACAACGGCCGTCGGCAAAGAAGGAACCGGCAACGGCGAATTCAAAGCCCCCGACGCGATCGAGGCAAACACCGAAGGCAACGTCTGGGTGGGCGATCAGAACAACAACCGCATCCAGGAATTCGACTCAAGCGGCAAATACCTAGCCAAATTCGGTGCCGGGGGCTCGGGCTTCGGCCAGTTCACGCTCTCCAGTCCAGCCGGGCTCTTCCTCGACTCCAAAGGCAACCTCTGGATCGCGGACGCGGGGAACGATCGGGTGCAGGGATGGACGCCGACTGGATCCTTCGACAGTCAGGAAACGATCACCACCTACGACAAACTGGGGCGCCCGGTCGAATACGTCGACGCTGACGGCAGCGTCTCCACCACCGAATACGACCAGCTCGGCCGCCCGGTCTTGACTAGCGACGGCAAAGGCATGCAGGCGATGCGCTACGACGCAACGGCAGGTGTCCTCACCGAACTCGAAGACTCGGCCATTGGTATCTCCAAAGCTACCTACAACGCCGACGGCGCGATGACCGAACAGCTCCTGCCCAACGGCCTCGATGCCGAAGCCACCTATGACGAGGCGGGAGAACCGGTCGGGCTGAAGTACGAAAAGACCGGCTGTCTGAGTAACTGCATCTGGCTCGAATTCGCCGTCGAACGCTCGGCAGAAGGTCGGATCCTGCGCCAGAGCGGCACGCTCTCGAGTGAGACCTACGCCTACGACAAGGCGGGCAGGCTGACCCTGGCCGAGGAAACTCCCTCGGGCAGCGGTTGCACGACCCGCTCCTACGGCTTCGACGCCGACTCCAATCGCACTTCGCTGGTCACGCGCGAACCGAAAGTCGGCGGCGCCTGCGATACCGAATCGAAAGGCACGACCCAGAAATACACCTACGACGCCGCCGACCGACTGACCGGCGAAGGCATCGCCTATGACAGCTTCGGCCGCATCACGAGCCTGGCTGGTCAATATGCCGGAAGTAGCACGCTTACGACCAGCTACTACGGCAACGAAATGGTCGCCGGCCAGTCTCAAGGTGCGATTACCAACACTTTCCAGCTCGATGCCGAACTTCGTCAGCGCCAGCGAGTTCAGATGGGTGGATCTTTGGAAGGCGCTGAAGTCTTCCATTACGCCGGGTCGTCCGACTCGCCCGCCTGGACTGAACGAGGAACCTCATGGACCCGCTACATCGGGGGGTTCGGTGGGCTGGCCGCTATTCAGGAAAACGGCAAAGAAGCGGTGTTGCAGCTAGTCGATCTCCACGGGGACATCGTTGCTACCGCCAGTCTCAGTAAATCTGCGACTGAACCGGCTGCCACATTCCAGTTCGACGAGTTCGGCAATCCAGTGAAAGGATCGGCAGGAAGGTACGGATGGCTCGGAGGTAAGCAGCGGCGCGCTGAACTTCCTTCTGGAGTAATTCAGATGGGGGTGCGGAGCTATGTGCCGGCGCTCGGGCGCTTCCTAAGTCCTGATCCGGCCATGGGTGGTTCTGCCAATGCCTATGACTATGCCAATCAGGATCCGGTCAACCAATTCGATCTAACTGGGGAATGCGCTCATCCCGGGCATGGCAAATGCTATGGTCCTCCCACTCCAGCCGGGATTAGGAGAAAGGCGCGCCGGGAAGCCAGAGAACGACGTAGCCCACATGCGGTGGTAAGAACCAGGAGATGTACCGCCGTCGCATGTAAATTTGACTATAGTCAACATGCTCCCAATGACGGCTTTGGCCGCTTCCTAGAAAAGGTGGGAAGGTCGGTCGTCAACTTTCTCATTGATCGGCAGACAACCAAAGAAAAAGCAGTAAACCACTTCATACTTAATACATTCCGAGGAATAAACAGCAATACTCGCAACCGGGCGTTGAATTGTGGGACTGCCGCTTTGAGCGGATGGGTGGAATCAGCTGGGATTCGTGGATCGTACCCGGTCGGTGGCTTAGCTGCGTCAGCAATGTATACGGGCACCCGGTGTGTATTTGGCGCTCTTGGGCTTGAAGGGTAGAATGATCTTGGATGCCCCTTAAAACCGTATCTCTAGGGGATGTTCTAAGTCGCTGCCCGTGGCTTGCCACAGCCGCTGCCGTGATTGTTGGTCAAACGTTGTTGTCATTCGTATTTGGCCCCAGCTTCACCAAGGCGACTTCCATTGCAGTTTCGTTGCTCTTTGCAGCTCTGATGTTGCGGGCCAGCAGGTTTGCCTGGGTTGTCATTCTTATAGGGGCAGCAGGTCAGATGGCGAACTCGGTACTTTCCATCGACCCTCACTGGGTATCCGTGGCCGCTGGAACCATTGTTGTTGCTTGTCTTCTCATACCGTCTTCGGTTCGATATGTCTGGAGTCCAAGTTCGCATCAACGTACTGGATGGTTGCAGCGCGCCGTGAAACGGCTCAGCTTGAGTGTAAAGAATTCAACCTTTCGACTGCTTTCTCAGGTGGCGCAATGGAAAGAGGGTGAGATAGATCTCACACGCAAGCGAAGCTACGGAGTGCTGATTTGGCGACTGGGAATAGGGTGTGTGATACTGCTCATCCTATTTGGGGTCGCTTATAACTGGCAGCAAGGTTCTGGACATGACAGTTCCAGTGTGAATATAGTTGTGAATGTGACTTGGACCGGCTATGTGCTTACACAGCTAGCATTTATTGGAGTCTCGGTGGTAGCGATGTATCGTCATTTCACGACTTTAAGGGGGGGAGGAAAAGTTCCCAAGTCAGCCAGAGTCAAATCAAAGTAATACCGGCTGCTCACTAGTAGCAGTTTGCAAGTCATAAATTGGCAATTTCTCCAGCTGTGATGTGTTTCGTGTTTCGTAACTAAATTGCTCCCAGGGTGAGCAGAGATGATGTCCGAGGACGCCAAGTTCGCCCTCGGCTTTGAAAGGCGCCGTCGGCGCCCCCGGCTCAACCCGGCAGGCGGGGATCGTCGGCGTCGATCTCCTCCGCGGTTCCGTCGAAGTCGTACGTTCGCCCATTTGGGCGGGGGTCTCCTGCACTCGGGCCGGGGCCGCCGGCGACGCGGCTGCCGATGTTGACCACGAGGAATCGCTTCCCGAGGAAACCGCGGAGTAGGCGGCGCATCACGGCTCGGGTTGGGGGGATCAGGAGCAACAGGCCGAAGATGTCGGTGACGAACCCCGGGGTCAGCAGCAGGGTGCCTCCGACCGCGATCATCAGGCCATCCGCCACCTCCTGCGCCGGGAAGCGGCGCTCGTTGAGAGCTGTGTTGAACCGTTGCCACGCGCTGCGTCCCTGCTGGCGCAGCAGCAGCGAGCCGAGGATCGCGTCGGCCAGCAGCAACACCAGCGTCGGCACGACGCCGATCGCCTGCCCGACCTGAATGATCAGGTAGAGCTCGACGATCGGGACGACTATGAAAAGCGCGACGAGAAGGGCCACAGGGAAAGCCTAGTCAGGTGCCGCTCTTGGCTCTTCAGGACCGGGCGGCGGCACTGGCGGCTTCCTCCAGCTCCGCCAATGATGCTTCGATCCCGGCGGCTATCGACTCGATGTCGTCCATCGAGTCGTAATCGCCGAGGAGGCCGAAGCCGACGCTGCCGTTGTAGCTCATGATCGCCACGGCCAGTGCGTGGTTCTCGGGCAGGAAAGCCACCGGAAAAGCTTCCTGCAGCTCGCGCCCGAGTACGTAGAGGGGGATCTGTGGCCCAGGCACGTTGGTGACGATCAGGTTGAAGAGCCGGGTCGAGAAGTTGAGCCGGGACGCTTGCGCCAGCAGCGTCGGGGGTGCGAAGTCGTTGAAGCGGGCGATCACCTCGGCGCCCAGGGCCTGCTTGGAGCGCTTCAGGCCCTCCATCTGCTCGGTGACGACTCGCAACCGTCGCACCGGGTCCTCCAGGTAGACGGGCAGCGGCCCCCGCATCGCTGCCAGTCTGTTTCCGAGCTCGCCGCGCTCGTTCTCGGCGCGGATCGAGACCGGTACCAGAGCACGCAGCTCGAGCCCCTCGGTGCGAACCCCTCGCTCCTGTAGCCAGCTGCGCAAGGCGCCGGTCACGACCGCCAGCACGACATCGTTGACCGTTCCTCCAAGGCCATCCTTGATTCGTTTGAACGTCGCCAGCTCCGAGCGGGCAAGGGTGAAGCGCCGGTGTGGGCCGATTGGCTGGTTCAGCGGAACTTTGGGTGCGGGGTCCGCGAGCGCCCCGACCACCTCGCCGACTCCCTCGAGTGCCTCGGCCAGCCGCCGGGCCGCTGTCTCTGGGTGCCGGGCGGCCCCCACGGCCTGCTCCGCCAGCTTGAATGGCGCGGCCGCCGCGTCCGAGGCGCCGCGCGCGAGCAGCTGTCTGGTGCTCGGCGTGGGCTGGGGTTTCCAGCCGTCATCCACCGGTGCCGGCTCGGGGACCGGCTCGAGGTCGAACAGCACCGTCCCTATGTCGACGCCGGAGATGCCATCGACCGCGGCATGATGGGTCTTGGTGAGGATCGCGAAGCGATCTTTCTCGAGCCCCTGCACGAGCCACATCTCCCAGAGTGGCTTGGAGCGGTCGAGTTGCTGGGAGAAGACGCGGCCGGCGAGGCGCCGCAGCGCCTCCTCGCCTCCGGGGGTCGGGAGCGCGGTGTGGCGGACGTGGTAGGTGAGGTTGAAGTTGACGTCATCGACCCAGAGCGGGCGCCCCGCCTCGATCGGCGGCACGGCGAGTCGCTGGCGGAAGCGCGGCACTTTTGCCAGCCGCCCGCGAACATGCTCGACCAGATCGACATAGCGGGGCGGCGGGCCCTCGAAGATCAGGATGCCGCCAATGTGCATGTGGCTGGAGGACGTCTCGTTGGTTAGGAACGAGGCGTCGACCGCGGTCAGCCGATCAAGGTGTCCGCCGACGGTGCTGGTGGTGGTCATGGTGCAAGGCTAGCTTCGGCCGGCCATCGGGGCCACGTTGCGATGCCCTCCGCAAGACCGTCACCGAAGCGATGGAGCACGGCTCGGTGGGGGTTGTCGTGCCTGGGCTGGCCGGGCGATCGATCATCTACCCTGCCGTCATGGCCCCAACCGCCACCGCTGCCCCGAAGAAGGTCCTGCTCGCTGCCCCACGTGGCTATTGCGCTGGGGTGGATCGTGCTGTGCAAACGGTCGAGCGGGCGCTCGAGCTCTACGGCGCTCCGGTCTACGTCCGCAAGGAGATTGTCCACAACAAGCACGTCGTGGAAGAGCTCTCGCAGCGAGGCGCGATCTTCGTCGAAGAGGAGGCCGAAGTGCCGGAGGGGCAGATGGTTGTGTTCTCCGCCCACGGGGTTGCACCGGCCGTACATGAGAACGCTGCCGCCCGCCAGCTGCGAACGATCGACGCCACCTGTCCGCTGGTCACCAAGGTCCATGTCTCGGCCCGCCGCTTCGCTGCCGACGGCTACACGATCATCATGATCGGCCACGAGGGCCACGAGGAGGTGGAAGGGACGACCGGCGAGGCTCCCGGCAGCATCGTCTTGATCGAAACCGCCGACGAGGTCGAGACGCTCGAGGTTGCCGACCCGGAGAGAGTCGCCTTCATCACCCAAACGACGCTTTCGGTCGATGAGACGGCCGATGTGATCGCCGCCCTGCGGGCCAAGTTCCCGGCGATCGTCAGCTCCAAGTCCGACGACATCTGTTACGCGACGACCAATCGCCAGATTGCCGTCAAGCAGCTCGCGCGAGAGTGCGAGCTGGTCCTTGTGATCGGCTCGACCAACTCGTCCAACTCAAATCGATTGGTTGAGGTCGCCCGTGAACATGGCGCCGCCTCGCATCTGATCGACAACCACACACAGGTGCGGGAGGAATGGCTCGAGGGGGTCGAGACCGTTGGCATCACCTCCGGCGCCAGCGCCCCCGAGGAGCTGGTCGAGCGCTTGGTCGGTTTCTTCCGCGAGCGCGGTGCCACCGACGTCTCCGAGCTGCGCACCGTCCACGAGGACGTGCGCTTCATGCTCCCAAAGGAGATTCGTGAGGAGCTTGCCGCGCGGACGTAGTCATGGGGGTGGCGGGAGCTACTCGGGTCTTTTGAGAGCGGCACGGGGTTGAGCTGTGGCGCGGATTAAGCGATCGAGCAATGACTTTGCGATCGGCATCTTTGTCCTCTGTTGGGCGATCGCCGACTTCGCCGTTGGGGCCACTGCCATGGCGCTTTTGCTCACAATCCTCGCGACGCTGGTACTGGTGTTCGCCTACAGGCGAGCGGGCCGCCCACCGCCTCCGCCTGAGGCAGTCGTTGTTCCGGGCATAGGCAAGCTTGCTGCCGGCACTGCTATTGCGGCCCTTGGATTTGGGGCGGTTGCTGCCTCCTCCGCGTCTGCGGGAAACACGGCCGATGCGGTGGCCATCGCACTCTTCTCCCTGGTTTCTTTGGTCCTAGCCGTGGCCTTCGCGGGCCTCCGCCGCACCGCGGCTCAAACAGCGGTCTCTACAGAAGGCGAGCCGGTGATGGCGCAGGGCATGGGACGTGGGGGCCATGGCTGGCTGGGAAGCCAGGTTGTCGTGGTGACGGATCGCCGCATTCTCGGCATCCCGGCTTGGCCCTGGGGAAAGCCCGCCGTGAGCGTCGCGATTCCGTTTGAGGATGTCTTGTCGTTCGAGGCTCGTCGGGACTACCTTGCTTTGCAGGGTGAGCGGGAGCGGCTCGTGTTGAAGAAGTGCCCTTCGCCTGAAGTGTCAGCCATCGCGAACGAGCTGCGCAAGCATGTTCCGGCGAGTGCTGAGGTCTAGATCGAGGGCACTCCTGCCGCGAAGCTGACTGACCAGACGCGGAGGCCGGGGGAGGGGCGAAGAGCGGCTGCGTGACTCTCGTGACGGGGATGCTCGGCGAGTGGGTAGAGCGCCGGTCCGTCGATCTCAACCGACCCGGAAGGCGCGCCGTCGATCTCGACACTCAACTCGCCGGCTCCCTCGATCGTCGCGTAGGCCCCGCCGGCTTCGTAGTCGATCCGCAACTCGTCGCCGTCCTCGCCCGCCGTCCAGGGGCGCTCCCAAGAGCCGCCGGGGAAAGACTCGGGAGTGGGTGCCATCACCCTGGCATCGGGGGCGTCGGTGGCTCGCAGCGGGGCGATTGCCTCCGGCAGCGCTTGCAGCGCATCCATCTCCCGCAGCTCGGCTTGGATCGCCTCCTCGGTTCCCTGGTATTCGCCCTCTCCGAAGTGAAACCAGGCCAGGGCTCCGCCTTGGCCCCAGAGGAAGAGGCTTGGCCAGCCCTCGCATCCATAATCGCGCCAGAGCTGGCGCTCGGCGTCGATCGCGACCGGGAATGAGACACCGAGCTTCTCGAGCCCGGCCGCCACCGCGGAGTAATCGGCGCCGAATGGAAAGCGCGGCGCCTGGACGCCGATCGTGCGGAGCCCCGCCGTCTGGTAGCGCCTGTCCCACTCGGCCAGGTAAGGCAGTGTGCGCACGCTGTTCAGCTGGGCGAAGTCGAAGAAGTGGACGATGGCCGGCCCGGCCGCGGTAAGGGCAGGCATTGACTCCGGGGTCTCGCCGACCCACCCGATCCCCTCCGGCAGGTCGGGTGCTGCGATCGTGTCTCGTTCTGGGCGCACCCCGGGACGTTATCCTGGCAACCCCAGCACTGGCGACCAAGGAGGCACTCAAGTGAGCAATGACGTCTGGCAGAGGATCGAGCGAGCCCGCACCCGCTGGAACGTGCTTGAGCACCCCTTCTACCAGCGCTGGTCGGCCGGCGATCTGAGTCGCGAGGAGTTGGCTGAGTATTCCGGCCAGTACCGTCACGCGACTGCGGCGATCGCTCGTCTCAGCGCTTCCATTGCCGAGTCCGCTCCGGAGGGCGAGCGCGCCGAGCTTCGCCGCCACGCCGCCGAGGAGGAGGCCCATATTGCTCTTTGGGATGGCTTCGTCGAGGCCATTGGGGGCGACGTCGCGGTTGCTCCAACGCCTGAGACCAAGGAGTGCGTCGATACTTGGACCGCGAGCGACGATCGCCTGTCTCAGCTGGTGCGCCTCTACGCGATCGAGAGCGGTCAGCCGGCAATCTCCCAGACCAAGCGGGAAGGGCTGGCAAAGCACTACGGGATCGGCGACGGCGCGGGCAACGAGTACTTCCGCGTCCACGAGAAGGCCGACGTCGATCACGCCGCCGAGGGCCGCTCCCTGATCGAGGCGCACCTTGCGGATGCCGACCCCGATGCTCTGGTTGCCGCGGCCGAGTCCGCGTTCAAAGCCAACTGGCGCTTGCTGGACGGTGTCGCTGCGGCGTAGCGGACATCCGGCTGTACCAGTCGCAATAAGTGGCCTGGTGCTGGCCGCCGCGCATCTGCACGGCCAGCTCGAGGTCCTGCTGCCGGTCGTGCCGCTGCTCTTGTTGGTCGTTTCGCTGCTTTTCGGGATTTACCCCGGCTGCGATGCGATCGTGCGGCTTGCTGAACGCGCCGGCAGCCGGCGGCGGTTTGGCTCGGCGAAAGGCCAAGCACAGCCGCGACCGCCCCTTATCTACGCGGCAAGCGGGGGGCTTCTAATCGCTTTCGGCCTCGCTCGACGACCTCCACCTCTCGCGTCCTAGCCCAGGAGCCGGATGGCGGATGGCCATCCGGTCGATCCGGCGTGGGCCCAACCCGCCTGCGCCTTGAGCGAAGGAGCGAACGATGAAATCGAATGCGGTACGCGTATTGCTGGGCATCGGGCTCGCCGCCTTGGCGGTCGTCCTGTTGATCGTGTTGAAGGACGACGGAAGCGACGATGGTGGGGGAGCCACCACGGCGGCTCAGAACACCGAGAACTCCAAATCGAGCGAGGGGCCAGCAACGCCGACAGTCCCCGTCATCGTGATCAAGGGGGGGAAGCCGGTCGGCGGAGTCAAGGAGCTCTCCTTCAACGAGGGAGATCGGATTCGTTTCAAGGTGTCCTCCGACACCAGTGACGAGATCCATATCCATGGCTATGACGTCGAGAGCGCCGTCACGGCCGGCGGCTCGGTCAGCTTCGACTTTCCGGCCACGATCGAAGGGATCTTCGAGGCCGAGCTGCACGGCAGCGGCGAGCAGATCGCGGAGATCCAAGTCAATCCGTGAGCGCGGAGCGCGAAGCTAGACAATGAGCTTCCTGCCGTTCGCACATGCGCTGGTCGCTCGGGAGGATCTGCCGATCCCGGCCTGGCTGTTCGCGTGGGGGGCGTCGATCGTCCTGATCGTCTCCTTCTTCGCACTGTCCATTGGATGGCGTGAGCCCCGCTTCGAGGAGGAACGATGGCGTCCCCTCGGGGCGCGGCTCTCGCAGGCCCTGGTTGGACTGCCAGCACAGATTCTCTGCGGGACGATCTCGGTGTTTCTCCTCGGGGTCACCGTCTACGCCGGGTTGCGCGGAACCGAAGCGCCCGATCGCAACTTCTCCGTCACCTTCATCTTCGTCACCTTTTGGCTCGGTTTTCCCTTGCTGAGCATTCTGCTCGGCAATGTCTTCCGCGCTTTCAATCCGTGGCGGGCGATTGGCCGCGTGGTCGGGGGCGCCTTTACGGCGTTGGCCGGCCAACGCCCTTCCCACCTCGCCTATCCGGAGGCGCTGGGTCGCTGGCCGGCGGCGATAGGGCTGCTCGCATTCGTCTGGCTCGAGGTCGTCTACGGATCCAGCGGCGGCCTGACCGCGGGCGTGACTCCAGAGACCACCGCCTTTGCCGCCCTCCTCTACTCGGCGTACACGCTGACGATGATGGCGCTGTTCGGCGTCGAGAAGTGGTGCGATCGAGGGGAGGTCTTCTCCGTCTACTTCGGCATGTTCGCCCGGCTTGGCTCGTTTGGCGTCAAGGATGGTCGGCTGGGGAGGAGGCGGCCGTTCTCGGCGGCGACGAGCTGGGCGACATTGCCGGGTTCGGTCGCCGTGGTGATCGCCTCGATCGCAACGACCAGCTTCGACGGAGCGCAGGAGGGCGCCTTCAAGGGGGGGATGGAAAAGGTCTTCGAATGGCTCGGCGATCTTGGTCTGAGCCCGGTCACCTCGCAGCGCTTGACCAGCACGATCTTTCTCCTGCTCTGCTTTGCGGGAGTCTGGCTTGTCTATCTACTCGGCGTGCGGGGGATGTCGACGGTGGCCGGTGCTCCTCCTTGGAGGAAACTGCTCTCCGGTTTCGCGCACACCCTGATCCCGATTGCCTTTGCCTACCTGGTCGCTCACTACTTCAGCGCCTTCGTCTTCCAGGAGCAGGCGCAGTTCACCTATCTGCTGTCCGACCCACTGGGAACCACGACGACCGACCTCTTCGGCACGGCGTCGGGGAGCGTCGACTACAAAGTCCTCAGCGCCAACACGATCTGGTACGTCCAGGTTGGTGCTCTGGTCATCGGCCATGTGGTTGCCCTCACGCTCGCCCACGATCGCGCCACCGCCTACTGGGGCAACTACCGCCAGGCCGCGCGCTCCCAGTACTGGATGCTCGCCGTGATGGTTGCCTTCACCTGCTTCGGCCTCTACCTGCTCTCGGTCGCCAACTCCTGAGGGACGTGGACGTGCCGGGAGTTGACCAACACAGGGAGGGTTAACTCCCGGCACGTCCCCCCGCCCGCTCTACCCTGTGGCGGTGCTTCCGCTCGCCCATGTTGCGCACTGGCTATGGGTCCTCTACCTGCCCCCGATCCTGATCGTCATTGGCAGCATCCTGCGGACAACCTTCTCAGAGCGCCGTGGGGGTCGCCGTGGGGGCGACTAATGGCCGGCTAACGCGCCGAGCCTGGACTGTGGCGGTTGCGGGGGCACTGCTGTTCGGCATCTCGGGCATTGTGCCGGCGGCGGGCGGGCCGTTCGGCGAACGCTGCGAATACGTCGAGGCGGGAGCGCCCGGTCCCAAGGGCAACCGACTCGTGGTCGTCGGCGCTGTTGAACCATGGCTCGTCCGCCGAGGCAACGCGATCCTCGTCCACGACCCCACCGTGCACTGCACAGGACGGCAGGCGACCGTCCACAATGTGGATCGGGTCGTGCTGAGGGTTGAAGATTCCCGGGTGAGCCTCAGCGAGCGTCGGGGCGACTTTGCGCCCGGCGCCACCAGCGAGCACTCCGGCTCGGAGATCGAGGTCGACGTCTACAGAGCCAGCAAGCTGACGGTGTACGGAGGCCGCCAGCGCAATTCGATGCGAATCGGGACTCGCGCCAACGGCAGCGTCGCGCTCAACCTGAATCCAGTTGCCGACAGCGGCGCCCCTGACCAAGACGTGACGGTGCGGAGCGACGAATTCAAAGCCGTCAAGCTGTACGGAGAGCAAGGCGACGACCTGATCGATGCGCGGCGCCTCACCGGAATCGGCGACAACGTTTACCTCACTAGCCGGATTCGGCTCATCGGTGGAGCTGGCGACGACACGATTCTCGGTGGTATCGAGGAAGAGGAGTTCGAAGACGGACCGGGTGACGATCTCATTAATGCTGGCGGTGGCGACGACGCCATCGCGTTTGGGCCTGGCCACGACACCGTCTACGGCGGCCTCGGCCGCGACGGGCTCTTCTACGAATTCATAGGGCTCGGCAAGCGGTCCCCCGACGTGCCGGACCGACTGTACGGCGGGCCTGGCGCTGACATCCTTTCCGACCGCAACGGCCAAGCGGACCAAATCCGCTGCGGCTCCGGCGTGGACGAGGTCGAGCGCGAATCCCACGATCGTCTCGGTCCTGGCTGCGAGCGATACCGCCGTCGCTAGATGGAAGACCTAAAGGATCTCGGCGAGGCGCTTCTCGAGCGCGGCTGAGATCGAATCTCGCACTGGGCCCGCGGCGAGGCGCTCGACCAAGGACTCGAGGAACCCCTCGATGATCAACTGTTTCGCATTCGCCGGGTCGAGCCCGCGCGAAGTCAGGTAGAAGAGCTGATCGCGGTCGATCTGGGCGATCGCAGCGGCATGGGTGCAGCGCACGTCGTCGGCTTCGATCTCGAGGCCGGGGATCGCGTCGGCGTGGGCGTCGGTGGAGAGCAGCAGGTTGCGGCACTCCTGGAAGGCGTCGGTTCCCTGGGCGCCGGGGTCGACGCGGATCATTCCGCGCCAGACCGCCGTTGCCCCGGCGGCGAGGACGCCCCGGAAGGCGAGGTCGGAGAAGGTGTTGGGGGCGGCGTGCTCCTGGGTGGTGTCGAAGTCGAGGTGTTGTCCGGGGCCGCCGGCGTAGCCGCCGGTCACCCGTGCCTCCGAGCCGGGGCCGGCGAGGTTGGTCTCCATTCGCACCTTGCCGCGAGCGGAGCCGAAGCCGAGCGCCGTCCAGTCGAGCCGGCCGTCGCGCTCAACCTGCGCTCGCTGGGTGGCGAAGATCCAGGCCCGCTCGGAGATGTCCTGGGTGCTTACGTAGCGCAGCGTCGCCGCTTGGCCGACGTGCAGCTCAACCACCGAGTTGATCAGCGCCTCGGTCTGGTCGCCCTGGGAAGTGCAGTGCTCCCAGACCTCGACCTCGGCTCCTTCCTCGAGGACGATCAGGGTGCGCCAGGAGACGGCGGCACCGTCCTCGTCGAGCGGCAGCTCGATCCGGATCGGCTCAGTGACCTTGACGCCGCGGGGGATGTGGATGAGAACCCCGTCGCGCCAGCCCGCCTCGTTGCGAGCGACGAAGGGATCCTCGATCGGCACCAGCGACCCGAGCCGCTCGTGCAGCAGCTCATCGTGGGACTCGATCGCCTCGGCGAGCGGCACAACCGTCGCGCCCTCGACTCCGGCAAGCGAGACGTTGGCAGCGGCGGGTGCGAAAGAGTCGATCTCGAGCCCGGAGAGGTCGGTGAATTCCCACCCCTTTGCCTTCTGATCGGGGAGGGGGAGCTCCTGCGCGAGAGAGGCGCCCCGCTGGCGCCTCTCCGAAAGCCAAGCGGGATCGGTTGCGACCTCAGCCAATCGAGCCCTCCATCTGCAGCTCGATCAGCCGGTTGAGCTCGACCGCGTACTCCATCGGCAGCTCTTTGGTGACCGGCTCGATGAAGCCGTTGACGATCATCTTCGAGGCCTCCTCCTCGTCGAGCCCGTGGCTCTGCAGGTAGAAGAGCTGCTCGTCGCCGATTTTGGAGACCGTTGCCTCGTGGCCGACGTCGGCGTCGTTCTCGTCGATGCGGATCGTGGGATACGTGTCAGAGCGCGAGTCCTCGTCGAGCAGCAGCGCGTCGCAGACGACCTTGGAGCGCGACTCGGTCGCCCCATCGGCCACCTCAAGCAGGCCGCGGTAGGTCGCTCGCCCGCCGTCCTTGGAGATCGACTTGGAGAAGATCGAGGAGGAGGTGCGAGGCGCGGCGTGGATGATCTTGCCGCCAGCGTCCTGGTGTTGGCCGTCGCCAGCGAAGGCGATCGAGAGAATCTCGCCGTGGGCTTCGGGCCCGAGCAGGTAGATCGACGGGTACTTCATCGTCAGTTTCGAGCCGAGGTTGCAATCGACCCACTCCATCGTCGCCTTCTCGTGGGCGACGGCGCGCTTGGTGACCAGGTTGAAGACATTCTGCGACCAGTTCTGGACCGTCGTGTAGCGGACGCGTGAGCTTGGCTTGGCGACGATCTCGACCACTGCCGAGTGCAGCGAGTCGCTCGAGTAGACGGGCGCCGTGCAGCCCTCGATGTAGTGGACGTCGGCGCCCTCCTCGCAGATGATCAGCGTCCGCTCGAACTGGCCCATGTTCTCGGTGTTGATCCGGAAGTAGGCCTGCAGCGGCATCTCGACCTTGACCCCGGCCGGCACATAGACGAAGGAGCCACCCGACCAGACGGCGGAGTTGAGCGCCGCCAATTTGTTGTCGTTGGCGGGAATGATCGTCGCCCAGTACTCGCGGACGAGATCCTCGTGCTCGCGCAGCGCGGTATCCATGTCGGTGAAGATCACGCCCTGGGCCTCGAGCTTCTCGTTGACCTGGTGGTAGACGACCTCGGACTCGTATTGGGCACCCACCCCAGAGAGGAATTTGCGCTCCGCCTCTGGGATGCCGAGCCGGTCGAAGGTGTTTTTAATGTCCTCGGGGACCTCGCTCCAGTCGCGGCTGTTCTTCTCCGAGGCGCGCACGAAGTAGTGGATGTCGTCCCAGTCGATCTGGGCGAGGTTGCCGCCCCAGGCCGGGGTTGGGCGCGAGTAGAAGTGCTCCAGCGCCTTGAGGCGGAAGTCCCGCATCCACTGCGGCTCGTCCTTGTACTCGGAGATCGATTCGACCACCTCGCGGCTGAGGCCCTTCGGGGCTTTGTAGGCGTAACCGCTCTCGGAGTCGTGGAAGCCGAACTTCTCCTTGTAGTCGGCATTGATGCCGGCGAGCTCTCTTTTCTCTGCGACGACCTCAGGCGTTGCCATGGTCAATCGACCTCCAAGACGATCGTGTCGTCCTCGACGGCTGTCGAGAACGTCTGCACCGGAGCATAGGCGGGGAGCGTCTTCGGCCTGCCGGTGGTCAGGTCAAAGAGCGAGCCGTGACGAGGACACTCGACTGTGCAGGTCGCGGGATCGAACTCGCCCTCGGCGAGCGGCCCGTCGTCGTGTGAGCAGCGATCCTCGATCGCGTAGAGCGCCCCGTCGCAGTTGAAGACGCCGATCTTGCGATCCTCGTGCTCGATCAGCCGCATCTCTCCGGGCGGCAGCTCGGACAGCGGGCAGACGGGTATCGATGTTCCTGCGGTATCGGTCAAGGGGCGAATCGCTCCCACTAGAAGTGCGCTAGTGCGGGTTGAGACTTAATCCTACTTATCCGGTCGGATTTTAGCGCTCGAGCCGGATCGGCCTGAATCGCGTAACAAAGGTTTGACCAAAGCAAGGCCGGGGATGAGAGGATCAGGCCAGAAGCGATACGTCGACGATCGGAGGGTGAAGATGAGTCAGATAACCAGTTACGCGCCGGGAACCCCATCCTGGGTCGACCATGGCTCCCCCGACCTGGACGCGTCGATCGCCTTCTACTCCGCTCTGTTTGGCTGGGACGTTCCAGAGCCTGAGAACGCCGAGCAAACCGGCGGTTACCGCCAGGCGATGAAGGAAGGCAAGCCGGCCAGCGGGATGATGCCGCTGATGCAGGAGGGCCAGCCTCCGGCCTGGACCACCTATGTCTCGGTCGAGGACGCTGACGCGACCGCCGCCGCGGTCAAGGAGGCTGGAGGCAGCGTGATCGCCGAGCCGATGGACGTGATGGACCTCGGTCGGATGGCGATATTCGCCGATCCCGCCGGTGCCGTGTTCGGCATTTGGCAGCCTGGGACATTCGCGGGAGCCGGCGTCGTCAACGAGCACGGCGCGCTCTCCTGGAATGAGCTCAACACCCGCGACACCGAGGCTGCCAAGGCTTTCTATGGCGTCGTCTTCGGCTGGGATTTCGAAGACAACGACATGGGGGAGATGGGCACGTACACCAGCCTCAAGCTGGGCGACAGCCCGGTTGGCGGCATGCTCGACATGACGGGACGAGGCGTTCCCGAGGAGGTGCCCGCTCACTGGCAGGTCTACTTTGCGGTCGACGACACCGACGCGGCGGTCGAGCAGGCCAAGCAGGGAGGCGGCAGCGTCATGGTCGAGCCGATTGACATCCCCGCTGGTCGCTTCGCGATCCTCACTGATCCCCATGGGGCGAGCTTCGCGGTGATCGCACTCAGCGACGAAGCGCTCGAAAACACCTAGGGAGAGGCAGCTTCTACGAGGCCAGCCCGCAGCGCAAGCTAGGCGGGGGCGTCAGATCGTCGGGGCTTCGTAGGCGGAGCGTCAGATCGAGCCGAGGTCGGCAGCAGCTTCGGAGGGGTCGCCGGCCTTGCCCTCGTCCTCCCATTCGGCCGACTGGCCGAGACTGGCGCTCTTCACCACCTTGAGGCCCAGCATCGCGCACTTCATCCGGGTCGCCGAGATGTCGATCCCGAGCAGCTCGAGGACGAACTCTTTCGGCAACTGCAGCAGCTCATCGCGGGACTTGCCTGCCAGCTCGTCGGTGAGCAGCGAGGTCGCCGCGGTGGAGATCGCGCATCCTTTTCCGTCGAAGGCGATCTCGGCGACCCGCCCGTCCTCGTCGAGCCGGATCGTCACGTGCTGCTCATCGCCGCAGAAGGGGTTGTTGTCCTCGAACTCGAGGTCGGGATCGTCCAGCCGGCCGAAGTTGTGCGGCCGCTTGTAGTGCTCGAGGATCTGGTCGCGGTAGAGCTCGTCCATCTGTCCGAGGCTAGCGAAGCCCTCGTTTGGGCCTCGCCCGGCCGCCGAGCTAAGCGCTAACGCATGGAGCTCACCCCCTGGGTGAGCCAATCCGTTTTGTTGACGAGTTAGTGAACCTATAGGGACCAAAACTCGTCAACAGATTCGACCGCCCGACTAGAGCACAGGATCCAGAGCGGGGTGCGAGGACCTAGGGGTGCCAGGGGTCTTAGAGGCCGAAGACCTTGCGGGCGTCGTGGAGACCCTCGATGAGGCGGTCGATCTCCTCGGGGGTTGTATAGACGCCAAAGCTGGCGCGAGCGGTGGCGGCAACCCCGAGGCGATCCATCAGCGGCTGCGCGCAGTGATGGCCGGCGCGGACGGCGACGCCGTGGCGGTCGAGGATCTCCGAGACATCGTGGGCGTGGACGCCGTGTAGCTCGAAAGAAACCGGTCCGACCCTGTCAGGCCCATCAGGTGGGCCGAAGACCTGCAGGCCCGGGACCTCGGCGATCCTTTGCAGCGCGTACTCGGTGATCTGGCGCTCGTGCGCCAGCACGGCCTCCATCCCGAGCCCGTCGAGCCAGCGCAGGGCTGAGGCCATTCCGATCGCCTGGGCGATCGCCGGCGTCCCCGCCTCGAAGCGAGCGGGGGGGTCGGCGTAGGTCGTTCTCTCCTTGGTGACCTTGCGGATCATCGAGCCGCCGCCAAGGAAGGGAGGCATGGCGCGCAGCAGGTCCAGGCGTCCCCAAAGAGCGCCGATTCCGGTTGGCGCGTAGAGCTTGTGACCCGTCATTGCGTAGAAGTCGACGCCCAGGGCACTCACATCGATCGGCAGCTTCGGGGTCGCCTGAGCGCCGTCCGCGAGGACTAGCGCCCCAGCATCGTGTGCTAGTCGGGTGATCTCGGCCAGTGGGTTCTCGCTGCCGAGCACGTTGGAGATATGGGTGACGGCGACAAGCTTCGGGCTTCGTTCCAGCAAGGCTTTGAATGCGTCCATATCGAGCAGGCCGCCTTCGCCGACCGGGACCCAGTCGATCTCGGCGCCAACCCGCTCGGCGAGTTGCTGCCAGGGGACGATGTTCGAGTGGTGCTCCATCTCGGTGAGGACGATGCGGTCTCCCTCGCCAACGTTTGCGTCGCCCCATGTCCGCGCCACCAGGTTGATCGCCTCGGTGGCGTTGCGGACGAAGATCACCTCGCGGCGGTCGGAGGCGCCGATGTGGTCGGCGACTGTTGCTCGTGCCCCCTCGTAGGCGGCGGTTGCCTCCGCCGAGAGCGTGTGGGAACCGCGGTGCACGTTGGAATGGTGCGCCCGCTCGTAACGGTCGACCGCCTGGATCGAGGCGAGCACCCGCTGGGAGCTGGCGCCGCTGTCGAGGTAGGCGACCGGGCGCCCGTGCACCTCGCGCTCGAGCGCCGGGAAGGCGGCGCGGACCTTCTCGATCGGGAACAGACCAGTCGAGACCGTCATCGGGCGGCGCCCCATACAAATGCTTCGCCCGAGTTCCGGTCGCGAATCATCAGACTGCGACGCTCCCTCCACTCGGGCTCGCGGCAACCTCCTCGCGGATCCAGCCGTAGCCCTTCTCCTCGAGCTGGGCGACCAGCTCCGGGCCACCCTCCTTGACGATCCGACCCTCGAACATCACGTGGACCGAGTCGGGCTTGACCATGTGCAGGATGCGCTGGTAGTGGGTGATGATCAGGACGCCCATGTCGGGGCCGGCGAACTTGTTGACCCCCTCGGCCACGGTGCGCAGCGCGTCGATGTCGAGACCCGAGTCCGTCTCGTCAAGCACTGCGAGCTCCGGTCGCAGGAGCGCCAGCTGCAGGAGCTCCATCCGCTTCTTCTCGCCTCCTGAGAAGCCGTCGTTCAGGTAGCGGCTGGAGAAGTCTTTCGGGATGTTCGCCAGCGCCATCGCCTCCTGGGCGACCTTCGCGAACTCTTTGATCTTGATCTCGCCTTCGCCGTTCGCCTCGCGGCGGGCGTTGAGGATCATCCGCAGGTACTTGCTGACCGAGACGCCGGGAATCGCCACCGGGTACTGGAAGGCCATGAAGAGGCCGGCGCGGGAGCGCTCGTCGGGGTCGGCCTCAGTGATGTCCTCTCCCTTGAAGGCGATCGACCCCTCCGTCACCTCGAGCGACGGATGACCCATGATCGCGTTGGCAAGGGTCGACTTGCCCGATCCATTCGGACCCATAAGGGCGTGGACCTTGCCTTTCTCGACATCGAGATCGAGACCGCGAAGGATCTCCTTGCCTTCGGCGCTCACATGCAGGTTGCGAATCTCCAGCTCAGCCAATGTCACTCCGTTCCTGATTGCGGGTTAAGCGGCGCTGCCGACCGGCGTCTTCTCGGTGGCTCCGCCGGCGAACTCGACCAGCTCTGCGAGCGTCGTACCGGCCAGCGCTTTGGTTACGCCTCCCTGGACGCGAGTCCAGAGCAGCTTCGTGGCGCAGGCGTGGTCGCCATCGCTCTCGTGCGAGCAGAGCACTTTTCCCTCGGGGGTCTCGTGAAAGCACTCCATCGGCGCGATCTGGCCTTCCAGCGCCTCCACCACGATGTCCAGGGTGATCTCCTCGGCCGGTTTGGCGAGGCTGTAGCCACCGTGGGCTCCCCGGGTAGAGATGACGAGCCCCGCCTTGCGCAGCTTTGCCACCAGGTGCTCGAGGTAGGAGAGCGGCAACCGCTCCGCCTCGGCGACAGCGCTGAGGGAAACCGGGGACGAGTCGGATTGGCGCCCGAGCTCGACCATCAGTCGAACTCCGTACTCGGCTTTGGTCGAAAACAGCATCGATTTAAATCCTACTGAAGCGGTCGGTTATGCGGAGGCGGCATCGGCCGCCTCCTCCTTGCCGAGCGCCACATGGGCGCGGCTGTCGCTGCCGCGGATCAGGACGAGCGTCAGCACAAAGCCAAGCAAGGCGAATGCCGCACCGCCCAGGAAGGCCGCCTGGAATCCCTCGGTGAGGCCGCTGAGGGAAGGAGAGGCGCCGGTGGTGACGTCATTGGTGCGCGAGATCGCCACGGCTGAGAGAACCGCGAGGCCGAGCGCGCCACCAATTTGCTGCGAGGTGTTGATCAACCCGCTGGCCAGGCCGGCCTCGTTCTCCTCGACGCCGGAGACCGCGGCGATCGTCGTTGTCACGAAGGAAAAGCCGAGCCCCGCGGCGGCGAAGAGCGACGGCCCGAGGATGTCGGTCGTGAAGCTGCCCCCGACCGAGACCCGGCTGAACCAGGTCAGACCGATGACGATGAAGAGGAGGCCGGCAGCGAGTACCGGCTTGTAGCCGAGCTTGGTGACGAGCTGGGAGGCAATCCCCGCCGAGGCCATGATCACCAGCGCCAGCGGCAGGTAGGAGAGCCCAGCGTGGATCGCGCTGTAGCCGAGCACCTGCTGCATGTAGAGGGAGATGAAGAAGAACATCGAGAAGAGCGAGGCGCCGACCAGCAGCCCAACCACGTTGGCGCCGGTCAGCGTCCGGATCCGGAAGATCGAGAACGGGACCAGCGGCTTGGCAGAGCGGAGCTCGATCGCCACGAACGAGGCCATCAGCAAGATGGACAGCGCGATCAGGCCGATCGTCTGGCTTGAGCCCCAGCCGGCGTCGTTGGCGTCGACGAGCGCGTAGACGAGGATCGAGAGCGCCGCGGTGACCGTGACGGCGCCGGCGATGTCGAAGGCTCGCGTCTGGGCCTCGGCGCGACTTTCCGCGATCAGCCTGGGGGAGAGCGCGAAGGCGATCAGGGCGACCGGGACGTTGACCCAGAGCACCCACTCCCAGCCGAGCCCGTCGGTGAGCACCCCGCCGAGCAGGACCCCCGCCGCTCCGCCCGAGCCGGCGACCGCCCCCCAAACCCCGAGCGCCTTGTTGCGCTCCGCCCCGTCTTTGAAGGTGGTGGTGACGATCGAGAGCGCCGCCGGCGAAATAATCGCGGCGCCGAGCCCCTGGGCCGCTCGGGCGGCGATCAGCTGTCCTTCGGTGGCGGCGAAGCCGGCGAAGAGGGAGGCAACCGCGACCAGCAGCAGCCCCGCCATGAACACACGCCTGCGGCCGAGCAGGTCCGCGGTGCGGCCTCCCAGCAGCAGGAAGCCGCCGAAGGTCAGCACGTAGGCGTTGACTACCCAGGGCAGGTTCTCCTGGGAGAAGTCGAGTGCTTTGCCGATCGAGGGCAGGGCCACGTTGACGATCGAGGCGTCGAGAACGACGACGAACTGCGCCGAACAGAGCAGGATCAGCGCGAGCCAACGCTTCTCTTGGAAGTCTTCGGTGGGGGCCATCGGGTGGGCCACGCAGTCAATCAAAGCGGCGGTATCGGCTTGTCGAAGGAACGGCGTTCTGGTCGTCGCCCGCTAAGGCTCGATCAGGCCGCGACGGATCGCGTAGCGGACCAGCTCGACCCGGTCGCGCATTCCCAGCTTCCGCATCGCGTTGGCGCGGTGGTTCTCGACCGTCTTCTCGGAGAGGTGGAGGATCCCGGCGATCTCCTTCGTCGTGTGGGCCTCGGCCACCAGCTTGACGATTTCCTCCTCTCGCGGAGTCAGCTCCTCCTCCCCGACCGAGCCTCGCTCGAGCACGTCCTTGATCAGAAGTCGTTGCGCTTTGGGTGTGAGGAACGGCTCGCCGCGCTCGATCGCGCGGATCGCGGCCAGGAGGTCGGTGTCGGCTTGCGCCTTGAGCACGTAGCCGGAGGCGCCGGCCTTTAGCGCCTCGAACAGATAGCGCTCGTCATCGTGCATCGAGAGGATCAGGACCGCAACGTCGGGCGCGTGGGCACGGATCGCACGCGTCGCCTGCAGGCCGGTCAGCTTCGGCATCTTCACATCGAGAATGGCCAGGTCGGGGCGCTCCCGAATCGCCATCTCGCGGGCCTCGACTCCGTCCGCCGCCTCGGCGATTACCTCGATGTCGGGCTGGCGCTCGAGCAGGAGGCGTAGGCCGGAGCGGACGATCCCGTGGTCGTCTGCGATCAAAATACGCAACGTCGCCTCCTCTGCTTCCGCTCGGTCGCGTTAGTGATCACCGGCAAATTGGCGCTCCCTCGCTCCCGCGTCCGGGGGTGGCTTGATCGTCAGTCGGACGGTGGTGCCCCGTCCCGGTGACTCGATCGTCAAGTCGCCCCCAACCAGCAGGGCCCTCTCCCTCATACCTGCGATTCCAAGGCCGCTCTCGGATTCCTCGAAGGCGAAGCCGCGGCCGTCGTCGGAGATCGTCAGCTCGACCTCGCTCTCGGCGCGGCGCAGGCTCACCTCTATCCGCGTCGCGTCGCTGTGGCGGGCAGCGTTGGAAAGCGCCTCCTGGGCGACTCGGTAGATGACCAACTGCACGTCGTCGTCGAGGTCGGAGAAGCGCCCTTCCTCGCGGAGCCGTGCCTCGATCCCCCCCTGGTCGAGCTGCTCGACCTGTCCGGCAATCGCGGCAACGAGGCCGAGGTCGTCGAGGGCGGTGGGCCGTAGTTGCCGAGCCAGCGAGAGCAACTCGCGCATCGCCTGGTTGGCGAGCGCCTTGGTCGCCGCAAGCTCGGGCTCCAGCGCGGGGGGTGCCGCCTCGCGCACCGCCTCCAGTCGCAGCAGCAGGCCGGTCAGCGACTGGTTCACCTCGTCGTGGAGGTCGCGCGCGACTCGCGTCCGCTCCTGCTCCTGGGCGCGGAGGGCGGCGGAGCCCGCCCGCAGCCGCTCAGCCTCCAGGCGCCGCATCATCCGCAGGAAGGCGAGCTCGAGGCGCTCCACCTCCTCGGTCTCCCCGACGCCGTCGATCGAGCGCGGCAGAGCGCTCCCTTGGCGGCTGAGGTCGACCTTCTCCATCTCCTCGATCAGCCGCTCCAGCGGGGTGAACCGGCGGCGCAGCACGAAGAGGTTGGCGATCAGGTTGGCGGCGCCGGCAACGAGGGCGATCGCGACAGCGACCAGCGCGTTGGCGGAGCTCGAGCCGGCGATGGCGATGGAAAGGCCGACCGCGATGCAGACGAGCACGGCGTTGAGCGTCAGAACCTGCGCGAAGAGGCCACGGCGGCGCACCGGCCAAAGCCTAGAGGGCCGACTTCCAGTTTGAAAAATGCGTCGGAACCGCCCCCGAAGCACTTGCGGATGGACGTGAAGTGGGAACGGACTCTTGACGCCGCTACACCTGTAGACAGATTCGCCTTCAACCAAGGCGCCGGATGCTGTGGTTGTGCTCTTGGTTAGGCCAGCACTCAGCAACTAACGTCTACGCCGCGTAGTGCCGTTGCCATTTTCCCGAGGGCCTGGCTCGCTTGAAGATCAGCTTCTTCTGAAATCGCCTTCTGTGTTTTTCCTTCACCAAGATCTGAAGCCTCAGCTGCTTCCATAACCGCCCTTGTTGCTTCGTATCCGGCAGTAACCGCGTGGCTTACCTGGTCTAGTGCTTGCCCGGCATCTTCGAGATAGGCGCGACATTCTCCCGCTGTCAAGGTTGTGGACTCAGTGATCTTCCCCCGTGTATCTGCTGCCTGCTCATCAAAAGCTGATTTCGTAGCGCTGACACACAGCACGTATTCCTCGGTCGACTTATTGAGGCCTAGGCAATCACCCGTGGTCACCACGAAGGATTGCCCGGCTTCACTGAGATTCTCAATGGACTCCCGAAGCCTGTCCTTTTGCGCTGCAGAAATCCCGAGCTGATCCAGGTCGTCCTTCTCGGAGCTTTCCTCTTTTACGCTCGACTCACCACCTGACTGAGGGGATGTGCAGGCCGCCGCCAGATTCAGAGCCGCATTCTCACTTGACTTAGCCACTAGTGCCGTTACGCCATCTGGCGCCACTTCCGCGCTAAGAGGCGGCGGTGACGGGCGGTTGTTGTAGTGCCGCACGATCGCTAACGCGAGCAACGGATCATCCCCGGTCGCCGCCACAAGCTGAGTGCCATCTGGAGCGATGCCTTTTACACGGCCTTCCTTGTAGCTCACCGCTGTGAATCCTGAGCGCTTAAGACACAGAGCGAGGCCCGCAGGCTCAGCAGGATTACCCCGCTCCAGGGAGCTCCTCGACACTCTCGGTGACGGTCCTTGTCTCGACTGTGGTTTCCGAAGAACCGCAGCCGTAGACAATCACACTGAGCAGGCTCAAAATCGAGATCGCGAAACCGCGCCGCATCTGCCGCAGGCTAGCTGCTCCCTGGGCTTGGCATCGCATCGAGTCGAAGATGTCAATGAGCTTGTTGGCGATGCTCATCATTCACTCGGTCTCACCAAGGACTCGTTGAGTCCAAGTACGTGAGCTGGAGTACGATCGCATTTTTGAAACACGTCCCTAGATTTCCCGGCGTCGGCCGGGAACCATCTAGGGGCCTCCTGGTTGCAAACGGGGGGTTCTCCCCTATGGCCGAGGTGGCGAGAGCGGGCCATACTGCACACAGGGCAATCCACCCAAGGAGCGGAGAGGTATGACAACGACCAAGCAATCCACATGGGGAGCAACGCTGCGCACCACGATCCTGTTGGCATCCCTCTCTGGGCTGCTGGTTCTGATCGGCGCGCTGATTGGGGGGCCAAGCACGGCGGCGCTCTTTCTTGGCATTGCCCTCCTGATAAACCTCGGCTCCTACTTCTTCAGCGACAAACTCGCGCTCAAAATGAGCCGCGCTGAGCCGATCGAGGAGTCCGAGGCGCCCCGGCTCTACCAAATCGTGCGGGAACTGACGACGCGTGCCGACCTGCCGATGCCGCGCCTCTACATGATCCCCCAGGATCAGCCCAACGCCTTCGCGACCGGCCGCAATCCCAAGCACTCGGCCGTTGCCGTCACCCGGGGCATCACCAAATTGCTCTCTGAGGATGAGCTTCGCGGTGTGCTCGCCCACGAGCTCGCGCACGTAAAGCACCGCGACATCCTGATCCAGTCGGTGGCGGCCGCGATTGGCGCCGCGATCACCTACATCGCCTACATGCTGATGTGGTTCGGCGACGACGAGTCGCCGCTCGGCCTGGTCGGCTCGCTGGCGATGGTCCTGCTGGCGCCGATAGCGGCAAGCATCATCCAGCTCTCCATCTCTCGCCAGCGGGAGTACGCGGCGGACGCCGGCGGCGCCGAAATCTGCGGCAATCCGGAGTCGCTGGCAAGCGCCCTGCTGCGCCTCGAGCAGGGAGCTGAAGCGATCCCGATGAAAGTGAATCAGGCGGCTGAGCCTCTCTACATCGTCAAGCCGTTCTCCGGCAAGGGGATCGCCGGCCTCTTCTCGACCCACCCCCCAATCGAAGAGCGGGTCAAGCGTCTGCGCCAGATGCGCCCGTCCCTCGGCTAGGCGGGCAACTCCTCCTATCTCACCCCGGAGGGCCGTCTGGCACAGCGCTGGATCGCCACCCACGGCCTTGCGCGTAGCGCTGCTACGCACTGCGGCCGCGTGTGGCACCCAGCTTGGCCAGCCGGCCCTCCGGTGGCACGCTAGTCGCAGTTGACCGCATAGCCTCGGGGGAAAACCACTCGCTATACTTTTTGAAGTAAAGCCGGATCGGAATTTAGGTATTTAGGAGACGCATGAACGCTGGGGGCGCGCAGATCACGCAGCAGGTTGAGGAGATCGAGCCGTTTGAGGCGTCGCAGGAGATTGAGGGCGGCGACGTCGTCCTAATCGACACCCGCGAGCCCCATGAGTTCCAGGAGGCGCGCCTCGAGGGAGGAAAGTTGGTGCCACCGGGGCTGCTAGGCGACGAAATCGCCACTGCCGCCCCCGACAAGTCGGCGCGCACCATCCTCTACTGCCGCAGCGGCAATCGCTCCTATAAGGCGGCTGAGCAGATGCAGGCGCTCGGCTATGAGAACGTCGCCTCGATGGCGGGTGGAATCCTCGCTTGGCAGGAGCAGGGGTTGCCGGTGGTCGCAACCGAGGGGATGACCCCGGAGCAGCGCGACCGCTACTCCCGCCACACACTGCTGCCGGAGGTCGGGGTCGACGGCCAGCTGAAGATGCTCAACGCGAAGGTGCTGTTGGTGGGCGCCGGAGGGCTTGGCGCCCCGACCGCGCTCTACCTCGCCGCAGCTGGAATCGGCACGATGGGCTTGGTCGATGACGACGTCGTCGACGCTTCCAACCTGCAGCGCCAGGTGATCCACAACACCGAGCGGATCGGAATGCCGAAGACCGAGTCGGCGCGGCTGACGATCGAAGCGCTCAACCCCGACATCAACGTCGTCGAGCACCAGGGCCGACTCGATGCCTCCAACATCATCGAGATCATCGGCGAGTACGACGTGATCGTCGACGGCGCCGACAACTTCCCCACTCGCTACCTGCTCAACGACGCCTCGGTGCGGCTGCGCAAGCCCGTGGTCTCTGCTTCGATCCTCAGCTTCGACGGCCAGATCTCGACCTTCGTTCCCTACGAGGGCCCTTGCTATCGCTGCCTCTACCCAACGCCGCCGCCGGCCGAGCTGGCGCCGAGCTGCTCGGCAAACGGAGTGCTCGGCGCAATGGCCGGAACGATGGGCCTGCTGCAGGCAAACGAGGTGCTGAAGCTGGTGCTCGGGATCGGCGAGCCGCTGATCGGTCGTCTGCTGCTCTTCGAGGCGCTCAGCACTCGCTTCACCGAGCTCAAGGTCCGCCGCGATCCGGAGTGCCCGATCTGCGGTGAGAACGCACCCGAGGTTCCAGACTCCGAGTTGGGCAAGTTCCCCGACTACGAGCTCTTCTGCGCGGGTTAAGCGCCGGCGACGGTACTTGCAACCGGAAGCACTGAGTAATCTCCCGCGCCATGGCGACCGTTCGAATCCCACCCGTGCTGCGTCCCCAAACCGGGGGGGAGGCCGAGGTTGAGGCCACCGGCTCCACAGTGGGCGAGGTGCTGCGCACTTTGACGGGGGCACATCCAGACACCGAGGCTCAGCTCTTTGGCGCCGATGGCGACCTCAACCGCTACGTCAACGTCTACCTCAACGACGAGGATGTGCGGGTGCTTCAGGGCCTCGAGACCGGTGTTTCCGACGGCGACACCGTCGTGATCCTGCCGGCGATGGCCGGCGGCTGAGCTACCGCGAAGCGCCGCTCGCCCCGGAAAATCCAGTTATCCGAGACCCATCATTTTGAACTGGATCGCCTTTGCGACCTCGAGGAATCCGATCGATACATGTGGGCTGGCACTGGAGTTGACGCGGAGATTGAAGGACTGCTCCTCTCCGTCTTGGCTAACTACCTCGACGATCACGACGACTCGATTGATGGCGCCCTCGTCCGGGATTTCCGGATCGTTTTCGATCTCCTCCATCAGGGCCGTGATCTGTTGCCCGAGCTGCGTTTGGTCGATCGCCATGTCGATTCCCTTCGTCGGCTGGACTTAGCTAGGCACGCGACGCTACGCAATCGGGTACGCCGCGATCTTGCGGATTTCGCAGTTTCGGTAGAACGATCCGCCCCGGCTGGACCTAGCTATACTTTTTGAAGTAACGGGATTTCGTGATGCCGCGCGACGACCTACTCAACCGGCCCTGTGGGGGTCGCTTCGGCGACATCGTCGCGTCGATCGGCAACACGCCACTGGTTGAGCTGCCGCGCCTTTCGCCTAAGCCCGAGGTGCGGATCTACGCGAAGCTCGAGGGCCATAACCCGACCGGCTCGGTCAAGGACCGCGTCGCCCGTTCGATGATCGAGGCCGCCGAGGCCGAAGGCGCGATTGAGTCCGGGAAGACCATTCTCGAGCCGACCTCCGGCAACACCGGCATCTCGCTGGCGATGATCTGCCGGCGCAAGGGCTACCCCCTGAAGGTTGTGATGCCGGACAACGTCACCGAGGAGCGCACCCAGCTTCTGAAGATGTACGGGGCGGAGATCGTCTACTCGGAGGGAGCCAAGGGGTCAAACGGTGCGGTTGAGGTGGCGTTGGAGATGGCGGAGGACCCCGCGTATTTCATGCCCTACCAGTACGGCAATGAGGCGAACCCTCGGGCCCACTACGACGGCACCGCCGTGGAGATCCTCAACGAGCTGGACGAGGTGGCTGCATTCGTCGGAGGGCTCGGCACCGGTGGCACGCTGATGGGCAATGGCCGGCGGCTGAAGGAGGCTGACCCGAAGACCTTGATCGTCGCCGCCGAGCCGATGCAGGGCGAGCTGGTGCAGGGCCTGCGCTCGCTCGACGACGGCTTCATCCCCCCGATCATCGATATCTCGCTGTTTGACCGGAAGATCATGGTCTCCAACCGCGATGCGATCGTCTGGACGAAGCGACTGCTCGACGAGGAGGGGATCTTCGCCGGGGTCTCCTCCGGCGCGATCGCAGCGATCGCGGTGCGGATCGCGGGTGAGCTAGAGGGCGGAAACGTCGTCTTCCTGATCCCTGACGACGGCTGGAAGGACCTCTCCTCCGGGGTCTACACCAAGCCGATCGAGGAGATCGAGAACCTCGACTCCACCGTTTGGTGGTAGCCGGTATCAAGCAACCGATGCGGATCTCTCAAAGCTTGATTGATGAGATGGTCGCCCACGCCCAGGAGGAAGACCCAAACGAGTGCTGTGGGCTGGTGGGTGGTCACGATGGGAAGGCTACGACCGTCTATCGGGCGCGCAACGAATTCGCGAGCCCCCTTCGATACAAGATCCACACTGGCGATCAGCTGCGGATCCAGGAAAAAGAAATGCGCGGGGCGGGCGAGGACGTGGTCGGGATCTACCACTCGCATACGCGGTCTGCTGCCTATCCATCGCAAACGGATCTAAACGAAGCGGTGGCATGGCCAGAACCGATGTACATCATCGTGTCTCTTCAAAATGCTGATGTACCGGTAGTTAAAGGCTTCTGGCTGAGGGACAATAAGATCGTTGATGCCGAGATCGACATCGCCTAATCGCAGTCGTAGTGTCGGACCCATCGCCCCAGGTGGCGGCGGAGGTTCGGTCGGCGGCGACGAGGGTGGTGGCGGCGACGGCGACGGCGACCGGCTGGTCAAAATCGCCTTTGCCCCGAGCCAGGTGGAGGCGGAAATGATCCAGGGGCTTCTCTCCGCGCACGGAATTCCCAGCTTGGTCAAGCGAGGTCCCGGGTTCGACATACCCGAATTCATGCCTGTCGGCCCGCGGCAGATCTTCGTTGCTGCCCGGGTCGCTGGGGAAGCGCGCGAAGTGCTCGAGGGGACTCCGGGCGGCGACTAGCCAGTCCCCGGGCGGGCGATTGCCCTCAGGTAGTCGCGCCAAGCCGCCTCGATGTCGCCTATCCGTCCCTCGAAGGCGGCTTCGAGCGTTGGGGCCGGGCCGCCTGGATGCAGCTCCACGGCGAGGCGCTCACACGCATTCGGACCTCTTTCGGTCTCCAGTAGATCGAAGATCGTGCCACCCAGGATCACTGCATCGCGACGCGACGGCGGAAAGGAAGGCCTGGCGCTCTCGCGCAGGCGGCGGATCACGGCGGCTCGGTAGAGGCCGACCTGGCGGGCGAAATACTGAGCACCACCCTCGGCGAGCCAGGCCCAGCCCAGGTAGCGGGCAAAGCGGCGTGGCGTCCAGGAGGGGGGGAGATCGGGGTTGTTGGCGGCGATCACCAGTTGGGCGTAGAGGCGCTCAGCCGTTCCACGCAATGCCTCGCGCGAATCGTCTCCAGCGGCACGGCGTGCCATGTGGAGGTCGTTGAGCACATGCAGCTCGGTCGCCATCGCCCAGCCGGCGAGATACCTGCGGCCGGCCGGTGCTGCGGACCAGCGTGCTGCCGGCAAGAATGGATGGGCCATCGCCAGCAGGGCCGGGTGGGTGTGGACTACGACGGTGACGTCGCCTGGCACATTCGCGAAGTGATCCTCGAGCCGGAGGCGAAGGTCCTCCATACGGTCCAGCGTGCGCTCCGCGAAGGCGGTGTCGCCGCTGTCGTGACGCGCGGCAAAGCTGAGTGAATGTGTCTCAACCCACGGCATGGGTCGAGACTATTTGGTGAGGCTGACTCACCAAGCTCGCTAACTGAGACTGCCTGGCCAAGCAGGTCCAGAACGCAGGGAGCGTGGCGTGCGCCGCACGCGAGCGACCGAGGACGCCGACATGCGCTGGTCAGACAGTCTCAGACCAGGACGGGCTCGGAGTCGGTGCAAAGCGAGTGGATCTCCTGGCGGGCGCGATCGAACTCCTCGTCTGCCATCACCGGCGTGCCCTCGAAGGGCAGGTCTCGGTCGATTTCCACCCACGACCTGCAGCCGTGGTACTCGTCGCGGACCCGAACCGTTACCGGGCGGGGGATGCGGTGAACCCGCAGCAGCAGGATGTGCAGAGGGTGGCGCCGCTTCCAGTTGAGCCGCTTCTCGGCGTAATCGGGAGTCCATACATAGAAGGGCGAGAGCTCGTCGACCACGCGGGGATTCGTGATTGTGAGGTGATCGGTCACCTCAGCCCAGCAGCGCAGCCGGACGCGGTCGGGCTGCGGGATGCCGCCATCGCGGAGCAACGCTCCGGGGGGCGGCTCTTCGTCGGGCCAGACTCCCTCCTCCAGAGCGCGACGCAGCTCCGGATGGTGAGACTCGCGAACGAGGTTGTTGCGTTGGTGATCGAAGGTGGGGTAGAGGAAGAAGCGCTCGTGCTCGAGCTCGAAATGCTTGTGCTCCTCGCGAATGCCGCCCTTACGAAGGGTGAGAAGCTGCTCACCCTCAGCGAGCGCGCGGACCGTTACAGCCCATTCCTTTAGAGCGATTGGCATTTGAAGTCGTACCTGAGAGAAGGTTGGTGAATCTGTGTCTAGAAAGGTTGGTGTGAAGCAGACTGGGAAGAGAGTGCCTCGTGCCCTGCAGGCGGAAGGCCCGCCCAGAGTGGGCATTTTAGACGAGGCAGGCGAAATCGCCAAATTATTGGACGCTTAAGTTGATTATTCAGCGATTAAGGACTGTCTCAACCGCTGCCACCGCCTCCTGGGGTTTCAATTCGCAGCCTGTCACCGGGAAGGAGATCTCCTTCCGCCTTGCTCGCTAGCGGCTCGTCGTTGAGGAGATTGTGCCCAGGAGCGCCATTTGTGCCACCTGCATGGCCGCGTGGGGAGTGTCGCCGCCGCTCGGTGATCAGCGTGTAGCGCATCGGGACCAGTGCTTCGATCTCACGCACGATCCCGTCGCCTCCGCTGTGCCGCCCCTCGCCACCGCTGCCGTGCCTTAGTGAGAGATTGCGCACACGAAGCGGAAATTCCGCCTCCAAGGCCTCGACGGGCGTGTTCAGCGTGTTGGACATCGTGACGTGGACAGCGCTCGGCCCATCGGCATCGGGGCAGGCGCCCTGGCCGCCGCCGAGGGTCTCGTAGTAGGTGAAGCCGTCACCCGCGAGGGTGAGGTTGTTCATCGTGCCCTGGCCTTGCGCGGGGACCGGCTTGGCGCCACCCAAGGCAGCGATCACCAGATCGGCGACGCGGCTCGAGGTCTCGACGTTGCCGGCGGCGACCGCGGCCGGGAAGCGGGCGTTGAGAAGGCAACCCTCGGGTGCGACCACTTCGATCGGCCGGTAGGCGCCTGCCGAGGGCGGTGCATCGGGGTCGGTCAGCACGCGAACGGCGAAGAATGCCGCCGACTTCGTAACCGAGAGAGGGCAGTTGAGATTGCCCTCGATTTGATCGTCCGTTCCACTGAAGTCGAGGATGAGGCGGTCGCCGGAAACGGTTGCCTTCACCCGCACCGTCACATCGCGCTGGGCGTTGGCATCGTCGTCTTCGAGTATGTCCTCGGCTGTGTAGGAGCCGTCGGGCAGTCCGGCTAGGGCGGCCTTGGCGCGGCGCTCGGCGTAGGTGAGGATCTCCGCCATACCGTCTCTGAGCAGGTCTAGCCCGTGGCGCTCGGCGAGTTCGGTGAGGCGCATTTGGCCGACCCGGTTTGCCGCCTGCTGAGCTCGCAGATCGGCGAGGCGCTGGCGGGGCGAGCGCATCTGCCCTGCAAGCCGCTCCAGCTCTTCCGTGCCGATCCGGGTCGGCGGAATCACGACCCCCTCTTCGTCGAGGATTCTCGAGTGCGCCGGCATCCCGGCCGGGCTCGGCCCGCCGATGTCGGCGTGGTGGGCGCGGCAGGCAGCGAACCCGAGTTGCTCGCCCTCGATGAAGATGGGCTCGATCAGCGTCACGTCTGGCAGGTGGGTCCCGCCCTGGTAGGGGTCGTTGAGGATCCAGGCGACACCGGGCCGGTGCTCCTCGCCCAGCACGGCTGCCACCGCATCTGGCATCGACCCCAGATGGACGGGGATGTGCTCGGCCTGCATTACGAGCTCTCCGCCGGCGTCGAAGAGGGCAGTCGAGCAGTCGTGGCGCTCCTTGATGTTGGCCGAGTAGGCCGAGCGGATCAGCGTCGCGCCCATCTCGTCGCAGGCGGCACGCAGCCCGCCGATCAGTACCTGAAGCGTGATCGGGTCAATGCTCATCGCCGTGTCCCTTCATGGTGAGACCTCGGCATGGATCGTTCCGGTGGCATCGACCTCCGCATTCCATCCCGGCGGAACGACGAAGGTTGCCTCGGGCAGTTCGAAGATGGCGGGCCCCTCGGCGTCCACCCCAGTTGTGGGGTCGCCCCGCAGGACCCTCGTCTCTGTCCACTCTCCGTCGAAGTAGACCTCACGCACGGACTCATCGAGTTGACCCTCGGTTGCGGCTGTGGGTCGTGGCTCCGGTCCCGGCGCGACCATCGCCAGACGAATGTGGACCAGAACGACCTCGCCCTCGGAGTCTCGGTGGCCATATCGCTCGAGATGAGCAGACTCAAAGCGCGCGGTGAGATCGTCTGGGTCGGGGCGCGTCGTTCCGGGAACCGGCAGCTCGAAGGCCTGGCCCGCGTAGCGCATCTCGTAGATGACCTCGGCGCTGGCGTCGGCCAAGCCCTCGCCGAGGCCGGCGATCAGATCGTCGACCGCGGTTGCGATTCGCTCGGCGCTGAGGTCGGCTCCGCTCAGCATCACCGTGCGGATGGTGTCGCGGCGATGCTCGGAGGCGCACAGGCCGAGGGCCGAAAGGACGCCGCTGGCTCGTGGGCAGAGGATGCGACGGACTCCGAGCTCTGTCGCGATCGCCGCCGCGTGCATCGGCCCGGCGCCTCCGAACGGCATCAGCGCAAAGCGGCGCGGGTCAACGCCGCGCTCGACCGTGACGACGCGCAGCGCCCGCAGCATCTCCTGGTTTGCGATGCGCACGATCCCCTCGGCGGTCTCCAGCGTCCCGAGGTCCAGCAAGCCGGCCAGTGCCTCGATTGTCGCGTGCGCGGCGTCGCCATCGAGCCGGATGCCTCCGGCGAGGGTCGAGTCCGGTGCGAGGTTGCCGAGCACCAGGTTGGCGTCGGTGACGGTGGGCTTTGCTCCGCCGCGCCCGTAGCAGGCGGGGCCGGGGTCGGCGCCGGCTGATTGCGGGCCGACCTGAAGCGCTCCACCCGGGTCCCGCCAGGCGATCGAGCCGCCTCCCGCCCCGACCGTGTGGACGTCGACCATCGGCAGCTGGATCACCCGGCCGGCGATCCGCCGCGAGCCGGTCCGACTTACCTCGCCGGACTCGACCACGCAGACATCGCACGAGGTACCTCCCATGTCGAAGCCGAGCGCGTTGCCATCGCCGCAGGCTCGAGCCAGCAGCCCCGCACCCACGGCCCCACCGGCGGGTCCTGAGAGCACGCTCCAGGCGCCGGCCCGCGACGCAGCCTCGGCGTCGGCAACGCCCCCGGAGGACTGCATCACGACGGGTCGCGGAAGGCCGACTGTCTCCGCGGACTCGCCGAGCCTTTCGAGGTAGCAGCTGAGCAGGGGGGAGAGATAGGCGTCGATAGCGGTGGTCGAGCAGCGCTCGTACTCGCGGAAGTGGGGCAGTACCTCATGAGAAGCGGAGACGTGAACGCCGGGCAGCTCACTGCGCAGGTGCTCCGCGATCCGCTGCTCGTGCGAGGGGTCGAGGTAGGAGAAGAGAAGGCAGAGGGCAACGGCCTCGGCGCCGCTGGCGCGGACGAGCTCCGCGAGCCGCTCAGGCTCTTCCTGCTCCAGTGGTTCGAGGATTCCCTCAGGGCCGACTCGCTCCGCCGCCTCGAAGTGCAGCTCAGTGTCGATCAGAGGCGCCGGCTTGGGAGTGCAGAGCCGGTAGAGCTCGGGGCGGTCCTGACGGCCGATCTCGAGAAGGTCCGAGAAGCCCCGGGTCGCGATCAGCGCCGTCCGCGCGCCGCGTTCCTCGAGCAGTGCATTGGTGCCAACGGTCATCCCGTGCGCGAACGCCGTGACCTGACTCGGCTCGGCACCCGCGCGTCGCAGCACCTCTTTGATGGCTTCGATCACCGCCACCGACTGGTCCGCGGGGGTGCTGGGCAGCTTCGCGGTGTAGACCTGCCCCCCATCGACCAGCGCCGCGTCGGTGAAGGTCCCGCCCACGTCGACTCCAAGCAGCATCGATGTGGACGCTAGAACAAATAAATCGCGCTTCGCTCGCTGCGAGGAGTCAGATGTCGACGCTTGCCCCCCGTTGTGCTCATTGCCATTGCTCCTGGTGGACGCGGCCGTCGGGGGCAAAGACGAGGTGGACGCCGTCGAGCCCGTGGTCGAGGTTGGGGAAGTCGGTGCGGCGATGGCCGCCGCGTGACTCGCGGCGCTCCAGGGCGCTGTGGGCGATCGCTTGGGCCAGGGGATAGGGATCGCTGCGAAGCTCCTGCAGCTGATCGGCGTGTCGCAGCGGACCCGCGAGACGCCAGAGCGCCTCGCGAGTGGCCTCGGTTGGCGACTCGAACCGCCAGTTCGGGAGTGGGGGCCGTGTAGTCGCGGGAGCTTCTCCCTGCGCCGCGACCGCGGTGCGCCCGCCGAACACGAAGCACTCGCTGAGCGAGTTGGAGGCGAGGCGGTTGGCGCCGTGCAGGCCGGTGCATGAGCACTCGCCGACTGCGAATAGGCCGGGCAGAGAAGACCGACCGTCGAGGTCGACGGCGATGCCACCCATCATGTAGTGCGCCGCCGGTGCGACTGGGACCGGTTGCGAGCTGGGGTCCAGCCCAGCCTCGGACAGGGACGCGAAGACGTTCGGGAAGCGATCCGGATCCAACTCGCGCAGGTCGAGCTGGACGCTGTCGGTGCCGTCGGCGGTCATCCGGTCGAGGATCGCCGCGGTGACGGCGTCGCGAGGGGCAAGCTCGTCGGTGAACCGCTGGCCGGAGGAGTCGAGGAGCTTTGCGCCCTCGCCACGCACGGCCTCTGTGATCAGCAGCCCGTCGTAGCGGGTTCCGGAGAGCGCCAGCGCGGTGGGGTGGAACTGACAGAACTCGAGGTCGGCGAGGTTGGCGCCGGCGGCGCTCGCGAGGACAGGTCCGGCGCCGATCGCCCCCCACGGGTTGGTGCTTCGCTGCCAAAGGGCCGCGGCACCGCCCGTCGCCATTACCGTCGTCGCCGCCGCGATTTGCTCGGTACCGGTCAGCACCCCGTAGCAGCGCTCACCATCGCTCCACAGCGCCGTCGCCGATGCCTCCTCGCGAGCCGCGATCCGAGGCTCGGCGTCGACCATCTCAGCCAGCTTCGAGGTGATCTCGGCGCCGGTCTGGCTGCCACCTGAATGGACGATGCGACGCCGGGTATGGCCGCCCTCCAGCCCAAGCGCAAGCTCGCCGTCGGGGTCCAGATCGAAGGCCACCCCCCGCTCGAGCAGCTCTCGAACGGCGCTCGGGGCCTCCCCAACCAGCACCTGAACCGCGGAAGGGCGGCACAGGCCTCGCCCGGCCGCGATCGTGTCGGCGGCGTGCTGCTCTGGCGAGTCACCCGACTCGAGCGCGGCCGCCAAACCGCCTTGCGCCCAGAAGCTGGCGCTCTGGGAGAGTGGGGTGCGGGAGACCACGCAGGTCTCAGCCCCCAGTTCGGCCGCACGCAGCGCTGTCCACAAGCCCGCCGCGCCGCCGCCGATGACGACGACGTCGAATTCGGCGGTTGCCGCTATTGCTGCTGCCCCGCCTCTCGGCGAATCTCCTCGATTTGGGTGCGCAGCCAGGCGGCGGCGGATTCGCGTGCGCGAGCGCTGGCGTCAGTGACCTGCTGTTCGGCCTCGGCCGCACGACGTTCAGCCGCTTCCACGCGCTGCTCGGCTGCCGAGGCTTGCTCTTCAATCTCTGTGAGGCGGTTCTCCGCCGCGGCGATCGCCAGCTCCTTTGCGTCCCGCTCCCGCCTCAGTGCCGCGCTGTGCTCGGCGCGAAGCTTCTCCAGCTCTTCAGCGGTCTGAAGGCGTGCCTTCTCGAGATCGGCTTCCAGGGCTTGGATCTCTGCGACTGCGCGCTGTTCTGCGACGGCGGCTGATTGAGCGGCCCCCTGCAGCTTGCGTTCGGCATCGGCAATCTCATCGCCGGTATCCCCCAGGCCTTGGGTTCCAGCGTGCCCGGTGTTCTCGGTCATGCGCTCAATCTATTACGACCGAGCGATTACGTCGCGATAAACGACGGCGGTTCGCTCGGCCATCCTCGCGGCGGACAGGGCGGCGGCTCGATCCAAGCCGGCGACTCGTGGGTCCTCCGCCTCAAGATGGGGATGCGCGACAGCGCTCCAGGTGGCCTGATCGAAGGGAGCGCAAAGCGTCCCGGCTACCCCCTCGAGAGCGAATGGCGCGATCCCGACGGGGGTGGAGAGGACCGGCACGTCGCAGGCGAGCGCCTCGACACAGGGAAGGCTGAAGCCCTCGTAGTCGGAGGTGACGACGACGACGTTGGCGGCATTGATCCAGAGAGGCATCTCATCCGGCTTGATCGAGCCGCCGGTCAACAGGTCGGCACCGCAAGCAGCAGCCAGCTCGGCTGCCCGATCCACTCTCTTCTCCGCTCGCTCGGGGTTGGCGGGGAAGAAGAGGAAACGGCCATCTGGGTCGAGGCCAAGTGCTCGTCGAGCATCGGGTCTCGGTATCGGGCGAAAGCGACTGAGGTCCGCTCCGCAGGGGAGGACCACCGATCCGCCGACATGTGGCAGCCCCGGCCTCCCGGCTTCGGGTTCGAAGAGAGCACGCGAAACCGCGGCGACCAGGTCGACGCGCCAAACGAGGCGGTGCGAGAGCGGCCCGACGATGCCATGGCGTACGTCTGTCCCGTGAAAGCTGACGATCAACGGCTTTGCTCCGGCAAGCCGCGCGCACCAGCCCGGCAGTCCGTAGTGGGCGTGGATGAGGTCGAAGCTCTCCTGGCGCAGCAGGCGGCGAAGCCGGCGGGTGGCCGGGATGTAGTGCCGCGATCCGGGAGGGAAGCTGAACACCTCGATCTCCATGTCGGTTTCCCGGCGCTGGATCTCCTCGACCTGATCGTGCACCCAGCGCCCCAACTGAGGCGTAGACGGATCGGCCTGGAAATTGGTCACAACGAGGATGCGCACCGGGATGAGGGTATCCGCGCGACGGCTGGAATCCGCCCGCCGGGCATTGCGATTTCGTCACAGGGACGACGCGAGATTGATGCTCCCGGGTCTAGATCGGTGACACCGGCTCATCCAGCATCGGCGCAAATCGAAAGGAGGCACCGAATGTTCTATGCGTTGATTGGCTATGTGCATGCCGCCGTTGCACAGCGGACTCGGGCGATTCGTGCGCTTGCAGAGGGAGAGCGAGGGCAGGGCACCGTCGAGTATGTGGGCCTGATTCTGCTCGTCTCGCTGCTGATGGTTGGGATGGTGGCGGCGATGAAAGGCTTCAACGGCAAACAGGGGACCGAGTTGGCCGGTGTGATCGTCGACAAGATCAAGGAGGCGGTCGACAAGGTTACGTTCAAATGAGGCTGGGCCGGGCGGCTTGCCGCCCGGCCGCCCATGACTCATGACAGACTCGCGCCGTGAACGCCGTGAAGGTGGAAGCCTGATGCCAGCATCGCGCAGCTATGACCGCGCACCGGCCGATATCCGGCCGGTGACGATCGACCCCGGATTCGTCAGCAGCGCTGACGGCTCGGCGCTGATCTCCATCGGTGGAACCAGGGTGATCTGCACCGCATCGGTAAACGAGTCGGTGCCGAAGTGGATGCAGGGTCGCGGCAAGGGTTGGCTCACCGCTGAGTACGCGATGCTGCCGGCGTCCACCGGTGATCGCAAGGCTCGCGATATCTCGCGCGGCAAGCAGGATGGGCGTGGAGTGGAGATCCAGCGCTTGATCGGTCGATCGCTGCGGGTCGTCGTCGATTTCGAAGCGCTGGGCGAACGCAGCGTCTACGTCGATTGCGATGTGCTCGAGGCTGATGGCGGCACTCGCTGCGCCGCGATCACCGGCGGGTACGTCGCCCTGCGGCTTGCCCTGCAGAAGTTGCTCGATGCCAAGTTGATCGCTGAGATGCCGCTGAACGGATCGGTTGCGGCGGTCAGCGTCGGGATGGTCGATGGGCGGGCTCTGTGCGACCTCGACTACAGCGAGGACTCTCGCGCAGAGGTCGACGCCAACGTGGTGATGACCGGAGACGGAGGCCTTGTCGAGGTCCAGGCGACGGCGGAGAGGACGCCCCTTTCCCGGGCATCTCTGGACGAGCTGCTCGGCCTTGCCGAGATGGGGATATCCAGGTTGCGGCAGGCACAGGAGCGGGTAGCCGGAATTTGAGGTAGCGGGACTTGATATTCGCCACCGGGAATAAGCACAAGCTGCGCGAGATGCGCGAACTGCTGCCGGAGGTCGAGCTGGAACCCCTGCCGGAGGATGTGGAGCTGCCGCCAGAGGAAGGCGACAGCTATGCCGCGATTGCGCTGGATAAGGCGCGGGCGGCGCACGCCGCCACGGGAAGGGGTGCGATTGGCGATGACTCTGGGATTGGCGCCGAGGCGCTCGATGGCCGCCCCGGCATCCACTCCGCCCGCTACGGAGGGGAGGGGGCAACCGACGAGGAGAACCTGGAAAAGCTCCTGCGTGAGGTGGCAAGCGTCGACGGTGGGCGGGGCGCCTTTTACACCTGCGCGCTGGCTTTGGTCGAACCGGACGGCAGCGAGCACGTCTTCGAAGCTCACTGCGAGGGCCATCTGATCGAGACACCGCGTGGAGAGGGGGGGTTTGGCTATGACCCGGCCTTCGTCCCGGACGCGACCGGGCCCGACGACATGCGCACCTATTCGGAGCTGAGCCAGGCGGAGAAGAATGGGATCAGCCATCGCGGGCTTGCCGCCCGGCTGTTGGCCGAGCACCTCCGTGCGGGCATCGCATCGGAGACCCAATGATCCGCACCAAGAGCGGTGCCGCGGCGCTTTCGATTGTCTCCAACTCGATTCTGATCGCACTCAAGCTGGCCGCCGGCGCGATCACCGGATCGATCGCGATCCTCACCGAGGCGGTCCACTCGCTGATCGATCTGGTTGCCTCGGTGGTCGCTTTCGTCTCGGTGCGCAAGGCAGACGAACCCGCCGACGCGGAGCACCCGTATGGCCACCAGAAGGTCGAAAGCCTGGCGGCGACGATCGAGGGAATGCTGATCTTGGTCGGAGCCGGTGTGATCGTCTACGAGGCAACCCGGCGATTGGCGATCGGCGCCGAGGTCGAGGATCTTGGCATCGGCATCGCGGTGATGGGCTTTTCGGTGTTGGCCAATCTGGTCGTTTCCGGGGTCCTCTCGCGCCAGGCCAAGGTCCATGAGTCGCCGGCTCTGGAGGGAGACGCCGCCCACCTGCGCGCCGACGCGCTCACGTCCGTCGGCGTCCTCGTCGGGCTGGCGCTGGTGGAGGTGACCGGGATCGTCGCCTTCGACTCGATCACGGCGCTGATTGTCGCCGCCGCGATCGTCATTGCGGGCGTGCGAATCCTTCGACGTTCGTCGGGCGTGCTGATCGACGAAGCGCTTCCCGATGAGGAGATGGACCAGATCGAGGCGGCGATCGCCGGCGCTCGCCCGCCGGAGGTCGCCGGCTACCACAAGCTGCGAGCCCGGCGGGCGGGAAGGCGCCGCTACATCGATCTCCACGTCCAGTACCGGTCGGGCACGAGCCTCGAGCGGGCACATGAACTGACCCATCTGCTGCGTGACGCGATCGAGTCGGCCATTCCGGGATCGGAAGTGCTGATCCACGCCGAGCCTGAGACGTCCGTCCGCGATCCCCGGCGAGCCCGCTCGGGCCCGTTCAGGGCCGGCTAAACAACGCTTGCCCTCGCGTCGGGATGGGCCGGCTGCCTCATCCCGGGCCGCACTCATTCTGAAACAGGTTCTAAGGGCTTGGCAGCAGATTGATCGCGGCGGCGATGCCGACTGCGGCGACAGTGATCGAATAGCCGGTGTAGCCGCTGATCGCAAACAGCACGACGGCGATCGCACAAACCGCGACTACGGTTATCCAGGAAGCGCGGGCAACGGTCACGGGTCGGTATTTTCACGCAGATGCCCGACGATGCGACGAGCGACACGGTTTCCGGCGATGCCGCGGAGAGCGCTCTCGCCTTTCTCGGCGAGATGTCCCCCGACCTCCGCGGCGCCGCGATCCTCGGGCCCGGAGGGTCGGTTCTGGCGGCCAGCGGCGATTTGAGGCGCTGGAACGAGGACTCCGCGGCGCTGTTCGAGATCGCCGATCGCGCCGGTGAGGAGCCCGTGGAGCAGATCCACATCGGGACCGAGCAGGGCGAGGTATTCGCCCTCCGTCATGCCGGCCTGGCCGCGGTCGCGGTAACCGAACGCTTTGCCCTCGCCTCGCTGTTCTTCTTCGACTTGCGCTCGTTGCTGCGCGATCTGGCGGCCGGCGGCGATGGAGGGGGCGAGTGAGCCCCAAGCCACATCGCGTCCTGCTCGACAGGGTCTCCGGCTACGCCGATGAGGCCGCCGCCTACATGCGTCGTCGCCGTGCATCCCGCCGTCCCTTCGCCCGTCTCTATTACTCGGGTGGGCGTGCGAAGGATCACGCCACCGACTCGGATGCGGGCGGGGAGCTCTTCGTGGCGGCCGGGAGGCTGATCGAGGTTGCCGGCAAGCGCGGAGCGAGTGAGCGTCCATCACAGTCTCTTCGCGAGCGGGCGAAGCGGGAGCATTGATGGGGAGCGGGCAGTCCGACCGGGTCGTGGACGCGGACATTGCGGAGAGGGTGCTGAGCCGGGCACTGGCCAGCGGCGGTGACTTCGCTGAGATCTATGCCGAACGCCGCGGTGGTACGACCATGAAGATCGACGAGTCGCGGATCGAATCGGTGGAATCCGGTGCGGAGGAGGGGGCCGGCATCCGCGTACTTCAGGACGGCACGACCTATTTCGCCCATGTCGATGGTCTCGACCCCGACGATCTGGAGCGCGCCGCTTCAGAGGCAGCGGCCGCGTTGCGCGGGGATCGTGTCGAGCCACGATCCCTACGGGCAGTGGCTCCGTCTCCGCAGTCGATCGCGCAGCGACCCGAGGAGATCCCCGTCAAGCGCAAGGCGCAGCTGCTGCACGAGCTCGACGAGCGTGGCCGCGCCGAGGGAAGCCTGATCGCGCAGTTTGTGGCGAGCTATGGAGAGGCTCGCCGGGAGATCGCGGTTGCCAACTCGGAGGGTCTCTTTACGGGCGACGATCGCACGCGTCTCCGGATCAGCGCCCAGGCGGTTGCGCGCAGCGATGACAAAGTCGAGACCGGTCTCGAGACGCTTGGCGGTCACCGAGGATTTGAGCTGTTCGACGACGATCCGGCTGAGATCGCCGCGAGCGCTGCGCGCAGGGCCCTCACCCTCCTCGATGCAGGCCCCGCGCCGGCCGGCTCGATGCCGGTGGTGGTCGGCGGCGGCTTTGGGGGCGTTCTATTCCACGAGATGACCGGTCACGGGCTGGAGGCCGACCACATCCAAAAGGACGCGAGCGTCTACGCCGGCAAGCTCGGCGAGCGGGTCGCCCAGCCGCTGCTCAATGCTTACGACGACGGTTGCATGCCCGGTGAGTGGGGGTCCGATGCGATCGACGACGAGGGAACCCCCACGCAGAAGACGCTCGTGATCGAGGACGGCAGGCTGACTTCCTTCCTCTACGACCGTGTGCGGGCGGAGCGCGATGGCGTGGTCTCCACGGGCAATGGCCGGCGCGAAAGCTTTCGGCATCTGCCGATCCCGCGGATGACCAATACCTACATCGCGCCCGGTGACGCATCGCCCGAGGCAATGATCGGCGAGGTGGATAAAGGCTTCTATGCGGCCTCCTTTGCCGGCGGTCAGGTCGATCCAGCGACTGGCGACTTTGTGTTTGGCGTCTCCGAGGGCTACCTGATCGAGGGCGGCCAGGTGACCCGGCCCTGTCGGGGTGCGACTCTGATTGGGAACTGCCTAGACGCCTTGGAGGCGATCGATGCGGTCGGCACCGACTTCGAGATGAAATCCGGCACTTGCGGCAAGGGCGGTCAATGGGTCCCGGTTGGGACCGGCCAGGGCCACGTTCGGATCGCCGCGATGACGGTGGGCGGCACGGATCTGTGAGCGCGAAGCGAAGGAGCAACACGATCTGGCTCTATGCGACTGAGCGAAGCGCGAATGATTGGATGAGCGCGGAGCGAGCCCCCATACTGCCTCTGGTCCAGTTTGCGCCGCGAGCAAAGCGCGAACTCATTGATTTGTGCGCGGGGTGGACGTGAGCGCTGTCGACGTCGATCTGGCGAAGCGAGCGGTTGAGACGGCTGTCGCAAATGGGGCCGACGACGCGGAGGCCTACGCGATTGAGGAGACGAGGCGGGAGATAAGCGTCTATGGGGAGGAGGTCGAAAGCCTTACGGCCGCGTCGCAGCGGGGGATCGGCATCCGCGCGTGGATTGGGAGCCGGGTGGGCTACGGCTTTGGAACTGACCTTTCACCGGACGGGCTCGCGCAAGCAGCAGCACGAGCTGTCAGCACAGCGGAGGCGGCAGATCCAGACGAGTTCGCCGGCCCCCCGGCGTCTGCGGGCGAGACTCCTGTGGTGGCGGGGCTGAGCGATTCCTCAGCGAGCGAATGGGAGACCGCGGAGGCAATCGAGCTGGCCCTGGCCGTCGAGCGAGCGGCTACCCAAGCTGACCCCCGTGTCGCTGGAGTAACGCAGGCCGTCTATGTCGATGGTGTTGAGCGGGTCGGGATAGCAGGCTCCACTGGCATCGCCGGTGAGTTCGAGGCATCCACTGCCTATGCATACACGCAGGCGCTCGCGGAAGGAGAGCGAAGCCGAGAGACCGGATTGGGCTTCGGCCTTGCACGTGGACCGGCAGGCCTGGACCCAGCGGCGATTGGCCAGGAGGCCGCGGAGCGCGCGACCGAGATGATCGGGGCGTCAAAGCCCGACTCCCGTGCCTGCCCTGTGATTTTGGACCCAACCGTTGCGGCCAGCTTCGTTGGGCTTCTCGGCGGCACCCTGGGGGCCGATTCGGTGCAGCGCGGACGCTCGCCACTGGCGGAGCGGCTTGGGGACGAGGTGGCCGGCGAGGCGTTCGTCTTGCATGACGACGGTCTCGATCCTGGTGGGCCCGCCTCCTCGCCCGTGGATGGCGAGGGCGTGCCGCACCGACGCACGGCGTTGATCGAGGAGGGCCGGTTGCGAACCTTCCTCTACGACACATACGCCGCACGGCGCGGCGGCACCGAATCCACTGGGAACGCCGGTCGCGCCGGCTACCGCACGAGCCCTTCGGTCTCTGCCTCCAACCTGATTGTCACCCCCGGCTCGCTCAGCTTCGAGGACCTGCTCGCCGAGGTGGGTGAGGGAATCTGCATCACCGACGTTGCCGGCCTTCACTCGGGTGTCAACCCGATCTCTGGCGTCTTTTCGGTCGGAGCTTCCGGGCGAGTGATCAGCGGCGGGGAGCTGGCCGAGCCGGTGCGGGAGTTCACGATCGCCAGCGATCTCGTCTCGATGTTGCGCGCCATTCGGGCCGTTGGCGCCACTGCTCGGTGGGTCCCTTTCGGGGGCTCGGTCCGGACCGCGCCGCTGCTGATCGACGAGATGACGATCAGCGGCTCCTGAGCCAGGCGGCTCACAGGCACGCCTTACGCCCGATCCCACTGTTAGATTGCGCCCGACCTCAACGACGACGGAGGAGCTTCGACGTGACAAAGGCTGAGTTTCTGGACCGACTGGCAGCGGACAACAGGGTGGGCAGCAAGAGAGCCGCAAGCGATGCGCTTGACTCGGTGCTCGATGCGATCACCGACACCCTGAGCGGGGGCGGTGAAGTTAGCTTCACTGGGTTCGGCAAGTTCCATGTCGCCGAGCGTGGGCCCCGTCAGGGCGTCAACCCGCGCACCGGAGAGCGGATCACGATCCCCGGTGGCAAAGTCCCTCGCTTCTCCGCCGGTTCGGCGCTGAAGACCAAGGTCAAGGGCGGCTGAGCGCTGCACTTGAGCCCAGGGGCCTCGCTGTCTGAATCCTCGCTACTGGGCGAGGGCTAAGTCCGGTTGTGACGCCCTTTGCAGATCGGCTGGCGGCGCTCGTAGAGGAGCGTCGCAGCCAGATCTGCCTTGGCCTGGACCCCGACCCGGCGAACCTGCGCTGGGCGGGCCCCTTGGAGGCCTCCGGCGATTCGTCTGCAGCCGCCGAGCAGGCTGCTGTCGCGGTCGCGCGACACTGCGGCGCTCTAATCGAGCAAGCGGGCCCGGCCTGCGTCGCCGTCAAGCCCCAGCTGGCCTGCTTCGAGCGACTCGGAGCGCCGGGCTGGAAGGCGCTGGCGGACGTCTGTGAGATGGCTCGCGCCGCCGGGCTGCTGGTGGTTGCCGACTGCAAGCGAGGCGACGTGCCTGTAACGGCCGCAGCCTACGCCCAGGCCCTGGTTGGGGAGACACCCACTCCCTGGGGGCCGGTCGCGGGGCTCGGGGTCGACGCCTTCACCGCCAACCCGCTGCTGGGTCGCGACGCGCTCGAACCGCTGATCGACGCTGCCGAGACCGCCGGGGCCGGGATCTTTTGCCTGGTGCGCACAAGTAACCCCGGTGCCGCCGACGTCGAGGACCTGCCGGCACCAGAGGCCCCGTTGCACGAGCGGCTGGCGGAGATCGTCGATGGGTTCGCGGATCGGCTGCAGGGGGCGACCGGCCTTAGCGGGATGGGCGCGGTTGTGGGAGCCACCGAGCCCGGCCACATCGCTCGCCTGCGCGAATTGATGCCGCGGGCGATCTTTTTGATTCCGGGCGTCGGCGCGCAAGGGGGGAAGCCGGACTCTCTCGGCGCCGCCTTTGGGCCCGGTGCTGCCTCGGGCCTGGTGCCGGCCTCGCGCTCGATTGCCAACGATGCCGATCCCGCCGCCGCGGCGGAGCGCCTTCGGGCGACCGTGTGGAGCAGCAGCGCGATCGCTTAAGAGTGGGTTCTAGGGCTCGGCTGGGCGCTGTCGTTCGAGCGGGTGACCCCACCCGCACTGGCGGGACTCACCATCTACGATCTTCCCGCTCATCTGCTCTTCGCATCCGAATCATGACCCAGCGCTACTCATCCCTGACTCGGACCTTCGCTGTAACTGCCGTTGCCTGCGGCTTTCTGATTCTGGTTGTGGTGATCGCGAGCTCGCTCAGCGGCGGAGAGGACTCGCAGGGAGGGAACGGCGCGCAGCCCGGGAAGGCCGCGGGTGGGAGCTCGTCTGGGGGCAAGGAGGCTCCGACGACCTATGTCGTGCAAAACGGCGATACGTTGACCTCGATCGCCCACGACACGGGTGTCTCGGTGGCTCGGATCCAGGCCCTCAACCCGGGCGTCGACCCGCAGATCCTGATCTCAGGCGAAAAGCTAAAGCTGCGCTAGATCTATGCGGCGTTGCACTATCGCCTTGCTCGCCGTGTTGGTCGGCATGGCCGGGGGTGGCGCCGTAGGGCTGCCCACCCCCGAGGAAGCTTTAGCTACCGGAGGGGGTGGGGGGTCCCCTGCGGCGACAGGACCCGCGGTCATGCCGACCAAGCCGCGGCTGGACGCTCGCGCCTGGGCGCTGATCGATGCCAGCAACGGCGACGTGCTGGCTTCGAATGCCGCTTCCCATCGCCTGCCGATTGCCAGCACGACGAAGATGATGACCGCCTACGTCGCGCTGCAGGAGCTGCCTCTGGGGAAGAGAGTGCGCGCCGCGTCGTATTCCCCGATCTATGGCGAGTCGCTGCTGGGGCTGATCCCCGGGCAGTGGATCAGCGTTCGCGACCTGCTCTACGGGCTGATCCTCCGCAGTGGCAACGATGCCGCCTATGACCTCGCGATCGCGTCGGCGGGCTCTCAAGCTCGTTTCGTCCGTCTGATGAATATGCGAGCGGCAGCACTGGGACTCTCCGGTACTCACTACGCCAACCCGATCGGGCTGGATGAGCCCGGGAACTACTCGACGGCTTTTGACCTGACCGCGCTGGGACGGCGGCTCCTGGGCATTCCGACCTTCGCGAAGATCTCGGCCTCCCGAAGCGCCACCCTGCGCAGCCTGCGCCCGCGAAGGCGGATCATCACGCGGAATGACCTACTGCTGCGAGAGCCATGGGCGAACGGGATCAAGACGGGGCACACCTTCGACGCAGGTTACGTTCTGGTCGGTGCCGGGAAGCGAAAGGGAGTGCAGTTGATCTCCGCCGTGGTTGGGGTGCCGACTGAAGCCGAGCGCGATCTCGAGACGGTGCGGTTGCTCAACTACGGCTTCTCTCTCTATCGCAAGCGGATTCCGATCCGCGCTGGAGAGGCCCTCGCGAACCCTGCAATTCGCTATACCGGCGGTGAGCTCCCGTTGCGCGCCGAGCGCTCGGCGACGGTGGGGGTCCGGCGAGGCGAGCGACTGAAACTCGCGGTGCAGGCGCCTGACGAGGTCGAGGGCCCGGTCGAACACGGCGCGATACTCGGGCGCGCGCTTGTCTTCATCGACGGGATTCAGGTGACCTCGGTGCCGCTGAGGGCCGGCCGCACGATTCCCGCGGCCGGCGCGTTCGACCGGATCCGCACCTCCCTTACCGCGGGCATCACCCCAATCGCCCTTGCGCTTTTCGTGATACTGATAGGTGCCGTCTTGCTGTGGCGCAACGTGTCACAGGGTCGGAGGAGAGAATGATTCTCACCGTCACGCTCAACGCCGCGATAGATCGCACGATCGCGGTTCCAAACTTCCGCCTTGGGCATCGCCATCGAGCCGTCGAGAGCCGCACCGTGGCCGGGGGCAAGGGAATCAATGTCGCCCGCGCGCTGAGCCTGCTGGGTCATCCGGTGATCGCGACCGGCTTCGTCGGTGGGCCGACCGGGAGCCGCGTGGCCGAGCAGCTGCGCGAGGAGGCGGTCCTCACCGATTTCACCCGTATTGCGGGGGAAACTCGGATCAACCTTGCGGTGATAGACCCCACGTCCAACGACCAGACTGAGATCAATGAGCGCGGCCCCGCCGTCAGCCGGGAGGAGGTCGATCGATTCGTCGATCGGCTCGACTATCTGGCTCGCGGCGCCAGTATCTGCGTGCTGGCTGGGACGCTGCCTCCGGGTGCCGGCGACGACCTCTACGCACGTCTCGTCAAGATGCTGCGAGAGCGCGACGTTGCAGTCGTCCTCGATGCCGAGGGCGAGGCGATGGTGGCGGGTCTTCGAGCCGGCGCTTCGATCGTTACGCCCAACGAGCGCGAGGCGGAGGAGTTGGTCGGTCAGGAGTTCTCTGACGACAGCGACCTGTCGCAGGGGCTTTCCGAGCTGGTTCGACTTGGCGCGACGGAGGCTGTCATCACGCAGCCGGAAGGATGCGTGGCGGTCGTCGGCGAGGGCTCGGAGCGGCGTTTTCTCGAAGCTCGCACGAAGGCCCTCGATCCGGTGTCCACGGTCGGCTCGGGCGATGCCTTCCTGGCCGGTTACGTTGCTGCCCGTCACGGAGGGCGTGGGCATGAGGATTGCCTTGCCTACGGCGTTGCCTGTGGAGCCGAGTCGACACAGCACTTCGGTGCGGGGGTCGTTGATTCCAACCAGGTCGAGCGTCTTCTCGACGCGGTCGAGGTCCAGGATCTGGAGGTCCACGCAGAGGTGTAGGCTGGCAATAGAATGCCACCCTGGAGGACTTAATTGGAGATCGAGATCGGTCGGGGCAAGAAAGGGAGGCGCGCCTACGGATTCGATGACATCGCGATCGTTCCGTCGCGTCGCACCCGTGACCCCGACGACATAGACATCAGCTGGACCCTCGGCCCCTATCGCTTCGAGCTGCCGCTGGTGGCCTCGGCGATGGATGGGGTCGTCAGCCCGGAGACAGCCATCCGCGTCAACCAGTTGGGGGGTCTCGGAGTCCTCAACCTCGAGGGCATCTGGACTCGCTTCGAGAATGCCGAAGAGCATCTGGAGAAGATCGCCGCTGCGCCAAAGCACCTGGCGACTCGGATCATGCAGGAGATATATGCCGAGCCGGTGAAGCCCGAGCTGATCGGGCAGCGGATCGCCGAAATCAAGGACCAGGGGGCCGTGGCCTGCGGCTCGTTGACTCCGCAGAAGGTCCGTGAGCACTACGAGATCGCGATCGAGGCCGGGATCGACATCCTCGTCATCCAGGGCACGGTGATCTCGGCGGAACATGTCTCGACCACGGTTGAGCCGCTCAATTTGAAGGAGTTCATCGCCGAAGTGCCGGTGCCAACGGTGGTCGGTGGCTGCGCTTCCTACTCGACTGGGTTGCACCTGATGCGGACCGGCGCCGTCGGCGTTCTGGTCGGGGTCGGCCCCGGGGCGGCATGCACCACCCGCGGAGTGCTCGGGATCGGCGTCCCCCAGGCGACTGCGATCGCCGATGTCGCGGCGGCCCGGGCCCAGCAGATGCTGGAGACCGGTGAGTACGTGAACGTGATCGCCGACGGTGGCATGCGGACCGGTGGGGACGTTTCAAAGGCGATCGCCTGTGGGGCGGACGCCGTGATGGTGGGCTCCCCGCTCGCCCGTGCCAAGGAGGCTCCTGGGCGGGGCTTTCACTGGGGGATGGCCACCTTCCATCCCTCGTTGCCGCGGGGCACACGCGTTTCCACGAAGCAGGACGGGACCCTGGAGGAGATCGTGCTCGGCCCGGCGCAGGACAACGATGGGACCTTCAACCTGATGGGCGCTTTGCGCACCTCGATGGCGACATGCGGCTACGAGGACATCCGCTCCTTCCAGCGGGCTGAGGTGATGGTCGCGCCGGCCCTGCAGAGCGAGGGCAAGAAGCTCCAGAACGAGCAGGCTGTCGGGATGGGCTCGAACGGTCGCGCGGCGGTCTCCGCCGGTGTTGGAGTCGCCGACGACTGAGGCCGGCGCCCCCTCGGCGCCGGCCCCGGAATTGGCCGAGGAGGTTCTGGTCCTCGATTTCGGGGGGCAGTACTCGCAGCTGATCGCAAGACGGATCCGTGAATGCGGGGTGTTCGCGGAGCTGCTGCCCGCGAATACTGCACCCGCGGTAATCCGCGACCGGAAACCGAAGGGGCTGGTGCTGTCCGGGGGGCCGGCATCGGTATATGAGGAGGGCGCCCCGCGTTTCCCCATGGAGCTGCTCGATCTGGACGTCCCGATGCTGGGCATTTGCTACGGGATGCAGGCAATGGTCCAGGCGCTGGGCGGCAAGGTCGAGGCGGCCGAGGCGGGAGAGTTCGGGCGAACCGACCTCACCTTGACGAACGGCGGTGGGCGCTTGTTGGGGGAGCTTCCGGAGGAGCAGCACTGCTGGATGAGCCACCGCGACGCTGTCTTCGAGCCACCTCAGGGGTTTTCGGCGCTTGCCTCCACCCCCGGTTCCCCGGTCGCCGCCTGCGAGGACCCCGACCGCGGCCTCTACGGCATCCAGTTCCACCCGGAGGTCGTCCACACGCCTTACGGCACCGAGGTCCTGACTCGCTTCCTGCGCGATGTGGCGGGCTGCGAGCAGAAATGGTCGCCACGCTCGGTGATCGCCGAGCAGGTGGGGAAGGTCCAGTCCCAGGTGGGCGAGGGGCGGGTGATCTGCGGTCTCTCGGGTGGCGTTGACTCCTCGGTCGCGGCTTTGCTGGTCCACCGCGCGGTTGGGGAGCGGCTGACCTGCGTCTTCGTCGACCACGGCTTGATGCGGCTGAACGAGGCCGAGCAGGTGGTCGAGGCGTTCGAGCAGTTCGGCATCCCGCTCGTCCACGTCGACGCCGAAGAGCGTTTCCTCGCCAAGCTTGCCGGGGTCGACGACCCCGAGCGCAAGCGCAAGATCATCGGCGAGGAGTTCATCCGCGTCTTCGAGGAGGAGGCGGCGAAGCTGGAGGACGCCCGCTACCTGGTTCAGGGAACGCTCTACTCCGACGTGATCGAGTCGGGAGGGTCGGACCACGCGGCGACGATCAAGTCCCACCACAACGTCGGGGGGTTGCCGGAGGACCTGGACTTCGAGCTGGTCGAGCCGCTGCGGATGCTCTTCAAGGATGAGGTGCGTGCGGTCGGCACCGAGCTGGGGCTGCCCGAGCGGCTGGTCTGGCGCCAGCCCTTCCCGGGGCCGGGGCTTGGCATTCGCATCGTCGGTGGAGAGGTGACGAAGGAGCGGCTCGACATCCTTCGTGCCGCCGACGCGATCCTGCAGGAGGAGATTCGGGCCGCGGGGCTCTACAAACAGCTCTGGCAATCCTTCTGTGTGCTGCCGGTGGTGCGCTCGGTCGGCGTGCAGGGAGACGGTCGCACCTACGCCTACCCGATCGTGATCCGGGCCGTAACTTCGGAGGATGCGATGACCGCCGATTGGGCGCGCCTTCCCTACGACCTGCTGGAGCGTGTCTCCAATCGGATCATCAACGAGGTCCGCGATGTCAATCGGGTTGCGCTTGATATCTCCTCGAAGCCCCCAGCCACCATCGAGTGGGAGTAGTGACGGGCCAGGATGCTGCCTGGCGGTGTCCTCGGCAATTCGCCTTGGTCACGTAGAGCCTCCTACGCTCCCGGCAGCGAATTGCCTGCGTCCTACCCAGGCAACCTCCTGACCGCGTCATGAATTTCGCTACATCCATATCGGTGTTGGGCTTGCTGCAGGCCGCGCTCGTCGCACTGCCGCGCTCGCCGCTCCCGACGTTGCCTGAGCCGCTGCGCCTGAACAGCCGTTGGTGGGCGCTCGTGCCGGCGCTTTCGATCGTGGTCGTGATCGCGGCAATCGAGCTCGACTCGGACTCGGCGACGGCACTGTCCTACCTCGCGCTGGTCGCGGTGCCGGGCCTGGCTGCGGTGGCGCTCGGATGCCTGGTCCAGGGAGCGCAGCCGATCTGGGCTGTCGCTGCCGTTCCCCTGTTTGGGCTTGCCTGGGCCCTGCAGGGAGCGCTCGCGGGAGAGGTAGCCGCGGCCACGCTTTCGGCCCTCGCCTGCATCGGCCTTGGCTGGCTGCTGGTCTCTGTTGCACCCGCGGTCTGGCTGAGGATTGGGATCTACGCGATGGCCGCGATCGATGCCTGGTTGGTCGGCGCCCAACTCCTGCAGGAGCCCAGCTCGGTGCTCAGTGCCGCTGACCCTGCTGGGCTGCCCCGGCTCCAGGTCGTGGAATTCGGTTCTGCCCGGATGGGGTTCGGCGACATCTTCGTCGCCGCGCTGGCCGGCTGCCTGCTCGCCGCTAGCCCTCGCCTTCAGCTGCGTGCGGCGATCCTGGTCGCGATTCTGGCGCTTGTCTTCGACTTGCTCTTCTTCGAGGTCGACACGCTGCCGGCGACCGTTCCCGTCGCGCTTGCCCTCGCACTGGTGAGCTGGAGACGATCAGCCGGGGTGGCCGATCAAGGTGATCGCATAGATGGCGCAAAACCCAGCCACGGTTAGAGCTACGCGCAGCCATGACCCGCTGCCGTCGTGCTCATGCGCGTGGGCGGCGGGGAGTAGGTCGGTTGCTCCCATGTAAAGGAAGAAGCCGGCGTAGAGGGCGAGGAAGTAGCCCAGAGTCTGGTCGGATACCGAGATCAGAGATCCGACGACGGCGCCGGCAAGCGGCGCGAAGGCGTCGATTCGCAGCCAGCGCTTCGCCCGCGTGCGGTCACCCGATTGGCTCAGCACGAAGCTAACTGTGTTGAGCCCATCGGCGAAGCCGTGGCTGACGACGGCCAGCAGGACCAGCAGCCCGGTCTCGACGTTGACGCTGAAGGCGAGCCCGATGCCGACCCCGTCGGTGAAGGTGTGCAGCGACAAGCCCACCGCCCCGAGCACGCCAACCCGGCCATGCGCTCTTGCCTCCTCGGGGTCGTCGCGGTGATGGAGGACGAGGACTCGCTCCAACAGGAAGAAGGCGACGAAGCCAAGCGCAACCAGCGGTACCGCGTCGTGGGCGTCACCGATGCTCTCGATGGCCTCCGGAAGGATCTCCAGGAGCGCCACGGCGACGACGATGCCGCCGCTCAGGGCGACGACCGTCGGCAGCGAGTGGGCCAGGCGCAGCGCAACGGCACCGCCACTGAAGATCGCCAAGACGGCGAGTCCCGCGAGGGGTATTGCGACCTCAGGCATCTTGTTCCGAGCAGCTTGGGCATGTCCCGCGCAGCACCACGTCGTGTGCGGCCACGGTGTAGTCGGACTGGCGGATAACGGCCTCGATTGCCTCCTCCAGGTCCGGACTGGAGAACGGGGAAAGCAATCCACACTCCTCGCAGACCAGGTGGTGGTGGTGTGCCTTCGGATCGAGACGCTCAAAGCCCACCGAATCCCCTCCGATCTGGACGCGGTGAACCAGATGGAGTTTCTCCAGCTGCTCGAGCGTGCGGTAGACGCTGGCCCTGCCAACGGAGTCGAGGCGGCGGTCTATCTCCAGTGCTGTCACCGCGCAGCGTTCCCTTGCCAGCAGCTCGACGACTTGCCTGCGGGAGCCCCCGCTTCGGTAGCCGGCCTGCTCGAGACGATGCGTTGCATGCTCGGCCCAGCCCATCGGGCGGACCGTATCAGATAATGAGACTCATTCCTAGAAACACGCTCAACGGTCAGGTGTCCAACCACTCAGCGGCACGGTGCCCGGATCAGCTGTAGCGATCCCACCTTGCGAGGAAGGGATATGGGTCGATCGGACTGCCTCCCTGGTACCAGCCCGGGGCGGTCCACATCTCGAAGTGAAGGTGGCACGCGCTTGCGTTGCCGGTCTCGCCAACCAGGCCGAGCGGTTGCCCGGTGCGGACCCGTTCGCCGGCTTTGAGTGCCGGCGGTTCGGCGAGGTGGGCGTAGAGGAAGTCCAGCCCGGTTCCCCTGCCGTCGATCACCAGGTAGTTGCCGGCGGCGCTGTGGTAGCCCGAGTACTGGACCGTGCCGCCCCGCGCAGCTACCAATGGAAGGCCGCAGTCGGCCATCACGTCCTGGCCCTGATGCGTGTGACCTGAGCGTCCCGCTCCAAAATGCGCCCCGCTGTCGCCGAAGTCGTGGGGGCCGAGCACGGGAAACGCGAACGCGTAGAAGTCGAAGCTGAGGCTGACCGCCTGCGAGGAAGAGGAGCCGCGGCGAATCGCCCGTGTGGCCGGCTTGCCCGCTGCCGTTGCCGTGTCTTCGGCGCTCTGGGGGGCGATCTGGAACCGGTAGTGCCCGTTGCGAGCCGGCCGCCCGTCGGTGGCGCTGCCATCCCAGCGGATGGTCCTGGTGGCATCTGGCGCCACGTCGTTGCGGAAAAAGCTCTTGACCACAGCACCGGCGGAGTCGACCACATCGATCCGCAGGTCGTTCGCGGGCTGCGTGCTTCCGATCGCGAACTGGAGGCTCGGATAGCGAAAGCCGTAGTAGAAGGTCTTGCGCGGCGCAGCGGTGGCCGAGAGGAGGGTCACTTCACCGGAGCTGGGGCTTCCTGCGGGCTCGCCTGTCGGGCTGGGTGGAGGCGGCGGCCCCCCGGCCGCTGTTGGGGCGCCGCCGGTTATGGCAAATGCCGTGCCCCCCAAGACCGCGAAAATCACGGCGGTTGCCGCGACCGTTGTAAACACCTTCTGCGCCAACCAACGCTTGGCGCTCGTCTTGCCGCTTGCCACGTTGCTCCTCTTTCGATCGCCTGCGGAGTTAGCTGTCGGGCTCGCGCTGAAAGAGATGCGCTACGGACCAATTCGTCCGATTCGCCCCGGGGACCTGCAACGGTCCCTGCGGTTCCTCCGCTCCCGTCCGGCTGGTCCGGTCGGGATTCGGCATTTGCTGGGGCGGCAGTATAGAGGGGAAGACGGCTATCATCATGCGGCCGCGCTGGGCAGACTGCGCGGCTTTTCAACGATGAAGACCTATGTAGCCACCGCCGCCGACCGCCAGCGTGACTGGTATGTGGTCGATGCCGAGGGACAGACCCTCGGACGCTTGGCAACCCGAATCGCCGATGCGCTTCGCGGCAAGCGCAAGCCCGAGTACACGCCCCACGTCGATACCGGCGACTTCATCGTGGTGGTCAACGCCGAGAAAATCCATGTCACCGGCCGCAAGCTCGAGCAGAAGCGCTACTGGCGTCACAGCGGTTATCCGGGTGGCATCAAGTCACGAACCCTTGCCGAGATGCTCGAGCGTCGTCCCGAGGAGGTGATCCGCAAGGCGGTGAAGGGGATGCTCCCCCGCAATCGCCTTGCCCGCCAGCAGCTGACCAAGCTCAAGGTGTATGCGGGTCCGGAGCACCCTCACGCGGCGCAGCAACCCAAACCGATGGATACCGAGGAATGACAGACGAAGAGAACAAAGAGACTTCAGAGCAGCCCGAGGCTGTAGACGAGACCCCCAGCGTCGAGAATTCAGACGCGTCAACCGCGGGTCCTGTCGCAGAGGAGGACTCGTCGTCCTCGCAAGCTGCGGATGACGAGCCCACCCCTACGCCACCCGCGGATGAGGCGTCTGAGGTAGAGGCTGGAGATACTGGCAGTGAGGCCGACGAGGAGCCCGCGGAGGCCGACGAGGCGCCAGTTGCAGCCGAGGAGGGGGAGCCAACTGCCGACGAGGCTGAGGCTGAGACGGTCGCTGAGAAGCCTGGGGACAAGAAGAAGGACGCTATTCCGGGGGCAGACCTCGAGCCGATCGCGGTCGAGCCCGAGGAGGAGCGACTCAGCGCCGAGGAGCGCGCCCGCCGGGAGGCCGACGAGGAAGAGCGCGCCCGCCGGGAGGCCGCTCTGACCGGAGACCCGGAGGAGGAGCCCAGCCCTTCGAGCCGTGCTCCGGCCGAGATGGAGAGCGGCGCTCGCTATCTCGCCACCGGGAAGCGCAAGCGCTCGATTGCGCGGGTCACGTTGCTGCCGGGCAGCGGCAAGATCGAGATCAACAAGCGTTCCCTGGAGGAGTTCTTTCCTCGCCCGCTGCACCAGACGATGGCACGTCAGCCGTTGGTGACGACCGGATACGAGGGCAGTGTCGATATCCGCATTCGCGTGCAGGGCGGCGGGATCAGCGGCCAGGCCGGAGCGGTTCGACATGGAATCGCGCGGGCACTGACCGAGGTCGACCCGGAGTTGCGTGGCGAGCTGAAGCGCCGCGGCTTCCTGACGCGGGATGCGCGGGTCAAGGAGCGTCGCAAGGCCGGTCTTAAGAAGGCTCGCAAGAAGCCTCAGTTCTCGAAGCGCTAACGGGGGCTGTGTGACGCCGGAGCGCAAGCTCTTCGGAACCGATGGGGTCCGAGGGCAGGCGGGAACGTTCCTCACCGCGGAGCTTGCAACCGCACTTGGACGCGCCGCTGTCCAATCGCTGGATGTCGAGCGACCGCAGGTATTGATCGTGAGAGATACCCGCGAGTCGGGGCCGATGCTGGAATCGGCCCTGGCAGCCGGGATCGCTGCGGCAGGCGGGGACGCGCTGCTGGGAGGGGTGTTGCCGACGCCCGCCGCCGCCATTCTCGTACGGCGGCTCGGTCTCGATCTCGCCGCGGTTGTGTCCGCGTCCCACAATCCCTACGGGGACAACGGCATCAAGTTCTTCAGCCGCGAGGGAACGAAGCTCGACGACGCGACCGAGGCAAGGATGGAGTCGCTGCTCGGCAGCGACTCCACGCCTGAGTCGATCCCGGCATCGGGATCGCCAGGGCACGTCCGCGAGCTGAACGGTGGGCTCGAGGATTACCTGCGAGCGCTGGAGTCCGCGTTCGATCTCGACCTGTCCGGAACCACCATTGCCCTCGACTGTGCCAACGGGGCGACCTATCGCGCCGCGCCGGCGATCTTCGAGCGGCTCGGCGCGACCGTCGAGCCAATCGCAGTCGAGCCAGACGGCCGCAACATCAACGATGGCTGCGGCTCCACACACCTCGACTGCCTTACGGAGCATCTCGCCAGCTCCGAAGCGACGATCGGATTCGCTTTCGACGGCGACGGAGATCGGGTGCTTGCCGTTGACGGAAGCGGGCGTGCCTTCGACGGCGATGAGCTGATCGCGCTGATCGCGGTTGGGCGAAAGGCGCGCGGAGAGCTTGACGGTGGGGGAGTTGCGGTGACGGTTATGAGCAACTACGGATTTCACCGAGCGATGGAGGATGCCGGGATCGACGTCGCGGTTGCCGATGTTGGCGATCGCTACGTGCTGGAGGAGCTGCGACGGCGCGGTTGGGCGCTGGGCGGCGAGCAGTCTGGGCACATCATCGACATGGGTTTCGCGGCGACCGGGGATGGCATTGCGGCAGCGCTGATGACGATGCGCGAGCTCGACGGTCGCGACCTCGCTAAGGCGGAGCCGATGGAGAAGCTGCCCCAGACGCTGGTCAACGTCGAGGTCGCCGATCGGAACGCCATCGCCGGTGCAAAGGCAGTCTGGGAGGCGGTGGAGGGCGAGGGCGCACAACTCGAGGGCAGAGGCCGTGTCCTGCTTCGCCCCTCCGGCACCGAGCCGCTGGTCCGCGTGATGGTCGAGGCTCCCAGCGTCGGGGAGGCTGATGAGATCTGCGGGCGCCTTGCCACGCTTGTCAAGCGAGAGCTCGGCTGAAGCTCTCCGTCTACCCTTAACGGCCTGATGTGCGGAATAGTCGGATACGTCGGCGCGCGCCCCTGTCGCGAGCTGCTTGTCGCGGGCCTCGAGAAGCTCGAATACCGCGGCTATGACTCGGCCGGGGTTTCGGTGATCGAGGACGGTCGGGTTGACAGCGTGCGCGCCGTCGGCAACCTCGCCAACCTGCGTGCCGCGATGAAGGAGCGCGACGAGAGCAGCGGCGCCGTCGCGGTTGCCGCCCCGCCGGCGACGACCGGCGTTGCCCACACCAGGTGGGCCACCCATGGTCGGGTCACCGAGGAGAACGCCCATCCACACAGCGACAGCTCCGACCGCGTTCACATCGTCCTCAACGGGATCGTGGAGAACCACGCCAAGCTGCGTCGCCGCCTCGAAGGCGAAGGGCAGCAGTTCAGCTCCGAAACCGACGCCGAGGTAGTTGCCCACCTGATTGCGAGCCACTACGAAGGCGATCTTGCCGACGCCGTTCGCGCCTCCTTCGCGGAGCTGCGTGGTCACTACGCCTTCGTCGTGATGCACGCCGATGAGCCGGGCCAGCTGGTTGGGGCGCGCAAGGAGTGCCCATTGGTGGCTGGAGTGGGTGAGGGCGAGAGTTTCCTGGCCTCCGCGATCCCCGCCTTCCTGGCGGAGACTCGCGAAGCGGTGATGATCGAGAACGGCGAGGTGGTGACGATCGACGCCTCCGGGTTCAGCATCACCGACGCCGAAGGCAACCCGGTCGAGCGCGAAGTCGAGGAGATCTCCTGGGACGAGGCAGCTGCGGAGAAGGGCGGCTACGAGACCTTCATGCTGAAGGAGATCCACGAACAGGCGGACGCTGTCGCCGAAACGATTGCCGATCGTCTCCCGACCGACGATGGCGTCGACCTCTCCGAGACTGGGTTGGACGACTCCTTCCTGCGTGACCTGAAACGAATCGTGATCGTCGCCTGCGGCACCTCCTACCACGCGGGGCTTGTCGGCCGCTACGCGATCGAGGAGTGGGCACGGGTCCCGGTAGAGATGGACATCGCCTCCGAGTACCGCTATCGCAACCCGGTTGTCGGTCCCGGCGACCTGGTGATCGGGATGACCCAGTCGGGTGAGACCGCCGACACGCTTGCGGCGATGCGGTTGGCCCGTGAACGAGGCGCCAGGGTGCTGGCGATCACCAACAGCAGGGGCAGCCAGGCAACGCGCGACGCCGACGCCGTCCTCTACACCCGGGCAGGGCTGGAGGTCGGCGTCGCCGCGACCAAGACCTTCGTCGCTCAGGTCGCGACGATGTATCTGGTCGGGTTGCGCCTGGCTGAGGTGCGAGGAACGCTTGAGCCAGGACGCCTCTCCGAGCTGGTTGTCGAGATGAAGGGCATCCCCTCGAAGATCGAGGCCACTCTTACCGGCAGCGAGGAGCGCGTGCGTGAGGTTGCCCTGAGCCATCACGACCAACAGTTCTTCCTCTATCTCGGTCGCCACATCGGCCTGCCGGTGTGCCTGGAGGGTGCGTTGAAGCTGAAGGAGATCTCCTACATCCCCACCGACGCCTACGCGGCCGGAGAGATGAAGCACGGCCCGATCGCGCTGCTCGACGAGTCGACGCCGGTCGTTTGTGTGGCGACTGAGAGTCCCGTTCTCGACAAGGTGCTCTCGAACATCGAAGAGGTGCGCGCCCGCGGCGCCAAGACCATCGCCATCGCGACCGAAGGCTGCGAGCGTGTCGGGGAGGTGGCGGACCAGATGATCGAGGTCGCCCGCACCGATTGGATCCTGCAGCCGATCCTCGCGATCCTTCCCCTGCAGCTTCTTGCCTATGACATTGCCCGCGAGCGTGGACTCAACGTCGACCAGCCGCGCAATCTGGCAAAGACGGTTACGGTCGAGTGAGACCGGGTAGGATGCCCGCCGAATGAGGGTTAGTCGCAGCGTTCCAGTCGCCCTTTCGATCGTCCTTGGACTCTTGGTGACGGGTTGTGGCGATAGCGGTCCTTCCAGCTCCGATCCGGCGAGCCTGGCTCCCCCGGAGTCCCCGCTGTTCATCGAAGGCACTGTGTTGCCGAAAGGACAGTTGCAGGCGGACGTCGATCAGATCGCAAGCACGGTCGCAGGGGTCGACAATCTCGGAGATCTGATCGTGTCCGAGCTGGAAAGCTCAGCCAGCGACGAAGGCGAATCGTTTGACTTCGACAAGGAAGTCAAGCCATGGTTGGGTGAACGGGCGGGCGCCTTCTTCGAGCACTTCGATGGCGAGGACTTGACCAGCTCCGGGTTCGTTCTGCCCAGCACCGACACCGACGCGACGCAGGCCTTCATTGACAGCCAGGTCGAGGGCAACAACGACCCCGTCGAAGATGGTTCCTATGAGGGTGTCGATTACTGGGTCGACACGGGAGACGACGAGGTCATCGGCCTGATTGGCGACTTCTACGTCCAGACCGAAGGCAAGCGGGCTTTCGAGCATGCAGTTGATGCCAGCGAAGGCGATTCGCTGGCCGACGAGAGTGCCTTTGAAGACGCCATCTCGGGTGCGGCGGAGGGCAGCCTCGCCGATGTCTTCGTCGACATTGGGGCTCTGATCGAGCAGGGCGAAGGAGAGGTCGACGATCAGGTCTTGCAGGCGCTGAAAAGCGCCGGCATAAACCCTCGTGAAGCGACTGCGGTGGCGAGCATCGTCCCAGGCTCCGATCAGGTCGAAGTCGACATCAGCAGCGAAACCGGCGAGGAGGAAGCCCCCACCGGCAATGCCACCGAGCTGCTTGGCTCCCTGCCGGGCGACTCCTTTGCGGCCTTCGCAGTCTCCGACTTCGGCGAACAGCTCGAGGAAGCGGTCGACGAACTCGACAAGAAAGGCGTCCCCGGGCAGATTCCACCCGGGCAGCTGAAGGAAGGCATCGAGGAACTTGGCTTCAATCTGGATGAAGTGGCCGCCTCGCTCGAAGACGCCGGGGTCTTCGCCAGTGGAAGCAGTGAAGCCAATATCGGTGGGGCATTTGTGCTGACGACCGATGACTCGCGCGAAGTTGCAACTGCCGTGCGGGTGATCGGGGTGCTGATTCGCCAGTCCGACACCCCGGGGGTAACGGCGCTGAGCAGCAATGGTGCCACTGGCTTCTCCATACGGGATTCGGAGGAGCTTGGCCCGCAGCCCTTGGTCGTGGCGACAAAGGGCGATCGCGTGGCAATCGGCTACGGCGTCAAGCAGACGCTGCAGGGCCTGGCCGCCCGAAGCGGCTCGACCCTTGCCGACACTCCGGACTACAAGGATGCGGTCGCGGCGCTTGGCGACACGCAGATCAGTGGCTTCGTCAAGGGCGACAGCGCCCTGCAGCTTGCAGACTCCTTCGTGCCCAGTTCCGACACTGGGTTCGAAGAGGCGAAGCGCTATCTGAAGGCGATTCGCTTCATTGCCATCGGCTCGGGCTCCGAAGGCGATCTGGCGACCGCGAAGCTGATCGTTGGACTGAAGAAGTAGCTGGCGTCTGATGGCGGTCGGTGTCGGTATCGATCTGCTGGAGATCGATCGGCTGGAGCGCGCGCTTGCGCGCCACCCCCGACTGGCAGAGCGGGTTTTCACCAAGGCAGAGCGGGAGTACGCGGCTGCACGAGCTCGCCCCGCGCGCCATCTGGCTGCTCGCTTCGTCGCCAAGGAGGCGGTGGTCAAGGCGCTTGGCCTCTCCGGTGCTTTTGGCCTAGGCGAGATCGAGATCCTTGCCGGTGAGCCGCCGACGGTGCGCCTCTCGGGCGGCATCGCCGAGGCCGCGGCCGGTAAGGGCGTTGAGGTCTCACTCACTCACTCACGCGATTTCGCCGCCGCGGTCGCGGTCAGGTCGGGCTGATGGAGCCCTGGCTCACGCCGCTTTACGACGCCGAGGGCATGCGGGCGATCGATCGGTGGGCGATCGAGGAGCTCGGGATTCCCTCTCTGGAGCTGATGGAGGAGGCCGGTAGGGCGGTTGCCGAGGCGGTTGCGGGCCTTGCGCCCGAGGGGCCAGTGCGGGTGGTGTGCGGCAAGGGAAACAATGCGGGCGACGGTCTGGTGGCGGCTCGGCACCTGGCTGAGATGGGGTTCGAGACCGAGGTGTTCTTGCTCTGGTCGGGAGATGACTTGAGCGGCGATGCGGCCTCCAACCTCGAGCGCTTCGAGGCCGAGCACCTCGACGGAGATCTGATGGGGCGCTTGGAGGATTCCGGCGCAATCGTCGACGCGATCTTCGGCACCGGCTTTTCGGGGGCGCCACGCGAGCCGGCGGCCGGAGCAATCGACGCGATCAACCGATGCGGGGCGCCGGTCGTCGCCTGTGACATCGCCTCGGGAGTCGATGCTTCCAGCGGCGAGGCAGGGGATGTGGCCATCGAAGCTGCAATCACGGTCAGCTTCCACGCGCCGAAGCTCGGACACCTGATAGCCCCTGGCAAGTGGCACACCGGTGAGCTCGTTGTCGCCCCGATCGGGATCCCAGAGGGCGCACCGGTCGAGCCGGCGGCCGGAGCGATCGACGCGTCGGTCCTTGAGCTCGCCCCCGGTCGTGGCTCGCGCTCCACCAAGTTCAGCTCGGGGCAGGTCGCGATAGCCGGTGGCTCCCGAGGTTTGACGGGGGCCGTTCGGATGGCCTCACAAGCCGCGATCCGCGCAGGCGCCGGCTACGCCACGGTCGCCGTGCCGGCGGACCTGGAGTCGATCTTCGAGCTGGCTCAGCCCGAGGTGATGTCGGCCGGTTGCCCCGGTGGGGATGGCTGTCTCGCGCCAGCATCGGCAAAGGCGGTGCTGAAAGCATTCGAGCGGGCCGCCGCCGGGGTCTTCGGTCCCGGCCTGGGTCGTGACCCGGGGTCGATCGAGCTGGCGCGCGAGGTCGTTGGGTCGATTCCCGCCCCGCTTGTGCTCGATGCGGATGGCTTGAACGCCTTTGCTGGGCGGATCGGCGACCTCGTCGCTCGTGAGGCACCGACGATCCTGACGCCGCATGTCGGTGAGCTGGGCAGTTTGCTGGACCGAGCTTCGGAGGAGATCTCAAGCTCTCGGCTCTCTTCGGCGCGGGAAGCGGCGCAGGCGGCCGATGCCGTCGTCGTATTGAAGGGCGACGACACGATCGTCACGGATGGTGACCGGGTCGCGGTCAACATCCTCTCTGCGCCGGCGCTTGCGACGGCCGGCACCGGGGACGTTCTGTCGGGGATGGTTGCCGCCCTGCTCGCGCGCGGCCTCGATCCCTATGCCGCCGCATGCGCCGCCGTCATCGCCCACGCCAGGGCGGGCCTGGAGGCCGCCGCCCAGGTGGGCACCGCGGAGTCGGTGATCGCCACCGATGTGATCGCCGCGATCCCTGCGGGAATGTCCCCCGCCCGCCCGGTCGAATAGTCTCGGATAAGCGCTGGGCTGCGCGTCAGCTCCAGTCGCGAAGAATCAGATATGCACGCTCCCTACGCTGACACTTGCTGATGCAGACCGCCGCTGACATCATGGACAGCACCGCGCCGAGCGTCTCCCCTGGGGCCGATGCCCGCGAGGCGATCGAGCTGCTGGCGAAGACAGACAAGGGGGCGATCCCGGTGATCGACGGGGATGGCCGCGTGGTTGGGATTGTCAGCGAGTCGGACCTGATCCTCAGCGAGGAGCAGGCCGACCTCCACCTGCCTCACTACATCGACATCATGGGCGGCATCGTCTTCATCGGCTCGATGAAGGGCTTCGAGGAGCGGCTCAACAAGGCCTTCGCGACGAAGGTCTCGGATCTGATGACCGCTGATCCGACCACGGTCAAGGTTGACGACGATGTCGAGACCGTGGCGAGGACGATTGCCGAGAAGCACCACAACCACCTGCCCGTGGTAGACGGCGAGGGCCACCTCGCCGGATTGGTTACGCGGGCCGACGCGCTGGCCGCGCTCATCGACGCCTGATCATGACGCGGGCGATCGCCCGGATCGATCTCGGCGCAGTGCAGCGCAACTGCCTGCGTCTTAACGCTGAGCTCGGCGATGGCGTGGAGCTGTGCGCGGTGGTCAAGGCCGACGGCTATGGGCACGGGGCCGATGACTGTGCCAGCGCGGCCTTGAACGGTGGCGCGACGAGGCTGGCGGTGGCGACGGCCACCGAGGCGGAGCGAATCGGACACGGATTTCCACACATACCGCTGCTGACGATGGGGGCGTTGACGCCGGAGGAGCTCGACACGGCGCTCTCGGCTGGGTCTGAGGTCACCGTCTGGCGACAGGGATTTCTTCAACCGCTCGCCGATCGGGCTCGAGCGCAGGGTCGCGTGGCTCGCGTCCACGTCAAGTACGACAGCGGCATGGGTCGTCTCGGCAACCCCGACCCCACTGAGGTGATGGCCCTTGCTCGTGCCTGCGCTGAGAGCTCCGAGCTCGAGCTGGCGGGTATCTGGACGCACTTTGCGACCGCCGACGAACCCGAGTCTCCCTTCTTCGATGAGCAGATCGATCGCTTTGAGGTGGTCGCAGGGGCGGTCAAGTCAAAGTTTCCAGACGTCAAGGCCCATGCCGCCAATAGCGCTGCGGTGCTCCGCGATCGGCGCTCCCACTTCGACATGGCGCGTTGTGGCGTGGCGGTCTACGGGCTCGATCCCTTTCAGCGCGATCCCGCTGACCACGGCCTTTCCCCGGCTCTTTCGCTGCGGTCCTATGTGGCGGACGTGAAGCGCTTCGAGACCGGCAACAGCGCGGGCTACGGACGAACCTGGCAAGCCGCTGCCGGGACGTGTGTCGGCGTCCTGCCCCTGGGCTATGGCGACGGGGTAAGGCGCGGTCTGTCCAACAATGCCGAGGTCCTGGTTCGTGGCCGGCGCCATCCGCTGGTTGGCACGGTTTCGATGGACAACGTCACGATCGACCTTGGGCCGGAGACCGACGTCGAGCCGGGTGACGAGGCCGTTCTGATCGGCACGCAAGGCGACGAGACCATCCTCGCGGAGGACTTGGCGGCGCGGCTGGGGACGATCAACTACGAGGTGACCTGTGGGATCTCAGCGAGGGTCCCCCGGGTGGTCTTTGAGTGACGCTCGCCGATCGTCTCTTTGCTTCTCCCCTCGTTGACCTGGCACGGCGAGCGCTGGGGGCCGAAGCGGAGACCGCCTGGATAGCCGGGGGCGCCGTGCGGGACGCTGCCTTGGGTCGCGAAGTCTCCGACCTCGACCTCGCCGTTGCGGGGGATCCGAGGGCTGCGGTTCGGGCGATCGCGGGTGCGGGCGATGGCCATGCCTTCGAGCTCTCGGCGGAGTTTGGGACCTGGCGGGCAGTGGCGGGCGACAATTCATGGCAGGTCGACGCATCGACGCTGCGTGGCGAGACGATCGAGGCCGACCTTGCGGCCCGCGATTTCACGATCGGCGCCGTTGCCGTTCCCTTGGTCGGTGGAGAGCCGGTCGATCCCTTCGGCGGCCTCGACGACCTCGAGCGCCGGATCCTGCGCGTCGTCGGTGAGAGCAGCTTCTCGCTTGACCCGCTTCGGTTGCTTCGCGCCGCTCGACTCGCGGCCGACCTCGAACTCGAGCTCGACCCCGGCACTCGGAGCCTTGCCAGAGCGGAAGCGTCGCGAGCGGCTGACCCCGCGGGTGAGCGCCAGCTGGCCGAGTTGCGGGGCCTCCTAGCGGGCCCTCGCCCGCTGCGCGGGATTGAGCTGCTCGAAGAGCTAAGCGTTACGGCGGCGGTCTTGCCCGAGCTGGGGTCGCTGCGTGGAGTCGAGCAAGGCCCGAATCACCATCTCGATGTCCACGGGCACACCCTGGCGGTCCTCGAGCGACTGCTCGAGGTGGAGGCGGACCTCGAGCGCTTTGCCGGTGAGCGCGCCACCGATGTTCGCGAGCTGCTCGAGGAGCCGCTCGCCGACGAGATGAGCCGCGGCACCGCACTTCGCTTTGGGGCGCTCTTGCACGATGTCGGCAAGCCCGCGACGCGGCAGCAGGGCGATGGCTTTGTGACCTTCATCGGCCACGACAGCGTGGGGGCCGAAATGGTCGAGGAGCTCTGCCTGCGCCTGCGGGCCAGCCGGGTGTTGACGCGGCAGCTTCAGGAGCTGACGCGCCATCACCTGCGCCTTGGCTTCTTGGTGCATGAGGCGCCGCTGCCTCCGCGCCGCATTCACGAGTACCTGCGTGCGACCGAGCCGGTTGCCGCCGACGTGACGTTGCTCACCGTCGCCGATCGGCTTTCGGCTCGCGGCTCGGGCCCGTTCGCCACGGACGAGGCGATCGAGGCGCACCTGAAGCTGGCCAGGCAAATGCTTGCGGCGGCTCTCGACTGGCGCCGCGACGGCCCTCCGGAGCCGCTTCTGAGGGGCGACGACCTGGTCGCCGAGCTTGGGATCTCTCCTGGCCGGGAGGTCGGAAGCCTGCTGGCGGAGCTCGAGGCAGCCCAGTACGCCGGCGAGGTGAGCACCCGCGAGGAGGCCCTCGACCACCTGCGCCGCATCCGGGGCTGATGATGCTAATTCCGCCATTAAGGTTGGAATTCCCGGGAGTCGAAGACCATTCGAATGCTTCAGGTCTTCGTTAGCTCTCCTTACAGCTCACACCAATGAGAGCCCGTATCCATCGTGGTGCCACTGAGGTTGGCGGCAGTTGCGTCGAGCTCGAAGCTGCGACTGGCGAGCGCTTGGTTCTCGATCTAGGGCTTCCGCTTTGGGCTCAGCCAGATGAGGAAGTGCCGCTGCCCTCGGTGTCGGGTCTGCGAGACGGAAACGACTCTTCCCTACTCGGGGTGCTGTTGTCCCACGCGCATCCGGATCACTACGGCCTGATCGGATCCATCTCAGCTGACGTGCCCATCTACATGGGCGCAGCTACGTCGCGGATCTTGAAAGAAGCAAGCTTCTTCACCCCAATGGGCTTGGACTGCGAGCTCGCTGGAACTCTCGCTGATCGTCAGTCTCTGCAGCTTGGTTCCTTCACCGTGACGCCCTTCCTAGTGGACCACAGCGCCTTTGACGCCTACGCGTTGCTGGTGGAGGCCAACGATCGTCGTCTCTTCTATAGCGGCGACCTTCGGGCCCACGGCCGTAAGGCGGGTACCTTCAATCGCTTGGTCAATCGCCCACCGGAAGGAGTCAACACGCTGGTCTTAGAGGGGACGACGGTCGGGCGAAAGCCAGACGGTGCCTCTGCTCCAAAGGATGAGAAGGGGGTGGAGGAGCGTTGCGTGAAGTTGTTCCGCGACACCGCCGGTATGGCCCTGGTCTGTTATTCGCCGCAAAACATCGATCGACTGGTGAGTGTCTTCAGGGCTGCAGTGCGCTCCGGCAGGGATCTAGTCCTCGACCTCTACGGAGCTGCCGTCGTTGCGGCTACCGGTCGCGACTCGATTCCCCAGGCCGATTGGGAGCGGATCCGTGTCTACGTTCCGCAGTCCCAGCGTGTGCGAGTCAAGGAAGCCAAAGAGTTTTGGCGCGTCAATGACCTTGGCGCCTCACGTATCTACACCGAGGAGCTTTCTCATGACCCAAGCCGGTGGGTAATGAGCTTTCGATCGTCAATGACGTGGGAGCTTGAGAGAGCAGGATGCCTGCAAGGCGCCTGGGCTTTGTGGTCGATGTGGCCCGGCTATCTAGATGGGAAGTTGGGTGAGCAGACCCGTCAAGACTTGGAGGATCTGGGAATCGGCCTAACCGTCGTTCATGCCTCCGGGCATGCCAGCGTCAAAGACCTTCAGCGCTTTGCGGCAGCCATCAACGCTAATAAGGTCGTTCCCATCCATACCGACGCCCCGCGACGCTTCACATCCATCTTCAAACACGTCGAGGCACATCCCAACGGAGAATGGTGGGAGATCTGATGAACGACTCGATCCCTATCACGCCCCTCTTCCGCGCCTACACGGATCTTCATTTCAAGGGTGCTGGCAAGCGTGGTGAAAAGGTGTACGCACAGCGTCTCTCAAAGGCTAAGCGCCTCTTGAAAGACCCCCAAGCGTTGGTCGACATGTTCAGCGATAGCTTGGCCGAAACCGAGAACTACTTTGGCCAGCATGACTACAGCGACCAAGACTTCTATCCCAAGAAACGTCCGTTTAAAAAGCCGCCGGGCATCGAGAGCACCGATGCCCTCGGTCATTATCTCCACAGTCGGCGTGAGAAGCCACATCAGCGTAAGAAGCCATGGCAGGTGCTTGGCGATGAGTCGTTGAGCTTCTACTACTTGGACCGGGAGCTCGTTTCGACTCGAGCCCTGGGGGCGCGGCTTAAAGGAGGCGCCAGCACTGCAAGGGGCCCGCGACTCGACCTACTTCTCGCAAATGCGACCTCTCGCCTTCCCATTCTCGGCGAGGTCAAGCTGACCAACCACGGAGCCCCAGATAAGGACCCCTTCTTCGCGTTGATCCAAGCACTTGCTAGCGCAACGTATCTCTTGCCACCAACCCAGCTCAGTCGCCTTAGGCGCTCCATGCAAGATCCTGAAGGCTGGCTTGATCCCAAGGCAAAACAACTCAACCTCTATCTCTTGATCGGGGAGCCACCGGAGCGCAGCCCCATCTGGTTCGAGCTACGCGACTACGCCGAGCGACTAGCGGCGCTGATCGCTCCGCGGATTAGCGATCGCATTCACACGATTGCTGGCCTGGAGCTGGCATGGTTCGAACGGCGGCCAGAGGCAACTCGGCTCAGGATCACAAAGCGCTTCAGCCATACGGGCAGCCAATGAGGGGTAACAATGACTAGCTGTTCAATAGATCGGCGCTGTGGATCGGCGTTTACATGAAGGGCGCGCCGCGGGTTCAGGTACGCTGCCCCGCGCATGGGTAAAGAGGAGAAGATCGAGATGGAGGGCGAGATCACCGAGGCCCTCCCCAACACGATGTTTCGAGTGAAACTCGATAACGACCATGAGGTGCTCGGCCACATCTCCGGCAAGATGCGCCGCCATTACATCCGCATCCTCCCCGGCGACAGGGTGAAGATCGAGCTTTCGCCTTACGACCTCGACCGCGGTCGAATCACCTACCGCTACAAATAGCCGCCTGGCGGCGTCCTTGGGTCGGCCAGCTCCGCGATGAGGGCTGACCAGGCGAAGTCCTTTGCGCCTAGCCCGGCGCCGGTGCGGGGGTCGTAGTACTCGCGCAGGCCTTCACGCTCCACCGCGCCGATCAGGCCGTTTGCCAGCCGCATCGCCTCCTCCTCGTAGCCGAGGCGTTGCAGCCCGAGCCAAACGAGCCACGCCGAGTTGACCCAGGTTGGTCCTCGCCAGTAGCGCCGCGGCAGGCGACGGCCTCCTCCGGGCTCATAGCTCGGCTCCGAAGCGGCGACCGAGGGCGGAGCCACCGGAGTCAGGAACTCGCGCTCGTTCAGCAGGTGCTCCTCAACCAGTCGCCGGCCGATCTCCTCGGGCAAATCGGGCAGGGCCAGGGGCGCAAGCGCGGCCCAGGTGAGGACGCCGGGCCGGACCGCGCCAGGCTGCGCCTCGTCGAGGAAGACGCCCCGCCGCTCGTCCCAGAGGCGCTCGACCATCGCCCCGGTCGACGATGGCCTGCCCAGCGCTTGCAGCGAGAGGGACCACATCGTGTTGACCAGGACCTCGCAGACGACCGGACCGCCGTGGTCGCGCACGCGCCGTGCGTCGAAGCCGAGCTGGCGGTTGCGGCGTACCAGGCAGGGAAAGCCGATGCGCCCGTTTGCCCTGCGGCCCCAGATCGGATCGAACTTTGGCGAGGCGTCCAACCCCGACTCGTCGGGCTGGACGATCCACAGCAGCCCATCGCCGTCCAGGTCTCGGTTGGCCGCCAACCAGTCAGCCTGTGCCGCAATGCGGGGCTCCTTCGCGGGGTCCCCAACGGCGATTCGCCAGGCCCAGGCGAGCAGCGGCGGCTGGATCGTCTCGGTTTGAAACGAGCTGCGGGAGGTGACGTTGTAGAAGGGGAGCCGGGTCAGCGAGACGGAGCGGTCCCAAAAGATGGTGTGGCCGATGAAGCCGTTGGGTCGCTGTGCCGCGAGCAGGCTCTCCAGCTCGGCCCTTGAGCGCTCACGGTCGAAGCGGCGCCAGACGATTGCCGCGAAGCATGAGTCCCAGTACCACTGCCATGGATAGCGGCTTGGACTGGGCTGGGTGTAGCCATAGCGGATGCCGTCGCGCTCGCCCTCCATCCAGTTCTGCCGCAGCACTCGTTCGGCGATGTCGACAGCCCGTCGGTGCGGTGATTTGCGATTCACGCCCCAGTGCGGTTCATTTCGCGCAGTGCGAGGGTGCCCAGCACGACCAGCAGTCCCGCCAGCGCCAGCGCTCCCGGCCAGGTTTCCGCCCAGCTGACGCCGCCGATGAAACCCTGGCGGGCTGCTTCGACCACCTGAGTCACCGGATTGATCCGGGCGATGTCCTGAAGCCAGCCCTGCAGCAGCGCCAGCGGCGCGTACGCGGTCGTGGTCAGGATCACGGCCATCATCCCTGCCTGCATCAGCGGCGCCGCGGATTGGCTCTTGAAGCGAAGCGCCAGAAACGAGCCCCAGCAGGCGGCCACCGCCGCCATCGAGACGACCATTGCGTAGGTGACGAGGAGGCCATCGAGGCCTGGAAAGGTGGCGCCGAGCGCCAGCGCAACGCAGAACACGAAGGTGGCCGGGATCAGGGAGCGGGCGCTGGCGGCGAGCACGGTGCCGGCCAGCAGCACCCAGCGTGGAGCGGGGGAGACGAGCAGCCGGTCGAGCCAGCCCTGTTCGATGTCGCGAGCCAGGTTGACGCCGGCCGCCGCACCGGTGAAGCCCGCGCCCTGCATCATGCTGATCGGGACGATGAAGCTCTCGTAGTTGCCGGTGGTGAAGCCGTTCAGCTGGATGAGCGCGCCAAACACCCCATTCAGCCCCAAGAAGAAGATGGTTGGCGCCAGCACGCCTGGGATTGCCGCCCCCGGCACCCGCAGCAGCTCGTTCCTAGCCCGTGCCATCAGTGCCCTGATCATCGCCAGGTTCGTTCGCCACGGAGCTGTCACTGTCGCCTCCATCAGCCGACCCTCAGCCGGTGCCGCAGCGCTCGCGCGCTCAGCGCCAGCCCCAGCACGACGATGCCAAGTATCGACAGCACCGCGCCGATCATGTCGGAGGCAGTGATCCCAGAGATCATCGGGTCGCGGATCCCGTCGACGATGAAGCTGAGCGGGTTGTACCCGGCGAGCGTCTTCGCCGGCTCGATCATCAGTTCCTGGGGGAAGAAGGCGGTGGATATGAAGAGGACGACGAGGACGAGCGGGAAGAGGCCCTGAACGACGCTCGCGCTACCGGTTCGCAGGGCGATCGCCGCGCCGATTCCTCCAACCGCCATCGCCGAGGTGGTCACCAGGACGATCGCGATCAGCGCTCCCGCTACGCCACTCTCGATCTCCGCCCCGAAGATCAGGCCGATCGCCAGGAACCACAGCGACGCGAACAGCCCCAGCGCCGCGGTGCCCGCCAGCCGCCCCAAGACGATTGTGAAGCGGGGGATTGGCGCCGCAAAAAGGCGGTCGGTGAACCCCATCTCGATGTCGACCGCGAGGGCGATGCCGCCGCTGTTGCCGGCCAGCATCAGCGATTGCATCATCGCCCCGGCAAGCATGAACTGGAGGAAGCTCTGCACTTCCGGGAAGCCCGGGAGGTTGACGGCAGAGCCCGCGCCGCCGGTTTGGATGGCCAGTAGAAGCGTGGGGAAGACGATGATCGGCGCCATCAGCTGCGGGCGGCGGAAGGTCTGGCGGACAGAGCGCATTCCGAGCGCCCGCACCACTCGGATGTTGGTCGCCAGCCGCCTCACTTCTCGGCCTGCTCCTGCTCGGTGCCCTCCTCGCCCTCCTCTGCGAGGTGGTAGCCGGTCTTGGCGACGAAAACGTCGTCGAGCGTCGGCTGGACCAGCTCCAGCGAGCCCACCTCGATGCCCTCGCCGTCGAGTGCTCGCACGACGAGCGGGATGTCTGCGGCGCCGTTCTCGACCTCGACCAGCACCGTCTTGCCGTCAACGGGAGGCAGCAGCCTGCCGATCTTCGCGCAGGCCTCCTCGGCGGCCGCGATCGAGCCCTCGGCCAAGGTGAGCCTGATGTGTGGGCTGCCCACCTCGTCCTTTAGGGCCTCGGGCGTGCCCTCAGCGACGATCCGACCCCGGTCGATGATTCCGACGTTGTCGGCCAGCTGGTCTGCCTCCTCCAGGTACTGCGTGGTGAGGAATACGGTCGTGCCCTCGTCGTTGAGGCGCCGAACCTCCTCCCAGATCGTTTTCCGGCTGACCGGATCCAGGCCCGTGGTCGGCTCGTCGAGGAACAGCACGCGCGGTTCGTGGACCAGGGCCGCGGCGAGGTCGAGGCGGCGCTGCATGCCGCCCGAATAGGTGCCGACCCTGCGATCCGCGGCCTCGATCAGGTCGACTCGCTCCAGCAGGGCATCGGCGCGGCGCTTGCCCTCGGCGTTGCCGATCCCCTGCAGCGTTGCCTGGAGGCGGATCAGCTCCCGTCCCGTCATCAGCGGGTCGAGTGCCGCCTCCTGGAGGGCGACGCCGATCGACGCACGCACCGCACGCGCTTCATGAGTCACGTCATGGCCTGCGACCGTTGCCCGCCCTCCCGTCGGCATCAACAGCGTGGTCAGCATGCGCACCGTCGTCGTCTTGCCCGCGCCGTTGGGGCCCAGGAAGCCATAGATTTCGCCGCTGTCGACCTCAAGGTCGACGCCTTGAACCGCAAGGACCTCATCGAAGGCGCGCTCGAGGCCCTCGACCACGATCGCGGGCATTGGTCAGACCTCCGTCGGCTCAGCTTCTGCCAGCGGCGGCCGCGACTCCACCCAGCGCCGTTCGTTACCCCGCTCCAGGACTTCCGCCGCGTCTAGCAGCAACTCGTCGCGGCCCCAGGCGGCCTGAAGCTGAAGGGCGATCGGAAGGCCTTCGCCACTGAAGCCGACCGGGGCGCTGATCGCCGGGATCCCCGTCAGGTTGGCAAGCGCGGCTCCTCGCACATTCGCCTGGTCGGCGCTGTGGATGCCGGAGGGGATCTCCACGACCGGGGACTCGAGCGGCGGCGCGGGGGCGGGGATGGTCGGCCAGGCGATCACGTCAACCTCTTCAAAGAGCGCGGCAAGCCGGCGACGCATCAGGGTGCGCACCCGTTGGGCCTGCACGATCGCCGCCGCGGGCAGCAGCAGCCGGTACTTCATGACACCGCGGTTGAGCGGGCTGATGTCGGGATGCAGATGATTGAACTGCTGCGGTGTTGTGCCGTTGAGGCTCTCGGCGTTGATGATCAGGATTGCCGCCAGTGCGGAGAGCTCGAGGTCTGGCAGCGAGATCTCTTGCACCTCGCCGCCTGTCTCTGCCCGCAGAGTCTCGATCGCGGCGTCGCAGGCCTCGCGCACGTCGGCGGTTACGTCTTCGGAGACCACATCGCGCACCACGCCGATCCGCAGCCCAGATGCATCGCCTGCGGCGAGCTCTTCGCCATGTAGAGCCGACCCGAGCAACCGGCAGTCGGCCGCGTCGGCGCAGAGTGGCCCAGAGACGATCAACGTTGTGACCGGGGCCATGTGATGACCGTCCATCGCCGAGCGGTCAAAGGTTGGCTTCAACCCGGTCAATCCACAGTAGGCGGCGGGAAAGCGGATCGAGCCGAGCCCATCGGCTCCAACCGCTCCGGCGACGAGTCGCCCCGCCACCGCGGAGGCAGGTCCGCTGGAGGAGCCCCCCGGGCAACGCTCCGTGTTCCACGGGTTTCGCGCGGGGCCGTAGACGGACACGTTGCCGGTGCTGCCGGCACCGAGCTCATGCATGTTGCCGACACCGACGATCACCGCCCCGGCATCGCGCAGCGCCCGGTAAGGGCCGGATTCCCCAGGAGTGGTGGGCTCGAGCAGTTCGGCGGCACCGAAGCGCTGCGCTCGCCAGGGCAGCGGCCACTCGTCCTTGATCACGATCGGCACGCCATGCAGGGGGCCGTTGGGAGCCGCGGCGAGCATCTCGCGTGAGTGCTCGGGGAAAGTCTCGACGACGGCGTTGAGCGCCGGGTTGCGCTGCTCGATTCGCGCCAGTGTCTCGTCGAGCAGGTCGGCCGGATCGCAATCGCCGGCGGCGATTTCCGCCGCCTGCTCGCGAAGGGACAGGTCGAGGGCGCTCACTGCCACTGCTCGTACTTCGCTCGCTTACGAACGCGCTGCGCTCGCTCCGCGCTCATGGCGCTTTGGAGAGGTCGGGGTTCCGCTCCGGCTCCACATCTCGGGTATCGAGAGCCAACAGCTGCTGAATTCCGGGCCAGAACACCTGATGCGCGCCGGAGATCACGGCCAACTCGACCTCATCGGCCTCGATTCCAAGCGACGCAAGACCGGCTGGAATGAAATTTGCGGCTTGGTCGGGAGCGCTCATCTCGGTTGGCACCCTACCTGGCCGGGATTGTGCAGTTATGCCCAGCGGCCCGCATCTGCCCGGCTCGAACGGCAGAATCCGAGCCGCAACCCTTGCTGTGAGGCGGGGTTGCAGGTTGAGATCTTGCTGATAACAGCCGAAAACCGACTTCCCCGCACCCGTGCGCTGGTCATGGCGGCCTTTGCGTGCCTGCTTGCCGTGCTGGTTTTCTCGATCCGGCCGGGGGCCGCCAGCTCAGCACCGACTCGCGTTGTGGAGCTTGGCCTCACTGAGACGACGCCGCCACCCTCGTGCCCCGGCAAAGTCGTCAACAACATCGAGGTCGTTCCCTGCCGGGTGGAGGGGCACGTGACCGGCTTCCAGGCGATCGCAGGGGGCCTGCCGCAGCCGTATGAGGCGCCGTTCGACGGCAAGATCGTCGCCTGGTCGATCACGCTTGCGCGGCCGTCGCGCGCCGATGGGACCAATACCACCGACGAGGTCTCCTTCTTCAACGAATTCCTCGGTAGCCCGTCAAAGGCCCGGATTGGGGTCCTGCGGCGGATCGAAGGCTCACGCCCCCCTGCGTACAAGCTGTTGCGCCAGAGCCCGGTGCAGATCCTCAACCCCTATTTCGGTCGCCGGGTGATTTTCGCCCTCGACCATCCGATGACGATCCTGCGTGGCCAGGTGGTCGCCCTGACGATTCCAACCTGGGCTCCGATGTTTGCCTTCAACATTGGGGACAGCAACACCTGGCGCGGGAGTCGCAAACCGGGGGAGTGCACCGACAAGGCCGACATCCAGGAAGGCCATCCCCAGCAAGGCGTCGGTAAGACCAAGACCTACGGCTGCTACTACTCCAACGCCCGCTTGCTCTATACGGCGACCGTCGTAAAGATGGCACCCTAGATATAAGCGGCGACCCGTCGTAAAGGCCGCCCCCTAGATATAGCTCCTAAGCACGTTGCTCATCCGGCCTAGCTGTAGATGCCAGTCACGTTGTTCCGGCTAGCTCCCTGAGCCGCGCAATAGGCGGCCGGTGGCCGAGGGCGCCATGTCGTCTGCGGTAGTTGTAGCGCTCGATCCATCCCGAGAGGGCCGCGG
>JANWHW010000001.1 GCA_025450195.1 Solirubrobacterales bacterium | reverse complement strand
TCGGTCTTCGTCGTCAAGCCGTTCGGCAAGGTGGTGATCTGCGGAGCCACCTCCGGCTTCCAGCTCGACTTCGACGTGCGCTACCTGTGGATGCGCCAAAAGCAGATCATCGGCTCGCACTTCGCCAACGCCTACGAGTGCATGAAGGCCAACCAGCTGATGGCCGAGGGCAAGGTCCGCCCGGTGATCTGGCAGACGATGGGCTTCGACGGCGTTGCCGAGGCGCACCAGCTTCTGCACGAAAACAAGCACCTGGGCAAGATCTCGATCCTGGTCGGGGCCGAGTCCGAGGAAGAGGGCAAGAACGAGGACGGCCCGGGAGCGATCCGAGCCGAGGTTGGGGCATGAGCGCGAAAGGGGTTTCCAATGGCTGAGGTTTGCACGCTCGACTGGCACATCGCCCCCTTCCGGGCCGACCGCTGGCTCGATGCCTGGGAACCGGCGGCGGCGAAGATGCCCGCCTTCGGCGCCAAGAGCTGGTCGCTGATCCGCTCGATCGACGACCCGCTGGCGTTCCGGCAATCGTCGGTCTGGGAGAACCGCGCGGACTTCGAGCGCTACTGGTACTCGGAGGAGATCGAGGCAGCACGAGCCAGCGTCATCGACCTCTACGACCTACCGCTGCTGCCCGCCTGGCACACCCTCGTCGCCGCCGAGTAGGCACCGCCTCGAGCGCGCGGCCGGCAGGCGTCTCTTGGCCGGCGGGACTAGCGCCGGTGCGGGGGCTGGATCTTCCAGCCGAATTTCGCCGCCGTCGGGTCAGTGCGCCCACCGGCGGTCGCCCACGCTTTGAAGGTGTGTTTCCCGGGTTTCAGTTTCCGGTAGGTCTTCGGCGAGCGGCAGGCGCGTTTCGGCTTGCCGTCGAGCTTGCACTGAAAGCTGGAGCCGGCGACGGTGGACGAGAAGGAGAAGGTCGCCGTCGTCTTCGCCGTCTTCGCCTTGGGATGACGGCCGAGCTTGGTGTCGGGGGTCCGTGGCGGTGGTGGCGGCCCCGGCGGGGTCGTGTAGGAAGCGGTGTATTTGGTCACAGCCGAGCTGACCAGAATCGGATGGGCGCGAGCGCCGCCGTCGGACCAGCCGGAGAAGGTGTAGGTCCTCCCTCCCACCACCGCCGTCTGCGGCGCCGAGAGCTGGATTTCGGAGCCGTCTATCGCCGACACGGAGAAGGGTGAGAACGCTTTCGTCGAGCTGGCCAGCAGTTCGATCCCGGACGGATTGGAAGCTAGTGACAGGTTCACCGTCCGCGGGTTGATTTTGAGCGTGGCGGTGCCGGAGAGCCCGCGTTTGTCGGAAACCCGCAGAACGACGTCGATGTATGACGGGTAATCGTGCTGAGGGGCGGTGAATTCGGGTGAGCGGATGCCTGCGAAGGTCTGCAGAGGATGCACGTGACAAGCGTTCGGGTTCGCCGGATCGGGGCAGTGAGCCATGCGGGTCACCCAGTAATAAGACAGCGGAGTGGTTATTTCATGGCTTTCCGATTCGATTTCCGAGTCAACCGCTTTCGCGCCGAGCTTGATCTCATCGCCAACGCCCCACTGGAACCCGGCGAGCGGTTTGGTGATTGTCGGCACCGGTGGCTCATTGCCCGGATAGACGGTGACGCGAGCGGTGCTGGTGAAGCCTTCGTCGTCTTCGACGCGAACCGCGATCACTCGGTTCGGGCTCAGCGGTTGCGGTTTGTTGGCTTCCCGTTCTTCCTGTTCGACTTCAGTGAACGTCAGAGCTTTTTCGCTGCTGCCGGCTTCGAAGGTGCCGTCTTCGTCGAGGTCCCATTCATAGGTCAGCGGATCCGAGTTCGGATCGCTGGAGCCGCTCGCGTCGAGGGTGGTTTTGAATTTGTCTTCGGAGTCGTAGAGCCCAAATGGCGGTTTTGCCTCCAGGCGTGCGGTGGGAGAGTTGGGACGATAGGCGATGCGGTGGATCTCGCCGTCGCCAACCCCTTCGTCACTGAGGAGATTGGCGTAGTAGAGGTAGCCGTCGGGGCCTTCGCTGATCTTGACCCCGGGATAGACGTTGCCCTCGCGCAGGAAACGGACGGTTGTCGAGGGATCGGGATTGCCATCGCTACCGGGGAACATCGCCCAGATGCAGCCGCGGACGGCGTCGGCGAAGAACAGTGCGCCTTTGTATTCAGCCGGAAACTGGCTTCCCTCGTAGAAGGAGAGCCCACTGACCGCCGAACCCGATTCGGTCGGACATTCGTCATCGGGCACCACAGTTTGTTTGTGGCTGTAGTTGAAGAAGGGCAGTGAGGTCGAGGTTGGTTCGCCGGCATAGAGCGCGCTGCAGACGTTGAGGCCGAGTTCCTTGAACTGGAACTGGCGCTGGATTCCCTCATAGCAGGGCCAGCCGGAGTTGTAGATCGAGCTCGGTGGGGCCTGGAAGCGGTCGATCTCCTCGATCTCCGAGGAGCCGACGTTGCCGCTGTAGATCTCGCCGGTCTGCGAGTCGAAGGTGAAGCGGAAGGGGTTGCGGAAGCCCTTGGCGACGGTCCGTTCGGCGTTGAGGTTGCCGTTCCCGATCAGCGGGTTGCCGGCGAACGGGGCACCAGTGTCGGGGTTGAGGCGGAGGATCGCGCCGTTGAGGAGTTTCAGGTTCTGCGCCCGCAGCGCCCCACCCTGCGATTCTGAGACCGGACTCGGTGCCGTGCCCGCGGGTTTGTTCGGATCGCCGCAGGGGTTGGGGAGCGTGCCCAGCTGGCCGTAATCGGCAATCGATTCGTAGGCGGCACCGTCGCCGCCACTGGCGTAAAGCGCGCCTTCGGGCCCGAACTGCAGCTCGCCGATCGAATGCGAGGAGAACTGCTGGCACCAACCCTGGACCAGCTCTTCCTCTTTCGGCAGGCCGCCTTCTTCTACCGCGTGGTTCGGACTCAGCAAGTTCTCGGTGAGGCGGACGAGACGGCCGCTGACCAAACAGGAATTGCTGGGGTTCTGGTCTTTGCAGCCGGGGTCGCCGCTGACCCCTGGGGTACCGTATTCGGGGTCTTTCGGATCCCAGGGGGTTGGGTTGCTCAGCACGTGATCCCAGGTGTAGAGCGCGTAGACGTATGGCCGGCCTTTGGTGAATTCAGGGTCGAGCTCAAGCCCGAGCAGGCCACGATCGCCGTTGTCATAGACGTCTCCCCGCAGGTCGGCGAAGACGTCCGGGGTCGTGTCTTCGAGGTCGTCGAAGACGAGAATCTGGCCCGGCTTCTCGGCGACGAAGACGCGACCGTCGGCGGCGAAGCGGAAGTTGGTCGGCTGTTCGAGGCCGGAGAAGACGACTTCGTCTTGGAATTTGGGTAGCAGGGCCGGGTCCGCAGTCGCCAGGCCCGGCAGCGCCAGCAGGGCGAGGATGGCGATCAGGAATGCCCGGAGGCCGCCGCGCCGATGGCGGGAGCTCGTCACGACCGCTCCAGCGGGGCCATCGTCAGACCCGCTTCCCTGAGCTGCTCCCAGTAGTGCTCCGCCGGCTCCTGGGGGCCCGACCAGACGATCGCCTGGCCGCTGTTGTGAATGCGATCGGCGATCTGGTGCCCATGGTCGATCGAGACGCCAGGGAGCACCTGCGCCAGCGTCGAGGCGACATGGTCGAAGGTGTTGTGATTGTCGTTGCGGACGATCACGCGCCACTCGCCTCCCAGCCCCGCACCCGGGCCTCCCAGCTTCGGTCGCTCAATGGTTGTCGTGGACATCGGGGTGTGCCGTCCAGCCGCACTATTCGACTGGATTCGGAACGCGAATCACGACGTCGTCGACGCTCCCGACGACCCCTTTGGGCTTTCGGGTCGCACCCACCGAGAAGCCGGCCGCGCGCCCTTCGAGCTCGCCGGCAGCAGGATCGATGACGTCGGCGACCCGAGTGCTGCCGACGAAAGCGAGGATGCGGCAGCCCCCTTTGTCCGTGCCATGAGTGACGTTGAAGGCGCGAAGTCGCAACTCATTGGCACGGTTGACGCCCTTCACAGTGGAAACGTCCTTCTCGATGTGGAGGTATTTGACTTCCCCGTTGCTCAGGGTCTTGAGCAGCTGTGCCTTGCGTTGAAGCGGGAAGACCGCCAGCTGGTAGTGGGCCCCCGCTTCGCCGGCTCGCAGATCCACCCCCAGGAAAGCACCGTGACGAATCGACTCTGGAGTGCTGCTCAGGAGCCGCGCCGTAGCGGAGATCTCCAGATCCCGGCCAACTACCGGGGCGCGATACCCACATTCCATCGTGCTCTTGCCGACCATGATTCGGAAAGCGTGGTCGGAGCCGCCGCTCCCACAGCGATTGCCAAAGAGCTTCGTCACCTCGGCACGTTGCTCTTTCGTCTCCATGCTGTTGCGGTAGATGCCGATCGGCGATGCCGCCACAGCATGAGCCGCCAGCACAAGAACTACCGCGAACGCGGCAAGCGTGCCGATTTTTGAGCGCAGTCTCATGGAGTCAAATGTCGTGCGTCGCGCATCGCGAGCGGTCGGAAAGCGAGTGCGCACCTTCGCCCCGCGCCTACAGCAGCGTAAAACACAAACCGACAGAAAAGATGCGGACGGCGCCCATGAATGCTGTCTTTCCCCGCCTGGGCTTGTGGCAAATATCATTGGTCAATGCCCGACCATCGCCTTTCCGAGCGAGACCGCCCCTGGGTGATGCGCACCTATGCGGGGCACTCCGACGCCCGCCGCTCCAACGAGCTCTACAGGCGCAACCTGAAAAAGGGCCAGACCGGCCTCTCGGTCGCCTTCGATCTCCCCACGCAGACGGGCTATGACCCCGATCACGTCCTCGCTCGTGGAGAGGTCGGGAAGGTGGGCGTCTCGATCGCCCACAAGAGAGACATGCACCAACTCTTCGACGGCATCCCGCTCGACGAGATGAACACCTCGATGACGATCAACGCGACCGCCGCGTGGCTGCTCGGCCTCTACGTCACCGTCGCCGAGGAAAACGGCGTCGAGCGCTCAAAGCTGAAGGGCACGACTCAGAACGACATCATCAAGGAGTACCTCTCGCGCGGCACCTACGCCTTCCCGCCCGAGCCCTCGATGCGGTTGATCGCCGACATGGTCGCCTTCACCGTCAACGAGGTGCCGAGCTGGAACCCGACCAACATCTGCAGCTACCACCTGCAGGAGGCCGGGGCCACGCCGGTGCAGGAGATCGCGTACGCCATGTCGACGGCGGTCGCCGTGCTGGACGCCGTGCGCGACTCGGGGCAGGTGCCGCCCGAGGAGTTCGCCAGCGTCGTCGCCCGGATCTCCTTCTTCGTCAACGCCGGCGTGCGGTTCGTCGAGGAGATGTGCAAGATGCGCGCCTTCGT